>DASZWO010000052.1:0-69653 GCA_035546595.1 Opitutaceae bacterium
ACGAGGTTGGTGTTGTTATCGCCATCGACTCGGCCGGCACGCCCATGCTAATCGAGGTTCTTCGGCAGGTGAAGGGTGCAAGCAATGAAGAACTCCGTCAGCCGGCCTATCGATTCAGCATTGGTCAACCCTCCACAATAGTCCAAGCGCCCGGTCCGGTAATCTTGCTGCAGGCCAAGCTCGCAAATCTATCGGACCTCGATCAGCGCGATCGGCAGGACGGGCGCCACGTTCTCATCCTCAACCGCCTGATGCCTTCCTATCTTGCGACCTTGCGCGATTCAGCAGCTGGGGGCCGTCTGGATGAGCGCAAGCTCATCGACTTCCTGGAGCAGTCGCTCAAAGTCATTCTTTCCGCTCACGGTCGCGAAGCGTGCACCGAATTGGCCATCGAGCCACGCTCGTTTTTCGCGGGGCTGGATCCGGCTGGCCTGCCTAGGCTCCGCTCATTTCTCGAAAAGCGTCTGCCGCATGCCCTTTCTCGATAGACCCGTTTTTCCCATCGGGGCGACCATGAGAAAGGGCTGCGACCTGGTCTTCGGCGCCCGGCCGGCAACGCGCTTCCGTCAGCGCAAGATCGGGACAACGCCGCCCCGGGCCTGATTGCCGGCAAAGCGAGGGTTCCGATGCCGTCTACACGGTTAAGAACGACGAACTGACGACCGTGCCCGGCGCGGCCGTTGCCAAAAAATAAGCGGGTAAAACGGCCCGCGCCGATGCTGAGAGTACCGGTTTGATCCTTTTACTATAATGCGGGGAAGGTGCCCGATTATTCCGAAGGGATGAGCGCGCGGCCACCGAAGCGGGGGCGTGAAACACGAGGCCGATGTGGATACGTGGGCGTCCTCATAAAGGGCACTTAAGAGCCGCCTGTGGCTGAGAGTATGAATCGTATACGATACCGATATGGCTTGACTGAGCCCCAAATTCTCAAATGGTATCACATACGATACATGAATTTTGCCGAAGCGGGAGAGACCATTCGCCAAGCGCGGGACAAGGCGGGCCTGAGTCAGGCTGCGCTGGCCCGCGCGCTCCGAATGAGCCGCGCGACCGTTTCCAAGATCGAGAACGGCATCGTGGAGGAAATCGGCGTGCGCAAGCTGGCGCGGCTTTGCGATCGGCTCGGGCTGGACATCGTCGTGAAGGAACGCCGGCCTCTGACGCTGCACGAGGCCTACGCCAAGAACCGCCGGGAGCGACGCGAGGCGTTTCGCGAGACCGATGCGGCGCTGGCGAAGCTGAAACCGGACCGTGGCTAACATCTTCGTCAACCGGCGGCCGGTCGGCACCCTCGCGCGCGATGAGCCGCTGAACCGCTTTGCCTACGACGCCGGCGTCCCGTCGTCCGTCGCCGTTTCGCTGCTGATGCCGGTCACCAGCGAACCGTATCTGGCCGAGCGTGCCGCCGCGCTGCATCCGGTGTTCGACATGAGCCTGCCGGAAGGGGCCCTGCGCGAGGCGGTGTCCAACATGTTCGCTAAAGCGTTGCCGGTGTTCGACGACCTCGCGCTTTTCCAGATTGTCGGGCGGTCGTTGATCGGCCGTCTGCGCTGCGGCGAATCAGCCGCCGGCCTGGACCAGGTGCCGGCCCAGAATCTGAAGGATCTCCTCCGGAGCCGGGGCACGAACGAACTTTTCGCGGAGCTGCTGCGGCGGTATGCGGAGTATTCCGGCGTGGCAGGAATCCAGCCCAAGGTGCTCGTGCGGGACAATGGTAGCCTGCAAAGCGCGAATATGAGTCCGATCGAAACCGACTCGCGCATGACGACGCATGGCACGACGCACATCGTCAAATCCTTCGATGCGGCGAAATACCCCGGCCTGGCCGCGAACGAATTCCTCTGTCTCAAGGCGGGGCGGGCGGCGGGCCTCACGGTCGCCAAGGCCGAGCTGGCCGGCGATGCGCGCATCCTCGCGGTCGAGCGGTTCGATCTCAAGCCGGACGGCACGTACCAGGCCTTCGAGGACGGGTGCGCGCTCGATGGCCGGCTCTCCCGAGAAAAATACGAGGGATCATACGAACAGCTGGCGGGAACGCTGGCCGGCGTTCTTCGGGGACCGGAAGGGGCGGGCCCGGAACTCGCGAAGTTCTTCCGCACGCTCGTCCTCTCGATCGCCGTGCGCAACGGCGACGCGCATCGCAAGAATTTCGGGGTCGTTTACGACGATGCGGCCGGCCACGTCAGCCTGGCGCCGGCCTTCGACGTTGTCACGACCGCCGCCTATCTGCCGGACGAGAGCCTCGCGCTGACGATGGATGGCGCGAAGCGGTGGCCCGACGCGAAACGGCTCGAGCGCTTCGGGGTTCGTCGCTGTCAACTCAGCGCGGCGGACGCCAAGGAGATCATTGCGGAAGTGCGCGATGGCGTGGCGCGGGTGGCGGGGGAATTGGGGAAGTTCAGGGAGCTCGATCCGACGGCGTCGGAGACCGCGGAAAGAATGCGCGCCGCGTGGAATGCCGGCATCGCGGCGCTGGGGGCGACGGGCTGAGATCGGATCGCCCTCACGGAGCGGGCTCTCCGCTCTCGGCCCGGCCTCGAAGAACGCCCGAGGGCAGCGAGGTGAAGTCCGCGGTCAAGGCCGGCGCGCCGGCGACGAAGTGAACCGGCTGCTTGTTTTGGGGGCCACTTCGCTGTAAGCGTGGTGCCATGCCCGAATCAGCGGCCGCAGGCGCCGGACTCCAGTCCAAAGAGGTCCAACGCCGGCACGTGCTGGTCAAGGCGATCACGGTGGGCCTGGTGACGGGGCTCTGCGCCGGCTCTTTCCGCCTCGCGCTGGCCGCGGCCGAACGCTCCCGCCTCGGCGCGGTTTCCGAGCCGGGCTGGCGCGGGCTGGCCTGGGCCCTGGCCATCGGCGCGGGCGGCGGCGCGCTGGCCCTGTGGCTGGTGCGCGCCCTGGCGCCGGAGACCGCCGGCAGCGGCATCCCCCACCTGAAGTCGGTCCTGCTCGGCGACGAGAAGCTGTTCTGGCGGCGCCTGCTGCCGGTCAAGTTCTTCTCCGGGCTCATCGGCATCGGCGGCGGCTTCGCCCTCGGCCGGGAGGGGCCCACCATCCAGATGGGAGGGGCGGCGGGCCTGATGGTGGCGGGCTGGTTCCGGGTCTCCCACGGGGAGGGGGAGCGCAAGGCGCTGATCACCGCCGGTGCCGGGGCCGGCCTGGCGGCGGCCTTCAACGCCCCGCTCTCCGGGATGATGTTCGTGCTGGAGGAGCTGCAGATCACCCTCACGCCCGTCATCTTTGTCGCCGCCTTTCTCGCCGCGGTGTCCGCCGACATCGTTTCCCGGCTGCTGGCCGGGGGCTGGCCGGTGTTCGCGATCCACGGCATGGCCGTCCCCACCTTCCGCGCCCTGCCCGGGGCGCTCGTGCTCGGCGCCATCTGCGGGCTGGCCGGCTGCGGCTTCAACCGCAGCCTCCTCAAGTCGATCGACCTCTTCGGGCGGCTGGACCGGTGGCCGCCGGCGCTCCTGGGCGCGGCGGTGGGCGGGGCGATGGGCCTGATCGGCTGGCTGGTGCCGGGCATGGCGGGCACCGGCACGGGCATCCTGCAGGAGGCGCTGGCCGGCCGGGTGGCCGTGGGCTCGATGCTGCTCGTCCTGCTGGGGCGCTTCGGCATGACGATGGCGAGCTACGGCTGCGGCACGGCCGGCGGCATCTTCATCCCCCTGTTCGTGCTCGGCTCGCTCGGCGGACTGTCCCTGGGGGTGGCGGGCCACGCCCTGCTGCCGGGGCTCTTCCCCCATCCGGAGATCTTTGCGATCATCGGCATGGGCGCCCTCTTCACCGGCATCGTGCGCGCGCCCCTGACCGCGCTGGTGCTGATGATCGAGCTCACCGGGGTCTACGACTTCATGCTGCCGCTGCTGGTCGCCTGCTTCGCCGCCTACGGGGTGGCCGAGGCGCTGGGCGACACGCCGGTCTACGAGGCGCTGCGGCTGAGGGCGGCGGCGCGGCGTGAGGCGGCGCCGGCGCTTGCCAAATGATCGGCCGCTCGGACAGGCTCGGGAATGGGTGGAAGTTCCTGGTGGAGTGAATTTAGGAAGGCCCCGGGCGCCGCGCTGGCGCGGGTGCGGCTGCTGACCCCGAGCCGCGTCTGGGAGGGCGCGGGGCTGGGCCTGCTGGCGGCGGCGGCCGGGGGGGCGGTCATCCTCTTTCACGCGCTGACGGTCCTGTTCGAGCGCAACGGGATCGAGCGGCTGGCCTCCCGCGGCCCGCTGGTTTTCGCGCTGGGCTCGCTGGGCTGCGTGGTCGCGGGCAGCGCGCTGGCCAGCTGGCTCATCGCCCGCGTCGCCCCCTCCGCCGGCGGCGGCGGCGTGCTGCCGGTCAAGCTCGCCTTCTGGCGCGACTTCGGGGACATGGGAGCCCGGGAGGCGGCGGTGAAGCTGGTGGCCTCGGCCCTCACCCTCGGCGGCGGGGTCAGCATGGGCCCGGAGGGGCCCTCGATCCAGATCGGCGCCGCCGCGATGTCGGCGGCGGCCGGGCGGGCCGGCGTGGCCAAGCAGGCACGGCGGGCCTGGTGCGCGGCGGGGGCGGCCGCCGGCCTGGCCGCGGTCTTCAACGCCCCGCTGGCGGCGATCACCTTCGTGTTGGAGGAGGTCATCGGCGACCTGCACAGCCGGCTGCTCGGCCGGGTGGCGGTGGCGGCGATCGTCGGCGCGCTCCTGGCCCACGCCTTCCTCGGCGCCCAGCCCGCGTTCCAGACCGGGGCGATCGGCGCGCTCGGCTGGCGGCCCTGGATCCTCATCCCCTTCGTCGCCCTGCTGGCCGCCGCGGGCGGCGCCTGGTTCCAGAAGGGCGCGCTGGCGATCCGGCGGCGCCTGCAGGTGCGCCTGCGCGGGCCGGCCGAGCCGTACCTGCCGGTGGTGGGGGCGCTGCTCAGCTGGGCGGTCGGGGTCGCGGTCTTCCTCTCGACCGGCCACACCGGCATCTTCGGCCCGGGCTACGCCGACGTGACCGCGGCGATCGCGGGCCGGCTCGGGCTCCTGGCGGCGCTGCTGCTCTTCGCCGGCAAGATCCTGGCCACCGCCGGGGCGGTGGGCACGGGCGGCTGCGGCGGGATCTTCGCGCCGAGCCTGTTCATCGGCGCGATGGCGGGCTCGGCGATCTCGGCGCTGGGCGGCCACTTCCTCTCGATCTCGCCGGGCGAGTCCTCGATGCTGGCGATGGTCGGCATGGCGGCGAGCTTCGGGGCGGTGGTGCGCACGCCCTTCACCTCGATCCTGCTGATCTTCGAGGTGACCAACCAGTGGGCGATCGTGCCCGCCCTCGCGCTGGCGGTGATCGTCAGCCAGGTGATCGCGCGGACGATCAACGAGCACGACATGTACGACGAGATCCTCCGGCAGAACGGGGTGGATCCGCACCAGGTCCTGCCCCCGCGGCACTTCAAGCGCTGGCAGGAGATCCCCGTCAGCGCGCTGGCCAGCTTCAAGCCGGTCGTGGCCCGGGCGCTCGATCCCGCCTCGCTGCGGGCGCTGCTGGCGTCGTCGTCCCACCAGTGCTTCCCGGCGCTGGGGGAGGACGGCCGCGTGCGCGGCGTGCTCCTCCGCCACGAGGCGGAGCAGGCGGTGGCCGCCGGCGCGGAACCCAGGCTCTTCCCCGCCCAATGGATCCAGGCCAAGGCGACGGTGGGGGCCGCCCGCCAGCAGCTGCTGGCCGGCAGCCTGGACTTCCTCTGCGTGGGGGACGCCGAATCGGGTACCCTGCGCGGCATCCTCACGCTCCACGACATCCTGCGCGGGGAATCCGTCCTGGAGGACGACGCCCAGTCCTGAGCCGATGGCCGCCCCCCCCACCGTCTACTTCGACCGCTACGCGCGCGAGCTGCGCGCCGAGCCGATCTACGGCGAGGGATGGCTGCGCTTCGCCTACGAGAACCCGGCCGGGCGCCTCGCGCTCTGGCTGGCGGTGCGGCGCGCCTGGTTCTCCCGCTGGTACGGGCGGAGGATGAACAAGCCCTACAGCGGCCTGCGGGTCCTGCCCTTCATCTCCAAGTACGGCGTCGACGTCGACGAGTTCGCGAAGTCGGCCTTCGACTTCAAGACCTTCAACGAGTTCTTCTACCGGGCGCTCCGGCCGGAGTCGCGGCCGATCGCCGCGGGCGAGGGCGTGGCGGTGCTGCCGGCCGACGGCCGGCACCTGGCCTACCCGGACGTGGACGCGGCCGAGGGCTTCTACGTCAAGGGGGCCAAGTTCTCGCTGGCGGAGCTGCTCGGGGAGGCCCCGGACGGGCCGGCCGCGGCGAAGTTCGCCGGCGGGGCGATGCTGATTTCGCGGCTGTGCCCGACCGACTACCACCGCTTCCACTTTCCGGTCGGCGGCGTCCCCGGCGAGTCCCGGCCGATCGGCGGGTTTCTCTATTCGGTGCATCCGCTCGCGCTGCGGCGGAACATCCGCTACCTGGTCTCGAACAAGCGCGAGGTCACCCTCATCGCCTCTCCGGCCTTCGGCGAGGTGGCGATGATCGAGGTCGGCGCCACCAACGTGGGCTCGATCAAGCAGAGCTACGTGCCCGGGCGCCCCGTGGCCAAGGGGGCGGAGAAGGGGTTCTTCGCCTTCGGGGGCTCCTGCGTGATCACCGTGTTCCGGCGCGGGCGCATCCGCTTCGATCCGGACCTGGTCGAGCAGAGCGCGAAGCAGGTTGAGACCTACGCGCGGATGGGCGACCGGCTGGGGGTCGCGGACTAGTTGACGGGGCGGTAGTCCACGCCGAGCTCGGCGAAGAAGTAGGCGTCGACGTCCACCTGCTCCTCGATCCGCTCGCTCAGGCTGCTGCCGATGCCGTGGCCGCTGTTGGCGCTGGTCCGCAGCAGGCAGTTGGCCCCGGCTGCCTGCAGCCGGGCGGTCATCTTCCGGCTCTGCATCGGGTCGACCCGGGGATCGTTGGCCCCGGTGAGGAAGAGGACGTCGGGATACTTCACGCCGTCGACGACGTGATGGTACGGCGAATAGGCGTAGAGCGCCTGGAACTGCTCCGGATCCTTCACCGTCCCGAACTCGGTGATGTTGAAGGCCCCGTTGGGCGAGAGCTCGACCCGCAGCATGTCGTAAATCCCGACGTGGCTGACCACGCACTTGGCCAGGCGCGGATGCTGGGTCAGAACCGCGCCCATCAGCAGGCCGCCGTTGCTGCCGCCGGTCAGGGCGAGCCGGGCGTGGCTGGTGTATCCGGCGTCGATCATATGCTGCGCCGCGGCCGCGAAATCGTCGAAGACGTTCTGCTTCCGCGTCAGGTTGCCGGCGCGGTGCCAGGCCTCCCCGAACTCGCCCCCGCCGCGGATGTTGGCCTCGGCGAAGACCACCCCCTGCTCGATGTAGGCCCGGCGCGCCGCGCTGAAGTAGGGCGAGCTGTTGATGCCGTAGCCGCCGTAGCCGGTGATGATGCAGGGATGGGAGCCGTCCAGGGCCAGGCCCTTGCGGCGGATGATGTTCACCGGCACCGCCGTGCCGTCCTTCGAGCGGGCGCTCTCGCGCACCACCTCGCAGTCGGAGAAGTCCACCGGGGACTCCTGCGAAATCGGCAGCCGCGCGGTGGCGCCGCCGCGGTAGGAGAACCAGGCCGGGCAGTCGATGTAGCTGGTGGCGAGGAAGAGCACGTCGTCGCTGGCGGGGCCGGTCGCGACGACGCTGTCGACCGATCCGACCGCAAACTGCCGCGGGGCGGGGCGGGGCCGCCCGCCGAGGTCGAAGACCCGCAGCTCGCTGGGGCCGCCGGTCTCGTAGGTCAGGTAGAGGCGGCGCGCGGTAGCCAGCACGCTGCCGACGTCGCCCTCGTAATCGCAGACGATGGTGTCCGCGCCCTGGGGCACGACCTCGCGGGCGTCGGCCAGCCTCGCGCCGGCCCGGGCGTTGTCCACGGTCAGCCGCAGCAGCCGGCCGCGGGGGGCGTCCCGGCGCGAAACCAGGTAGATCGGGGTGGAGCGGCCGTCGGCCGAAGGGCCGATCTCGGCCAGCACCACGGCGTCCGCGTAGGTGTCGAGCTGGGTCCACTTCCCGTCGAGGGTGCGCACATAGTGCTGGAATTCGCCGCCGTCGCCCTTCTGGAAGCTGGCCAGCACCACGCCTTCCGGGGTGCTCTTCACCTGGATCTCCGCGATCTTGGGGAAGTCCTTCCCCAGCTCGTAGGCGTCCGCCTCGGTCGGCGTGCCCAGCACGTGGCGGTAGACCTGCATGTAGAACTCATGGTCCTCCGGCGGCCGCTCGCCGCCCCGGGGGTAGCGGGTGTAGAAGAACGCCTTGTCGTCCGGCTCCCAGGCCAGCGAGCCGCCGGCCGTGCCGTTCTGCGCGTGGGGGATGACCTCGTAGGCCTCCTTGCCGGTGGCGACGTCGAAGACGTGGACGTCGCCGGCCTCGCTGCCGCCCTGGGAGAGCGAGACGGCGACGAGCCGCCCGTCGTGGCTGGGGACGAACCAGTCGATTTCCACGCCCCCGCTCGCGCTCATCGCGTTGGGATCGACCAGCACCCGCGCCGCCTCGGGCCGCTCCGGCGAATCCATCACGACCAGGAAGGGCTGCTGCTTCGGGGGCTGGCGCTTGAGCGCGAAGAGCCGGCCGCCCTCGAAGTCGAGGGCGCCGTAGGCGACGGTCTGGGCCGAAAGGATCTGGGTCACGCGGGCGCGGATCTGCGCGCGGTGGGGCAGGGCGTCGAGGATGCCGCGGGCATAGGCGTTCTGCGCGTCCGACCAGGCCCGGACGGCGGGATCCTTCCCGTCCTCCAGCCAGCGGTACGGGTCCGACACGGTCACCCCGTGATAGGTGTCGGTCACCGGCCGCACCGGGGTCGGCGGCGGGGCGGCGAGAAGGGGCGCGGCGGCGCCGGCGAGGGCCGCGAGGCCGCGGAGGGGACGGAGCGGGTTCATGCGACGGAAAGGACGGAAGCGTAGCGGGGCGGCGGCCCGGCTTGCGAGAGGATCCGCTCGCCGGCCCGCCGGCCGATCAGGCGGGAGCCGAGCGCGGACGCGGGCGTCACCACCGTGACGGCCGCGCCCTCGGCCTCCACCTCCAGTCCGCCGCGGGCCGGCCCGAGGAAATAGGCGTGGCGCTGCCCGTTCTGCTCGAGCGTGACGACGGAGCCGAGGCCGGCGGCGCCGTTCGGCGCCGCCGCGGCCGAGGGGAGGGCGCGGAAGGCCCCGATCGCGTCGGCGATCTCCTTCGCCAGCTTGGCCTGGCCGGCCGCGAGGTAGGCGGCGCTCTGCCCGCGCATGTCGTACTTGCCCTCCTGGCGGCTTTCGGAGTCGGTGGCCTCCTCGCGGGACTCGTTGGCCGCCGCGGTCTGGAGCGCCAGCTCCTCCTCGAGGCGGGCGACGATGGCATCGCGCAGCGCGGCCTTGTTCATGGCCGGGGCCTTCCGGCGGCCGGCGGCATCGCCCGGAGCTGCCGCAGCCCGGCCTCGATCTCCGGGCTGCCCGGCTTGAGGCGCAGCGCCTCCTGCAGCTGCTTCTCCGCCTCGTCGAGCCGGCCCGCCTGGGCCAGCAGGACGCCGTAATGGTAGCGGGCCTCGGGGGTCCCGGGCCCGCGGCGCAGGGCCTCCTCGTAGCAGGCGAGCGCGTCCGGAATCCGGTTCATCTGGTAGTAGACATTGCCCAGGCTGTAACGAGCCTCCGGATACCCGGGCTTCAGCTCGATCGCCCGGCGGTAGGCGGAGATGGCTTCGGGCAGGCGCCCGCTCGCGGCCAGGGCCGTGCCCAGGTCGTCCCAGGCTTCGGCGTAGCCGGGCCGTCCCCGCACCGCCGCCTGGAAGCAGGCGGCCGCCGCCGCCGGATCGCCCGCGCGCAGGCGCAGGTTGCCCAGCCCGTACTCGGCCTGGGGGTCGCCGGGACGCAGCCGCAGCGCCGCGCGGTACTCGGCCTCCGCCTCGGCCAGCCGCCCGGCCCGGTTGAGGGCGTCGCCCAGGCGCAGATGCGGCCCCGCCCAGGTCGGCTCGGCCGCGGCTCCCTCGCGGTACGCGGCCATCGCCTCCGGCAGCCGCCCCATCGCCTCGAGGGTGATGCCGCGGTTGAGGATGGCGTAGATCGAGCCCGCGCCCGGCCGCAGGCGCTCCGCCTCGCGGTACTGGGCCAGGGCTCCGGCCAGGTCCCCCCGCTCGAAGAGCGCCTCGCCGAGGTTGTTGTGGGCGTAGGAATTTTCCGGGCGCTTGGCCACGGTGTCGGACCAGAGGGCGACCTTGCTGGCGTAGGCGGCGTTGCGCCGCGCGGTCCCCGCGCCCAGCGCCAGGGCCAGGATCCCGCAGAGCGCCGGCGCGCGCCGGCGGCCGGCCAGCGCGGAGAGGGCCAGCGCCGCCCCGACGGCGACGGCCGCGAGCGGCAGGTACATGCGGTGTTCCGCGATGGTCTGCATGTCGTTGGGGACGAGTGAGGTCGGGGCCAGCCCCGCGAAAAACCAGGCGCCGAGGAAGCCGGCCGCGGGCCGCCGCCAGAGGGCCCAGGCCGCCGCCCCCCCCAGCGCGAGCACGGCCGCGGCATAGGGCAGCGCCTGCCGGGCGGTGGCCCACACCGGCTGGTAGTAGAGCACCAGCGGATGCGGCAGGAGCGCCAGCCGCAGGTAGTGGACGACCGCCTCCGGCTGGGTCAGCCAGTAGCTCGTCCAGGGTCGCTGGAAGGCCAGGGCCGAGGTGCCGCCGCGGTCCGCCCCGCCGAGGGCGACCGAAAGCGCGAGCAGGAGCCAGGTGGAGGCGAGCGCGAGGTAGGCCCCGCGCCGGCGCCGCCAGGCGGCGGCGAAGCTCCCGGCGACGAAGGTGCGGTCATAGAGCAGGGCGAACACCGGCGCCGAGGCCATCACCTCCTTGGTCAGCATGCCGGCGGCGCAAGCCGCCACCGCGGCGCCGAGCCACGCCCGTTTCTCCTCCCGCGCGCCGCGCGCCCAGGCGTAGAGTGTGAAAAGGTAGAGCAGCCCCATCAGGGATTCGGCGCGCTGGGACACGTAGGTCACCGCCTCGGTCTGCAGGGGGTGCAGCAGCCAGAGCAGCGCCGCCCCCAGCGCGACCATCCCGGCCTCCTCGTCGTCCGGGCCGGCCAGGGTGCGCCGGACCAGCCCGAACAGCGCGAGGCCCGCCAGCAGGTGGATGGCGAGGTTGACGGCGTGGTAGGAGCCGACGCCCAGCCCCCCGGCGGCGTAGTTCAGGGCGAAGGAGAGGTTCAGGAGCGGCCGGCCGCTGACCGGCAGCGCCCCCGCCGGAGGAGCCAGGGAGCTGGCGAGGCGGCGGATGGTGAGGTTCTGTTCGATCGCCGGGCCGTCGTCGAAAACGAACGGGCCGGAGAGGCTGCCGGAATAGGCGGCCAGGCCCGCGGCCAGCAGCACCAGCGGCCCCCAGCGGCGCACCCTCCGCCAGCCGCTGCCGGCGCCTCCGCTCATGGCCTCGGCCCCGCCCCGCGGCGGCGGCCTCGGACGACTTCGCGGGGAGCGGCGGGGTTCACGGATTTGATTTCCCGGGCGGGAATCATAAAGCTAGGGGCCGGCCTCCGGCCGGCGCAAGATGAACCCCATGGGCAAGTCGATCTTCCTCCTCGGCCTGGCGATCGCCGCCGTCGGCCTCCTCCTCTGGTCGGGGTTCGGGCGCGGCTGGATCGGCCGCCTGCCCGGCGATTTCCGCTACGCGAAGGGCAACGTCAGCTTTTATTTCCCGCTCGCGAGCTGCCTCCTGGCCAGCCTGGCGCTCAGCCTTCTGCTCTGGCTCTTCCATGGCCGCCGCTAGGGGCGGCCGGCCTCCCGCAGCCGCCGGGCCCGCTCGAGGTTGGCGCGGGCCCCGGGAAGATCGGGATCGGCGTCGAGCGCGGCCTGCAGGTGGGGAACCGCCTCGGCCAGGCGCCCGGAAAGGGCCAGCAGCACTCCCAGGTTCTCCTGGGCCGGCGCGAGCCGGGGATTGATGGCCACGGCGCGCTCGAGCTCCGACTCGGCCTCGGCGTTTCGCCCTTCCTTTTCCTCCGCCAGGCCGAGGTTGGCGTGCGCCTCCGCGAAGTCCGGCCGCAGCGCCAGCGCGGCCTGGAACTGGGCGATCGCCTCGGGCAGGCGGCCGGCGGTGGCGAGGGCGCTGCCCAGGCTGACGTGGGCCTGGGGATAGTTTGGATGGAGCCGCAGGGCCTGCTGGAAATGCGGGACCGCCTCCTGCAGGTCGCCCCGGCCGGCGAGCAGGGCCCCGAGGTTGCCCTGGGCCACCCAGGAGCCGGGATTGATCCGCAGCGTCTCGCGGTAGAGCGTCTCGACGTTGCCGTAGGTGCGGTTGAGCCGCCAGGTGAGGGCGAAGCAGAGGGCGCAGGCGGCGATGGCGGCCGCCAGCGCCGCGGCGGCCTGGCGCTGGCGCCAGCGCGCCCAGCCCGCGCCCGCCAGAGTGGTGACGCCGATCAGCGCGAGGTGCTCGTAGTGATTGGCCACCAGCGAGTATTCCATGAATGCGATGTCGGCGAAGCCCATCACCGGGACGAGCAGCGCGCAGAAATAGAGCCAGGCGAAGAGCGCCGGCCGCGCCCGGGCCCGCCAGCGCAGAAGCGCCGCGGTCGCGGCGAGGGCGGCGAGCAGCGGAACCCACCAGCGCGGGTCCGAGGCGCGGATGTCCCACTGGGGATAGACGAAGATCAGGCGGGCGGGCCACAGCGCCTTGCCGAGGTAGAACCAGACCGCGGCGCCGGCGCCGAGCAGCCGCTCGAGGAGGCCGGCCTGGCGGATGACCAGGCCGGAGCCATGCGTCTGGAACCAGACGTTGAGCGCGGCGAAGCCGGCGGCGGCGGCGAAAAAGGGCGCCGACCAGAGAAGATCCCGCGGCGCCAGGCGGCGGCGCCAGGCGACCAGGCCCAGCAGCACGAGCGGCAGGGGCGCGACCGAGCCCTTGCTCAGCAGGGCCAGGACGAAGGCCAGCAGGCTGAGGAGGTAGGGCAGGGGCCTCCCCTTGTCCCAGCGCAGGAAGAGCGCGATCGACGCCAGGTAGAACAGCATCGCCATCAGGTTCTTGCGCTGGGCGATCCAGGCCACCGATTCGACGTTGACCGGGTGGAGCGCGAAGAGCAGCGCCCCCAGCCAGGCGCCCGGAACCCGCAGCCGGCGGAGGATCGCCCAGAGCAGCACCACCTCGGCGAGGTGGAGCGCCACGTTGACCGCGTGGTAGCCGAGGGGATGCGGCCCCCACAGGCGCCACTCCAGCCAGAGCGTGCTGGAGGTGACCGGCCAGTAGTCGGAGGCCTGGGTGGTGAACCAGAACCGCCGCAGCCCGTCGCCGGCCCGGATCAGCGGGTTGAGGGTGAGGAAATTGTCGTCGTCCCAGATGAACCCGCCGCGGAGCGCCGGGAGGTAGGCCAGGAGCGTGATCCCGGCGAGCGCGCCCGCCGCCAGCCAGCGCCGCCGGGTGTCCATGGACTCAGCTCGAGGGCTTGAGGTAGCGCTCGGCGAATTGGAGGAAGGCCTGCCAGTCGGAGGCGGCGATCACGTGCGCCTCCTTGTGGTACTGGAAGCCCAGGTCGCCCTCGATCAGCGGATGGTCGACGGCGGGAAGCTGGTCGGTGCCGAGGTCCTTCCTCCCCACCAGGCGGTAGACGGGGCCCGCCGCGACCTCGCCGAGGAATTCGCCGACCGGGTCCGACCACTGGTCGCCGACCCCGCCGTCGATGTAGACCCCGTGCGGGGCGTTGAGCGCGATGACCATGTGGGTGTCGGTCGGCATGGCGGTCCAGTGACCGATGAAAGCCTGGAAGTTGCCCGCGAACTGCCAGGGGAATCCGGTGGCCATGTCGTCAACCGTCTCGCCGTAGTCGCGGCGGGCGAGGGAGGAGCCCATCTCGCCCGCGCAGCTCGAGAGGATGACCGCGAAGCGCGGGTCCTGGGCGCCGGCCCAGAGCACGGTCTTGCCCAGGCGGGAATGGCCGATCAGGGCGACACGCTTGGCGTCCACCGCCGGATCGGTCTCGAAATAGTCGAGCACGCGGCTCGCGCCCCAGGCCCAGGCGCTGATCGTGCCCCACTCATTGGGGGCGACCTCGGTCTGGCCCGGGGCCAGCGCGAGGGTGCGCACGCCCACCGGCGGCTTGGTCGGGACCGGCTGGGGGGGAAGGCCCGGCAGGTTGAGGCGCTGCGGCATGGCTCCCAGCTTGTTGTCGGGCTCGATCTCGGTGTACCTCACCATCGCGTAACCCCAGCCGCGGGCGAGGATGTCGGCGACCGGGCCGGCCTCGACCAGCCGGGGACGCCGGGCGGCCCGGCCCTCCGCGGCGGGGGCCGGGGCGTCGGGCGGCGGCGCGAGATTGGTGCCGAAGAAGACGAGATGCAGCAGCACCGGCACCGGGCCGGAGGCATGGGCCGGCAGGTACATGACAATATGCATCTTGGGGGCGTCGGGCCCCTCGCCGAAGGTCCCGACGACCTCCTTGCGCACCGCCGTGCCTCCCAGGGCCCCCGGATCGGCCGAGGCCACCTGGAAGGTGACCTTCGGCGCGGTGGCCGGGACGTGGCCGTAGATGAACTGGCGGTAGAGCTCGAGGATTTCGGGGCGGCGCAGCTTGTACCAGGCCTCGGCGGTGGTCACCGGCTCGCCGTCGTTCAGGACCAGCAGGGGCGGCAGGACGTAGCGGCCGACCTTGTCCTGATCGTAGTTCGAGATGTGGCCGCTGACCGGGTTGTAGCGGAGCGCGTTGCCGTGGGAGTCGCTGAGCGGCCGGCCCTTGGCGTCGAAGCGCGGGCGGGCGGAGGGCGGGGGTGCGGGAACGTTCGCGGGCGCCGCGGCCTGGGCGCGGAGGAGGGGGCTGCCGCCGAGAACGGCGGCGGCGACGGCCAACGCATGGGGGAGGAACGACGTGGCTTTCATGGGGTCCCTCCATCCCCCCATAGCTTGGCCCCTGCTTCAAGAGTATCTTGAAGGCGGAGACGCCGCCGCGGTCCCTTCGGTCTTTCCTCCGATCCCAAATACCGGGGATTTCAGGCGGGCCGAAAGCGCCGGCCCGCGGTCCAAAGGGGAGGCCTACCGTATGGAATCGACGTCCGCCCTCCGCGAGCGGTCTCTCGCGCCGCAATCCGATCCCGCTTCCCTCTCAGCGCAGAGCGAGGCCTGGGACGACGCTTTCCTCCGGGTGGAGAGCTACTTGCACGCTCACCGCATCCAGGGCCGGGTGGCCATCCACCACCTGGCGGCCGCCCTGGTCGAGGAGGCGAAGCGGGAGTCGGCCGGCCAGCGGGGGACGCCCCCGGTGACCGCGGCGATGAACGTGCTCTACCGGAAGATGGCCGCCTGGTACTCCCAGGCCTTCGGCGAAGGCGGCGCGTCCGAGGACGCGCTGCGGTCGCGGGGGCGCCTTGCCCTGGTCATGACGCATCTGGAGGCGGGCTGGCCCCGTGAATTCCTGGACGGCCGGCCGGTGCGGCCGGCCCTGGCCGAGGCCCTCCGCGAATCGCGGCTCGAGGCCGGCCCGGAGCTGAGGCCGGCCAGCATGCCGGCGGCGCCGCTGGAATTCGCGGTGGCGCCGGCCGGGGTGGAGGCCCTCCGCGGCCTGCGCCGGCCGGGCTTGATCCAGGCCGCCGGCCTCTGGCTGGCCATCATCGGGGCGATGGGCGCCGCCTGGGCCTCGAGCCACTAGGATGAAGGCCGGCCCCTTCGATCCGGCCCGGCTGGACGCCGCGCTCGCGTCCCGCCGCCGCTTCCTGGTCGCGACGCTGCTGCTGGTCACGACGGGCCCGGCGGTGAGCGTGATGGCCGACCTGCACTGGCGCACCGGCTTCGACCTCTGGAAGATCGCGCACCTGGCCATCTTCTCGCTCCTCTTCCTGCTGGTCGCGCTCGGGGCGGTGCAGGCCGTGGTCGGCTTCTGGATCCGCCGCCGGGGGGAGCCCTGCTCCATCCTCCGCAGCGTGGACTTCGAGGAGGACGACGGGGTGCTGGACGCGCCCACGGCGGTGGTGATGCCGGTGTGCAACGAGGAGGTGCGGCGGGTCATCGCCGGACTGCGGGCCGCGTACGAATCGGTGCAGGAGCACGGACGGCTGTCCGCCTGCGACTTCTTCCTGCTCAGCGACTCGACCGACCCCAACCGCTGGATCGAGGAGGAGGCGGCCTGGCTGGCGCTGACCCAGCAGCTGGGCGCGAAGGGGCGGATCTTCTACCGCAAGCGCCGGGTGGGGCTGAACAAGAAGGCCGGCAACATCGCCGACTTCTGCCGGCGGTGGGGCCGGCACTACCGCTACATGGTCGTGCTGGACGCCGACAGCATCCTTTCCGGCCGGGCCATCACCCGGCTGGTGCGGCTGATGGAGCGCAACCGCGGGGTCGGGCTGGTCCAGGCCGCGCCGCTGCTGGCCAACGGCGAGACCATCCTCGCCCGGCTGCAGCAGTTCGCCAGCCGGCTCTACGGCCCGACCGCCGGCGCGGGCCTCAATTTCTGGCAGCTGTCGGAGGCGAACTACTGGGGCCACAACGCCATCGTCCGGCTCGAACCCTTCATGCGCCACTGCTCGCTCCCCGAGCTGCCGGGGGACGGGCCCTTCGGCGGCCGGATCATGAGCCACGACTACGTCGAGGCGGCGCTGATGCGGCGGGCGGGCTGGCAGGTCTGGCTGGCCGTCGACCTGGAGGAGAACTACGAGGAATGCCCGGCCAACGTCATCGACCTGGCCAAGCGGGACCGGCGCTGGCTCCAGGGCAACCTCCAGCACACCCGGCTGATCGTCGCGCGCGGCTTCCACGCGGTGAACCGGGTCCATTTCATCCTCGGGATCCTCTCCTACCTGGCCTCCCCGCTGTGGCTCGCGCTCTTGGCCCTCTCGGCGATCATCGCGGCGGACAACGCGCGGATCAATCCGGCGATCTACGCCCATCTCGGCTTCGCCCGCCACCTCCACTGGAGCCTGACCGGCGAGTCGCTCGTCCTCTTCTTCTACACCATCGGGCTGCTGCTGCTGCCCAAGGCGATCGGCCTGCTCGAGCTGCGCGAGCATCCCGGCGAACTCGCCGCCTTCGGCGGCTGGGCCGCGGTCTGGAAGGGGGTGGGGCTGGAGACCGGCATCTTCACCCTGCTCGCGCCGGTGCTGATGCTCTTCCACACGCAGTTCGTCGTCCTGACCCTGTGCCGCCAGCCCGTCTCCTGGGGCACCCAGCGGCGCGGCCGCGAGGGCGCTTCCGCCTGGGGCGAGGCGATCCGCGGCCACGCGGGCCACACCGCGGTCGGGCTGATCGCGGCCGCCTGCGTCTGGAGCATCGATCCGCGCCTGGCCGCCTGGATGTCGCCGGTGCTGCTCGGCCTGATCCTCTCCATCCCGCTGTCGTATTTCACGGGCTCGATCGAGGTCGGGGCCGCCTGGCGGCGGAGCGGGATCTTCCTCACCCCGGAGGAGACCCGTCCGCCCGAGGTGCTGGAGCGGATCAGCCGCTGCCTGCCGGAGCTGGGGCCGGCATCGCGGCCCGTGCCCGAGCACCTCACCGCGGACTACGGCCTCCTCCAGGCCGTGCTGGATCCGTACGTCAACGCGGTGCATGTCGCGCTGCTGCGCGAGAAGGACGATCTGCCGGCGGCGAGCGAGGAGCGCTTCGGCGCGCTGCGCGCGCAGCTGGTCTGCGCCGGGCCGGGCGCGCTTCCGCTCCGCGACAAGGTCTCGCTGCTGCTCGATCCCGATTCGATGCGGCTGCTCCACGACGAGGTCTGGGCCGCGCCCGCCGAGCGCCTCGACCCCTGGTGGCGGCAGGCGATCCGCCACTACAGCATGGTCGCGCCGGCGCCGGAGACGCCCTTCGACCGCCAGGTGGCCTAAGTGCCCGGGGCCGGACTTGAACCGGCAAGCCTTGCGGCGGGAGCTTCTAAGACTCCTGTGTTTGCCATTTCACCACCCGGGCGCGATCCGCCAGGGTGCCCCGGTCCCCGGGGCGAGCCAAGTCCCGATTGAGCCCGGGGTCAGACCCGGGCGGCCTTGGCGCGGGCCCTGGCCGGCTTCGGGCGGGCCGGCGGGGTGTCCTGCACCTGCAGGGTGGCGCCCTCGACCCAGCGGGCGGGGATCGTCGTGGTCGTAGGCCACTCCGGCACGCCGTGCTCGTTGCGCTGGAGCTGGGCCACGAGCAGCTCGGCCGCCCGGGCGCCGAGCAGATGGGGCTGGAGATCGAGGCCGGTGCACGGGCGGGTCCGCATCACCAGGTTCAGGCTGACGAAGCCATGGGTCGCCGGCACGCTCGCGCCGCAGCCCTCCATCCAGTCGATCACCTCGGTGTTGTGGCTGAGGACCACGTCCGGCTGGTTCTGACGGAACCAGCGCACGAATTCGTCCCGCTCGAGCGAGGAGGCCATCAGCGGCGGCACGCTCTCGACATCGGGATGATGCTCCTGGAAGGCGCGGAAGGCGCCGGACCAGCGGTGCTGCAGGCGCTCGTCGTTGTGCCGGTGCAGCGCCAGCCCCGGCCGGCGGTAGCCGAGCGCGGCCAGGCGCGTCAGCGCCGCCATCATCGCGCGGTAGTGGTCGGAGCAGACCGAATGCAGCGCCGGACGCTCGATGATATAGTCGGTGTAGACGCCGGCGTAGCGCGACCAGTCGAGCTTGGACAGGTCGGGATCGTACCAGGCGGGAAGCAGCAGCACGCCGTGGATGCCCCGCGACTGGAGCACCGAGTCCAGGCGCAGCACCGAGAGGCCGTCGCGGCCCATCACGAAGTTCTCGACCTTGAAGCCGAGTTCGTCGGCGCGCGCGGCGGCGCCCACCACCAGCTCCCGGTGAAAGCGCGCCGCATAGCCGGGCCGGTCGGGCTCGTCCAAGTCGACGGCGGCGATCACCCCCCGGAAGGTCGCGCCGCGCGAGCGCCGCAGCTCCGACATCAGGGCGGCGGCGAGGGGATTGCGCTGGTAGCCCGCGGCCCGCGCCGCCTCCTGGACCCGCAGAACGGTCTGCTGATCGACCCGCGGGGCTCCGCGGAGCGCGTCGGAGACGGTGGTGCGTGAAAGGCCGAGCTCGCGGGCCAGCGAACGGACGGTTGGGGCGGGGTTAGGCATCCTCTGACTGTCCGAGGAACTTGGCGGACCGTCCCGGCCGTGTCACGGCTTTTATTTCATGCGGTTTTCCCTCTGAAAAACGGTCCGCTCTGCGCCGCCTGGGGGGATACCCCTAGCGGGGCGCCGAGCGGGGTGCCGCGGGCCCGATCGGAGCCGCTGCAAATGTCACAATTCTGAAAAAGAGAGCCGAAAAAACAGGCGGAGAATCTAGATTACAATTCACTGATTGTTAGGAACTTAAAAACCAAGTTCCGCAGGGGGTCCCCAAAATCAGATTCGGACACGAGTCCGAAAACAAATGTTCAAAATCTGACTGTCATACGGACTGTCTGATATAGATGCCTTTGCCTATGCCTGAAACTCCGATGGTTTCCCCAACTAACTCATGCAGTGCAAGGGCGGCCCCTGTCGCCTTCGCTCTACCCCTGCATTTTCACCCTAACACCCCTCCCCCCCTATATGAATAGACCTCGTGTCTGCATTGGTAAGGATGCCGCGGCCGCCCTGTATGCGGCTGCGTTTTTGATCACGACGGCAGTGCTGCCGGTGGCCCACGCTCAGGCCACTTCGGACCAGACGGCCGCTCCTGCGCCGGCCACCACCGCGGTGCCCACCTCGCAGCAAGTTGAGACGAGCGCCGCCCAGCCGGCCGCCTCGAACAACGTCTACAAAATGAGCCCCTTCGAGGTGCAGACCTCGGACAAGGACGTGGGTTATTACACCCAGAACACCCTGTCCGGCTCCCGCCTCAACACCAAGCTGTCCGATATCGGTGCCTCGATCACCGTCATCACCAAGCAGCAGATGCAGGACACGTCGGCCATCGATCTGAACGACATGTTCCTCTACGAGGCCAGCACCGAGGGCACGGAGAACTACACCGCGCTCGGCGGCTTCGGCAAGGGCACGGGCATCGGCGACACCATCCAGGGCTCGCCCCAGACCTCCAACCGCGTCCGCGGCCTGGGTCCGGTCGACATCACCCGCAACTTCTTCCTCACCAACTCGGCCATCCAGCTCGACTCCTACAACGTCGACCGCGTCGACGTGAGCCGCGGCCCGAACTCGACCCTCTACGGCATCGGCAGCCCCTCGGGCATCGTCAATTCGACGATCGAGCAGGCGGTCCTGAACAAGGACACCAACGAGATCCAGCTGCGCTACGGCAGCTTCGGCGACGAGCGCGCCGTCATCAACCTCAACCGCGCCCTGATCCCGGACAAGCTCGCGATCGCGGTCGCCGGCCTCTACCAGAACACCCACCGCACGGGCCAGGAGCCGGTTTACGACATCCAGCGCCGCGAGTTCGCGACGTTCACCCTCAAGCCCCTGCCGAAGACCACGATCCGGGCGAACATGGAGTACTACGACAACCCGAACCGCCGCGCGAACAGCGTGACGCCGGTTGACGAAATCACCCCCTGGCTCAACGCGGGCCGCCCGACCTGGGACCCGATCACCTTCACCGCCAACGTCAACGGCACGACCACCGCCCCGATCACCAACAACCAGCTGCTGCCCGCCGGCCTTTCCGTGGGCCTGGGCAACTGGGGCGACGGCCAGCCGCAGATGTACTTCGTGCACGGCCAGCTCCAGCTGTGGGAGCAGGCTCAGCTCGGCACCAACTTCGCCGCCCCCGGCACCCCGACCAATGCGGTCGGCAGCGTGAACGGGACCGGCGTCAACGCCACCACCAACGTCTGGGGCCCGATCGGCTTCGAGCGCCTGGCGACCTCGCAGGGCAACTATGCGAAGTTCGCCGGTTCCGCTCCCGCCGGCCAGGTCACCTATCCCCTCTTCCACGAGGCGGGCCTGACCAACAAGCAGCTGATGAATTACAATTCCATCAACACGCTTTCGGGCAACCTCGGCGAGGACAAGGCCCAGATCTACAACGTCGACGTCGAGCAGCAGGTCACCGACGACCTCTCCTTCGAATTCGGCTGGTACCGCGAGCAGTTCGATTCCCAGGCGCACAACTACTTCGGCGGCAACGTCGGCAACGCCCTCCAGGTCGACCCGAACACCCGCCTGCTCAACGGCGCCCCGAACCCGTACTTCGGCCGGCCCTTCATCGCGATGCAGCAGGGTGACGACATCTACACCCACAACGTCAACGAGCAGATGCGCATCCAGGGCACCTACCAGCTCGACTTCACCCATAACGACAACTGGACGAAGTGGCTGGGCCGCCACAGCGCCCTGGCGTTCTACCAGCACCAGGACATCACGACCCAGAGCTACCGTTACCGCCTCCAGGTCCTCGACTCCCACAGCTGGAACACCACGACCGACATCGGCAACAACGCCAGCGGCCCGTCGGGCTCCAACTCCCAGCGCTTCTACCTGAGCAACTCGGGCACCGCGGTGAGCTTCGACCCGGGCTTCTTCACCAACACGAACTTCACCTATCCGATGACCTGGTACAACACCGCCCTCAACGGCGGCACCTGGACCCAGGAGAACGTGAAGGCCGGTCCGGCGATCTTCCCGACCAGCACGGTCAAGAACCAGGGCCAGATCTGGTCCTATGCCGGCGGCCTCCAGGACTACTTCTGGAACGACCGCCTGGTCATCACCCTCGGCCAGCGCCACGACTACCAGCGCTCGCGCAACACCCTCAACCCGACGATCAATCCGTCGACCGGCCTGACCGACCTCTACAACCTCACCCAGTTCACCAGCTGGGTCGGGACGAGCGGCATCACCCGCCAGGCCGGCGCGGTGCTGCACGTGACCAAGTGGCTGGCGCTGCACTACAACCAGTCGCAGAACTTCCAGGTCACGAGCCTGGGGATGGATCCCTTCGGCAACGTGCTGCCCAACCCGAGCGGCCACGGCAAGGACTACGGCGTGCTCATCTCGCTCTGGGATGACAAGCTGGTCGCCGAGATGAACTGGTACAAGGCGGACGCGGAGAACAGCCGCGCCGGCATCGGCGCCTTCCTCGACCGCGCCGAGCGCATCGACTACAGCTTCTTCATCCCCTGGGCGCAGGAGGTTGCGACCAACGCCCTCGGGCCCAGCGCCAGCGCCGCCGCCATCAACAGCTACGCGCAGACGAACGTCCTGAAGTTCTCGACGGGCTTGCAGAACTTCGTCAACGCCACCCAGCACCAGGCTGACACCCAGACGGTCGCCGCCACGGGCTATGAGGTGAACATCACCTACAACCCGACGCGGAACTGGACCATGAAGTTCACGGCCGACCAGGACAAGGCGGTCAACTCGGCGGTTCTGCCCAACACGCAGAAGTACATCGCCGCCCGCCTGGGCGTCTGGGCCACCGCGACCGACCCGGTCCTCGGCCCGTTCTGGACCACGATCAGCCCCGGAAATCTGTCGACCGGTCTCGGTCAGCAGACTCCGCAGCAGTGGCTGAATGGCACCGTTGACGCCGCCGGTTTGGACGTGCTGCTGGCCCAGCAGGGCCACATCTCGCCCGACCTGCCGGAGTATCAGCTGAACTACCTGACGAACTACCTCTTCGTCACCGGGCCCCTGCGGAACTTCGGCATCGGCGGCGCCCTGCGCTACCAGACGCCGGCCGCCATCGGCTACCATGGCGCTGCTCCCGACCCCGCCGCCCTCGGCGCGATCGACCAGCTCCAGGCGTTCAATCCGATCAACTCCAAGGAGCTCATTCACCAGGACATGTGGATTTCGTACACGACCCGCCTGCCCTGGCTGGACAACAAGATCCGCGTGAAGCTGCAGCTGAACATCCGCGACATGTGGTCGAACGGCTACCTCCAGGTGGTGCAGGTCAATCCTGACGGTTCTCCGCAGGGTTACCGCATCATCCCGCCGCGGCAGTTCTACTTCACGACCACCTTCGACTTCTAAGTCGGAGCGACCATCCTCTAGCCAAGACTTCCTCGCCTTCACCGGCGGGGAAGTTTTGTTTTTGGAGGCCGGGATCACGCGATGGAACGCGCCGCCAACAAATCCTACGCCCTGCTCGGAGGCTGCCTGCTGCTGGCGGGCCTCGTCTTCCTCGTCTATCTTCCCGCCCTTCACGGGGGCTTCATCTTCGACGACGACAACATCCTGACGACCAACCCGCTGGTGCGGGCCCACGACGGGTTCTGGCGCTTCTGGACGCCCTGGGAGCCGGAGCTGGTCGACTACTGGCCGGTGACGACGAGCTCGTTCTGGCTGGAGTGGCGGATCTGGGGCTCGGATCCGACCGGCTATCACCTGACGAACATCCTGCTGTTCGCGGCCGATGCGATCCTCCTCTGGTGGGTGCTGCGCCGGCTCCGGCTGCCCGGGGCGTTCGCCGGCGCCCTGCTCTTCGCCGCGCACCCGGTGAACGTCCAGTCGGTGGCCTGGATCGCGGAGCGCAAGAACGTCCTCAGCCTGCTGTTCTACCTTGCGGCGATCGGCTGCTTCCTGCGGTCGGGAAGGACCCGGCCGCCGGGGACGGCCGCCGCCGGGCGGGAGCGCCTCTGGTACGGCCTGTCCCTGGGGGCCTTCGTCCTCGCCATGCTGAGCAAGGGCTCGGTCGCGATCCTTCCGCTGGTGCTGCTGGGCATCGTGGCGTGGCACCGCCGGCTGGCCTGGCGCGATGCGCTGTGGTCGGCCCCCTACTTCGCCGTGGCCGGCGGCCTGACGCTGCTCAACATGGCCTTCCAGAAGCACGGCTTCGCCGCTCCGATCCGCAGCGCCGGCCTGCTGGAGCGGACGCTCGAGGCCGGAGCGACGGTGTGCTTCTACCTGGCCAAGGCGGTCTTTCCCGCGCACCTGGTTTTCGTCTATCCGCTCTGGCATGTCGCCCCGGGCAACCCCCTCTGGTGGCTGCCGCTGCTGGCGGCGCTGGCGGTGACGGCGCTGCTCTGGGCGAGGCCCCGGTGGCGCGCGCTGCGCTTCGCCTGGCTGTACTTTGTCGCCGCGCTCGTTCCGGTCCTCGGCTTCGCCGACATCTCCTTCATGCGGTACACCCTGGTGGCGGACCACTACCAGCAGCTGGCGCTGATCGGCGTGGCGGCGGCGCTGGGCGCCGCCGCCGCCCGGTGGGCGCCCCGCTGGGCCGTGCCGGCGGCCGCGGCCCTGCTGGCGATTTTGACCTGGCGCCAGGCGGGCATCTACCGCGACGCCGAGGCGCTTTACCGGGCCACGCTGGCCGCGAATCCGCAGTGCTGGCTGGCCGACAACAACCTCGGGATCGCCGAGGCGAACTCCGGACGAACGCCCGAGGCGCGGGCCCACTTCGTCGAGGCCCTGCGGCTGAACCCGGACTACCCCGAGGCCAACTTCAACCTGGGGCTGATCGAGCTGCCGCGCAGCGGACCGGCGGCGGCCGAGCCGTATTTCGAGCGGGCGGTGCAGTTCAGCCCGCGGTACGCCATGGCCCGCTACTACCTGGCCAACACGCTCCGGGCCCTGGGCCGCTCCGACGACGCCCTCCGGCAATACGCCGAGGCGATCCGGCTCCAGCCGGACTTTCCGCAGGCCGAGAACAACCTCGGCACCGTCCTGGCGGCCGCCGGCCGGGTGGGGGAGGCGCTGCCGCATTTCGCGGCCGCCGTCCGCCTCGACCCCGGGTTCGCCCAGGCCCACCTCAACCTCGGCTACGCCCTGCAGGCGGAGGGTCGGGCGGGCGAGGCGGCGGAGCAATTCACGCTGGCGGCTCGCCTCGATCCGCGCCTTGCTAATCGACCTTGAAGCGTTTCAGCAGCCAGGCCCGGGTCCTGCAGACCCTCGATCGGTATGTCGGCGCCCCGGTTTGCGCCGTGTTCACCGCCTGGCGGGTGCTGGCCGGGGCCCTCGGGCGCTCGGATCCCTCGGCGCCGGTCCGGAGCATCCTCTTCATCAAGCTGGCGGAGCAGGGCTCGACCGTCCTGGCCCATGAGGCCATCCGCACGGCGGTCGCGCGCGTCGGCCGCGAGCAGGTCTACTTCCTGGTCTTCGAGGAGAACCGGTTCATCCTGGACCTGCTGGGGCTGGTGCCGCCGGAGAACGTCCTGACGGTGCGGACCCGCTCACCCCTGGCCATGGCCGCGAGCTGCCTGGGGCGACTGCGCGAGATCCGCCGCCGCCGCTTCGACGCCTGCGTCGACCTGGAATTCTTCGCGCGGTTCTCCGCCGCCATCGCCTTCCTCGGCGGCGCGCGGCGCCGGGTGGGCTTCCACGCCTACTTCGGGGAGGGCCCATACCGGGGGGACCTCTTCACCGACCGGGTGCTCTACAACGCCCACCTGCACACCAGCCGCACCTTCACCAGCCTGGTGCTGGCGCTGGACCTCGCTCCCGGCAGGCTGCCGACCTTCCCGGCGGTGCCGCCGGTGAGCGCGCCCTTGCCGCCCTTCGCGCCGCGCGCGGACGAGTCGGCGGAGGTGGTCCGGCTCCTCCGCGGGCTGGGGGTGCCCGAGGGCGGGCGGATGATCCTGCTCAACGCCAACGCCAGCGACCTGCTGCCGCTGCGCAAGTGGGATTCGGGCAACTACGTGGCCCTGGCGGGCCGGCTCCTGCGCGAGTTCCCGGAGGTGCGCATCGGCTTCACCGGAGCGCCCGAGGAGGCGCCGAAGGTCGCCGACTTGGTGCGGGCGGTGGATTCGCCGCGGTGCGTCTGCCTGGCCGGCCGCACCACGCTGCGGCAGCTGCTGGTGGTCTACGGTTTCGCCGACATCCTCATCACCAACGACAGCGGGCCGGCGCATTTCGCGGCGCTCACGCCGATCGACGTGATCTCCCTCTTCGGCCCGGAGACGCCGCTGCTCTTCGCCGCGCCCGGCCCGCGCAGCCACCCGCTGTGGGCGGGGCTGGCCTGCAGCCCCTGCGTCAACGCCTACAACAACCGCCAGACCGCCTGCCGCGACAACGTCTGCATGCAGGCGATCACGGTCGAGCAGGTGTTCGAGGCGGCGTGCCGGATCTACCGCGGGCGGCCGGCGCCGGTCGGTCCGCGGTGACGCCGGCCGCGCAGTCCCCGCTGGAGCGGCTGCCGCGGTGGCTGGCGGCGGGGGTGCTGATCGTCGCCGTCCTCGCCGCCTACCTGCCGGCGACGCATGCCGGCTTCGTCTGGGACGACGACGTCGCCCTCACCCGCAATCCGCTGGTGCAGGCGCCCGACGGGCTCTACCGCGCCTGGTGCACCACCGAGGCCCCGGACTACTGGCCGGTGACCCTGAGCACCTTCTGGGTGGAGTGGCGGCTCTGGGGCGCGAACCCCGCCGGCTACCACCTGGTCAACCTCGCCCTGCACCTGGCGGAGGCGCTGCTGTTCTGGCGGATCCTGGCCCGGCTCCGGATGCCCGGCGCCTGGCTCGGCGCGCTGCTCTTCGCCGTCCACCCGGTCAACGTCGAGTCGGTCGCCTGGGTCACCCAGCGGAAGAACCTGATGGCGATGCTGTTCTACCTGGCGTCGATCTGGGCCTTCCTCCGCTCCGGCTGGCCGGAGGCGAGGGCCCGGAGCCCGGGCTGGTACGCGGCGAGCCTCGCGGCGTTCGTGCTGGCGATGCTGAGCAAGGGCTCGGTCGCGATCCTGCCCCTGGTGCTGCTGGGCATCGTGGCCTGGCGCCGCCGCCTGGCCCCGCGGGACGCCCTCTGGGCGGCTCCGTTCCTCGCGGTGGCCGCGGCCCTCACCGCGGTGAACATCTGGTTCCAGGCCCACCACCTGGCGGGCGCCGAGGTGATCCGGCATGCCACCGCGCTGGAGCGCCTGCTGGGGGCCGGCGCGGTGGTCTGGTTCTATCTTTCCAAGGCGGTGCTGCCGCTGAACCTCACCTTCTTCTACCCGCTGTGGCGGGTCGACGCGCACCAGGTGCTCTGGTACCTGCCGCTCCTCGCGGCCCTCGGCGTCAGCGCCTGGCTCTGGCGGGGGCCGCGTCCCCTCCGCTTCGCCTGGCTCTACTTCTGCGCGGCGCTGCTGCCGGTGATGGGCTTCACCGACGTCTATTTCATGAAGTTCTCGCTGGTGGCCGACCACTACGAGCACCTGGCGCTGCTGGGCGCGGCCGCCGTCGCCGGGTACGGCCTGAGCCGCTGGCGCGCGCGCAATCCGCGGGCGGATGCGTTCGCCGCCGCCCTGGCCGCGAGCTTCGCCTTCCTGACCTGCCGCCAGTGCCTCGCCTACGCCAGCGCCGAGACCCTGGCGCGGGAGACCATCCGCCGCAACCCGGCCGCCTGGCTCGCCCACGACAACCTGGGGGTGATCCTGGGCCAGGACGAGCGGCGTCTGGCCGAGGCCGAGGCGGAATTCCGGGAGGAGATCCGCCTCAAGCCCGATTGGCCGGAGGGCCACAGCAACCTCGGCGTCATCCTCGTCCGCGAGCAGCGGGTCGACGAGGGCATCGCCCAGTACCAGGAGGCGCTGCGGCTGCAGCCCCGCAGCTTCGTGGCGCAGCTCAACCTCGGCAGCCTGCTGGTGTTCCGCCAGCGCTACGACGAGGCCGCCCGCCATCTCGCGGCGGCCCTCGCGCTCAAGCCGGGCTTCGCCCCGGCCCGGCTGCTCCTCGGCCGGGCCCTGGCCCGGCTGGGCCGCCGCGCGGAGGCGGCGGCGGAATTCGAGGCGTGCCTGAAACTCCAGCCCGGAGACGCCGCGGCCGCGGCCGCCCTGGCGCAGCTGAGGGCGCAGCCGTGAGCCGGGCCTTCTCGCCCCCCGCCTGGCTGCGCGCGGGCGTCATCCTGGCGGCCGCCGCCTTCGTCTTCGGCCCCAGCCTGGGGGGCGGGTGGCTCTGGGACGACAACCAGGAGGTGACCGCCAACGCGGTCCTGCGCGATCCGGGCGGCCTGGCCAAGATCTGGTCGGGGGCGGCGGGGGCGGACTATTTTCCGCTCAAGACGACGCTGCAGTGGCTGGAGTGGCGCCTCTGGGGCGCCGACCCCTTCGGCTACCACGCCGTGAGCGCGGCCCTGCACGCCCTGGCCGCGCTGCTGTTCTGGTGGGTCCTGGCCCGGCTCGGGCTGCGCCTCGCCTGGCTGGGCGGGCTGCTCTTCGCGGTGCACCCGCTCACCGTCGAGTCGGTGGCCTGGGCGGCGGAGCTCAAGAACACCCTCTCCCTGGCGCTGCTGCTGGGGGCGATGGTCGCCTACCTGGAATTCGACGGGAAAGGCAGCCGGCGCGCCTACGCGGCCGCCCTCGGCCTCTTCCTCCTGGCGATGCTGGCCAAGAGCACGGTGGTGATGTTCCCCTGCGTGATCCTGCTCCACGCCTGGTGGCGGCGCGGGCGGATCGCCCCGCGCGAGCTGCGCGCGGCCGCCCCCTTCTTCGCCGTCTCGGCCGCGCTGGGGCTGGTCACGGTGTATTTCCAGCACCACCGCGCGATGCAGCCCGACTTCGTCACGGCCGGCGGCGTCCTCCCGCGCCTGGCCGGCGCGGGGCTGGCCCTGGCGTTTTACCTGGAGAAGTGCGTGCTGCCCCTGGGGCTGGACCCGATCTACCCGCGCTGGAACCTGGACCCGCCCTCGGCGGCCCAGTGGCTGCCCTGGCTCGGCCTGCTCGCGCTGGGGCTGCTGCTCTGGCGGCGGCGTGCCGGCTGGGGCCGCGGGGCGCTGTTCGGCCTCGGATTCTTCGTCCTCAACCTGCTGCCGGTCGCCGGACTGATCACGATCACCTACATGCACATCACCTGGGTGGCGGATCACCTGGCCTACATCGCGCTGCTCGGTCCGATCGCGCTGGCGGCGGGGGCCGCGGGGCGGTGGAAGGGCGGGGCGGCGGTCCTCGCCGCGCTCGCGCTGGTCCTGGCCGCGGCCAGCCGGGGCTACGCCGGGGTCTTCCACGACGAGGACGCTTTGTGGACCTACACCCTCCGGCGCAACCCGGAGGCGTGGTCGGCCCACTACAACCTCGCCACCTGGCTGGCCCAGCGCGGGCAGCTGGCGCGGGCGGAGGGCGAGTTCCAGGCCACGCTGCGGCTGCGGCCCGCCTTCGCCGAGGCCCACTTCAACTACGGCAACACGCTCTTCCTCGAGCGGCGCGCCCCGGCCGCCCTGGAGCAATACCGGGAGGCGGCCCGGCTCGATCCGGGGCGGGCCGACTTCCACGTGGGGCTGGGGAACGCCCTCTACCTCGCGGGCCGCCCGGCCGAGGCGGCGGCGGAATTCGAGGCCGCGCTGCGGCTGCGGCCCGGGGACGCCCGTATCCAGTCCAACTTGGACATTGTCCGGCGGGCGGCGCAGCCGTAGCCTCCGCGCTTTGACCCCGCTGAAGCCGACATCGCGCCCCGAGGCGTGGACGATCGCCGCGCTGCTGCTGGCCGCCGCGGCGGCGGCGCTGCTGCTGCCGTCGGGCTGGGTCCTGAGCACGCCCTACTCCGACCTGCCGAGCCAGTTCGCGCCGTGGCGGGCCTTCGCCACCGCCAGCCTGAAGGCGGGCCACTTTCCGCTCTGGAATCCGTACACCTACTCGGGCGAGCCGTTCTTCGGCGGGTTCCAGTCCGCGCTGCTCTATCCCTTCAACCTGCTCTTTCTCGTGCTGCCGCTGGCGGCCGGGATCAACTTCTCCTATTTCCTGCACCTGATCCTGCTGGGGTGGGGGATGCACCGCTGGGCGCGGCAGCGCGGCTTCCATCCGCTGGCCGGCGCGCTCTGCGGCCTGGCCCTGGCCTGCTCGGGCGCGGTCTGGCCCCACCTCTACGCCGGGCACCTCTCCAACCTCTGCACCATGGCCTGGGTCCCGTGGATCCTGGCCGGGTTCGAGCGCTGGTGGACGGAGCGGCGGTGGTCCGGCCTCCTCGCGGCCAGCGGGGGCATCGCCCTGCAGATCCTGGCGGGGCACATCCAGTACGTCTACCTGACCGGGATCGCCGCGGGCCTGCACGCCCTGGTCTGGACGGCGGCCCGCCCGGAGGTCCGGCGGCGGGCGCTGCCCTCCGTCGCCGCCTGCTACGCGGCGGCGGCGCTCCTCACCGCCGTCCAGCTTCTCCCCGGGCTGGCCGCGGCCGCGGAGGGCGTGCGCCAGGGCAAGGCGCCCTTCGACTGGGCCAGCACCTTTTTCCTGCCGGTGGAGAACCTGGTCACCCTGGTGGCGCCCGGCTTCTTCGGCGACTTCCTCCATTGGGTGTATTGGGGCCGCTGGTACCTGCAGGAGATGTCGCTCTACGTCGGCACCGCCGCCCTCGCGCTCGTCCTGGCCGGCTGGATCGAGGGCGGACGCCGGCGCCGGACCGCCTGCGACCTCGCCCTGGCCGCCCTGCTGCTGCTCCTGGCCCTCGGCCCCCAGACCCCGCTCTTCCGGCTGCTCTACGACTTCGCGCCCGGCTTCGGGCAGTTCCGCGGCACCTCCAAGTTCAGCTTCTTCGCCCTGGCCTTCCTGGTCATGGCGGTCGGCGCCGGGGCCGACGCGCTGATCCGGCGGCCGCCGGCCTCCCGCCGGGCGGGGGCGTGGGCCCTGGCCGGCGCCGGCGTCCTCGCCCTGGCGGGCCTCTGGCTGCACGCCGCCCCCGCGCTGGCCCAGGGCTGGCAGGAGGCCCTTCACCGCAGCGGGCAGAACACGATGCCGCCCCATGTCCCCGAGGGCTATTTCCGGGACGTGGGCGCGCGCGCCGGCGACTCGCTGTTCTGGGCGGCGGGCGTCCTGGCCGCCTGCGGGGCCGCCCTGGTGGCGGCGGTCCGGCGCCCGGCCCTGCGCCAGGTTCCCCTGGCGCTCTGCGCGCTCCAGCTGGCGCTCTTCGCGGGGCGCAACACCGTGGGGGCGCCCCTCGCCTCGGGGATCCCGGAGAACGTGCGCGAGTTCGTGGCCGGGCACCCGGGCGACTACCGCATCCTCAACCTGATCAATCCCCTGGCCGGCTCGGACGCCGGCTTCCTCCTCGGGGCCCCCGACATCTGGGGCAACGATCCCTTCGTCCTCCGGCGCTACGCCGAGTTCATCACCGCGACCCAGGGCTACGACCCGGACAAGGCCACGCAGTACGTGCCCTCCTTCCGCGGGATGCCGCCGATCTACGCCATCCTCCGCTGCCGCTACGTCATCGCGGCGTCCGGCGACCTGTCGAAGGTGCAGGTCTACGCCGGGGCCCCCGATCCGCTGGGGCACGTCGAGCTGGTCGGCGGGTACCAGGTGCGGCGGGGGCGGGACGCCGTCATGGGCGCGATGGCGGCCAAGGATTTCGATCCCCGGAAGACGGTGGTGCTGGAGAGCGAACCCTCGCCCCGGCCGGAACCGGCGGCGGCCCCGGGCGCGGCCCGGCTCGTGGCGGAAACCCCCGACAGCCTCACGGTGGAGGCGGACGTCGCCTCGCCCGCGCTGCTGCTGATCACCGACCCCTACAGCCGCGACTGGCGGGCGGTCGCGCTGGAGGGCAGCGTTCAGCGGCGCTACGACCTGCTTCCCGCCGACTACATCCTCCGGGCCGTGCCGCTGGCCGCCGGCCACCACCGCCTCCGGATCGAATACGCCCCGCCGTCCTTCCGGCTCGGCCTGGCGATCTCGGGGCTGGCCGGGCTGGGCTGGCTGGGGGCGATCGCGGCGGCGGCGCGGAAGGCGCGATGAGGCCGCGGCTCAGAGGATGGCAGCGGGCCGCGGCATGGCTGGCCATCCTGACGGCGCTGGTCTTCGGCTCCTGCCTGGTGGGGGAGAGGACGATCGTGCTGCGCGACCTCTACACCCAATTCCAGGGCCCGCGCTGGTGGTACGGGCAGTGCGTCCGCGCGGGCGAGATCCCCTTCTGGAACCCGTTCGTCGGCTGCGGGGTCCCCTTCGTGGCCAACCCGCAGAACGCGGTCTTCTATCCGCCCAGCCTGATCTTCGCGGCGCTGCCCTTCGGGACGGCGTTCGCCTGGTACGCGGCGGCGCACACCGCGATGCTCGGCTTCTTCTGCTACCTCCTGGCCCGCGGCCTCGGCCTCTCCTTCGGCGGGGCGCTGCTGGCGGGGACGATCGCCGGCTTCGCCGGCCTCCCCGCCAAGCAGATCGAATTCCCCGAGATGCTCGGCGGGCTGGCCTGGACCCCGCTGGTCCTCCTCGGCGGCTGGAAATGCCTGACCGAGGCCGCGCCGCGCTGGGCCGCGGTGCTGGGCGCGGCCTTCGGCCTTCAGCTTCTGGCGGGCAGCCCGTATCCGCCGCTTTACGCGCTGCTCGGCCTGCTCTGCGCGGCCGGGACGGCGCTGGCCGGCCGCCGGGCGGCGGGCGCCCGCGCCTTCCTCTGGCTGGGGTCCGGCCTCGGCCTCGGCGCGCTGCTCGGCTGCGCCCAGTACGTGCCGACCCTCTGCCTCGCCCGCGACCTGCCTGCCGAGGAGTTCGGGGGGCTGATGCAGGCGCGCTTTTCGCTGCGCCTGCGGGACCTGGCCGACCTCGCGGGCCCCTGGCTCGCCGGGTTTCCGAACTGGCAGAAGTGCTTCTACGTCGGGATCGGCGCCCTCTTCTTCGCCGCGCTCGGCCTGCGCCGCCCCCCGGCCGGCTCGGGCCGGCGGCCCGCCTGGGGCTTCGCGCTGGCGCTGGCCGCGGCCGGGGTGGTGCTCGCGCTGGGCCGGCACCTCGGGACGGACCAGCTGATCGCGGCCCTCCCGCTGGTGCGGCGGGCCGGCAAATGGCCGACGATGGCGCTCTCCCTCACGGTGCTGGGGCTGGCGCTGCTGGCCGGAGCCGGGCTGGAGCGCTGGCAGGAGGCCCGGCGCCCGGAGCGGCCGGCGGGCTGGGCCCGCTGGCTCGGGATCCTGGCCGCGCTCGCGCTGGCGCTCGGCCTGGACGCCGCGCTCGGCACCCCGCTCCTGGGCCGCCTGCGGGCGGCGCTCCTCGAGCCGATGCTGGTCTTTCGCTCCCCCTCGCTGGCGGCCCCGCGCCCCCTCGCGGCCGAGGCGGCGCGCCTGGCGGCCGGCGCGGGCGCCGGCGCGGCGCTGGTCTGGGCCGGCTTGCGCTCCCGGCGCCGCGGCTGGCTGCCCCTGGCCGCCTGCCTGCTCTGCGGCGCCGAGCTGCTCTCGGCCGGCCGCAACCTGAACTACCGGGCACCGGCGGACCTGTACGCCGAGCCGCCGCCCGCCGACGTCGCCCCCCTGGCCGGCCCCGCCGCGGGCCGGGTCTACGTGCCCAAGTCCTTCTCCGGTTTCGGCGACATCGTCTACGGCAGCGCGATCCCGGAGGATTTTCGCACGCTGCGGGCCCTCTTCGACCTCGATACGGTGATGAGCTGGCGCATCTTCACGACGCAGGGCTCGGGCAGCGTGCAGCTGCCCGACTACCAGTTCCGGCTCCAGCCGGTCCTCGACGCCCTGGCCGCGAACGGTTCGCCCGAGGCCCTGCGGCTGCTGGGGGCCTGGAACGTGCCCCTCCTGATCCGGGGCGGCCTCGACGCCACGGGGCTGCACGTCGGCTTTGCCCGCAATCCCTACGCTCTGCCCCGCGCCCGTTTGGTGGAGGCCGTGGCCACGGTGCCGCGTCCGGCCGACGCCCTCGCGGCCATCGCCGCCGGCCGCTGGGATCCGGCGACGCTGCTGGTCTCCTGGGACCAGCGGGTGGGGGAGCGCTCCGCGGGCTCCGGCGCGCCCGGCGCGGTCACGGCGCTGGACTACGGCCCGGGCGGGATCCGGGTGGGCTGCGCCGCCGACCGGCCCTGCTTTCTGGTCCTGGCCGAGAACTGGGCCGAGGGCTGGTCCGTCCGGGTCGACGGCGCGCCCGCGCCGCTGATCCGCGCCAACTTCCTGCAGCAGGCGGTCGCGCTGCCGGCCGGCCGCCACCAGGTGCTCTTCCGCTACGCCGCGCCCGGGGCGGGGTGGGGCCTGGGGCTCGCGCTGCTCGGGCTGGCCGGCCTCGGCGGCTGCGCGGCGGCCCGCAAGCCATGAGCCGGTCCGCCCTGCCCTGCTGGATCGCCGCGGCCCTGGTGGTCGGCGTCTTCTTCGCCTGCGCGGAGGCCGGCGGCTCGGAGTGGGCGTGGTCCGACCCGGGCGAGCTCTACTACAACGCCCTGGTGCGGGGATTCCGCTCGGGCCACCTCAGCCTGGCCAAGGAGGTGCCGCCGGGGCTGGCCGCGCTGCCGCACCCCTACGATCCGGCGGCCAACGCGCCCTACCGCGCGGCGCCGTATTTCCTGCAGGACGCGAGCTACTTTCACGGCAAGCTCTACCTCTACTTCGGGGTCGCGCCCGCCCTCCTGCTGTTCTGGCCCTGGTTGCTCCTGACCGGGCACTACCTCGCGCACAAGTCCGCGGTCGCGCTCTTCTGCAGCCTCGGCTTCCTGGCCTCCGCCGCGATCGCGCGGGCCCTGCGCAACCGGTATTTCCCGGAGGCCGCCGGCTGGATCCTCGGTGCCGGCGTGCTGGCGCTGGGCCTCGGGGCCTCGATGCCGCTGATGCTGCAGCGGCCCGGCATCTGCGAGGTCCCGATCAGCTGCGCCTACGCGTGCCTGATGCTGGCGCTGGCCGCGCTGTGGCGCGCGCTCCACCGGCCGGAGCGGCGCGGCCGCTGGCTCGCGGCCGCCAGCCTGGCCTACGGCCTGGCGATCGCCGCGCGGCCCTCGGACCTGTTCGCCGCCGCGGCGCTGGCGCTGCCGCTCGCCCTCCTCCCGCGCGGGCAGGGCGGCGGGCGCGGAAGGCTCCGGCTCGCCGCCGCCGCGCTGCTTCCCGCGGGCGTCTGCGGGCTGGGCCTGCTGCTCTACAACCAGCTCCGCTTCGGCAGCCCGGCGGACTTCGGCCACGCCTACCAGCTCTCGGACATCGGCCGGGCGCCGGGCTTCGGCCTGCGCTTCCTGGCCTCCAACCTCCGCCTCTACTTCCTTTCCCCCAGCTACTGGACGGCGCATTTCCCGTTCAACCAGGGCATCGTCCTGCCGCCGCCGGCGGCCGGCGCCTACCCGCCCGACGGGACCTTCGGCATCCTGCCCAACATCCCGCTGGTCGCGCTCGCCCTGGCGGTCCCCTTCGCGCTGCGCGGCCGCGCGGAGGAGGGCCGCCGGCTCCTCCGCGCCTTCCTCCTCGCCGTGGCGCTGATGGCCGCGGCCGTGCTCGCGCCGCTGCTGCTGTATTTCGCGGCCTGCGGCCGCTACGAGGCCGAATTCCTGCCCTTCCTCGTGCTGCTGGCCGTGGCCGGGATCTTCGCCCTGGAGCGGGCCCTGGCCGGCCGCGGACGCCTGGCGGCGGCGGCGCGCGCGGGCTGGCTCGCCCTGGTGGTCTTCTCCATCGGGTTCAACCTCCTGGCCAGCTGCGGCCGATACGCCGGGGAACGGTACACCGAGGGAAGACTGCTCGAGCAGTCCGGCCGGAACCGGGAGGCGGCGGGCCGCTTCGCGGCGGCGCTCTGGGCCAATCCGCGCTTTCTCGCGCCCCGCCTCGCCCTGGCGGAGCTGCTGCTGCGGGCGGGGGCGCCGGGGCGCGCGGCCGAGCTCTGCCGCGAGGCGGTTGTGATCGACCCGGCCGCGGCTCCCGTCCATTACCTTCTGGCCAACGCCCTCGACGCGGCCGGGCGGCTGCCGGAGGCGGTCGACGAATATGAGCTTTCCCTGCACTTGGACCCCAAGCAGCCGCGGGCCTGCAACAATCTGGGCATCGCGCTGGCCCGCTCCCGCCGGCTGCGCGACGCCGCCGTGCAATTCCAGGCGGCCGTGACCCTCGACCCGCGCTATGGCGAGGCGCGCGCCAACCTGGGCAACGTCCTCCTGCTGATGGGCCGGCTTCCCGAGGCCGTGCAGCAATACGAGCAGGCGCTCCAGCTCGACCCCGGCAACGCGGCGCTGCGCGCCCGCCTGGAGCTGGCGCGGCGGGCCCTCTCGCGCCCATGAGGACGCTTCCCCGGCCCTCGTGGATCTGCGCCGGCGCCGCGCTGCTGGTCCTGGCCGCGCTGGCGGCCATCACCGCGGCGGGCGCGGTGCCCTGGAGCCTGCCGGCCTCCGAGCACAGCAACAACCTGCTGGTGCGGGCCTTCCGGGCCGGGCAGCTGGCGCTGCCCGTTCCGGTGCCGCCGGGGCTGGCCGCCCTGAAGGACCCCTTCGACCCCGCGGCCAATCTGCCCTACCGCCTGCCGCCCTACGCGCTCGAGAACGTCAGCTACTACCGCGGGGCGCTCTACCTCTACTTCGGCGCGGTCCCGGCCCTGCTGCTGTTCTGGCCCTGGTCGGCCCTGACCGGCGCGTACCTGGCCAACAAGTTCGGCGCCGCGATCTTCTGCGGGGCGGCCTTCCTCGCCGCGGCCTGGCTCCTCCGCTCGGTGCGGCGGGCGTGCTTTCCCCAGGCGGCCTCGGGGGTGCTCGCGGCCGGGCTCCTCGCGGTCGGCCTGGCGACGGGGCTGCCGATCCTGCTCGAGCGGGCGGACGTCTGCGAGGTGCCGATCGCCTGCGGCGCGGCGCTGGTGCTGCTCGCGCTCGGCTGCGTCTGGCAGGCGCTGGCCGCGCCCGAGCGGCGGGGGCGCTGGCTGCTCGCGGCGAGCCTGGCCTACGGCCTGGCGCTGGGCGCCCGGCCCTCCTGGCTGCCCGGCTGCGTCATGCTGCTCGTTCCGGTTTGGGCGCAGGCGCGCGAGCCGGCGGCCGGACCGGGCCGGACGGCGCGGGCGCTGGCCGCGGCGGCCCTCCCGCTGCTGGCCTGCGGCCTGGGGCTGGCCTGGTACAACTGGGCCCGCTTCGGCAGCCCCCTCGAGTTCGGCGAGCACTACCAGCTCGCCGCCGACCGGCAGGACAGCCTCCGGCATTTCAGCCTGGGCTACCTCGCCTTCAACTTCCGGGTCTATTTCCTGGAGCCGGTGCGGTGGTCCCCGGTCTTCCCCTTCGCGGGCTCGATCGCGCCCGCCGCGCCCGGGCCCGGCCACGGGCCGGTCGAGGATCCCTACGGCGTCCTGGCCAACGTCCCGGTCACGCTGCTCGCCCTGGCGGCTCCGCTGGCGTGGCGCGGCGGCGGCCCGGAATCCCGCGCGCTCCGCCGCCTCGGCGCGGCGGCCGGCCTGCTCTTCCTCGCCGCGGCCGGCGTCATCTGCCTCTTCTACTGCAACTGCAGCCGCTACGAGGTGGAATTCCTGCTCCCGCTCACGGTCCTCGCCGTCCTGGGCATCTTCGGCCTGGAGCGGGCCCTGGCCGGCGGGGGGCCGGCCCGCGTCGCGGCGCGCTGTGGCTGGGCCCTCCTGCTGGCCTTCTCGGTCGCGTTCAATCTCCTGTCCAGCGCCGACCACTACGCCACGGAGCACGCGAGCCTCGGGCGCTTCCTCCTGCGCGCCGGCCGGCTGCCGGAGGCCACGGCGGAGTTCCGCCGGGCGGCCTCGGTCCGCCCCTCGGCCGCGGAGCACTACGCCTTGGCCGGGGCCCTGGCTGCCGGCGGGCAGCTGGACGCCGCAATCGGGGAGTACCGGGCCTCGATCGCGCGGGACGGCGGGCGGGCCCTGGTGCACAACGACCTCGCCATCGCGCTGGCCCGCTCCCGCCGCCTGCCGGAGGCGGCGGAGGAGCTGCAGGCGGCGCTGCGGCTGCAGCCCGCCTACGGCGAGGCGATGGCCAATCTGGGCAACGTGTACCTGCTGATGCGCCGCCTCCCCGAGGCGATCGCGCAGTACCAGGGCGCCCTGCGGCTCGCGCCGGGGGACGAGGCGCTGCGCGCGCGGCTCGCCCTGGCCGAGCGCGCCTGGGAGGCCTACGGCCGATGACGGCCGGGGCGAATCCGGCCGCGGCACCGCGCCGCGCGCGGCTGGCGGCGGCGGCCGTCGTCCTCGCCGGCCTGGCGGCCTACGCCAACAGCATCGCCGGGTCATTCTTCTTCGACGACCGGCAGTCGATCGCCGAGAACCCCACGCTGCGCCACCTCTGGCGGCTGGGCGAGGTCCTCACGCCCAACCTCGGGGGCGGGGTGACGGTCAACGGGCGTCCCATCCTCAACCTCTCGCTGGCGGTCAACTACGCGATCAGCGCCGACGCCGCCTGGAGCTACCACCTGCTCAATCTCGGCTTCCACCTCCTGGCGGGGCTGGCGCTCTTCGGGCTGGTGCGCCGCACCCTCGAGCTGTGCCGGGGGCAGGATTTCGCGCGGGGGCTCGACCCCGTCGGGTTCGGCCTGGCCGTGGCGCTGCTCTGGACGGTCCATCCGCTGCAGACCGAGTCGGTGACCTACGTGGTCCAGCGCGCCGAGTCGCTGATGGGCCTGTTCTACCTCGCCACGCTCTACGCCTTCGTCCGCGGCGCGGCCGCGGGCGGGCGCGCGGGCCGGACCTGGCTCGGGCTCTCCGTCGCCGCCTGCCTCCTCGGGATGGGGACGAAGGAGGTGATGGTGACCGCGCCGGCGATGGTCCTGCTCTACGACCGGACCTTCCTGGCCGGGAGCTTCGCCGAGGCGTGGCGCCGCCGGCGCGCCTACTACGGGGCGCTCGCGGCCACCTGGATCCTGCTCGCCGTCCTGGTGGCGCAGACCGGGGGCAACCGCGGCGGCACCGTCGGCTTCGGGGTGGGGGTGGCATGGTGGGCCTACGGGCTGACGCAGTTCCAGGCGGTCGCCCGTTACCTCCAGCTCGCGCTCTGGCCCCACCCGCTGGTCTTCGAGTACGGCACGTTCTGGGTGAAGCGGGCGGGCGAGGTCCTGCCCTACGCCCTGGTGGTGGCGCCGCTGGCGCTCGCCACCCTCTGGGCGCTCGTCCGGCCGGCGCGGTTCGGCTCCGGGGCGCGCGCCCTGGGCTTCGCCGGCGCCTGGTTCTTCGGCATCCTGGCTCCCAGCTCGCTCATGCCCGGCACGATCCAGATGATCGTCGAGCACCGCGCCTACCTGCCGCTCGCCGCGGTGCTCGCGGCGGCCGCCTGGGCCGCGGAGCGGGCGCTGGCGCGGGCTCCCGCCCTGGCGCGGCCGGCCGCGCTGGCCCTGGTCGCGCTGGCCTTCGGCTTCCTCACCTTCCGGCGCAACGGCCTTTACCGCAGCGAAATCGCACTCTGGGCCGATACGGTCGCCAAGCGCCCCGGGAATTCCGTGGCGCAGTACAACCTGGGCTTCGCCCTCGACCAGGCCGGCCGGCTGCCCGAGGCGATGGAGCATTTCGTGCGGGCCTGGCAGCTGCGGCCGGACCTGGCCGAGACCCACTACAGCCTCGGCTTCGCGCTCTTCCAGCAGGGCAGGGCGGAGGCGGCGGTGGCGCAGTACGAGGAGGCCCTCAAGCTCAAGCCGGCCTACCTCGAGGCGGAGAACAACCTGGGCGCCGCCCTGGCGGCGCTGGGCCGGACCGACGAGGCGCTCGCGCACTACCGCGCGGCGCTGAAGCTCGATCCCGGCGACCCCCACGTGCACGACAGCCTGGGCAATCTCTACCTGCAGCTGGACCGCCCGGAGCAGGCGGCGGCGGAATACGCCGAAGCCGTCCGGCTCGATCCCGCCTCGCCGGTGGCGCAGACCAATCTCGGCGGCGCCCTCCTGCAGCTGGGGCGCGGGCCCGAGGCGCTGCCCCACCTCGAGGAGGCGGCGCGGCTCGCGCCGGACCTGCCGCAGGCCCAGGCCAAGCTGGGGGACGCGCTGATGGAGGCGAACCGGGCGGTCGACGCCGTCCCGCACTACGAGGCGGCGCTGCGGGGCAACCCGAACGACGTCCAGGCCCAGACCAACCTCGCGATCGCGCTGGGCGCGAGCGGCCGGCTGCCGGAGGCGGTGGACCATTACCGCGCCGCGCTCCGGCTCGATCCCTCGCTGGCCGACGCGCACTTCGACCTCGGCAACGCGCTCGCGCGGATGGGCCGCTTCCCGGAGGCGGCGGAGGAATTCGAGGCCGTGCTCAAGCTGAAGCCGGACGATCCCGGGGCGCGCGCCAGCCTGGAGCACCTGCGGCAGCTGCAGGCCCGGGCGGCGCCATGAGGGGCGCCTGGCAGGCCGCGCTGATCGCCCTGGCGGTCGGCTTCGCGTTCTGGCCCGCCCTGCGCGGGGGCTGGATCTGGGACGACTCGATCGAAATCTCCCAGAATCCGGTGATGCGCGATCCGGGGGGCCTGGCGGAGATCTGGGGCGGCCGGGCCGGGGCGGACTACTTCCCGCTGACCGCCACGGCCGAATGGGCCGGCTGGCGCCTCCGGGGCGCCCGTCCCGGGGCGGACCACGCCCTGAGCCTCGCCCTGCACCTGCTTTCCGCGCTCCTGTTCTGGCGGCTCCTGGCGGCGCTGGGCGCGCCCCTGGCGTGGGCGGGCGGCCTGCTCTTCGGCATCCATCCGCTGACCGTCGAGTCGGTCGCCTGGGTGAGCGAGCTCAAGAACACCCTCTCGCTGCCCCTGCTGCTGCTCGCGCTGCTGGCCTACCTCCGGTTCGACGCGGCGCGCAGGCCCGCCGCGTACGCGGCGGCCCTCGCCTGCTTCCTCCTGGCGCTGCTGGCCAAGAGCTCGGTGGTGATGCTGCCGGCGGTGATCCTGCTCCATGCCTGGTGGCGGCGCGGGCGCGTGGCGGCGGCCGACCTGCGGGCGGCCGCGCCGTTCTTCGGCCTGGCCGCGGCCCTGGGCGGACTGACCGTCTGGTTCCAGCACCACCGGGCCATCGCCGAGGGCCACGCCTGGGCCGGCGGCTGGCCCGAGCGGCTGGCGTTCGCGGGCCGGGCGGTGGTCTTCTACCTCGACAAGACCCTGTGGCCCGCGGGCCTGGTTCCGGTCTATCCCCTCTGGCCCTGGCCGCAGGCCGCGGGGCTGGCGGCGCTCTCCTGGGCGGTGGCGGTGGCGCTCACCCTCTGGTTCTGGCGGCGCCGCCGGGGCTGGGGCCGGCATGCGCTGCTCGGCTGGGGCTTCTTCGTCCTCAACCTGATCCCGGTGCTGGGGCTGGTCGGAATGGCCTACCTGCGGATTTCGCGGGTGGCGGATCATTTCGCCTACATTTCGCTGCTGGGCCCGGCCGGCCTGGCCGCGGCGGGCCTGGGCCGGGCCTGGGACAGCCTGGACCGGCGCGGCCCGAGGATCGTCCTGGGGATGGCCGCCGCCGGGGCGGCGCTGGCCCTGGCCGGCGAGACGCGCGCCTACGCGCGCGTTTTCCGCAGCGATCTGTCCCTCTGGAGCTACACGCTGGCGCGCAACCCGGCGGCCTGGATCGCCGAGGGCAACCTGGGCTACACCCTCTTCCTGCGGGATGACCCCGCCGCCGCGCTGCCGCACCTGCGGCGCGCCCTCGAACTGCGCCCCGGCTACGCGGAGGCCCACTACAACCTCGGCACCGTCCTGCTGCGCCTCGGCCGGCCGCAGGAGGCCATCGCCGAGTACGAGCGGGCGATCGCCCTCCAGCCGGCCTCGGCCGGGATGGAGAACAACCTCGGCTCGGCCCTGGCGCAGAACGGCCGACTGGCCGAGGCGGCCGCGCATTTCGCGCGGGCGGTGGCGCTCGATCCGGACAACGTCGAGGCGCACCACAACCTCGGCAACGCGCTGCTGCTGGCCGGCCACCCCGCCGAGGCCGCGGCCCAGTACCGGGAGGCCCTCCGGCTGGATCCCGGGGACGAGGCGGCGCGGACGGTATTGAGGCTGGCCGAGCAGGCGCAGTCCGCCCAGAACCGGTAGCGTTGCCCTCGACGAGCCCAACTCCCGCCCGGAGCCGCCGGCTGGCCGCGATCGTCCTCCTCGCCCTCACGGCGCTCGCCTACCTCCCGTCCCTGGGCAACGGCTTCGTCTGGGACGACGACACCTCGGTCACCGCCAACCGCCTGATCCACGAGCCCGGCGGCCTGGCCCGGCTCTGGTTCAGCGCGCGCAATCCCGACTACTGGCCGGCGACCGAGACGACGCTGTGGGCGGAGTGGCGCCTCTGGGGGATGAATCCGGCCGGCTACCACGCCACCAACCTCGCGCTGCACCTCGCCGAGGTCCTCCTGATCTGGCTTCTGCTGGAGCGCCTGCGGGTGCCCGGCGCCTGGCTCGGCGCGCTGCTCTTCGGGCTGCATCCGGTGAACGTCGAGTCGGTGGCCTGGATCACCCAGCGGAAGAACCTGATGGCGATGCTCTTCTACCTCGCCTCGATCGGGTGCTTCCTGCGGGCCGACGAGCCGCCGCCGGACCGGCGCCGCGGGGGCGCGGGCTGGTTCGCGCTGTCGCTCCTCGCCTTCGCGCTCGCGATGCTCAGCAAGGGGTCGGTGGCCATCCTGCCCCTCGTGCTGGCCGGCCTGGTGGCCGCCCGCCGGCGCTTCGAGGCGCGCGACGCCCTCCGCCTGCTGCCGTACCTTGCGATCGCCGGGGTCTTCACGCTCGTCGACCTCAAGTTCCAGGCCAACCAGCTGGGCGCGCTCGAGGTCATCCGGCGGGCCGGCCCGCTCGAGCGGCTGCTGGGGGCGGCCGCGGCGGTCTGGTTCTACCTGGGCAAGGCGCTGCTCCCGCTCCGGCTCACCTTCGTCTATCCCCAGTGGCGGATCGATGCCTCCAGCCCGGCCTGGTACCTGCCCCTGGTGGCGGCGCTGGCGGCCACGGCGTGGCTCTGCCGCAGCCGCCGGCTGCGGCCGGTCCGGCTGGCGTGGCTCTATTTCTGCGCGGCCTTGCTGCCGGCCCTGGGCTTCACCGACGTCTACTTCATGAAGTTCTCGCTGGTGGCCGACCACTACCAGCACCTGGCGCTGATCGGGGTGGCGGCGCTGGGCGGGGCGGGCTGGGCGGCCTGGCGCCGGCGGAGCCGGGCGGCCGACGCCGCGGCCGCGCTCGTGGCGGGCGCCCTGCTCGCGCTGACCTGGCGCCAGTGCCTGCTCTACCGCGATTCCGGCCGGCTCTTCACGGACGTGCTGAGCAGGAACCCCGGCTCGGCGATGGCGCACAACAACCTCGGGGTCGTCATCGCCGAGCGCCGCGACCTTTCCGGCGCGCTCGCGCAGTTCCAGGAGGCGCTCCGCCTCGAGCCCGGCTACGCCGAGGCCGAGCGCAACCTCGGGCTGACCCTCGCCCGGCAGGGCCGGCCCGCCGACGCGCTGCCGCATTACCGCGCCGCCCTGCGCCTGCGGCCCAACTATCCCGACGCCGAGGACGACCTGGGCAACGCGCTGCTGGCGCTGGAGCGCCCGGCCGAGGCCGCCGGGCATTTTGAGCGGTCGCTGCGGCTCAATCCGGACAACCCCGAGGCCGAGGGGAACCTCGGCGTCGCCCTGGCCCAGCAGGGCCGGTCGGCGCAGGCGATCGCCCACCTCGAGGCCGCCGTCCGCCTCGATCCCGGCAACGCCGCGCTGCGGCAAAACCTGGCCGCGGTGCGCGCCGGCCCCTGACCGCCGCCGGGCGGGACCGCGTCCGCGAATCCTGGCTTTCCATCGCTGCATCGGCCCCGTAGTGAAGGGAGCATGAATCATCGTTCCCCTATGCGATGGGCCGGGCTGGGCCTGCTCGCGCTGGCCGGGTCCGCGCGGGCGCAGAGCGGGCCCTGGGTGCCCGATCTCGGGAACGGCAGCTACCGCAACCCGGTGCTCTTCGCGGACTACTCCGATCCCGACGCGATCCGGGTGGGCGGGGATTTCTACCTGACCTCGTCCAGCTTCCATTGCACGCCGGGGCTGCCGATCCTGCATTCGAAGGACCTGGTCAACTGGACGATCATCGGCCACGCCCTGCCGCAGCAGGTGCCGCTGGAGCATTTTGCGGCGGTCCGCCACGGCGAGGGCGTGTGGGCCCCGTCCCTTCGCTACCATGCCGGAAAATACTGGATCTATTACCCCGACCCGGATTTCGGGATCTATGTGGTGACCGCGGCGGATCCCGCCGGCCCGTGGTCCGCGCCCGCCCTGGTCCTGGCCGGCAGGGGCCTGATCGATCCCTGCCCCCTCTGGGACGACGACGGGAAGGTCTACCTGGTGCACGCATGGGCCAAGAGCCGCTCCGGCGTCAACAACCGGCTGACCGTCAACCGGCTCAGCGCCGATGGGATGCGGGCGGCGGATGCGGGCAGGGTGGTGGTCGACGCCGATCGGATGCCGGGCTGGACCACCCTCGAGGGGCCCAAGTTCTACAAGCGCGGGGGCTACTATTACCTCTTCGCCCCGGCCGGAGGGGTGACCGGGGGCTACCAGGCGGTCTTCCGCTCGAAGGACATCTACGGCCCCTACGAGAATCGGATCGTGCTCGCCCAGGGCGGCACCCGGGTCAACGGCCCGCACCAAGGCGCCTGGGTGGAAACCGCCTCGGGCCAGGACTGGTTCCTGCACTTCCAGGACCGCGGACCCTTCGGCCGCGACGTATTCCTCGAGCCGATGGCCTGGGGCTCCGACGGCTGGCCGGTGATCGGCGAGGATCCGGGCCACACCGGCCGGGGCCAGCCCGTTCTCACCCACCGCAAGCCGGACGTGGGCCGCGCCTATCCCGTCGCCGTCCCCCAGACCGGCGACGAGTTCGGCGCAGCGGAGCTGGGCCTCCAGTGGCAGTGGCAGGCCAACCCCCGCCCGGCCTGGCTCTCGCTCGCGGAGCGGCCGGGATTCCTGCGGCTCTTCGGCGTGCCGGCGCCGGCCGCCACCGCGCAGGGGATGCCGGAGATCTACAATTCGCCGAACCTGCTCCTGCAGAAGTTCCCCGCGCCCGCCTTCACCGTCACCGCGCGGCTCGAGTTCGCGCCCGGCGCCGCCGGCAGCTGCGCCGGGCTGGTGGTCTTCGGCTTCGACTACCAATGGATCGGGCTGCAGTCGACGGGATCGGGCCTACGGCTGGCCTGGTCGCGGTCCGGGCGCGCCCCGGCAGCCAGGGGGTCCACCGGGGACGCCGCGGTGAAGGCCGCGCGCGCCACGGCCGCGGGCGCCGCGGAGGGCGCCGCCCCCGCCGCGGTCTACCTGCGCGTGGCGGTGGACACGCGGGGAATCTGCCGCTTCAGCGCCAGCGCCGACGGCGAGCGCTTCGCCCCGCTCGGCCCCGAGTTCCAGTCCACCGTCGACCGCTGGATCGGCGCCAAGGTCGGGCTGTTTTCGGCCGGCCGCTCCGGCCACGCCGATTTTGACTGGTTCCGCATCACCCGCTGACGGGATGCGTCTGGCTGGCTGGCCGAGCCGTTCACCCCCGCGCATGAAAAACCTCCTTTTCGCCGCCCTGCCCGCCGCCGCGCTGCTGCTGGCCGCGCCCCCGGCGTCCGCCGCTCCCGGAAGCTGGCGTCCGGCCGCGGACACGGTGGGCGAGCGCCCCTCCGGCCCGGGCGCGGCCGTCCTGTGGAACGGCCGCGACCTGCAGGGATGGTCGGTCTTCCTGCAGGACCCGCAGGCCGATCCAGGCCGGGCCTGGTCGGTGGCGGACGGCGCGCTGCGGCTGACGGGCCGGCCCTACGGCTACCTCCGCTCGGACCGCGACTACGCGAACTTCCATCTCCACGTGGAATGGCGCTACCCCGCCGGGACGGCGGCCAAGTCCGCGAACAGCGGCGTCTTCGTCCTGGTGCACGGCAAGAACGCCATCTGGCCCCAGGGCGTCGAATGCCAGCTGCGGGTGGGCGAGGCCGGCCAGATGATCGGAACGGAGGTCGTCCTCCCCGGGGCCCCCTTCCTCAAGGCCAAGTGGCGCGCGCCCGCGCTCCATCCCTCCCCGGAGCGGCCGATCGGCCAGTGGAACGCCTACGACATCCGCTGCTTCGGCCGGGCGATCGAGGTCTGGGTCAATAGCGTGTTGCAGAACCGGTTCGAGGGGGTGACCTTCAAGTCCGACCCCCAGCTGCGCCCCCTGCGCGGCGCCATCCTCCTGCAGCTGGAGGGTGCGCCGATCGAATTTCGCAACATCTGGCTAGAAGACTCCGGCTGATTCCGCCTAAATCGTCATCCCCTCCCGTGAAAATCCATTATTCCTCCAGTCCCGCCGAGACCAACACGCTGAGCACCGAAAAGCTGCGCGAGCAGTTCCTGATCGGCGGCCTCTTCCAGCCCGGCCAGGTCGTCGCCCACTACACCGACCTCGACCGGATGATCATCGGCGGGGCGGTCCCGGCGGGCAAGCCGCTGGCCCTCCCCAGCGCGAAGGAGACGGGCACCGAGTTCTTCCTCGCTAGGCGCGAGATCGGGATCCTCAATCTCGGCGGCCCGGGGGCGGTCTCGGTCGGCGGCAGGAAGCACGACCTCGGGACGCTCGACTGCATCTATGTCGGGCTGGGGGAGAAGGACGTGGCCTTCGAGGGCGAGGGGGCCCAGTTCTACTTCGTCAGCACCCCCGCCCACGCCAAGCACCCGACCGCGGTGGTGCGCCGGGCGGACGTGCGCACCGACCCGATCGGCGACGCCACCAAGGCGAACCGCCGGCGGATCAACAAGCTGATCCACGCCGACGGGATCAAGAGCTGCCAGCTGGTGCTCGGCTTCACCGAATTCGAGCCGGGCAGCGTCTGGAACACGATGCCCTCCCACACCCACAGCCGCCGGACCGAAATCTACCTCTACTTCGACGTCGGCGACCAGCTGGTCTTCCACTTCCTGGGCGAGCCGGCCGCCACCCGCCACGTGGTGGTGCGCGACCGCGAGGCCGTGCTCTCCCCTTCCTGGTCGATCCACAGCGGCGTCGGCACCGGCAGCTACCGCTTCGTCTGGGCGATGGGCGGCGACAACCAGACCTTCGCCGACATGGACGCGGTGCCGTTCTCGGCGATGAAGTAAGCCATGGCCTCCTACCTCGAGAGGAAGTTCGGCCTGAAGGGCAGGGTCGCCCTGGTCAGCGGCTCCAGCAAGGGGCTGGGCAAGGCGATGGCCCGCGCCCTGGCCCAGGCCGGCGCCGACGTGATCGTGAACGGGCGCGACGCAGCCAGCCTCGTGCCGGTGGTGCAGGAGATCGCCTCCCTGGGCGCGAAGGCCAAGGCCATCGCGGCCGACCTGAGCCGGCGGGAGGACGTCGAGCGGATGATCGCCGAGGCGATCGCCTGGCAGGGCCACCTCGACATCGTGGTGAACAACGCCGGGATCATCCGCCGCGCCCCGGCGGCCGAGCACTCGGACGCCGACTGGGACGCGGTGATGCGCGTCAACCTCGACGGGGTCTTCACCGCCTGCCGGGCGGCCGGCAAGCACATGCTGGCCCGCGGCTCGGGCAAGATCATCAACACCGCCTCGCTCCTTTCCTTCTTCGGCGGCTTCACCGTGCCCGGCTACGCCGCGAGCAAGGGCGCGGTCGGCCAGCTGACCAAGGCGCTCTCCAACGAATGGGCGGGCAAGGGCGTCCAGGTCAACGCCATCGCCCCGGGGTACATGCGGACGGACAACACCGCCGCGCTCCAGGCCGACGCCGTGCGCTCGAAGGAGATCCTGAGCCGGATCCCCGCGGGCCGCTGGGGCGAGCCCTCCGACCTCGAGGGCACCGTCGTCTTCCTCGCCTCCTCCGCCTCGGACTACCTCTCGGGCCACATCCTGGCCGTCGACGGCGGCTGGTGCGCCCGCTAGGAGCATCCTTTCGGGGCGGGGCCCGTCTGGCTCCCGCCCCTATGCCCCGTCTAACGCTCCTCTGCGGCGGCCTCGCCGCCGCCCTGCTCGCCCCCGTCGTCCGGGCCGATTTCGCCGCCTCCTGGGTGGACCCGGACACGGGGCACCGGGTGGTGCAGCTCTCCCGGGAGCCCGGCAGCGCCTGCCTGTATTTCACCCAGTACGCCTACACCGCGGGCGGGACCAAGCTGCTCATGACCGCCCCGACCGGGATCGACCTGGTCACGCTGGCCACCGGGCGGATCGAGCGCGTGCTGGAGGGCCGGTACACCCGCGTCCTCCAGACCGGCCGCAAGAGCGGCCGGATCTTCTACGTGAAGGACGGCGCCATCTGGGCCCTGGACCCGGCGACCCGGGAGAACCGGCAGCTGGCGAAGCTGCCCCCCAACAGCGCGGTGGCGACGATCAACGCCGACGAGACTCTGGCGGCCGGCGCCATCACCGAGGGCGGCGACAAGTACGGCTTCGGGCCCCGCCCGGCCGGGGCGCCGGCGCCCAAGGCGGCCGCCTACAAGGAGGGCGAGACCCAGATGGGCCACGACGAGTATCCCGAGAAGGTCGGCCAGATGGAGAAGCGGCTGGCGGCGCGGATCCCGATGACGATGATCACGATCGACCTGCGCAGCGGCGCCGTGACCGAGCTGCTGCACTCGACCGACTGGCTGAACCACTTCCAGTTTTCGCCCACCGACCCGGCGCTGCTGATGTTCTGCCACGAGGGCGTGAAGTACAAGCTGGACCGGATCTGGCTGATCCGCGCCGACGGACATTCCCAGCCCGTGCTCGTCCACCAGCGCACCATGCGGATGGAGGTCGCCGGCCACGAGTACTGGAGCGACGACGGGAAGTGGATCTGGTACGACCTGCAGACCCCCCTGGCGACGGACTACTGGGTCGGGGGCTACAACGTGACCGACCAGAGCCGCATCTGGTACCACCTGCCGGTGGGGATGTCCCGCTCGGTGCACTACAACACCTCGCCCGACGGGACGCTCTTCTCCGGCGACGGCTCGAACCCCAACACCTCCTTCGTCCACGGCAGGGCGGAGGAGACCAAGTGGATGTTCCTCTTCCGTCCGCGGCTGGTGCCCGACCAGCCGGGCGAGACCCCCGACCAGGCCCGCATGATCCGGGCGGGAACGTTCACCGCCGAGAGGCTGGTCAACATGGCCCGCCACAACTATTCCAGCGAGCCCAACGGCAACTTCACGCCGGACGGCAAGTGGCTGGTCTTCCGCTCCAACCTGCGCGGACCGATCGAGGTCTACGCGGTCGAGCTCGCCCCCGCCCACCCATGAAATCCCTCCTGCGCCTCCTGCCGGCCCTGGCCGGCCTGCTCCCCGCCCGCGCCGCCCTCCCGAGCTGGGTCGACCCCGACACCGGCCACCGCGTGGTCCAGCTCTCGGCCGACCCCTCGGTCGAGAGCCTCTACTTCACCCAGTACGCCTTCACCGCCGGCGGGTCCAAGATGGTGATGACCGTGCCGCGGACCGGGAACATCGACGTGGTCACGCTCGCCACCGGCGAGAACGAGCACGTCTACACCGAGGGCCGCGCCCGGGTGGTGCAGACCGGCCGCAAGACCGGGGCCATCTACTACGTCAAGGGCGGCTACCTCTACGCGCTCGACCCCGCCACCAAGCAGTCGCGCCAGCTGGTCAAGGTCCCGGACAACGGCGGGATCGCGGCGATCAACTGCGACGAGACCCTGGCGGCCGGCACCATCACCCTCAACGACCACATCTCCAAGGACTCGATCCGGCGGAAGGAGGGGGCCGCGCCCAAGATCCTGCCCGGCGGCATCGAGCAGGGGGACATCCCGAGCCAGGTGGACAAGCACGCCATGATGGACCGGCGGCTGGCGGCGCGCCTGCCCTGCAGCCTCTTCACCATCGACCTGCGGACCGGGGCGGTGAAGATCCTGGTCCAGGGGACCGACTGGCTCAACCACCAGCAGTTTTCGCCGACGGACCCGGGCCTGCTGATCTACGCCCACGAGGGCCGGCAGTGGAAGGTGGACCGGGTCTGGCTGATCCGGGCCGACCGGGACGGCGCCAAGCCGATGCTGGTCCACCAGCGCACCATGCGGATGGAGATCGCCGTGCACGAATTCTGGAGCAACGACGGCCAGTGGGTCTGGTACGACCTCCAGACCCCGCTCTCCGAGGACTTCTGGGTCGGCGGCTACAACGTCAAGGACGGCCGGCGGGTCTGGTACCACCTCCCCGGCGGGCTCTGGATGGTCCACTACAACGTCTCGCCGGACGGCACGCTCTTCTCCGGCGACGGCTCGGACCCGCAGATCCACTACGCCCAGTCGAAGGACGCCAAGTGGATGTTCCTGCTGCGCCCGGAGCTGATCCCCGACCAGCCCGGCGAGACGCCCGACCAGGCGCACATGATCCAGGCGGGGCGCTTCGTCCCGGAGAAGCTGGTCAACCTGGCCAAGCACGACTACTCGCTCGAGCCCAACGGCATGTTCTCCCCCGACGGCAAGTGGGTCATCTTCCGCTCCAACTTCCGGGGGCCCATCGGGGTCTTCGCGGTCGAGGTGGCCAAGGCGAAGTAGCCTCCGGGGCGAGCGGATGAGACGCCTGGGCCTCTGCCTCCTGCTCCTCGCCGGCGCGGCGCTCCGCGCCGACGAGCTGGAGCGGCCGCGGACCTGGATCGACTCCGCCTCGGGCCACCGGGTGGTGGTTTTCCCGCGCAGCTGGATCGACCCGGACACGGGCCACCGCGTGACCCAGCTCTCGACCGAGCCGGGGAGCGCCTGCCTGTACTTCACGCAGTACTGCTTCACCGCCGGCGGGGCCAAGATGGTCATGACCACCCCCCGGGGGATCGACCTGGTCGCCCTGCGGACCGGCGAGATCGAGCACGTCTTCCAGGGCGCGGACCGCCGGGTGCTCCAGACCGGGCGGCGCAGCGGGGCGATCTACTACACCTCCGGCGGCTGGCTCTGCACCTACGATCCCGCCACCCGGGAGACCCGCCAGCGGGTGAAGCTGCCGGCCGGCGGCGCGGTCTTCTCGGTCAACTCCGACGAGACGCTGGTGGCCGGCAGCCTGACCGTCGGCGGCGAGCGGCGCGAGCTCAGCCAGCGCCGGCCCCCGCAGCCGCGGGGCGGGTACCAGCTGGGCGACGGGGTCCAGCTCGGGGACATCTCGCCGAGCAAGCACGCCCAGATGGACCGGCGCTTCGACGCGCACCTGCCCATGGTCCTCTTCACCCTCGACCTGCGCACCGGCGCCTACCGCGAGCTCCTGCGCACGACCGACTGGATCGACCACTTCCAGTTCTCGCCGACCGACCCGGGCCTGCTGATGTACGCGCACGAGGGGCGGCAGTGGCGGCTGGACCGGATCTGGCTGATCCGCGCCGACCAGGAGCGCCCCGAGCCCCGGCTGGTGCACCAGCGGACGATGAAGATGGAGCTGGCCGTCCACGAGTACTGGAGCGCCGACGGCCGGTGGATCTGGTACGACCTGCAGAAGCCCATCTCCGAGGACTGCTGGATCGCGGGCTACAATCCCTACACCCAGGAGCGCCGCTGGTACCACCTGCCGCCCGACCGCTGGTCGGTGCACTACAACACCTCGCCCGACGGGAAGCTCTTCTCCGGGGACGGCTCGGACCCGATCGGGACCGACGAGCTGGCGATGGCGATCAACGCCAAGTGGATCTTCCTCTTCCGGCCCGAACTGGTCCCGGACCAGCCGGGGGAGACCCCCGACCAGGCGCGGATGATCCGGGCCGGCCGCCTGGTCCCGGAGAAGCTGGTCAACCTCTCCGAGCACGACTATTCCATCGAGCCCAACGCCCAGTTCACGCCCGACGGCCAATGGCTGATCTTCCGCTCCAACTTCCACGGCCCGATCGAGGTCTACGCCGTGGAAGTCGCCAGGGCCAAGTGAAAGGGCTCCGCCGCCCGCCGGTGTTCTGCTTCTCCCCATGAAACTTCCCCTGGCCCTCCTTTTCGCCGGCCTGGCCCTCCCGGCCCCGGCCGCCGACCTGCCCCGCTCGTGGATCGACCCCGACACGGGCCACCGGGTGGTCCAGCTCTCGACCGAGCCCGACAGCAACAGCCTGTATTTCACGCAGTACGGCTACACCGACCACGGCACCCGGCTGATCATGACGACGCCCCACGGGGTGGACCTGGTGACCGTCGGCACCGGGGCGACCGAGCACCTGCTCGACACCCACGCCGGCCGGGTGATCCAGGCCGGGCGCAAGTCGGGCAAGATCTTCCTGATCCAGGACGGCTGGCTCTGCTCCCTCGATCCGGACACCCGCGCGCTGGCCAAGCTGGTGCGGCTGCGCGAGGGCTGGTCGGTCAGCACGATCAACGCGGACGAGACCCTCGCCGCCGGCGCCATCACCGAGCAGCCCGAAAGCTCGGCGGAGCTCCGGCAGTACCGCCGGACGCAGGCGCACCCGGCGGCCCCGCCGGAGGGGGGCTACCGCCCCGGGGTGCCGCAGCCCGGCCACGACGACTACCCGGAGAAGATGGACATGATGCGCAACCGGCTCGCCCAGCGCCTGCCGATGACCCTCTTCACCATCGACCTGCGGACGGGCGAGGTGCGGAAGCTCTACCATTCCACCGACTGGCTGAACCACTTCCAGTTCTCGCCCACCGATCCCACGCTGATGTCGTTCTGCCACGAGGGGCCCTGGTGGCTGGTCGACCGGGTCTGGCTCCTGCGGGTCGACGGCAAGTCCCAGCCGGTGCTGGTGCACAAGCGCACGATGCGGATGGAGATCGCCAACCACGAGGTCTGGAGCGCCGACGGGCAGTGGCTCTGCTACGACTGCGAGACCCCGATGAACGAGGTCTTCTGGGTGGCGAGCTACAACGTCTACACCGGCGAGCGGATCTGGTACCACCTCACGCTCGACCAGTGGTCGATCCACTACAACCGCTCGCCCGACGGTACGCTCTATTCCGGGGACGGCGGCGAGCCCGGCCACCTCGGGCCCCAGCCGCCGCACTCCAAGTGGATGTACCTCTTCCACCCGCAGATGCTGCCCGACGAGCAGCCGGCCCCGCCGGCGGTGCCCGGCCAGGTGCGGGTCGGCACCTTCCGCACCGAGCGGCTGGTCAACCTGAAGGACCACAGCTACTCGCTGGAGCCCAACGGCAACTTCACCCCCGACGGGAAGTGGGTGGTCTTCCGCTCCAACCTGCGCGGACCGATCCAGGTCTACGCGGTGGAGGTGGCCAAGGCCCGCTGATCAGATCCCCGAGCCCTTCGGCACGAAGCGGTAGGTGTGGTTGTTGAGCTCGGCGCGGAAGGCGTCGTTGTGCAGCAGCCGGATGATCTCGGCGCCGGCCAGCAGCACCGGCCCGTAGCCGTGGACCGCGTCCACGCTGACCGGCCGGTTGTAGTAGTAGATCATGTCGCCGGCGAAGGTCGTGCCGACGCAGGTGTTCTCGACCTGGCCCTTGGCGTTGATCTGGGTGGAGACCCCGATCCAGCCGGCGAGCGCGATGTTGCCGTAGGTCACCGGGCTGATCCAGCCCTGGTCGACCGCGTGGGCGATGCAGTAGGTGAAGATGGCCGAGGCCGAGGTCTCCAGGTAGGAGTCGTTGCGGTCGAGCATCTGGTGCCAGAGGCCCCGGCCCGACTGCAGGCCGGCGACCGCCTTCACCTGCGCCCGCAGGTACCGCAGCACGGCCGCGCGGTCCGGGTGGTCGGCCGGGAGGACGTCGAGCAGGTCGCACATCGTCAGCATGGCCCAGCCGTTGGCCCGGCCCCAGTAGAAGGCCGGCGCATCCGGGTTGGCCTGGTTCCAGCCGTGGGTGAAGAGGCCGGTGGAGGGCCGGAAGAGGAGCTTGGAAATCTGCAGGGTGTTCTTCGCCGCGTCGTCGTACCAGGAGCGCTCGCCGGTGAGCTTGCCCATCTCGGCCAGGGCGGGGACGCCCATGTACATGTCGTCGCCCCAGACCGAGACGGCCTGCGGGCGGTGGCGGGCGAGGGTGCCGTCGGGGAGGCGGAACTGGCCGTGGGCGATGTAGTCGGCCCAGTGGTCGATCACGGGCCTGAGGTCCGGGCCGACCCCGGCCAGGCGGGCCTGGATCAGGGCGGCGGTCATCGCCCCGCAGTCGTCCAGGGCCTCGGGCTTGATCAGGCCGCGGAAGCTGTTGCCGGGCAGGCCGAACTCGGCCGCCTGGGCCCGGAAGTAGGGCGCGGCGTCGGCGATGAACTGGAGCTGCCTGGCGGTGAAGTCGGAGAAGCCCTTGTCGCCGGTGGCGGCGGCGGCGGCCAGCATGCCGGAGTGGAGCACCCCGACTTCGTAGGCGAGGGGCTTGAAGGCATCGGCCTCGCCGTTGTCCGTGGCGGCGGAGGCGACGGGGTGGGCCAGGTCCGTGATGGGCTGGCGGGTCTTCCGGTCGATGATGCGGGCGGGCATCGCCGTCTCGAGGAAGGTGCGGACCCGGACCAGCTGGGCGGTGATCTCCGCGGCGGTGGGCTTGTGGTAGGGGACCGGGTAGGAGCCCGCCATCGGATCGGTGCGGCCGGCCGCATCGTCCTGGTTGACGTAGGGGCCGGCGGCGAAGGCCGGGCAGGCGAGGGTGGCGGCCAGGACCAGCAGGGCGAGCCGGGGAGCGTGGGCGTGGGGCATAGGCGGGAAGGGGGAGGGCTAGCTTTTCGCCGGGAGCCGCCCCGGCCAAGCAAGAAAATCCGGCCGGGGGGCCCTCCGAGGAAACCTTGGGGGCCCGGAGGCGTCTCATGGGTCTCCTTCATGCGCGGTTCCAACGCCTTGTCCGATTTGGAGATAGCCTCCGGCGGCCGCCGCCCTACGCTTCCAGCCACCATGTCTCCCCTCATGACCCCAGCCGACGCCCGCCTCGCCCTGGCCCCCTGCTCGAGCTCCCTTTCCCGGCGCCGCCGGTCCGCCTCGTCCGCCTTCACCCTCCTGGAAATCCTCATCGCGCTCGCCATCCTCGGCATGCTGGTGGCCCTTTCCATCACCAAGCTCGGCTCGGTCTTCGGCGGCGCGCAGTCCGACACGGCCAAGCTCTTCGTCGACGACAGCATGAAGACGGCCCTCACCACCTACCGGATCCAGGTGGGGGACTATCCCTCGACCGAGGAGGGGCTGGCGGCCCTCGTCACGCCGCCCTCGGGCAAGGAGGACCGCTGGCACGGCCCGTACATCGACGCGAAGAGCGTCCCGCTGGACCCGTGGAAGCACCCCTACAAGTACGCCTACCCGGGGACCCACAACAAGGACGGCTACGACCTGTGGTCGACCGGCCCGGACGGGATCGACGGGACCGCGGATGACGTCGGCAACTGGTGAAGAGATCCGCGCGAGCCGCCTTCACCCTTCTTGAGATCCTGCTCGCCATCGCGCTGATCGGAGTGATCTCGGCGGCGCTCGTCGCCGGATCGGTCAGCCTGCTGCGGAGCAAGCCGACCACCCCCGACGAGATCTTCTGGCAGACCGTCCACCAGGCCCGCAAGGCGGCCCTGGAGGGGGGCAACGAGGTCCGCCTCTCCTGGGACAACGAGCACAAGGCCTTCGCGGTGGACGAGGGGACGGGCGCCCCGCGGAGCGTCCCCATTCCCGACGCCGACCGCGACCTGGAGGTCGACTTCGTCCCGGCGGATTCGAGCGACATGGCCCTGATCGGGGGCAACCTGGCCAGCCTGCAGCACCTGCCCTTTGTCTCCTTCTACCCCGACGGCACCTGCAGCCCCTTCCAGGTCCAGGTGCGCGACAAGGGCTCGGCCCACCTGACCGCGGTCGACCCCTGGACCTGCGCCCAGATGCTGAAGGCCCCCCCCGCGACGCCATGAGGCCCGGCCGCCAGCGCTCCGGCTTCACCCTGGTCGAGGTGCTGATCGCCCTGGCGATCTTCGCCATGACCGCGATCGTCCTGGGCTCGGCCTACCTCAACGTCCTCAACAGCTACGCCATCGTCGGCAAGCAGGACAAGGACGCCCCGGAGGTCGCCTTCTGCCGCCAGGAGCTGATCGCCCAGCCCGACTTCCAGACGGCGGAGAACGGCGACGAGTACACCACGGTGGACGGGCGCACCGTGCAGTGGAGCGCGGCGATCGACGACCAGAACCTCACCACCGTGAACCTCTACCACGTGGTGCTGACGGTCGAGATCACCGACACCTCCTCCTCCAACCCGCGCACTCTGACGCGCGAGTTCTACCTGCTGCGGCCCACCTGGGGGAACAACAACCCCAGCGGCGCGGACATGACCACCAAGCAGCAGTCCGAGGCCTCCCGCATCGCGGTGGCGCAGGGGAGGCAGCAGTCATGAGGGCGCGGCGGGGCGGGTTCACCCTGCTCGAGATCCTGGTCTCGCTGGCGCTGGTCGGGATGATCTTCGTCGCGCTCAACACCTTCATCTTCTCGATGGGGGAGCTCTGGGGGCGCAACACCGACGTGCGGCTCTTCGACCAGCACGTCAACGCCGTCACCCGCTTCCTCTCCCAGACCCTGGAGACCGCCTCGCTCCCCCCCTCGGCCCAGGCCGGTTCGGCGCCGGTCTACCCCGAGCAGGTCACCCCGCAGGGCGGGGCCGCCGACAACCTCCTCACCTTCGACCTGCCGGCGGGGCTGCGCCTGCTCAACTGGCCCGACCACCCCCTGCCCGAGGTGACCTGCTCCCTCCAGGCCAGGCCGAACGACGGGCTCTACCTGCTCTGGCACTCCCGGCTGGAGATGCACTACGCCGACGATCCGCCCCGCGAGGTCAAGCTCACCCCCTTCTGCACCGGCTTCGGCTACGACTACTACGACGACAACTTCAAGAGGTGGACGACGGAGAACGCGCTGCAGAACGACAGCAACGGGCAGCCCACCCCGCCGCAGCGGCTGCGGCTCTACTTCCAGTACGGCAAGCTCAAGCGCGAGACGGTCGTGACCGTGCCCAAGGCGGTGCAGGGGGCGCCCAACTTCGAATGAGGACCGGCCGGCCCGCCTCGATCCTGGTGATCGTGATGATCACGCTGGTGCTGACCTCCGCCGCCCTGGTCGCCTTCCTCGACCGCGCGGCCAACGATTTGCTGGTCGACGCGCGCGCGGCCGAGGCCGAGCGGCTGCGGCCCGACGCGTATTCGGCGCTGGAGGTGGTCCTGGGGGTGCTGGACGAGTTCCGGAGCGCGGACAACGGCCTGCACCATCCCTCGGAGGGCTGGGCCGACCCGCTGGGCTGGGCGGGCTGGACGCCGCCGGACGGGCGCACCGTCGAGGTCTCCTTCCAGGACGAGAGCGGCAAGATTCCGCTGCGGAGCGCGACCACCACCGAGCTGCTCAACCTCTTCCAGTACTGGGGCATGTCCCAGCCCGACGCCCAGAAGATGACCGACTCGATCTACAGCTGGATGCACCAGAACTACACCCCGACCAGCGCCGTGGAGGCGGACTACGAGCAGGCGGCGGTGCCCTACGACCCGCCCTACCGCCCGATCCGCTCGATCGGCGAGCTGGCGGCGATCGACGACGCCCGCGACTACTTCTACACCAACGGCCAGCCCAACGCCTGGTGGTGGCGCTTCTACCAGGATTTCTCGGTCTACAACTACGCGCGCCCCAACATCAACGGGGCCAACAGCGACGTGCTGGCGGCGGTGGGGCAGTTCACGATCGAGCAGCAGCAGGGGCTGGCCCAGTACCTGGCGGGCACCAGCGACCGCAGCACCGTGAACCGCACCTGGTTCCAGTCCGTCGCCGACCTGCAGCTGGCCATGGGCAACTCCTCGGGCAATCCCGGCGCCTTCGCCTTCACCGCCACCGCCCTGCGCATCTTCATCACCGTCCACGACGGCAAGTCCTCCTACCGGCTCTCGGCCGTGGTCGCGCCCAGCTCCGGCGGGGCGCAGACGGTCCAGACCACCGCCACCGACGTGAAGCAGTCGCAGCAGAACGCCCAGACGGGGGAGTCGAACAACGCCACCCAGGTGACGGCGGCGGCGGCGCCCACCACCTCGCCCAACGCCGCCCAGCGCTCGGCCGCCCAGGGCGCCAACCTCCAGTACCCCTTCCGCTTCCTCGCGATCGAGGAGGACGAGAACATCCCCAACGTCCCGCCGGTGCCGGTCCCGGAGAACCCGGACCCGGCCGCGCCACCGGCCAACCCGTTTTCTCCCGTTGTCCCGCCGCTTCCGAACCAATAGCCTCACCACCCATGCCCCGCTACAGCTACACCGCCCGCGATGCCGGAGGCCAGACCGTCTCGGCCGAAGTCGAAGCGCCCAGCCGCAAGGACGCGGTCCGCCTCCTGGCGGCGCGGGGCCTGCAGGTCGGCCGGATGCTGGAGGCGAGCGGCTCCGCGGCCGGCGGGCGGAAGGCGCCCGCCCCGGCGGCCCCGGCCAAGGCCGGCGGCTTCTCGCTCAGCCTCTCCTCCGCCCGGACCAGCCCGCCCTCCCGCAACGACCGGCTGCCCTTCCTCGAGGCCCTCCACGACCTGACCACCAGCGGCCTCTCCGCCGGCGAGGCCGTGCGCCTGCTCTCGATCCGGCTGAAGGAGCCGCGGCTGCGGGCGCTCAGCGGCGGCCTCTGGGAGCGGATCAGCGAGGGCGCCCCGCTCTCCCGGGCCATGGCCTCCTTCCCCGCCGTCTTCGACTCCTCCATCGTCAACCTGATCCAGGCCGGCGAGGCCACCGGCTCGGTCAACGACACCCTGGGCCGGCTGATCACGCACCTGACCGAGCAGCGCGAGCTCCGGCGCAAGCTGGTCAACGCCATGGCCTACCCGGTGTTCATCATGGTCATCGCCGCCGGCGTGATCATGTTCTTCCTCTTCTTCCTGCTGCCCCGGCTGCAGTCCCTCTTCGACTCGCTCCACGGCAAGATGCCGGAGTCGACGCTCGTCCTCATCGCCGTCTCCGATTTCTCCCTGCGCTACGGCATCTTCATCATCGCCGCGGTCATCTTCTTCGCCATCGCCGCCTGGCGCTGGCGGGCCACCGAGGCGGGCCGGCTCGCCTCGGACGCCTGGCTGCTCAAGCTGCCGCTGGTCGGGCCCTTCCTCGTCGCCCGCACCGTCCATTCCTTCAGCCAGACCCTCTCGGTGCTGCTGGAGAACGGCATCACCGCCTCGGAGGCGCTGCGCATGACCGAGCGCCAGATCCAGAACCGCGTCCACCGCCAGGCCTTCAACGTCGCGATCGGGCGGGTGCTGGAGGGCGAGGCCCTCTCCGCCGCGCTGGGGCGCACCGGCTGCATGCCCGACCTCGTGCTGGACCGCCTGGCGGTGGGCGAGAACACCGGCAACGTCGTCCCCAGCCTGCGCGACATCGCGCGGACCCAGCAGAAGGTGATTTCCGCGCAGCTCGACCTCTTCACCCAGGTCTTCGCCAGCGCCTTCCTCCTCGGGGTCTTCGTCTTCGTCGGCTTCATCGCCTTCGCCATCGTCAGCGCGATCTTCTCGGCCAGCGCGAGCTTCGAGCTCCACTAGGCCGGGGCTCCCGGCGGGCCGCGGGGCGCTTCCCTGATGGGGCCGCGCCTGCCACGCGGTCTGCCGCGCTCCGCGTCACCTTGCTATCATCCCTTGGGATGAAAGCATCCAGCCTGGATATCCTAGAAAAAGCGGCGTTGCCGCCCACGCAGTCCCATGCCATCCTGAAGGTCATGGAATCGGAGCTAGCCGCCTCCCATGAGCTTCTGGCGACCACGGCCGAACTCGCCGCCTTTCGGGCCGAGGCCAACGCCCGGTTCGACGCCGTGGCGACCAAGGGCGAACTGCAGGCCCTCGGCAGCAAGCTATCCTGGGTGGTGCTGACCTGCTCCTTCACCCAGCTCGCGTTCCTGGCGGGCATGGTCTATTTCCTCTACGCGCACCCCGGCCGGTAGCGCGGGCGGCTCCCCGCGCCCGGGCTGGAGGCGGGAGCCGGCCGGCACGCCGCCTCGAGGGCCGCTGGCGCGCGCCCTAGGGGTTGTCCCGGTTGATCTCGAAGGAGGAGAGGACCAGCGAGACGTTGTGCGTCTTGCTGGCCTTGTCGACGTTGAGGTTGAACTGCTCGACGCCGATGTAGGGGTGGCGCTTCTCCAGGGAGAGCATGAAGTTCTGCAGCGAGGTCCAGTCCGCCCGCTGGATGTCGAAGCGGAGGCTGTGCACCGAGAACTGCCCGTTGCTCTGGTCCGGATCGGGCTCGCCCCGCGGATTGGCCAGGCCGGCCTCGGAGGCCAGGTTGCTGGCCTCGGTCAGCAGGGCGGTGGTGTTGAGGGTGCGCGAGGCGTCGAAGCGGCTGGCGGCCTCCTGGGAATCGGCCATGATCTTGGAGCGGTTGGCCAGCCACTGGGCCTGGGAATCGAGCTCGCTGCCGGTCTGGTGGGAGTCGTGCAGGAAGCGGGCGGCCCGCCCCTCGAAGCCGGAAAACCACCAGCCGAAGATGAGGAGGGCGAAGGCGACGACCAGGACCTCCTCGCGGAGCGAGCGGCTGAGGAAGAAGGCGCGAAGGGCTCGGATCATGCGGAGGGCCCCCCGCCGGGCTTGAGCGAGCCGGGCTTGAAGGTGACGGTGAGGGTGAAGGAGGTGACGCCGTTGGCCGTCGGCTTGAGCTTGATGTCGACCTTGGCGCACTCCGGCAGCGCGGTCAGGGTGTTGCGGTAGACGTTGATGTCGCCCGGGTTGTCGGTCTGGGCCTCGACGGTCAGCACCGGGGGCCCGGAGGTGGGGGCGCAGCTGGCGCGGATGAACTGGACCGACGGCGGCTTGCGCTCGAGGTTCTTGCCCACGATGGCCCCCAGCATCTCCATCGGGAGCAGCTGCTTGTTCGAGAGCACGTTGATCCGGTTGGTCAGGCTCTGCGCCGTCATGATCTGGTCGACCACCGGGGCCTGCGCGTGCATCTTGGCCAGGCGGGTCGTCTGCCAGAGGCCGCCGAAGACCAGGAGGATCTCGCCCAGGGCGAGCAGGCCGGCAGCGAGGAAGAGGCCGACCAGCGCGCGCCAGGCGACCAGGCTGCGGCCGCGCACGGCCCGCAGGTGCTTGAGCTCGTCCTTGTCCCGGATGTCGAGGGCGGCCGCCGCCTCGGCGGGCAGGCGGGAGAGGAGGCTTCCGGCCCGGAAGGCGACCTCGCGGTCGCTCCGGGAGGGGTCGGCCTCGGGCGGGCCGTCCAGCTCGACGATGGCCCGGCTTTCGAAGCGGCGGAGCAGCGCCTCGCGCGCCTGGGCGCGGGCCCGGGCGGCCTTCTCCTCGTCGGGCTCGGGCGGCAGGGCGACGAACCGGACCTGGGCGGGCACGGCGCCGTCCTCCCAGTGGACGGCGGTCAGGCCCTCGGGCGAGGGGAGCAGCACGGTGGTGGCCGGCTCGGCGGCGGCGCCGAGCAGCGCGGCGAAGGCGGGCAGGACCAGCTCGGCGCCGGCCCAGGCCTCGGTCTGCTCCGGGGTGAAGCGGCGGCGGTAGGCGGCGTAGGCCAGGGCGCGGGAGGACCCCGGCAGCCAGTAGTATCCGTGGTAGAGCTGGTTGAGCGGGAAGGGCGAGGCGCCCTCCAGGGCGATCTCGACCTGCCGGGCGATCTCCTCGGCCGGGTCCTGGGGGTTGACCGGGACCGCGCGGACGAAGAACAGCCCGTCGGGCACCAGCACCGCGCGGGGGGGCGGCGGGCCGGCCTTGAGGAGGGCGAAGAAGGACTGGGCCATGGTCAGGCGACGGTGATCACGCTCAGGACTTCATCGAGCGAGGTGTGGCCGGCCTTGACCTTCTCCCATCCGCTCTGGGCCAGGGTGCGCATGCCGCCGCGGCGGGCGGTGGCGGTGAGGGTGCGCGTGCTCTCGCGCTTGAGGATGAGCTCGTGCAGCTCGTCGTTCAGGCGGAAGATCTCGAAGAGGCCGATCCGGCCGCGGTAGCCGGTGCCGCGGCAGCGGTCGCAGCCGACCGGCTCCTTCAGCGTCTCGATCCCGTCCGCCTCCGCCGGATCGCACTCCAGGATGGCGAGCGACTCCTTCAGCTTGGTCTTGTTCACCGGCCGGGCCTGGGCGCACTCCGGGCAGAGGCGCCGGACCAGGCGCTGGGCGATGACCAGCTCGATGGCGGAGGCCACCAGGAAGGGCTCGATCCCCATGTCGATCAGGCGGGTGATGGCTCCGGGCGCGTCGTTGGTGTGGAGGGTGGAGAAGACCAGGTGCCCGGTGAGGGAGGCGCGGATGGCGATGTCGGCGGTGTCGCGGTCGCGGATCTCGCCCACCATGATCACGTCGGGATCCTGGCGCAGGACGTGGCGCAGGGCGCTGGCGAAGGTCAGCCCGATTTCCGAGCGCACCTGCATCTGGTTGGCGCCGGGCACCTCGTATTCGATCGGGTCCTCGATCGTGATGATCCGCAGGTCGGTCGAGTTGATCTTGTGCAGGAAGGCGTTGAGCGAGGTGCTCTTGCCCGAGCCGGTCGGCCCGGTGACCAGGATGATGCCGTGGGGGTACCCGAGGACGTGGACGATCTGGGCCTGCTCCTCCGGGGTCATGCCCAGCCGGTCCATGGTGTAGGCCTCCTTCTTCTTGTTCAGGAGGCGGAGGGAGACGGACTCGGCGTAGATGGTGGGGAAGGTGGAGACGCGGATGTCGAGGGTGTTGCCGCCGGCCTTGAAGTTGATCCGGCCGTCCTGCGGCAGCCGGCGCTCGGAGATGTTGAGCCGGGCCATGATCTTCACCCGGGAGATGATGGCGTCCTGGAAGCGGAGGAGGTTCTCCGGGACCGGGACGGGGACGAGCAGGCCGTCCACCCGGTAGCGGATGCGCAGCTGGTTCTCCTGGGGCTCGAAGTGGATGTCCGTCGCCTGGTCCTCGACCGCCTGGGAGATGACGTCGGTGACGAAGCGCACCACCGCGGCGTCCTCGTCCACCACCTCCTCGTTGGACTGCTGGGCCTCGGGGGCGACGTAGAGGTCGTCGCTGCCCTCCAGCGTGCCCGAGCCGACGCCGAAGTTCTCGATGATGAGCTGGTGCACCCGCTCGGGCACGGCCAGGTGCCAGACCAGCGGGCGGGGGGTGAAGGAGCGGATCCAGTCCGCCATGGCCTCGTCCGGAGGCCAGCTCGCGGCCAGGTGCAGGGGATCGGTCGGCAGGGCGGGCTCGCCGTCCTTCTCCGGATTGGCGGCGCCGTGGCGGATCGGGATGATCTGGTAGTCGTGGACCAGCCGGGCCGGCAGCAGCCCGCGGGCGCCCGGGTCGGTTTCGAGGTTGCTGGCCACGTCCAGGCCGGCGGCCTTGGCCACCAGCTCGAGCACGGCGGCGTCGCTCGTCCCCAGGGCGGCGGCGATGGCGGCCAGGCGCTGGCCGCGCGAGGCCTCGCGCACGGCCTGGCGCTGCTCGTCGGTCAGCCGCTCGGCCAGCGACGGGGGAAGGAAATCCTCGACGGTCGTGGACATGGTCGGAGGGCCCGGGAGCTCAGTTGCTCTTGAACCGGTCGATCAGGTTCTGAGCCTTGGAATTGTCGTCCAGCCGCTTCGGATCGTTCAGGTAGTTGTTGATCTGGTCCTTGTTGTCCATGGACCGGATCGCCTGCTCGGTCTCCATCGAGGCCATGCGCGGGTTGACCACGTGGGGGCGGATGAAGAGGAGCAGCTCGGTCCGGGTCAGCTTGTCGGTGTGCCCGCCCAGCAGCTGGCTGATGATCGGGATCTCGTAGAGCAGCCCGATCTTCTGGTGGTCGGTCTCCTTGCTCACCTGCTGCAGGCCGCCCAGGACGATCATCTGGCCGTCGGGGACGGTGACGAAGGAGGTGGCCTCGCGGTTGCCGATGATCGGCTGCTGGTTGCCGTCGATCGTGACCGAGCCCTGGATGTTCTGGACCGACTGGTCGATCGTCATCTGCACGCTGCCGTCGTCGCCGATCAGCGGCGTCACCTTGAGGTCGATGCCGATCTTCTGGTAGGTGACCGAGGAGGAGGTGGTGGGGCCGGCCGTGGTGGTCGGGGTGCTGCTGGTCCCGGTGATGATGGGCTCGGAGGTGCTGACGTTGACCTCGCCCTGCTTGGCATGGGTGGTCATGATCGTCGGGGCGGAGAGGACCTTGACCTGGTTCTTGCTCCCGGCGCTGGTGGAGTTCATCGCGGCGACGAAGGAGAGGGGGTTGACCACGCCCGAGGTCACGTCCCAGCCCGGGACGCTGCCGGCGAAGTTGGTGATGTGGGTGCCGCGGGTCTGGTCGGTGCCGAAGGTGAGGTTGAGCGCGCTGATCCCGCTCTGGTCGGTGTCGGTGAGGGTGACCTCGGCGATGACCACGTCGATCCGCACCTGGGCCAGGACCACGTCGAGCTTTTCCACCAGGTCCTTGACCAGCCGGATGTCGTCCGGGGTCCCGGAGACGATGATGGCGTTGCTGCGCTCGTCCGCCAGGACGGTGACCAGGCCGCTGAACTCGTTGTTCGTGCCCTCGCCGGTGGCGTTGTTGCTCAGGGCGGCCGCCAGGCCCTGGCGGGGCGCGCCCGCCGCCCCGGGGGCGCCCGGCGCCGCGCCGGGGACCGGCTGCGGCGGCCCGATCTGCATCGGAATCCCGGCGTTGCCGCTCTGGCCGCTGGCCGGCTGGTAGCCGACCTCGCCGGGCCGGACGGACTGGGCCGAGGAGGCGGCCTTCTGGGCCGCGGCCACCGAGCCCTGGACCAGGCTGCTCAATTCGGGATAGAGGGTGTTGGCATCCGCGTGCTTGAGGTAGATGACCTCGTTGCGGGTGTTGGGATTGGAGGGGATGTCGAGCTTGTGGATCAGGTCGTCGAAGAGGGGCCACTGGCGCGGGTCGCTCAGCACCACGATCTGGTTGGAGCGCTCGTCGGCGGTGTAGGTGGTGGTGGTGCCGAGCTGGCTCGAGATCGGCCCGGTGAGGATGGAGTGCAGCTTGTTGACCAGGGTGGCGGCGGTGGCGTTGGCCAGCGGGTAGAACTTGGGCGTGAGGCCGATGCCGGTCGGCCGGTCGATCGAATCGAGCAGCCGCTCGGTCCGCTGGATGTTGGCCAGGGTGTCGGTCACGAGGGCGGCATTCGACTTCTCCAGGGGCACGACCCCGCCGCCGGTGCCGGCGGTGAACATGCTCGTGATCATCTGCGGGTTGAAGAACTCGTTCACCCGCAGGTACTGGAGCTGGAAAAGCTTGGTCACGATCTGGCCGCTGGGCGGCCGGTCCAGGCTGGTGCCCTCGATGAACTCGGGGGCCTCGGAGCGGGCCATCGCCAGGGGCACGACCTCCAGGAAGCGCTCGCCCAGCGGGATGACCGCCACCTGGTTCTTCTCCAGCAGCGTCTCGATCGCGGTGATCAGCTCCGCCTTGGTGAAATGATTGGCGGTGATGGTGTAGGTGGCCGGCGGCAGCGCCTGCGGCCGGATGACGGTGCGGCCGGTGTATTCCTCCAGGGTGGCGAGGACGTCGTCCACCGCCGCCCCCTGGATGTTATAGCTGTAGTCGTCCCGCCCGTTGGCGGCGGCGGGGCGCATCGCGGGCCGGGGCGTCGTCTGCGCGTGCAGGGGGGGGAAGGCGAGAAGGATGAGACCAGCGGCGAGGCACGGGCGGACGAGGCGAGGGATCATACTGAAGGAATAAAAAATGGAGCCCGCTGGCGGAGACGCAGACGGACACTATGGGTCGAAGCTGGGCGGGTTGTAAACGGCGTTGTTGGGCCGCTGGAGCCCCTTATGACGGCATACCCCCACGAAAGTTGCCGCGTTTTTCCGCTTTCCGCCCCCGGCAATCGGGATTCTGCTAGCCCTAATGCCCAACAGCTTCGGCAAAATCTTCACCGTCACCACCTGGGGCGAGAGCCACGGCCCGGCCGTCGGCGCCGTGGTGGACGGCTGTCCCCCCCGGCTCCCCCTCGGGGCGGAGGAGATTCAGGCCGAACTCGACCGGCGCCGTCCCGGGCAGAGCGACGTCACCACCCCCCGCAAGGAGCCGGACAAGGTCGAGATCCTCTCCGGGGTGTTCGAAGGCAGGACCACCGGGGTGCCCATCTCCCTGCTCGTCCGCAGCACGGACGCCCGCTCCGAGGCCTACGACGACATGCGGGAGAAGTTCCGGCCCTCCCACGCAGACTACACCTACCAGGCCAAGTACGGCTTCCGCGACCACCGCGGCGGCGGCCGCAGCTCCGCGCGCGAGACCATCGGGCGCGTGGCGGGGGGCGCCATCGCCAAGAAGATCCTGGCCCTGGCCGGCAAGGTCGAGATCCGCGCCTTCGTCACCCAGGTCCATGACATTTCCATGCCGGCCGAGGCCCTGGAGAGGTTTCCCACCCTGGCCGAGGTCGAGGCCAACGCCGCCCGCTGCCCGCATCCGGCGACCGCCGCCCGCATGATCGAGCGGATCAAGCAGGTCCGCAGCGAGGGCGACTCGGTCGGCGCCATCATCCGCTGCCGGATCCGGAACGTCCCGCCCGGCCTGGGCGAGCCGGTCTTCGACCGCCTCGAGGCCGACCTGGCGAAGGCGATGCTCTCCCTGCCGGCGACGAAGGCCTTCGAAATCGGCAGCGGCTTCGGCTCGGTCCGGCTCAAGGGCTCCGAGCACAACGACGCCTTCCGCAACGTCGGGGGCAAGGTGCGGACCCTGACCAACCACTCGGGCGGGGTGCAGGGCGGCATCTCCAACGGCGAGGAGGTCGCCTTCAACGTCGCCTTCAAGCCCACCGCCACGATCCTCCGCCCCCAGCCCACGGTCGACGTCGCCGGGCGCGAGACCGAGCTGGCCGCCCGCGGCCGCCACGACCCGTGCGTCGCCCTGCGCGCCGTCCCGATCGTGGAGGCGATGGCGGCCCTGGTGCTGGTCGACCACTGGATGCGGAACGCCGCCCAGAACCAGGTGTTCCAGTTCTGAGGAGGGCCGATGGCGCCCGCGCTCCCATGCCGTCCCCGCAAACCCTGGTCTATCTCATCCTCGGCGCCGCCGGCTCCGGCCGGCGGGAGGTCCTCGCGGACCTGATCGAGGGCGGGCTGGGCACGGAGGGGAAGGCGGCGGTGCTGCTGGCGGAGGGCGAGGGAGCGGACCCCGCCGACGCGCGCCTGCCGGTGGCGGGGCGCTGGCGCCAGGAGGACGAGCTTCTCGTCGCGGAGGCCCCGGAGGGCGCGACGCACGTGTTCTTCGTGGCCGACGGCCGGCGCAATCCGGTGGACCAGGTCGAGGCCTTTGCCGGCTGGGTCCGGGACCGCGGCGCGGCGCTGGGCCGCATCCTCTGCGTGGTCAATTGCCGCCTCCTGGAGCAGCACCCGCCGCTCGCGGCCTGGTACGAGGCCTGCCTGCATTTTTCCGACGTGGCCCTCCTCGCCCGCCGGGAAGGCGTGGCCAACAGGTGGCTGAGCGGCTTCCGCGAGCGGTTCGAGAAGCAGTTCCGCCCCTGCCTCTTCGAGCTGGTGAAGGATGGCGGCGTCCGCAATCCCGCGCTGGTGCTCGAGCCCCAGGCGCGGCGCGTCTCGCACCTTTTCGACGAGGAATGGGTGCCCGCCGACAGCGAGGACGAGGAGGACGAGCAGGAGGAGGGCGAGGAGGTCGAGATGGTCCGCGAGGAGGACCCCTACCTCGAGCGCCTGAACGGCGGCCGGCGGCTGAAGCAGATCCCGGACATCGCCCGGTTCCTCGCCGGCGCAGCCTAGAGAACGAAGGAGCCGCCGCTGATCAGCGCGGCCGCGATCACCACCGCCACGATCAGGCAGATCAGGCCGCAGCCGCGGCAAACGATGGGCCGATCCGTCGCGGCCCAGGAGACCAGGCGCAGGGCGGTGGCCGGCAGGAGCAGGCAGACGATGCCCAGGACCACGTCAACCCAGCCGGCCAGCGTGTAGAGGACGAGGAGGCCGTGCCAGACCCGGTGGAACGCCACCACCAGCGAGCCGAAGGAGAGGCAGATGCAGCCGTAGGCCAGCCCGCCCGCCTCGCCCTGGCGCGCGAGCCAGGCGAAGAAATTCGACCAGAAGATCGGCCGCAGCAGCATCGACAGGCCGATGATCAGCAGGTTGATGAAGCCGAAGATCTGGATCGCGTGTTCGGAAGCCATGGAGGTCGGGGTGGTTTCTCTCCTTGGACAGCCTTTGGGACTAACGGTTCGGCAACGGGTTGTCAGCCCCGAAATCGCCCGGCGCCCCGGGCGGGAAGTTCACTTGGCCGCGGCGACCGCGGCGGCGAAGGCCTTGGCCTTGGCGGTGACCGCGCCCCAGTTCTTCTCCTTGAGGGCCTTGGCCTCGACCAGCGAACTGCCGGCCGCGGTCGCCCAGGCGCCGGCCTTGAGGAACTCGGCGACGTTCTCCGGGTTGACGCCGCCGGTGGGCACGAAGTCGATGTGGGGGAGGGGGCCCTTGAGCGACTTGATGTAGGCGGGGCCGAAGAACTCGGCCGGGAAGATCTTCACGATGTCGGCGCCGGCCTCCCAGCAGGCGACGGCCTCGGTCGGGGTCAGGGCGCCGCTGAACACCGGCACGGTGTAGCGCCGGCAGAGCTGGATCACGTCGGGACGCAGGGCCGGGGTGACGATGAAGCGGGCTCCGGCCAGGATGCCGGCGCGGGCGGTCTCGGCGTCGAGCACGGTGCCCAGCCCGAAGATGAAGTCCGGCAGCTCGGCGGTGGCCTTCTCCAGCATCCGGATCGCGCCGGGCGTGGTCATGGTCAGCTCGATGCTGGTGAGGCCGCCGGCGGCCAGCGCCTTGGCGCAGTCGAGCAGGCCGTCCGGATTGTCGGCCCGGATCAGGGCGATGACCTTCTCGGCTTTGATCTTGGCGAGCACGGCGTCTTTTTTCATGGGAAAGCGGACTGTGACGCAGGGGCCTGCGGCTGTCCAGCCAGCGGGGGCCTCAGAGCGAGAGGGGATCGTCGGGGGGATGGGCGGCCCGGAGCATGGCTTCCTCGGAATCGAGCAGCAGCTGAAGGGGACGGTGGACCTCGTCCATGATGATCTCGCTCCGCCAGAGCTCGTCCACCGCCTTGCGCTCCGCCTCGAGCGCGGCGAAGCGGAAGCGGCGCTCGGCCGTGAGCCGGCTGCGGGCCTTGGCCTTGCTCTCGCCCTCCGAGCCCAGCTCCGCCAGGCGCTCCTCGTATTCGGCGATCACCACCCGCAGCGCGGCGGTCTCGGTCTGCCCGAGGCGGTGCTCGGCCAGCGCCCGCAGCCGGTCGAGGCCGGCCTGCACCGCGGTGGTCCGGGCCAGGTGGTCCTCGGTCTCGACGATGTTGTCCCCGCGCAGCTTCAGCTTCCGGATCAGCCACTCGAGGGTGGTGCCCTGCGCCAGGAGGGTCACCGCGATCAGCCCGAAGGAGAGAAAGATGATCAGATCGCGTCCGGGAAAGGTTCGCCCGTCCGGCAGGGCCTCGGGAATCGAGAGCGCGGCCGCCAGGGTGACGGTGCCCCGCATCCCGGCCCAGCCGCCCACCAGCAGCGTCTTCCAGCTCGGGGGCTTTTCCGTCTGGCGGACGCGCTTCGAGAGCAGGAAGGGCAGGTGCGCCGCCGGAAAGAACCAGAGGATGCGGGTGACCATCGCCGCGCCGGAGATCGCGGCGATGAAGCCGAGCAGCCGGAGGGTGGAGTATTCCCCCTCAACCGCCTTGAGCAGGCGGGGGAACTGCAGACCGAGGAGGGTGAAGGCCAGGCCGTTCAGCCAGAAGAGGACCGTGGACCAGACGGTCCAGGTGGTGCGGCGGGTCTCCGCGTCCATCTTCACCGGATCGCGCCAGCCGGAGTAGAGGCCGGCGGCGACCACCGCCAGGACCCCGGAGACCTCCACCGCCTCGCCGGCCAGGTAGGCGGCGTAGGGCGTGAGCAGCGAGAGGGTGAGTTCGATCAGCGAGTCCGTGTTGTGGGTCCGGATCAGCAGGTCGCGGAGCTTGCCGACCCCGAATGCCACGAGCAGTCCCATCACCAGGCCGCCGGCCGCGAGCACGACGAAGCCGAGCAGGGCGCTCTTGAGGGAGAAGGTGCCGAGGGCCACCGCCCCGAGCGCGAACTTGAAGGCGACCAGGCCGGTCGCGTCGTTCATCAGGCTTTCGCCGTTCAGCACCGTGACCACCCGGGTGGGCACCTTGAGCCGCTCAGTGACCGCGCTGATCGCCACGGCATCGGTCGGAGAGACGATCGCCCCCAGCGCGAAGGCCATGGCGAGCGGCAGCTGCGGGATCATCGCATGGGCGACATACCCCACGACCAGGGTGGTGCAGGTCACCAGTCCGGTCGCGAGGAAGAAAATCGGGCGCTTGGCCTTGGCGAACTCGCGCAAGGGCATGAGCCAGCCGTCCGAAAAGAGCAGCGGCGGCAGAAAGCAGAGGAAGAAGAAGTCCGGCTTGAGCTCGAAGTGCGGAAAATGCGGCAGGAGGGCGCAGAGGACCCCGCCCGCCACGTAGGTGATGGGCGAGGGGACCGGCACCCAGCGCACCCCGACGCTCAGGAACGTGGTGAGCAGGAGCAGCGCCAGGGCCTCCTGAAAGCCGTGCATGGGAACGGGATTGTGAGACTGCTTCGTTCGGAGGCACCTCAATTTTCTTGCACGGAGGCGCCCCGATCTCTCTTTTAGACCTTCCCATCTGCCCGGGTGGTGGAATTGGTAGACACGCAGGTCTCAGAAGCCTGTGCCTTAACAGCATGGGGGTTCGAGTCCCCCCTCGGGCACCA
>DASZWO010000053.1:0-119288 GCA_035546595.1 Opitutaceae bacterium
CGGCGGCGGCCCCGCTGGCCGCCGCGGCGGTAGCGCCGCCCGCCGCCCCGCCGGCGGCGCGCCCGGCGGGCCGGACCTACACGGTGGTGGCGCACGACAGCTTCTTCTCCATCGCGCGCAAGCTCTACGGCTCGCCGACCAAGGCGCGCATCCAGGCGATCCAGCAGGCCAACCCCGGGGTGAGCGCGCTCAGGCCCGGGATGGTGCTGCGCGTCCCCTGAGGGACCCGCGATGCCCCGGACCTCGCGGCGCACCTCCGTCTTCTCCGAATCGGTCATCCGGGAGATGACCCGCGTCGCCCTGCAGCACGGGGCGATCAACCTGGCCCAGGGCTTCCCTGACTTCGACCCGCCCGCCGAGCTGCTGGCCGCCGCGCAGGCGGAAATGGCCCGGGGGCACCACCAGTACGCCGTCACCTGGGGGGCGCCCCCGCTGCGGCAGGCGCTGGCGGCGAAGATCGCCCGCGACGCCGGCGTCCCGGTCGACCCCGACGCCAACCTCGTCGTCACCTGCGGGGCGACCGAGGCGATGATGGTGGCGATGATGACGGTCTGCGACCCGGGCGACCGGGTCGGCCTCTTCTCGCCCTTCTACGAGAACTACGGCGCCGACGCCATCCTCTGCTCGGCCCGGCCGGTCCACGTCCCGCTGCGGCCGCCCGATTTCCGGTTCGACCCGGACGAGCTGCGGCGCGCCTTCGCCTCTGGGCTCAAGGCCTTCGTGCTCTGCAATCCGTCCAATCCCACCGGGCGGGTGTTCACCGCCGAGGAGCTCGGCCAGATCGCCGCGCTGGCCGCGGAATACGACACCTTCGTCATCACCGACGAAGTCTACGAGCACATCGTCTATCCGCCGAACCGCCACCGCTACTTCTGCGCCCTGCCGGGGATGGCGGAGCGCACGCTGATGTGCAGCTCGCTTTCCAAGACCTTCTCGATCACCGGCTGGCGCCTGGGCTACGTCCACGCCGCCCCGGAGCTGATCGCCCAGGCGCGCAAGGTCCACGACTTCCTCACCGTCGGGGCGGCCGCGCCGCTCCAGCACGCGGTGGTGGCGGGCCTGCGGCTGCCGCCCAGCTACTTCGATGGGCTGGCGGGGGAGTATGCCGCGCGCCGCGACGTCCTGCTCGGCTACCTCGACCGCACCGGCCTGCCCTACACCCGGCCGGAGGGCGCTTACTACGTCATGCTCGACATCTCCTCCTTCGGCCGGAAGAGCGACGTGGAGTTTTCCCGCTGGATGGCCAGCGAGATCGGCGTCGCCCCGGTGCCGGGATCGAGCTTCTTCGCCGAGCCGGAGCACCGCTACGTCCGGCTGCACTTCGCCAAGAAGGAGGACACCCTCCGCGCCGCCGGAGAACGGTTGCTAAAGCTGGCCCGTTAGCTTCGATCTCGCGGGATGCGCCACCCCCGGCCCGCCGCCCTGCTTTCCGGCCTCCTGCTCGCGGCGCTGCCGGCCGCCGCCCAGACCGCCACGCTGGAAGTCGACGCCACCGACGCGCCGCGCAACCTGCTGCGTGCGCACGAGACCATCCCGGTCCGGCCCGGCCCGCTGACGCTCTTCTATCCCAAGTGGATCCCGGGCGAGCACGCCCCGGACGGCCCGGTGGCCGACGTGGCGGGGCTGCGCCTGTCCGCGAACGGCGCGCCGCTGGCCTGGCGGCGGGACCTGACCGAGATGTACGCCCTGCACCTGGAGGTGCCGGCCGGCGCCCGGGTGCTGGACCTCGCCTTCGACTTCATCCTGCCCCCGGAATCCGGCGGCTTCTCCGCCGGATCCTCGTCCACGCCCGAACTGGCGGTGATCAGCTGGAACCAGGTGGTGTTCTACCCGCTGTCGGAGCGGCCCGACGCATTCCAGGTCGCCGCCCGCCTCCGGCTGCCGGCGGGCTGGACGTACGCCACCGCGCTCGAGCCGTCCCCGGATGCGGCCGGCCCGGGCGGCGGCGCGGTGGCGTTCGCGCCGGTGCCGCTCTCCCGCCTGATCGACTCGCCCGTCCAGATCGGGCTCCACACCCGCCTGATCGACCTCAAGCCGGGCCGGCGGCCGGCGGTCACCCTCAGCCTGGCGGCGGACAGCGCGGCGGCCCTCGAAATCCCGCCGGAGACGGTGGCGGCCTACCGCCGGCTGGTGCGGGAGGCCGAATCCCTCTTCGGCGCGAGCCATTACGACCATTACACCTTTCTCTACACGCTGAGCGACCACGTGGCCCACTTCGGGCTGGAGCACCACCAGAGCAGCGACGACCGCTACAAGGAGCGCGCGCTGGTCGACGAGCAGCTGCGCCGCACCGACGCCGACCTGCTGCCGCACGAGTACGTCCATTCCTGGAACGGCAAGTACCGCAGGCCCGACGGCCTGGCCACCGGCGACTATTCCAGCCCGATGCGCGGCGAGCTGCTCTGGGTCTACGAGGGGCTGACCCAGTACTACGGCAAGGTCCTGGCCGCCCGCTCCGGGCTGCGCTCCGGCGCCGACTTCCGGGACGAGCTGGCCGGCATCGCCGCCTACGCGGACTTCCGGCCCGGCCGCCGCTGGCGGCCGCTGCAGGACACCGCCGACGAGGCCCAGCTGCTCTATTTCACCCGCGGGGACTACGACTCGCTGCGCCGCGACACCGATTACTACGACGAGGGGGTGCTGATCTGGCTCGAGGCCGACGCCACCATCCGCCAGCTCTCCGGCGGCCGGCGCTCGCTCGACGACTTCTGCCGCGGATTCTACGGGCCGCCCAGCACCCCGCCGCAGGTCAGGCCCTACGCCGCCGGCGACGTCTTCGCGGCGCTCAACGCCATCCAGCCCTACGACTGGGCCGGCTTCTTCCGCGAGCGGCTCCAGTCCCTTTCGCCCCGCGCCCCGCTCGGAGGCATCGAGCGGGCCGGCTGGAAGCTGTCCTTCCGCGACAGCCCGACCGAAATGATCCGCGCCCGCGAGGCGGCGCGGGACTACGCCAACTTTTGGTATTCGCTCGGGCTGGTCGTCGGCGGGGACGGGACGGTGGCGGACGTGGAGCCGGACCTGCCGGCGGCCAAGGCGGGGATCGCTCCGGGGATGAAGCTGATCGCGGTCAACGGCCGCAAGTACTCGGCGGAGCGGCTCAAGGCCGCCCTCAAGGAGGGCCGCGGCGCCCGCGCCCCGCTGGACCTCCTGGCGGAGGACCAGGACTTCTTCGCCAACCATCCCGTGGACTACCACGGCGGCGAGCGGTATCCCTGCCTGGAGCGCGTGCCCGCGCGGCCGGACCTGCTGGCGGAGATCGCCGAGGCCCGGACGCGCTGAGGCCGGATCAGAGGCGGCTGAAGGACTCGTCCAGGACCGCGAGCAGGAAGTCCGCGTCGGCCTCGCTGATGCACATCGGGGGGGCGAAGCGGATGGTCTGCCCCCAGAGTCCGCCCTTGCCCAGCAGCAGCCCGAGCTCGCGCGCGGTCTCGAGGACCTGGGAGCACTCGGCCTTGGCCGGCTCCTTGGTGGCCCGGTCCTTGACCAGTTCGATGCCGAGCATCAGGCCCTTGCCGCGGACGTCGCCGATGACGGCGTGCTTGGCCTTGAGCTTCTCCAGCCCGGCCAGGATGCGCGCGCCCAGGCGCTGGGCGTTCTCCTGCAGCTTCTCCCGCTCGATCACCTCGAGGACGGCCTTGCCCATGGCGCAGACCACGGGGTTGCCGCCGAAGGTATTGAAGTGGATCCGCTGGGCCAGGGTCGCGGCGATCTTGGGGGTGGTGACCACGGCCGCCAGGGGGCAGCCGTTGCCGATGCCCTTGGCCATGGTGACGATGTCGGGGACCACGCCCTGGGTCTCGAAGCCCCAGAAGTGGGTGCCGGTGCGGCCGAAGCCGGCCTGGACCTCGTCGGCGATGCAGACCCCGCCCGCCGCGCGCACGTGGTCGTAGGCGTGCCGGAGGTAGCCGTCGGGGAAGACCACCACGCCGCCGACCCCCTGGATCGACTCGGCGATGAAGGCCGCGACCTTGCCGGGCGTGGTGTAGTCGATCACCTGCTTCACGTCGGCCGCGTACTTCCGGCCGGCCTCGGGATCCTCCCGGCCGAACTGGCCGCGGTAGGGGTCGGGCGCGATGGCGTGGTGCACCCCGAAGCTGTGCGGGACGTTGAACTTCCAGGTGCTGTGGGCGGTCGCGCCCATCGTGCCGGCGTTGCCGCCGTGGTAGGCGTTGCGCAGCGCGACCACGTCGTAGTTGCCGGTGTAGGCCCGGGCCATCATCAGCGCCAGGTCGTTGGCCTCGGAGCCCGAGTTGACGAAGTAGCAGACCTTGAGCTCGCCCGGCAGCTTGGACGCCAGCTTCTCGGCGAAGGCCGCGATGTTGGGGTGGAGGTAGATCGTGGTGGAGTGCTGCAGCGTCTCGTTCTGCCTCCGCGCCGCCTCGACCACGTGCGGGTGGCAGTGCCCGACGCTGATCGTCACGATGCCGCCGAGGCCATCGAGGTAGCGCTTGCCGGCGTCGTCCCAGATGTACTGCATCGAACCCTCCACGAACATCACCGGCTGCTTGTAGTAGAGGAAGAGGCCGGGGTTGAGGTACTGCTTGCGCAGCGCCAGCACCTCAGCGGCGGAGGGGCCCGAGTAGGGCTTGGGCTGGTGGGCGCAGGGCGGCAGCGGGATCGATTTCATGGGCGAGAAGGTGGCAGAATTCCCCCGGGGACGCAATCAGGGGACGGCGGCGGTCTCGGTTCGGCGGAAGGCGCCCTGCAGGCGGATGTCGCGCGAGGAGGAGCCGACCAGGATGCGGAAGTCGTCCGCCTGCGCCACCCAGCCCGGGCGCGCCGGGTCGTAGTAGGCGAAGGCGCGGGCCGCGAGGGCGATCGCGACGCGCCGGCTCTCGCCGGGCTGGAGGTAGACCTTGCGGAAGCCCTTCAGCTCCTTCTCCGGCCGCTCCAGGCGGGGCCGCTCCTCGTGGACGTAGAGCTCGGCCACCTCGGCGCCGGCGCGCGCGCCGGAATTGGTCAGGGTGAAGCTCGCCACCGCGGTCCCGCCGGGACCGGGGGCCACCGCCAGGTCGGAATAGTCGAAGCGGGTGTAGGAGAGCCCGAAACCGAAGGGGAAGAGGGGCTCGATTCCCTTGGTGTCGTACCAGCGGTAGCCGACCAGCAGCCCCTCCTTGTACTCCTCGACGCCCTCCTCCACGTAGGCGTGCAGCGCGTGCGCCGGGGAGTCCTCCAGCCGCCGCGGGAAGGTGCAGGGCAGCTTGCCGGAGGGGTTGACGTCGCCGAAGAGGACGGCGGCGAGCGCGTTTCCCCCCTCCATGCCCGGATACCAGGCCTCGACCAGCGCCGGCACCCGGCCGAGCCAGCCGTCCATCGTGACCGGCGAGCCGTTGACCAGCACCACGATGGTGCGCGGGTTGGCGGCGCTCACCTGCCGGATCAGCTCGTCCTGGCCGTAGGGGAGGGCGAGGCTGGTGCGGTCCGCACCCTCGCAGTCGAAGCCCGAGTCGTGGTTCAGGCCCCCGACCACGATCGCGACGTCGGCGGCCCGCGCCGCCTCCACCGCCCGGGCGAGGGCGCCGGGGTCGGCGCTCTTCCCGTAGCCCGCCGCGTAGGTCACGTTGAGGCGCGCGCCGACCCGCCGGAGGATGCCCTCCAGCGGGGAGACCTCGTAGAAGGCCTTGAGCTCGGAGCTCTCCCCGCCGTGCGCCTGGAGGCGGACCGCGTTCTCGCCGATCACGGCGATGGAGCGGAGGCGGCCCGGATCGAGCGGAAGGGCCCGGCCCTCGTTCTTCAGCAGCACGATCGCCTCCTCCGCGACCTTCCGCGCCGTGCCCTGGTGCGCGGGGGTGTTGATCGAGCCGGGCGGGCGGGCGTCGAGCACGTGGGTGGCGATCATGACCCGCAGGCTGCGCCGCGCCTTGTCGTCGATCAGCGCCTCCGGCACCTCGCCGCGCCGCACCGCCGCCAGCAGCGGCCCCGCGAAATAGAAGTCCTGCCAGGGCAGGTCGGAGCCCATCTCCACGTCCAGCCCGCCGAAGGCCGAGCCGAGCGTGTCGTGGGTGGCGGCCCAGTCCGAGACCACGATCCCCGGGAAGCCCCACTCCTTCTTCAGGATGTCGTTCAGGAGGTGGCCGTTCTGGCTGCAGTACTCGCCCCGGAACTTGTTGTAGGCGGACATCACCGCCCAGGCGTGCCCCTCCTGCACCACGGCGCGGAAGGCCGGCAGGTAGATCTCGCGCAGGGTGCGCTCGTCCATCCGGACGTCGACCTTCCGGCGCTCCCATTCCTGGTTGTTGGCCGCGAAATGCTTCACGCACGAGGCGATGTCCTGCGCCTGGGCGCCCAGCACCGAGGCCACCGCCATCCGGGAGGTCAGCCACGGGTCCTCGCCCATGTACTCGAAATTGCGGCCGCAGAGCGGCGTGCGCTGGATGTTGAGGCCCGGCCCGAGCATGATGTCCTTGCCGCGCTTGCGCGCCTCCTGCCCGATGGTGGTGCCGTAGGCCCGGGCCAGGTCCGGGTTCCAGGTCGCGGCCAGGGCGGTCGCCACCGGCAGGTAGGTCGAGAAATCGTCCGTCCGCCCGGCCTTGGCCCAGGTGTAGGGCCCGATCTCCTCGCGCACCCCGTGCGGGCCGTCCGACATCCAGCGCTCGGGGATCCCCAGCCGCGGGATCCCGGCGGTCGAGAACTTGGAGTCGGCGTGGAGCAGGGAGACCTTCTCCTCCAGGGTCAGGCGCCGCAGCAGGTCCTCCACCCGAGCCTCGACCGGCTGCGAGGGGTCCCGGTAGAGGGGCGGGGCGTCCGCCGCGGCGAGCGGGGCGGCCAGGGCGGCGGCGAGCAGCGGGAGAAGCAGGCGGAGCGGTGGTTTCATGGTCGGCGAAAAGTTCCGGGGGCGCCCTGCGGCGCCCAGGCCAAGGGAGCCGGTCAGGCGCGCGGCGCAAGCCCTCGCCGCGCCCGCTGGCCCAGGCGCAGCCCCGAGTAGGCGAGGAAGGCGACGCCGAAGCCGATGAACCAGCCGTAGTCGTAGAGCCGCGCCAGCGCCAGGCCCACCCGGTCGGCGTCGGCGGCGCCCAGCTGGACCAGGAACCCCGGCAGGCTGGGGGCGACGCCGAGCAGGAAGGCGGCGACCGCCGTGAGGCTGACGCCGCCGGTGTAGCGGTACGGCCCGTCCTTCCGGTAGAGACCCTCGAGGTCGAGGCGGCAGCCGCGGCAGAGGAAGTAGTCGGCGATGAGGATGCCGCCGATCGGCCCGAGCAGCGCGCTGCAGCCGTTGAGCCACTTGAAGATGTATCCGGCCGGGTCGGCGATGAGCTTCCAGGGCATGATGGCGATGCCGATCAGGCCGGTGATCAGGCCGCCGGTGCGGAAGGAGATCCGCCGCGGCGCGAGGTTGGCGAAGTCGTTGGCGGGGCCGACCACGTTGGCCGCGATGTTGGTGGCGAGGGTGGCCACGCAGAGGGCCAGCATCGCCACCACCAGCACGGCCGGGTTCTGGAACCGCTTCAGCAGGTCCACCGGATCCCAGATGGTCCGGCCGTAGATCACGAGGGTGGCCGAGGTCACCGCCACGCCGATGAAGGAGTAGAGGGCCATGGTCAGGGGCAGGCCGAGGGTCTGCCCGAGCACCTGGTCGCGCTGGCTGCGCGCGTAGCGCGAGAAGTCGGGGATGTTGAGGGAAAGGGTGGCCCAGAAGCCGATCATCCCGGTGAGGGAGGGGACGAAGGTGTGCAGGAACTGCCCCGCCTTGGGCTGCCCCGGATCGAAGAGCGAGGGCTGCGAGAGCATCGGCCCGAAGCCCCCGGCCTGGCGGTACGCCCAGTAGAGCAGGATGAGGCCGAGGGCGATGAGGAGGGGGGCCTTGATGGCGAGCAGGAAGCGGATCGAATCGATCCCGCGGTAGACCACCCAGACGTTGATCGCCCAGAAGAAGAGGAAGCAGCCGAACTGCGGGGCGGTGATGCCGAGGAAGTGGGCCGAGGGGGCGGCGAGCGCCGGGAAGAAGACGCCGGCGATCTTGTAGATCGCGTCGCCGCCGATCCAGGTCTGGATCCCGAACCAGCCGCAGGCGACCAGGGCGCGGAGCAGCGCCGGCAGGTTGGCGCCCGCGGTGCCGAAGGAGGCCCGGCAGAAGACCGGGTAGGGGATGCCGTAGCGGGTTCCGGCGTGGGCGTTGAGGAGGATCGGGACCAGGACGATCAGGTTCCCGAGGAAGATGGTGAGGACCGCCTGCCACCAGTTCATGCCCACGCCGATCAGGGAGGAGGCGAGCATGTAGGTCGGGATGCAGGCCGACATCGAGATCCAGAGGGCGGCGTAGTTGCCGACGTGCCAGGTCCGGCGCCCCGGCGGCACGGGCGCGAGGTCGGCGTTGTACAGGCGGCTGTCCTGTTCGCCGGCGAGGGGGGCGGCGGCGGCTGCGGATGGGCTGGGCATCCTCGGCCCAGCATGGGGGCGCGCCCCCCGAAAGGGAAGCCCGCCTTTAGGCCGGGCTCGGCTGCAGCTTGAGGTCCCGCTGCAGCCCCTGGTCCCGGCTCGGCTTCCAGATGTACTGGTCCACGAAGTAGTGGTGGAGGGGGAAGCCGATGAAGAAGGCGGCGAGCAGCGTGTCGGAGTTCACGGTGCCGAAGAGGTGGACCTTGCTGACCAGCATGGGGGTGAAGCACTGGCTCGCCCCCTGGTAGACCTGGATGCTGCAGCCGAAGCAGCGCACGAGGAAGCCGAAGCCGAGCGCCGCGGCCGCGAAGGTGAAGACGTTCTTGGAGAGGACGGCCGCGATCCCGTGCTCGCGGGCGTTGGGGTTGTTCCGGAATCGGTTCTGCTGGTGGCAGTACACCAGCACGTGGTACTGGATGTCGTGGTAGATGGTGAGGAAGGCGCTGAAGGTGATGAGCGGGGCGGTCAGGACCGACTGGGAGAAGCAGACCACCGCATGCAGGGGCAGCACCGCGGCGAAGAGCAGCACCTTCGGCACGTTGAGCGGGCGGCCGCTCCGCACCTTGAGGAATTCCCGGACGATGAAGCTGCCGACCAGCACGGCCAGCAGCAGGGCGCAGCCCGCGATCACCGCGCGCTCCCAGGTGAAGCCCGCCGGCATCTGGGCGGGGAGCCCGAAGGCCTGCCGGCTCTCGGGATGGCGCAGGGCGAAGACCACGAAGGGCAGCATCAGGCCCAGGTGCATCAGCCAGCCGTCCTTCTTCGCGTCGGGGTCGAGCCGCTCGCCGTTCTTCACCTGGTAGAGCCGCATGAAGCCGTAGTGCTGGCGGACCACGTGCCAGTAGGCCCAGCAGCTGAAGCCCAGGAAGTAGAGGTCGAAGGGCACCATGTAGGCCCCGACCCCCACCTTGTAGAGCAGGTAGCAGAGGACGAGGGTGAGGGGGCCGGAAAAGAGCCAGAGCAGGCTGCCGAGCAGGAGCGGCCGGCGGGCCCTGAACTCCTGCCGGTCGAGGTAGGTCCGCAGGTAGGTCCCGAAGAAGTGGGGCGTGTCCAGCAGCATGATGAACAGCAGGTAGATCACCCGCATGTCCCAGTGCAGCCCGGCATGCATGAAGAACACGGCGTAGCCGGCCAGCGCCCCGCCGATGAAGGCGATCAGGTCCACGCGCTGCCCGATGATCCACTGGGCGCTGAATCGAGAGGACGTCACTCGGCCCGGAACCTTGCGCCGGAGCAGGGAAAAATCAAACCTTTCAGGCGACGCGCCGGCCCCGGGGAGCGGCTCGGAGGAAGAATCCGGCGAGGGCCAGCAGGAGGAGCCCGGAACCGGGGTTGACCCACACGCCGGCGCCGGCGCCGGGCTCGAGCACGCTGCGCGCCGGCTCCGCGGGATCGTAGCTGACCGGCACGTCCGCCCCCGGCGGGTAGCGCCGCACGGCCTGCGCCGCCGCGTCGTGCTCCCAAGGGCCGCCGAAGGCGACCCGGCTTCCCGGATAGGCGCGGCCTTCGACCTCGTATTCGTAGCGGATGTCGGGCCGATAGGAGGTGCGCCGCTGCCCCCGGCTGGCGCGGACGCGGGAGCTCAGGATCGTCGCGGTGGCGGTGGGCCAGCGGACGCTGCAGTACGCCAGGCGCACGGTCTGGGCGCCCCAGAAAATGAGGCCGGCTCCGAGCAGGCCGAAGACAGCCCCCGTCATCCGGCTGGCCGTGGTCGAAAGCGCCACCGGCGCGGCCGCGGCCGCATCGGACGGAGCCGCCGGCGCCGCAGGAAGGGCGCGCAGGGCCCGCTCCGCCGCCCCCAGGTCGGCCGCTCCGTAGAACCCGATCGGCTGGCGCCGCGTGCCGCGGCGGCCGCGGACGGAAACCGCGCCGAAGATCAGGTCGCCCCCGCCGTCCGGCCGGCGGCCCCCCGCCTCGACCGCGGGGAACGGAGGGGCGAACGAGCGGATCCTCGGACCGCCGAAAAGCTGGGGCTCGGCGATGAGCGCCCGCCGGCTCGTCACGGCGTAGATGGTGCGCCGGGCGGCGAAGTGGGTCCAGGCCGGCAGGCCGAGCAGGACGAGGAGGACCGGGCTGAAGACGAGAAGCCGGAGCGGCGGCGGCGCGCCGGGAGCCCGGCCCTGGAACACCATGGCGCCGAGCGCGCCGATGAACACCAGCGCGACCGCGGAGGCCGGCAGCACGCGCCGCACCAGCCGCAGGGGCACGGGAGCGCCCGACCAGCGGACGACTTCGCCCGGCTCGAGCGAGTCCTGCAGGAAGCGCTCGGTGTCCGGATCGGGGGGCGGCGGGGGCATCGCGGGTCGGGGACGCCCGATCCAGCCCAAACCGCGGCCCCGCGGCAACGCCAATGCGTCCTAGGCGCGCGAAGGCTTCCGCGCCAGGAACCGGCCGCGCCCGATCTTGCCCACGAACTTCCCGTCGCGGGCCGCGACCTGGCCGCGGACCGTGACCACGCTGGGCCGGCCCTCGAGCTTCCAGCCCTCGAAGGCGCTGTAGTCGACGTTCATCTGCTGGGTCTGGGCGGAGATCGTCCCCCGGTAGGCCGGATCGAAGACCACCAGGTCCGCGTCCGCGCCCGGCTGGATCGCGCCCTTGCGCGGAAAGAGGCCGAAGAGCTTCGCCACCCGGGTGCTGAGGACGTCGACGAAGGTGTGGAGGTCGATCCTTCCCGCCCTCACCCCGTGGGTGTAGAGCAGGTTCGCCCGCTCCTCGAGCGAGGGGATGCCGTTCGGGATCTTGGTGAAGTCGTCCTTCCCCATCGGCTTCTGCTTCCCGAAGTCGAACGGGGCGTGGTCGGTGGCCACCGTCTGGATCAGCCCGTCGCGCAGCCCGTGCCAGAGCACCGCCTGGTTGCGGGCGTCCCGCAGCGGCGGGGACATCACATACTTCGCGCCCTCGAAGTTCGGGCGCTCGGCGTAGGTCTTGTCCAGGACGAGGTATTGGATCAGGGTCTCGACCGCCACCCGGACGCCGCGCCGGCGCGCCGCCAGCGCCTCGTCCAGCGCCTCCTGGCAGCTGAGGTGGACGATGTAGGTGGAGGCGCCGGTCAGCTCGGCGAAGGTCATGAGGTGGTGCACCCCCTCGGCCTCGACCCGCGGCGGCCGGCTCTCGTGGTGCTGGCCGGGATCGGTCCTGCCGGCGGCCAGCAGCTCCTTCTGCCGCTCGGCCACCAGCGTCTCGTTCTCGCAGTGGGCCGTGACGATCACGCCCAGCTCGCGCGCCAGCTTCAGGGTCCGGTAGAGCTCGCCGTCGTCGATCCCGAACGCGCCCTTGTAGGCGAGGAAAACCTTGAAGGAGCTGACGCCCCGCCGGACGATCTCGCGCAGCTGCGCCTCGGTCTTCTCGTCGAACTTGGTCACCCCCATGTGGAAGGTGAAGTCGCAGGCCGACTTCCCCGCCGCCTGGCTCATCCAGAGCTCGAAGCCATCCAGCGCGTCGTCCTTCCGGGACGGGCAGCACATCTCGATCAGGGTGGTGGTGCCGCCGACCAGGGCGGCGCGGCTGCCGCTCTCGTAGTTGTCCTTGGAGAAGGTGCCCATGAAGGGCAGGTAGATGTGGACGTGGGGGTCGATGAAGCCCGGGAAGACGTACTGGCCGCGGGCGTCGATCACCTCGGCGCCGGCGGGCGGGGCGATGTCCCGGTCGATCCGCGCGATGGCGTCGCCCTCGCAGAGGATGTCCGCGACGTAGCGCGCGTCGGCGGTGACGATTTCCCCGCCCTGGATCAGGAGGCTCATTTCTTCCAGACGTCGCCGACCTCGCCGCCGAACCAGCGGGTGGTGACGACCTTCTGCTGGGTGTAGAACTGCACCGCCTCCCGGCCCTGGATGTGCAGGTCCCCGTAGAACGAGTCGTCCCACCCGGTGAAGGCGAACATCGCCATGGTGGCGGGCACGCCGACGTTGATCCCGACCATGCCGGCCTTGACCCGGTGCTTGAACTCGCGGGCCGCGCCGCCCGAGCGGGTGAAGATCGCGGCGCCGTTGCCGAAGGAGGAGCGGTTGGCCTGCTCGATCGCATGGTCGAGATCGTCCATCCGCATCACGTTGAGCACCGGCCCGAAGACCTCCTCGCGGGCCAGGGCCATCGACTCCTCCACCCGGTCGACGACGGTGGCCCCGACGTAGAAGCCGTTCGGGGCCGAGGCGACCTTCACCCGGCGGCCGTCGCACACCACCTTGGCGCCGGCCTGCTCGCCGCCGTCGACCAGCCCCAGGACCCGGTCGCGGTGCTGGGCGGTGATGACCGGGCCCATGTCGGGCTGGGCCTCGCGGTCGGTCGGGCCGACCCGGATGGCCCGGGCGGCCTCGACCAGGGTGGGGAGCAGACGCTCGGCGGCGGCCCCGACCGTGATGGCGGTGGAGCCGGCCATGCAGCGCTCGCCGGCGCAGCCGAACGCGGCGGTGGAGAGCGCCTCCACCGTCTTGTTCACGTCGGCGTCGGGCATGACGACGATGTAGTTCTTGGCGCCGCCGTTGGCCTGGACCCGCTTCCCGTTCCGGGTGCCGGTCTCGTAGATGTACTTGGCGATCGGCGACGAGCCGACGAACGAGACCGCCCTCACCTTGGGATGGGTCAGGAGCGCGTCCACCGCCGGGCGGCCGCCGTGCACCAGGTTGAAGACGCCCTGGGGCAGGCCGGCCTCCGCCAGCAGCTCGCCCAGCGCGACGGCGCTGAGCGGGACCTTCTCGCTTGGCTTGAGGACGAAGGTGTTCCCGCAGGCGATGGCCAGGGGGTACATCCAGAGCGGGACCATGACCGGAAAGTTGAAGGGGGTGATCCCGGCGCAGACCCCCAGCGGCTGGAGGAGGGTCTCGCAGTCGACGCCGCGGGCCAGGTTCTCCAGGGTGTCGCCGAAGAGGTGGGAGGGCGCGCCGCAGGCGTACTCGATGTTCTCGATCCCGCGGTAGACGCTGCCGCGCGCCTCGGCGTGGGTCTTGCCGTGCTCGCGCGAGACGATCCGGCAGAGCCTGTCGAAGTCCCGCTCGATCAGCTGGCGGTAGCGGAAGAAGACCCGGGCGCGCTCGACCGCGGGGGTCTCCCGCCAGGCGGGAAAGGCGGCCGCCGCGGCCTCGACCGCGGCGTTGACCTCGGCGGCGCCGCCGGCGGGGCATTGGGCGATGACCTCGCCGGTGGAGGGGTTGTAGACCGGGGTGCCGGCGCCGGAGGGCGCCGACCATTCGCCCCCGATCAGGTGCGGGCAGGGCGTGAGGGGCATGCGGGGAAGGGGCTCAGCCGCGCGAGAGCGCGTCCGACTGCTTGACGAATTCGTCGCCGCTCCATTCGCCGTCGCTCTTCACCACCTTGGCGGCGGCCGCGGCCTTCTGGGCCGCCTTGCGCTCGCCCTGGCGCTTCACCAGGTCGGCATGGGTCGTGAAATAGGGCAGGCTCTTGCCCTTGAAGTCGGCCAGCGTCTCGAACTTGTGCTTGGCCATGAAGGCGAGCAGCTGCTCGCACATCGGCTTCACGCACTCGTAGCCGAACTTCATCACGCCGGTGCAGACCTGCACCGTGTCGGAGCCGAGGAGGATGAACTCGGCCGCGTCCTCGCCCGTCTCGATGCCGCCGAGGCCGGAGAGGGTGCGGTCGGGAAACTCGGAGCGGATCAGCTGGGCGATCTCCATGCACATGCGCAGGGCGATCGGCTTGACCGCCTTGGAGGAGTAGCCGCCCGGGGTGGTGTAGCCCTCGACCGTCGGCTCGGGCCGGAGGGTGTCCAGGTTCACCCCCATCACGCTGCGGATGGTGTTGATCGCGCTCACGCCCTGGGCGCCGCCGCGCAAGGCCGCGCGGGTCGGATCCTCGATGTGGGTGATGTTCGGGGTCATCTTGGCCCAGACCGGCTTCTTCGCCGCCGCCGCCACCCAGCCGCAGACCTCCTCGAGGATGTCGGGATCCTGGCCCATGGCCGCGCCCATCTTCCGCTCGGGCAGCCCGTGCGGGCAGGAGAAGTTCAGCTCGAAGGCGTCGACGCCCGCGTCCTGGCAGCGCTCGACGATCTCGACCCAGGCCTCCTTGCGGTACTCCTCCATGATCGAGGCGATCAGGACGCCCTGGGGATGGGCGTCCTTGCACTTCTTGAACTCGTCGATCCAGAGGTTGAACGGCCGGTCGCTGATCAGCTCGATGTTCTCCCAGCCCACAACCTCCTCCCGGTCGTTGGCCAGGAGCTTGGCGTAGCGCGGGCTGACGTTGACCACCTTGGAGGCGTCGAGGCTCACGGTCTTGGCGATGACCGCGCCCCAGCCTTCGCGGAAGGCGCGGTTGATCACGCTGAGGTTGGTGCCCGGGGGGCCCGAGCCGATGATGAACGGGTTGGGGAGCTTGAGACCGTTGACGGTGGTGGCGAGGGTCGGCATGGCGGGAAGGGGAGGAGGGACGCGAGGTTTTCCGTCTTGGCGAAGGGGAGCGGCGGCCGGTAGGCTGCGGGGAGACGAGGAAAAGCAAGGCCGGCACGAGACCCCCCTGCCGCCGTCCTACGAGCGTGTCCCGCATGGGGACCGGGTCGTGGGCGGAACGCCGGGGCGGTTCGTTGGCTGGCCTGTTGTTTGCTCAGTCCGACCCAAATAGCAACCTTTATGCCCACTCCCGCGCTCGACCCCCAGAGGATGGTGGCGGACCTGCAGGAGCTGCGCCGCCTGACCGCCGACGAGAACGGGGCCCAGCGCGTGGCCTTCACCCCCGTCTGGGTCAAGGCGCGGGAATGGCTGAAGGGCAAGCTGGCCCCCCTCGGCGCCGAAATCCACGCCGACGCCGCCGGCAACCTCTGGGCCACCCTGCGCGGCGCGGGCGAGAAGGCGCTGCTCATCGGCGGCCACATGGACTCGGTGCCCAACGGCGGCTGGCTCGATGGCTGCCTCAACGTGCTGGCGGGGGTGGAGATCCTCCGGCGCCTGCGCGCGCAGCACGGCGACCGCCTCCCGGTGACGGTCCGGCTGGTTGACTGGGCGGACGAGGAGGGGGCCCGCTTCGGGAAGAGCCTCTTCGGAAGCTCGGCCTGCTCCGGGAACCTCGACCTGGAGGAGGCGCGGGGCCTGAAAGACCGCGACGGGATCCGGCTGCCCGACGCCCTGCGCGGGGTGGGCATCGACTTCGAGCGGGTGAAGGACGCGGGCCGCGAGCTGGCGGACGCGGCGGCCTACCTGGAACTCCACATCGAGCAGGGGCCGGTGCTGCTGGACCTCGACCTGCCGCTGGCGGTGGTGCTCGGCACCTGCGGGGTGGAGCGCCACGCGCTCACCTTCCACGGCCAGGCCGCCCACTCCGGCAGCACGCCGATGAACCGGCGCAAGGACGCCTTCCTCGCTGCGGCCAAGATGAGCCCGGAGATCTACCGCATCGCCGAGCGGCACGGCGGGGTCTGCACCCTCGGCTCCTGCACGACCCAGCCGGGCATCGTCACCAGCGTCGTCGCGGACTGCCGGATCACCCTGGACCAGCGCCATCTCGATGCCGCCGCCCTGGCCCGGATGCTGGGCGGCGCCCGCGAGGCGGCGGAACGCTTCGCCCGGGAGGGCGGGGTGACCGTGGAGTGGGAGCGGCTCTGGCGCATCGACCCGCGGCCCTTCGACCCGCGGCTCATCGGCTTCTGCGCGGAGGCCATCGCCGAATCGGGAGCCAAGGTCCACCGCATGCCCTCAGGTCCGCTGCACGATGCCGCTGAGGTGGCCGCGGCGGGGATCCCGACGGTGATGATGTTCGTGCAGAGCCTGCATGGGATCAGCCACAACAAGATCGAGGACACCAAGATCGAGCACCTCGAGCTGTGCGCGGCCGCCTTCGACCGGCTGGCGGAGAAGACTATGGCCTGGATCGCATCGGGCGGCGATCAGTCGTAGCGCTCATCTTCGTCCCGAAAGAGACCGGCGACCCGCACCTTAAACCCGAGATCGCATCGGAGCGGGCGATTTTGCCTTCGGGATAGGCGCCAAACTGGACCTAGCGCCGGCCGCCCGGAGGAAATCCGAAGACCTGGACCAGCCGGACTTCGACGTCGACCAGCCGGTATTCGCGCACGCGATGCTGTTCGTACCTCGCGATCGGTTACCAACCGCCGGTGTCAATGACCGTCCGGCGAAATCCCCGAAATAACGGATAGCGGCCCGGCCTGTTTTATGGTGCATTCCCGGCCATGCCCCAAACCCCGTGGTGGCGCACCTTCGACCGGCGCCATTGGCAGGTCTTCCTCATTTCCTCCCTGGCCTGGTTCTTCGACTGCCTGGACCAGCAGGTCTTCAACCAGGCCCGCGACGGCGCGGTCGCCGATCTCATCGCCGACAAGGCCCGGGCCACGGAGCTCGCCTCCTACACCACCTCCTATCTCCTGATCGGGTGGGCGGTGGGCGGCTTCATCTTCGGGGCGATGGGCGACCGCTTCGGCCGCGCCCGGGTCCTGGCCGTCACCCTGGTGCTCTACTCCGTCGGCACGGGGCTGAGCGCGTTCGCGCCCAGCTACGCCGTGCTCTGCGCCTTCCTTCTCGTCACCGGCCTCGGCATCGGCGGGGTCTTCGGGCTGGCCGTCGCGCTGGTGGCCGACTCGGTTCCGGACCGTGCCCGGGCCCCGGCCCTCGGCATGCTTCAGGCGCTTTCGACGGTGGGCAACATCACCGGCGGCCTGGTCGGCCTCGGGGTCGGGCTGCTCATCCTGGACGGCCTGCTGCCCTTCGGCCTCAAGGCCTGGCAGACGCTCTTCCTGGTCGGGGCGCTCCCGGCCTTCCTCTGCGTCTTCCTGCTGCTGCGCCTGCCCGAGCCCGAAAAATGGGTCCGGGCCCGCGCGGAAGGACTCCAGCGCGGGGTAAAGTTCGGCTCCTACGCCCGGCTGCTGGGCGATCCGCGCTGGGCCCGCCACGCCTGGGCGGGATTGGTGATGTGCTGCGCCGGGATCATCGGCCTCTGGGGCCTGGGCAACTTCCACCCCAAGATCGTGGGCTCGATCATCGACGGCCACCTCGCCGGCGCCGGGCTCCCTCCGGCGGTCTACGCCGGGACCAAGGCCCGCTGGATCGCGGTCGGGGTCCTGCTCCTGAACGTCGGCGGCTTCATCGGGATGATGGTGCTCTCCAAGCTCGCGCAGGCCCTCGGCCGGAAGCCCGCCTTCGCCATCTCGATCCTCTGCTCCTTCCTCTTCAGCCAGCTGGCCTTCCGTTACATGCGGGACTTCAGCCAGATCTTCTGGATGCTGCCGCTGATGGGCTTCGGGACGCTCTGCACCTTCGCGGTCTACGCCATCTACCTGCCGGAGCTCTTCCCCATCCACCTGCGCAGCACCGGCACCAGCTTCTGCTACAATTTCGGCCGGCTGGCCGCGGCGACGGCGCCCTTCACCATCGGGATCCTCACCAAGCGGCTGGGCGGCGATATCGAGGGCTTCCGGACGGCCGGCCTGTGGGTCAGCCTTGTGCTGCTGCTGGGGCTGCTGGCGTTGCCGTTCCTGCCTGAGACCAAGGACCAGCCGCTGCCGGAATAGGCCGGGCCTCAGCCGAAGAACTTCTGGATGCCCTTGATCGAATCGACCAGGGCATCGACCTCGGCCGCGGTGTTGTAGACGTAGAAGCTCGCCCGGGTGGTCCCGGTCAGCCCCAGCTTCCGCATCAGGGGCTGGTTGCAGTGGTGCCCGCCGCGCAGCGCGATGCCGTCGCGGTCGGCGAAGGTCACCACGTCGTGGGCGTGGACGCCCTGCAGGGCGAAGCTGACCAGCCCGCCGCGCTCGCCGGTAGGGCCGAGCAGCCGGATGCCGGGGAGGGCGCGGAGCTTCTCGTAGGCCAGCCGGGCCAGCTCGCCGTCGTGCCGCTGGATCTGGTCGCGCCCCAGGCCGTCGAGGTAGTCGCAGGCCGCGCTCAGGCCGACCGCGTCCGCGAAGTTCGGCGTCCCCGCCTCGAAACGCTCCGGGGTCGGCTTCCAGCGGCTCTCGAAGAATTCGACCTGGGAGATCATCCCGCCGCCGCCCTGCCAGGGCGGCATGGAATCGAGCAGCTCCCGGCGGCCGTAGAGCACCCCGATCCCGGTCGGCCCCGCCATCTTGTGGGCGGAGAGGGCGAGGAAGTCGCAGCCCAGCGCCCGCGCGTCGAGCGGCATGTGCCCGGCCGACTGGGCGGCGTCGACCAGCGTCAGGGCCCCGACCTGGCGGGCCCGGGCGCAGAGCTCGGCCGCGGGGTTGATCGTGCCCAGGGTGTTGGAAAGGTGGGTGAAGGCGAAGAGCTTGACCTCGGGGGTGAGGAGCCGGCCCAGCTGCGAGAGGTCCAGCCGGCCGTCGTCCCCGGTCACCGGGACGTAGCGCAGCTTCGCGCCCGTGCGCTGCGCCGCCATCTGCCAGGGCACCAGGTTGCTGTGGTGCTCCATCTCGGTGAGGAGGATGACGTCGCCGGGCCGGAGGCGGGCGCCGCCCCAGCTGGCCGCGACCAGGTTGATCGATTCGGTGGTGCCGCGGGTGAAGACGATCTCCTCGGGCTCGGCGGCGTTCAGGAACTTGGCCATCCGGGCGCGGGCGCCCTCGTAGCCGTCGGTCGCGCGCATCGAGAGCGCGTGCAGCCCGCGGTGGACGTTGGCGTTGTCGCGCTCGTAGAAGCGGGCGAGGGCGTCGATCACCCCGCGCGGGCGCTGGGTGGTGGCGGCGTTGTCGAGGTAGACCAGCGGCTTCCCGTTGACCTGCTGGCCGAGGGCGGGGAAGTCCTCCCGGACCGTGTTCCAGGAGGGCATCAGTCGGCGTGGGTTTCCGTGGTGGCGCGGGCCGGGTCGCCCTTCAGGGCGTTGAGCGCGGCGTGCCAGCCGAGGGTGGCGCACTTTATCCGGGCGGGGAAGGCATGGACCCCGGCGAAGGCCGCCACGTCGCTGATCTCCTCCGGCGGCTGGCCGGTGGTCACGATGTCGTGGAACTGGTTATACAGGGCCTCGGCCTCGGCCGCCGGGCGGCCCTTGAGCTGGGTGGTCATGAGGGAGGCGCTGGCCTGGGAGATGGCGCAGCCCGACCCGTCGAAGGAGATGTCGGCGATCCTCCCGTCCTCCAGCCGGAGGTAGACCGTGCACTGGTCCCCGCAGGAGGGGTTTTCGCCGTGCGCCACCCGGTTGGCCGTCGGCAGCCGGCCGTGGTTCCGCGGCCGCTTGTTGTGGTCGAGGATGACCTGCTGGTAGAGCTCGGTGAGGTCCGAGGACATGGAACCCCCAGCCTAGCGAAATCCGCCGCGAGGGCAAGATTGCGGCTGGCCTCGGCCCGCCGGCGGCGTCTATTTCAGGGGCGTGCCCGACCCCCAAGCCCCCAAGCGGCGCGACACCCTCTACCTCCAGGTCCTGGCCGGCGCCGCGCTCGGCGTGGCGGTCGGACTGCTCTGGCCCCATTTCGGCGCGCAGCTGCGCCCCCTCGCGCTCGGGTTCGTCTCCCTGGTGCGGATGCTGATCACGCCCATCATCTTCCTCACCGTGGTGGGGGGGATCGCCGGCATGACCGATTTGAAGAAGATCGGGTGGGTGGGGGGAGGGGCGCTGCTCTATTTCGAGCTGGTGACGACGTTCGCCCTGGCGATCGGGCTCGCCGTCTCGCATTTCCTCAAGCCGGGGGCGGGAATGCACGTGCCGATCGCCTCCCTCGATCCCTCCCTGGTCGCCGGCTACGTGACCAAGGCGAAGACCCAGACCCTGACGGCGCTGCTGCTGCACATCATCCCGGACAGCTTCGTCAGCCCCTTCGTCGACAACGACCTCCTGCAGGTGCTGCTGATCTCGCTGCTTTTCGGTTTCGCGCTCAGCCGGCTGGGCGAGGCGGCCCGCCCCGTCGCCGACCTCATCCACCGCCTCTCCCGGGTGTTCTTCGCCATCGTGGGCTTCGTCACCCGGCTGGCGCCCCTCGCCGCCTTCGGCTCGCTGGCGTTCACCGTGGGCAGCTTCGGCGCCCACACGCTCGTCTCCCTCCTCGAGCTCCTCCTCTGCATGGCCGGCACCTGCCTGGCCTTCGTCTTCCTGGTGCTCGCGGCCATCACCCGCTGGCGCGGCTTCAGCCTGTGGCGGCTGCTGCGCTACATCCGCGATGAGCTTTTCATCGCGGTCAGCACCTCGGCCTCGGAGACGGCGCTGCCCGGGCTGATGCAGAAGATGGAGGCGGCCGGCTGCCCCAGGGAGGTCGTCGGCATCGTCGTGCCGGCGGGCTACTCCTTCAACCTCGACGGCACCTGCATCTACCTGACGCTCGCCTCGGTCTTCCTCGCCCAGGCGACCGACGCGCCGCTGAGCTTCTGGGGCGAGCTCGGTCTCCTCGGCGTCCTCCTGGTCTATTCCAAGGGGGCGGCGGGCGTCACCGGCAGCGGCTTCATCACCCTCGCCGCCACCCTGGCCTCCACCGGGCGGATCCCGGTCGCGAGCATGGCGCTGATCCTGGGGATCGACCCGTTCATGTCGGAGATGCGGACCTTCACCAACCTCATCGGCAACACCGTCGGGACCCTGGTGGTGGCCTCGCACGACCGCGAATTCGACCGGGCGCGGGCGGAGTCGCTCTTCGGCGCCGGTCCCAAACGCGATTGATTGTTGGGGCGGCGGGCCGCATCGTCGGCGGCGCTGGGATGCGCCTTCCTTTCCTCCTTGTCTGGCCGCTGGCCGCGGCGGCGGTGCTGCGCGGCCAGGAGCCGCTGATCCGTCCCGTCCCCTTCGTGCCGTCCCCCGCGGCCGCCTCCCCGGGGCAGGACGCGATGACCGCCCTGGCCGCCCGCCAGGCGCAGGAGCTGGGCCTGCCGGGATTGGCCGCCCAGCTCTACCGCAGCCTGCTCGCCCATCCCCCGGCGGGGCCCGGTCCCCGCGAAGACCTGGTGCTGGCGCTCGCCACCGCGCTGCTCGACGACGCCCGTCCGGCCGAGGCGGAGCAGGCGCTGCGGGACGTGGCGGGGGCGGCCCGCGGCTCGGCCTGGCACCTGCGGCAGGCCCTCGCGCTCGCCCAGGAGCGGAAGCTGCCGGAGGCGCGGCTCGAGCTGGCGGCGGTCAAGCCCGGCGAGCTGTCCGCGGCCGACCAGCCGTGGCTGCTTTTCCTCCAGGGCCAGCTCGCCGGCGCGGCCGGCGACCTGGCGGCCCAGCGGACGTTCTTCCAGCAGGCGGAAGCCAAGGCGGCGACCGACCTCGAGCGCGCGCGCTTCTTCCTGGCGGAGGAAGAGGTGCGGATGCGCTTCGGGCCCGTCTCGGAGGAGGCCGCGGAGCAGACGCGCCAGCGCGCGGAGCAGTTCCGGCGCACGCCCGTGGGCTACGAGGCGGAGATGGACTACGCGGCGATGCTCAACGCCCTCGGCCGGCGGGCCGACGCGGTCAACGCGCTCAAGGGCGAGCTTCTCCTCCTGCCGGCGCGGGAGAAGGACTACGCCGACCAGTTCCGCCTCCTGCTCGGCATGATCGCCGGGGCCGCCGACGGCGACGGGCGCCGGGCGCTGACCGAGCTGCTGGCGAACGGCTCCGACCGCGCGCGCCAGCGGGCCGCGCTCGAGCTCCTGGCCGCGGCCTCGCGCGCCGAGCCGGCGCGCACCCGCTTCCGGGAGGACCTCGACCGCCTGATAGCCGCGCCCGCGGCGCACCCCATCCTGGAGGACCTGCTGCTCTACCGCGCCACCTGGGCGCTGGACGACGCCGCGGCCAATCCGGCCCGCGCCCGCGAAGACTACGGCCAGGCGGAGGAGGACGCCGGCCGCCTGCTGCTGCGCTTCCCCGGCCTGCGCCTCACCACCATCCACGCCCTGGCGGTGCAGATGCGCGTGGACTGGGCCCAGGCGCGCTACCGCGCGGCGGCCGCCAAGGCCGCGACCATCCGGGGCGAGCTGCCCGCGGGCGAGGCCCGCGCCTCGCTCGGGGTGCTGCGGGCCGAGGCGCTCTTCCGCGCGGGGGGGCTGGCGCCCGGCGCGGCCGACCGGGTGGACTTCAGCAACGCCGCGGACGCCTACGAGGCGGCCCTGCGGGAGCGGCCCGCCGGAGTCCCCGCGGGCGACCTCATGTTCCAGCAGGTCCAGTCCGAGGTGGCGGCGGGGCTGCTGGCGGAGGCCGAGAAGGCGCTGGACCGGCTCGCCCCCGACCCGGCCTTCGACGCGGTGAACCGCTGGCGCGCGGAATGGAACCTGGCCCGGGCGCTCGAGGCGGCCGGGCGGATCGACGCGGCTTACGCCCGCGTCGGCCGGCTGCTGGCGGCGGGCGCGCCGCCGGCCGGCCTGCCCGCCGAGCTGCGGGCCCGCATGGCCTGGCTCCAGGCCAAGCTTTCGCTCGACGCCCTCCACCCGGAGGAGACCCGGCGGCTGGCCGAGGCGCTCGGGCGCTCGCTGGGCGGGCTCCCGCCGGCGCAGCGCGCGCCCCTCGCCAGCAGCGCCGAGCTGCTGCAGGTGCAGGCGGACTTCGCGCTGGGGCAGGACCCGGCGGCCCTGGCGGCGCTGCAGCGGCTGCGCGCGGACTTCCCCCGGACGGAGGAGGCCGCCGACTCCTACATCATCGAGGCCCAGCACTACGCCGACCGCGACGACATCATCCACGCCCAGAATGTGCTGATCCACTTCGTGGACGACAAGGACTACAGCCGGAGCGACTACGCGCCCTACGCCCTCTACCAGGTGGCCCTCTGGGCCGAGCACCTCGGGCAGCCCAAGGACTTCGTCTACGCGCGCGAGCTGCTCGAGCAGCTGGTCACCCAGTACCCCGCCAGCGACTGGGTCTTCTACGCCCGGCTGAAGGAGGGCGACCTGCTGCGGAAGCTGAACGACTTCCCGACCGCGCAGCGGGTCTACGAGCTCCTGCGCAACCAGTTTCCCCACCGCGAGGACATCGTCTACGTGCTGCTCGCCCTGGCCGAATGCCACGACGCCGAATCCGTCGCCGATCCGACCCACGGGGAGCGGGCGGAGGAGCTCTTCGAGGACGTGCGGGACCGGCCGGACGCCCCGGTGGACGTCCGCACCGAGGCCGGCTACAACCTCGGCTTCCTCCTCCACCGCCGCCACGAGGACCGCCGCGCCGCCGAGATCTGGTGGCGGGACGTGGTCTCGGCCTTCCTGCTCGACCCGGCGGCGCGCGCCAAGCTCGGCGGCGGCGGGCGCTTCTGGATGGCGCGCACCCTCCTGGCGCTGGGGGACCTCGACGCCGCCCAGGGCCCCCGGGGGGCGGCCGACGCCAAGCGGGTCTGGGCCCTGATTCCGGAATCGGGCCTCCCGGGCGCGGAGCTGGCCAGGCAGCGCGTCGCCAGCCTCGACCTGCCCGCGCCCAGCCCTTAGCAACTCTCCCGCCCGATGGGATCCTTCAACTTCCAGCTTTTCGCCGACGGCGGCCCGATGATGTGGGTGCTGCTGGGGATGGCGCTGCTCCTCCTCACGCTTTTCGCCGAGCGCGCCCTCTACCTGCGCCGCGTGCACATCCGCTCCACCGCGTTCATCGACGGGATCAAGAACATCCTGGCCAAGCGGCGCCTGGTCGAGGCGGTGACGGTCTGCGAGGAGACGCCGGGCCCGGTGGCCTCGGTGGTGAAGGCCGCGCTGCTGCACGCCGGCGACGACGCCGAGAGGATGCGCTTCCACGTGCAGGAGGCCGCGGTGATCGAGCTGCCCGCGCTGGAGCGGCGCCTGGGCGCGATCGCCGCGGTGGCGCAGGCGGCGCCCCTGGTCGGGCTCCTCGGCACGGTGATGGGGCTGATCGGCCAGTTCCTGGCCTTCACCCGCGGCGACTACGTCACCGCCAGCGCGCTGGCCCACGGGATGTGGCAGGCGCTGCTGAGCACGGCGGGGGGGCTGATGCTGGCGATTCCGGCCCATTTGGCGCACCATTTCCTGGCGGGGCGGGTCCGCGCCGTCGTCCGCGACGTGGAGTGGGCCGCCAACGCCATCATGCAGTATCTCCTGACCGAATACCGGGACCAGAAATGATCACCCGCCCGCTCGACCTCGCCTCGCGCCTGCGGCCGCCGCCGCGGAGCTTCGACGCCTGGTTCTACGTCAGCGCCGGCCTGGTGGCGCTGATGTTCGCCCTGCTCGGCTCGCGCTTTGTCCTCGCCCCGGGCCTGGAGGTGAATTTCCGGCTGCCGGCGGTCGCCGGCGCGCGGGCGGGCGCGACCCCCACCTCCGACTACATCACCGTCCTGGGCTCCGGCCAGATCTTCGGCGACGAGGGCCCGATGGACCTGCCGCGCTTCCGGCTCTGGCTGCAGGAGCGGGCCAAGGGCGCGCCGCATCCGGCCCTGCTGGTGAAGGCCTCGAGCGCGGTGACGACCCAGCAGCTGGCGGAGATCTACTCCGCCGCGCACCAGGCCGGCTTCGAGGTCGTGCAGGCCGCGGACGACGCGCCGCCGGCCGCCGGCCGGTGAAGGGCGCGATGGCCACCGCGGGCGGCGAGCGGGCGAGATGGGTGGCGGCGTCCGCGGCCGCCGCCGCGGCCGTCCTGGCCTCCCTGGCGCTTTTCCGGCTTCCGCCGCCGCCGGCGCGGGCGCCGGCCGGTCCGAAGCCGACCCTCGGCCTGGCGGCCCTCGATCCGGCGCTGCGCGAGCAGACCGAACTCAACGACCCCCGGCCGCTCTTCCTGCCGACCGAGTGGAACGCCGCGCCGCACCCCTCGCGGCCCGACCCCGCCGCCACCTTCCGGGACTACGCCGCGCGCACGGTCTTTCCCGCCTCCGACCTCGCCTCGCCGCTGCCCTGGCCGCCCTTCGCGGTGCCGAGGGACCCGGCGGAGGCCCTGGCGCTCGACCCTCCCGGGAATCCCTACGCCGGGATCGGGCGCCGGGACGGGCCCGCGCCGGCCCTGGCCCCCCGCGGCGCCCACATCGAGGTCACCTCGGCCGCGACCGGGAGGGTCGTGCTGGCCCGGGCCGTGGACGCCCGGCCTCCTGAATCCGGAACTCCCTTCGCCCTCGAGTTTTCCGCGTCGGTCGACGCCGCCGGCCTGGTCGGGCCGGTGGTCCTGGAGCCCCTGGAGAGCCCCGACGCGCCGGACGCGGTGACGGCTTTTTTCCGGGATTATCTGGAGCGGATATTTTGGCTGGGGAACCGGCTTCCGCCGGGTTCCTACCGCATCCGCGTCGGGCCCTGATTTCCGCGGCGGCGTCCGGCGCTAGGCTCCTGATGCCGAGCGCTTTTCGCGGCGGGCGGTTTTTTCGCAAGTTTGCTGTTGACGGCCTAATTTGCGAAGGTCACGTTCTTCACTCTTTTTCGTTTTTTGGCCAGAGTCTTGGTCTGCCCAGATAGCTCAGTTGGCAGAGCACGTCCTTGGTAAGGACGAGGTCGCCGGTTCAAATCCGGTTCTGGGCTCCAGGCCAAAAAACGCGTCGGCCCTTCCGACGTTAAAAAATGGCGCTTCAGTCTCCCATCCAAATCCAAACCCACGTCTCACCCTCACATGGCTAAAGGCACATTCGAACGCAAGAAACCGCACGTCAACGTCGGCACCATCGGCCACGTCGACCACGGCAAAACCACGCTGACGACCTCGATCCTCGCGGTCCAGTCCAAGAAGGGCCTGGCCGAGGTGAAGAGCTACGCCGACATCGCCAAGGGCGGCACGGTGCGCGACGCCTCCAAGATCGTCACGATCTCGGTCGCCCACGTGGAGTACGAGACCGCGAAGCGCCACTACGCCCACGTCGACTGCCCCGGGCACGCCGACTTCGTGAAGAACATGATCACCGGCGCCGCGCAGATGGACGGCGCCATCCTGGTCGTGTCGGCGGCGGACGGCCCGATGCCCCAGACCCGCGAGCACATCCTCCTGGCCCGCCAGGTCGGCGTGCCGAAGATCGTGGTCTTCCTCAACAAGGTCGACCTGATCGACGACAAGGACCTGCTCGACCTGGTCGAGGAGGAGATCCGCGACCTGCTGACCAAGTACCAGTTCGACGGCAAGAACGCCAAGATCATCCGCGGCTCCGCCACGGCGGCCCTCGAGGGCAAGCCGGAGGGCATCGAGGCGATCGGCAAGCTGATGGACGCGATCGATTCCGAGATCCCGGAGCCGGTCCGCGAGGTCGACAAGCCCTTCCTGATGTCCGTCGAGGACGTCTTCTCGATCACCGGCCGCGGCACCGTCGCGACCGGCCGTATCGAGCGCGGCGTGGTCAAGATCAACGAGACCGTCGAGATCGTCGGCCTCCGCGACACCACCAACACCGTCGTGACCGGCATCGAGATGTTCCGCAAGCTGCTCGACCAGGGCCAGGCCGGCGACAACGTCGGCGTGCTGCTCCGCGGCATCGAGAAGGAGGGCATCGAGCGCGGCCAGGTCCTGGCGGCCCCGAAGTCCATCACCCCGCACAAGAAGGCCAAGGCCGAGATCTACGTCCTCTCCAAGGACGAGGGCGGCCGCCATACCCCCTTCTTCGACGGCTACCGTCCCCAGTTCTATTTCCGCACCACGGACGTGACCGGCGTGGTCCACCTGCCCAAGGGCGTCGAGATGATCATGCCCGGCGACAACATCACCATCGACCTCGAGCTGATCGCCCCGATCGCCATGGAGAAGACCCAGCGCTTCGCCATCCGCGAGGGCGGCCGCACCATCGGGGCCGGCCGAATCACCGAAATCACGGAGTAACCGGTTTTCGTCCAACTGTTTAAAAGACTCGCCGAGGCCTCCCTCACCGGAGCCTCGGCGGCGTCGTCTAAAAACCACGCCATATAGGGGTGTAGCTCAATTGGTAGAGTAGCGGTCTCCAAAACCGTCGGTTGGGGGTTCGAGTCCCTCCGCCCCTGCCACCTTAAACCATTCATGAAGAACCCGATCACCAGCACCCGCCTTTTCGTCGGCGAGATCTGGGGTGAACTCCAGAAGGCCACCTGGCCGACCAGCACCGAGCTGCGCGACTCGACCATCGTGGTCATCGCGGCGGTCGTCCTCCTGGGCGTGTTCACCAGCATCAGCGACTTCTCGCTGCTGCAGGTCGTGGACCTCCTGACCCAGTTCGTCCGCTGATCCGCCCGCCCATGTCCGCCCAAGCCTCCGCCCCCGCTGGCACCCAGTGGTTCGCGCTGCACACCCTCTCCGGCCAGGAGAACAAGGTGAAGCAGTACATCGAGAAGTTCCGCAAGGCCGAGGAGCTCGACGACCACATCTTCGAGGTCCTGCTGCCCACCGAGGTCGTCTCGGAGGTCAAGAACGGCAAGAAGAGCACCAAGGTCCGCAAGCTCTACCCGGGCTACGTCTTCATCCAGATGCGCCTCTTCGACGAGGAGGGGAAGCTGATCAACAAGCCGTGGTACTTCGTCAAGGAGGTCGCCGGCGTGATCGGCTTCGTCGGCGGCGAGCATCCCGCCCCCCTGCGCCAGGCCGAGATCGACGAGATCCGCGCCCGGATCGAGGCGGCCAACGGCAAGGAAGTGCCGAAGGTGCAGTACGCGGTGGGCGAGGAAGTGAAGATCAACGACGGCCCCTTCGCCAATCTCAACGGCCGGATCGACGAGATCGATCCGGAGCGCGGCAAGCTGCGCGTCTCGGTCTCGATCTTCGGCCGCTTCACCCCGGTCGAGCTCGAATACTGGCAGGTCGCCCGGTTGACCGAATAGCTATAATAGACCCTTTTCCATGGCCAAAAAGATCCAAGGCTACATTCGTCTCCAGCTCCCGGCGGGCGCCGCCAATCCCGCGCCGCCGGTCGGCCCCGCGCTGGGCGCCCAGGGCGTCAACATCCTGGCGTTCTGCAAGGAGTTCAACGCCAAGACGAAGGACCAGAACGGGATGATCCTGCCGGTGATCATCACGGTCTACACCGACAAGAGCTTCACCTTCATCCTGAAGTCGCCGCCGGCCTCGGTGCTGCTGAAGAAGGCGGCCAACATCGCCAGCGGCTCGGCCCGTCCCAACCAGGACAAGGTCGGCAAGGTGACCCGCAAGCAGCTGCTGGAGATCTACAAGCTCAAGCAGAAAGACCTCAACGCCAAGAGCGAGGACGCGGGCGTCCGCATCATCGCCGGCACCGCCCGCAACATGGGGCTGGAGGTCGTCGACTAATTTTAACCCGAACCCATTCCCGCGGGAGCCCTCACCGGCGTTCGCACCGCAAGGAGTAAACATGGAAAAACACAGCAAACGTTATCGCAGCGCGCTCCAGGGCGCGAAGCTCGACCAGGACTACCCGCTGAAAGAGGCGGTCGAGATCCTGATCAAGTTCCCCAAGGCCAAGTTCGACGAGACCGTCGAGCTCTCCCTCCGACTCGGGGTGGACCCGGCCGCGGGCGAGCAGATGGTCCGCGGGACCACGCCCCTGCCCAACGGCTCGGGCAAGAAGGTCCGCGTCCTGGTCTTCACCGACAACCCGAAGGCCGCGCTGGACGCGGGCGCCGACCACGCGGGCCTGCAGGACATGATGGCCAAGATCAACGAGGGCTGGCTCGACTTCGACGTCGCGATCGCGACCACCGAGGCGATGAAGACCGTCCGCACCATCGCCCGCGTCCTCGGCCCGAAGGGGCTGATGCCCAACCCGAAGAGCGGCACCGTCACCGACGACATCGCCGCCGGGATCAAGGCCGTCAAGGCCGGCCGGGTGGAGTTCAAGATGGACAAGACCGGCAACATCGGGGTGGGGGTGGGCAAGCGCTCCTTCACGCCCGCCCAGATCCTGGAGAACGTCCAGGCCGTGCTCGACGCGGTGGGCAAGGCCAAGCCTTCGACCTTCAAGGGCCACTACATCAAGTCCGTGGCCATCTCCTCCTCCCAAAGCCCCTCCGTCCGGATCGCCTCGGCGGAATACAGCCAGTACTGAGGCCCCCGACCATGCGCGCTGAAAAAAATTACCTGATCGCCGAAATCGAGAGCCACCTCAAGAAGTCGGACTACCTGATCCTGGCCAACTTCACCGGCACCACCGTCTCCGAGGTGGCCGAGCTCCGGGAGAAGCTGGCCGCGGAGAAGGCCGAGTTCCACGTGGTCAAGAACAGCTCCCTGCGGGTCGCCGCCAAGGGGCTGGGCCTCCCGGACTTGGACAACGCCCTGACCGGCCCGACCGCGGTCGTGGTCGGCGGCAAGAACTCCGCCGGGGTCGCTAAGATCCTGCGCCAGTTCTTCAAAGACAAGCAGAAGGTCCAGGTGAAGGCCGGCGTCCTGAGCAAGAAGCTGATCACCTCCAAGGAGGTCGAGCAGCTTGCGGACATGCCCTCCCTGGATAGGCTGCAGGCCCAGCTTCTGGGTCTCCTCAGTCAGCCGGCGAGCCGCTTCGTCCGCGTCATCGCCGCCGTGCCCCAGGGCGCGGTCAACGTCCTCCAGGCCAAAGTTCGCGCCGCGGAGGGCAAGTAAAGCAACCATCCCTTTCGGCCCCGGCTCCGCCGGGGCTCCGAAGCCCAACCATCAAAGCAGACCACTAGGGGACTCGTCCCTTAAACGGACCCATCCGGGAACGCTAGTCATCCTGCCCAAGGTACCATGAGCAACATCACCAAAGAGCAAGTCATCGAGTGGCTCTCCAGCCAGTCGGTCCTCGAAATCGCCGGTCTGGTCAAGGACCTCGAGACCAAGTGGGGCGTCTCCGCCGCCGCTCCGGTCGCGGCCGCCGCGGCTCCCGCCGCCGCCGGCGCGGCCCCCGCCGCCGCCGCCGAGGAGAAGACCGAATTCAACGTCGTCCTGGTGGACGGCGGCGCCAACAAGATCGGCGCGATCAAGGAAGTGCGCGCGATCACCGGCCTGGGCCTCAAGGAGGCCAAGGACCTGGTCGAGGGCGCCCCGAAGCCGGTCAAGGAGGGCGTCTCCAAGGCCGAGGCCGAGGAGATCAAGAAGAAGCTCGAGGCCGCCGGCGCGAAGGTGGAGCTGAAGTAATTCCGCTCCCTGACCCACTTGCGCATCGTTTCCCATTCCGGGCAGGCCGCGGCGCTCCGCCGCGGCCTGGCCCGTGTTCATTTCATTTCCGTCAGTTCGCAGGCGCTCCGCTGAGCGCCTCCCTCAGTTTTTCCATCCGTCCGTCCTCCTCCCATGGCTGATCGCAATCATTCCGACCGCATCAATTTCGGCAGACTCCGCGAAGTCCTCCAGCCGCCGAACCTCATCGAGATCCAGATCAACTCGTACCTGGACTACCTGCAGAAGGGCGTGCCGGAGAAGCAGCGCAAGCCCCAGGGCCTCGAGGCCGTCTTCCGCGAGGTCTTCCCGATCCAGTCCTACGACGAGCGGCTGACGCTGGAGTACGTCTCCTACACCCTGGGCGACGCCAAGAACTCCGAGATCGAGTGCATCCGCGAGGGCATCACCTATTCGGTGCCGCTCTACGTGAAGCTTCGGCTGCGCGAGGAGGACTTCATCAAGGACGAGGACATCTACATGGGCGAGATCCCGATGGTGACCGAGCGCGGCTCCTTCATCATCAACGGCGCCGAGCGCGTCGTGGTCTCCCAGCTCCACCGCTCCCCCGGCATCGCCTTCGAGGTCACCCCGCACCCGAACGGCAAGCTGCTCCATTCCTTCCGCATCATCCCCGACCGGGGCACCTGGCTCGAGGTGCAGTTCGACAACAACGACCTGCTCTACGTCTACCTCGACCGCCGCCGCCGCCGCCGGAAGTTCCTGATCACGACCCTGCTCCGCGCCATCGGCTACAGCGCCGACGTCGACATCCTCAACCTCTTCTACGAGATCAAGGACCTCAAGGTCGCCAAGGCCCTCGACATGGAGAACGTCAGCACCCTGGTGCTGGTGGAGGACGCGATCGACGCCCAGAAGGGCGTGGTCCTGGCCCGCGCCTTCGAGCCGCTGACCAAGCAGATCGTCCGCACCTTCGAGAAGCACGAGATCAACTCCATCCGGGTGATCGACACCGCGGTGGACGAGGGCGCGATCATCCGCGCCCTGAAGAAGGACCCGACCCGCAACGAGGAGGAGGCCCTGAAGGAGATCTACAAGCGGCTGCGCCCGGGCGAGCCCCCGACGACCGCCAACGCCAAGGCCCTGCTCAAGCGGCTGTTCTTCGATCCCAAGCGCTACGACCTCGGCCGCGTCGGCCGCTACAAGGTCAACCAGAAGCTCGGCCTGAAGGCGGAGCTGGAGCAGCGCATCCTGGAGAGCGGCGACATCGTCGCCGCCACCAAGTACCTGGTGCGCCTGCGCAAGGGCGAGGGCGTGGTCGACGACATCGACCACCTCGGCAGCCGCCGCGTCCGCACCGTGGGCGAGCTCCTGGCCAACCAGTGCCGGGTGGGCCTCTCCCGCACCGAGCGCCTGGTCCGCGAGCGCATGACGATGTACGACCAGAGCGTCGACTCGATCACCCCCCAGAAGCTGATCAACCCGAAGGCGCTGACCACCGTCATCCGCGACTTCTTCGCCCGCAGCCAGCTGTCGCAGTTCATGGACCAGATCAACCCGCTGGCCAAGGTCACGCACAAGCGCCGCCTCTCCGCCCTCGGGCCCGGCGGCCTCAACCGCGAGCGCGCCGGCTTCGAGGTCCGCGACGTCCATCCCTCGCACTACGGCCGCATCTGCCCGATCGAGACGCCCGAAGGCCCGAATATCGGCCTGATCAACTCGCTCTCGACCTACGCGCGGGTGAACGAGTTCGGCTTCATCGAGACCCCCTACCGCGTGGTCAAGGACGGCCGCGCCACCGACAAGATCGACTACCTCACCGCCGACCAGGAGGAGGCCAAGGTCATCGCCCAGGCCAACGCCGAGATCGACGACAAGGGCCACTTCGTCGGCAAGGTCACCGTCCGGAAGGACGGCGAGTTCCTCGAGGTCAGCGCCTCCGAGGTCGACTACATGGACGTCTCGCCCAAGCAGGTGATCTCGATCGCCGCCGGCATGATCCCCTTCCTCGAGCACGATGACGCCAACCGCGCGCTGATGGGCTCGAACATGCAGCGCCAGGGCGTGCCGCTCCTCCAGGCCGAGGCCCCCTTCGTGGGCACCGGCATCGAGGAGCGCGTCGCCCGCGACTCCAAGATCGTGGTGGTGGCCGAGGAGGCGGGCGTCGTCGCCTCGGTCGACGCCAAGCGGATCGTCGTGACCAAGGACGGCGAGATGCCGCGCCATGTCCGCCCCGACCCGAAGAACCACGTCTACGTCTACGAGCTGCGCAAGTTCATGCGCTCGAACGCCGGCACCTGCTTCAACCAGAAGCCGATCGTCGAGCAGGGCCAGAAGGTCAAGGCCGGGCAGATCATCGCCGACGGCCCCTCCACCGACCGCGGCGAGATGGCCCTGGGCCGGAACGTCCTGGTGGCGTTCATGCCCTGGAACGGCTACAACTTCGAGGACGCGATCCTCATCTCCGAGAAGGTCCTGAAGGAGGACATCTTCACCTCGATCCACATCCAGGAGTTCGAGGTCACCGCCCGCGACACCAAGCTCGGGCCCGAGGAGATCACCCGCGACATCCCGAACGTGGGCGAGGAGGCCCTGAAGAACCTCGACCACAACGGCGTCATCCGCGTCGGCGCGGAGGTCAAGCCCGGCGACATCCTCGTCGGCAAGATCACCCCGAAGTCCGAGACCGAGCTCGCCCCCGAGGAGAAGCTGCTCCGCGCGATCTTCGGCGAGAAGGCCGCGGACGTGAAGGACACCTCGCTCGTCGTCCCCTCCGGCGTCGCCGGCATCGTGATGGACGTGAAGATCTCCTCGCGGATCGACAACCAGGAGGAGAAGCTCTCCCCCTCGGACCGCCGCCGCCAGATCAAGCAGATCCAGGAGGACTACAAGACGCAGATGGACAAGCTGCGCGAGGGCCTGACCGAGGCCCTCTCCAACATCCTGCTGGGCGAGAAGATCCCGCTCGACGTGATCAACGGCGAGAACAACGAGATCATCATCCCGGCCAACCGGAAGATCACCAAGACCCTCCTGCGCAAGCTGGCCGCGGTCTCCAAGCACGTCCAGATCGACCCCTCGCCGGTCCGGATCAAGATCATGGAGATCATCGGCTCGTACCAGACCAAGTTCGACGAGCTGGAGTCCGACCGCGAGCGCAAGGTCGAGTCCGTGGAGTCGGGCGAGAGCTCGGCCGACGGCGCGATCAAGCAGGTCAAGGTCTACGTCGCCACCAAGCAGAAGCTGGAGGTCGGCGACAAGATGGCCGGCCGCCACGGCAACAAGGGCGTGGTCGCCAAGATCGTGCCCGAGGAGGACATGCCCTTCCTCCCCGACGGCACCCCCGTCGAGATCTGCCTCAACCCGCTGGGCGTGCCCTCGCGCATGAACGTCGGGCAGGTGCTGGAGACCCACCTCGGTTGGGCCTGCAAGAAGCTCGGCATCAAGGTCGCCACCCCCGTCTTCGACGGCATCCCGGAGAAGAAGGTCCGCGAGTACCTCAAGGACGCGAAGCTGCCCTCCTCGGGCAAGAGCACGCTCTTTGACGGCCGCACCGGCGAGAAAATCGACCAGGAGGTCGTGGTCGGCTACATCTACATGATGAAGCTGAACCACCTGGTGTCGCACAAGATCCACGCCCGGGCGGTGGGCCCGTACTCCCTCGTCACCCAGCAGCCGCTGGGCGGCAAGGCCCAGTACGGCGGCCAGCGCTTCGGCGAGATGGAGGTCTGGGCCCTCGAGGCCTACGGCGCCGCGCACACCCTCCAGGAGCTGCTCACGGTCAAGTCCGACGACGTCCAGGGCCGCACCAAGATCTACGAATCGCTGGTCAAGGGCGACAACACGCTCTCGGCCGGGACTCCGGAGTCCTTCAACGTCCTGATCAAGGAGATCCAGTCCCTCGGCCTCGACATCAAGCTGCAGAAGCGCGCCGCCCTGGCCCTCGGGGCCTGAAGCGGCCGCGCCACCACTTAAAAATCAAAGGGAGATAAAAAAATGATTCAGCCTGCCGATACCGCCGCCTCCACCCGCGAGGATGCCCGCAGCGCCCTGGGCCTCGACGAGAGCGCCTTTGACTGCGTCTCCATCACCGTCTCCTCGCCCGACACCATCCGCAAGTGGTCCAAGGGCGAGGTCAAGAACCCGGAGACCATCAACTACCGCACCTTCAAGCCGGAGCCGGGCGGCCTCTTCTGCCAGAAGATCTTCGGGCCGGTCCGCGACTACGAGTGCGCCTGCGGCAAGTACAAGCGCATCAAGTACAAGGACGTGGTCTGCGACCGCTGCGGCGTCGAGGTGACGATCGCCCGCGTCCGCCGCGAGCGCATGGGCCACATCGAGCTGGCCGTGCCGGTGGCCCACATCTGGTTCCTCAAGAGCATGCCCAGCCGCCTGGGCCTGCTGCTGGACATGACCGCCCGCTCCCTCGAGCGCGTGATCTACTACGAGAACTTCATGGTGGTCGACCCGGGCAAGACCCCCCTCGAGCCCCGGCAGCTCCTGACCGACACCGAGTACCGCCAGGCGCTCGACGAGTACGGCGCGGACTCCTTCATCGCCAAGATGGGGGCCGAGGCCGTCCGCGACGCCCTGGTCAAGATGGACATGGAAGCGACCGTGGCCGAGCTGCACGAGCAGATGCGCGCCACCCGCTCCAAGCAGATCAAGAAGAAACTCTCCAAGCGCCTGAAGGTCATCCAGGGCTTCATCCACTCCCGCTCCCGCCCCGAGTGGATGGTGCTGGAGGTCCTGCCGGTGATCCCGCCGGACCTGCGCCCGCTGGTGCCCCTCGAGGGCGGCCGCTTCGCCACCTCCGACCTCAACGACCTCTACCGCCGCGTCATCAACCGCAACAACCGCCTGCGGAACCTGATGCAGCTGAAGACGCCCGACGTCATCATCCACAACGAGAAGCGGATGCTGCAGGAGGCCGTCGACGCCCTCTTCGACAACGGCCGCCACGGCCGCCCCGTCACCGGCGCCGGCAACCGCCCCCTCAAGTCCCTCTCGGACATGCTCAAGGGCAAGCAGGGGCGCTTCCGCCAGAACCTGCTGGGCAAGCGCGTCGACTACTCCGGCCGCTCCGTCATCGTCATCGGCCCCGAGCTCAAGCTCAACCAGTGCGGCCTGCCGAAGAAGATGGCCCTGGTCCTCTTCGAGCCCTTCATCATCCGCCGCCTCAAGGAGCTGGGCTTCGTCCACACCGTGCGCGGCGCCCGGAAGATGATCGAGAAGAAGTCGCCCGAGGTCTGGGACATCCTGGAGGAGGTGACCAAGGGCCACCCGGTGCTGCTCAACCGCGCGCCGACCCTGCATCGCCTCTCGATCCAGGCCTTCGAGCCCACCCTGATCGAGGGCGAGGCCATCCGCATCCACCCGCTGGTCTGCACCGCCTACAACGCCGACTTCGACGGCGACCAGATGGCCGTGCACGTCCCGCTCTCCCTCGAGGCCATCATGGAGTGCAAGCTCCTGATGATGGCGACCTCCAACATCTTCTCGCCCTCCTCGGGCAAGCCGATCCTCACCCCCTCGCAGGACATCGTCCTCGGGGCCTACTACCTGACGATCGAGCCGCGCAAGAAGGTGGGCAAGGACCAGCGCGTCCCGCTCCTGGCCGGCCTCTCCGAGGTCGTCTTCGCCAAGACCGACGGCGCCCTGGCGGTGCATGACTGGGTCGAGATCCCGAACCCGGACTACCGCCGCGACACCGTCTTCGGCCAGAAGGACAAGAAGGTGCTCCGCACCACCGTGGGCCGGGTGATCTTCAACCAGATCTGGCCCGCCTCGCTGGGCTTCGTCAACTTCCCCGTCGCCAAGTCCAAGCTGGGCGACCTGATCCTCAACACCTACAAGGTCGCGGGCGACCTCGCCACCGTCGAGGTGCTGGACAAGCTGAAGGAGCTGGGCTTCACCACCGCCTTCCAGGCCGGCATCTCCATCGGGATCGACGACATGATCATCCCGGAGGCCAAGAAGGAGATCGTCTCCGACACCCGGAAGAAGATCGTCGAGGTCGAGGGCCAGTTCAACAAGGGCATCATCACCGAGGGCGAGCGCAAGAACAAGGTCATCGACCTCTGGACCGGCGCGACCGACAAGATCGCCAAGGAGGTGTTCGCCAAGCTGGAGACCAACGACGGCAAGCCCGAGATCAACCCGGTCTACATCATGATGGACTCGGGGGCCCGCGGCAACAAGCAGCAGGTGCGCCAGCTCTGCGGCGCCCGCGGCCTGATGGCCAAGCCCTCCGGCGAAATCATCGAGCGCCCGATCCTGTCCTCCTTCCGCGAGGGCCTGACCGTGCTGGAGTACTTCATCTCGACCCACGGCGCCCGCAAGGGCCTGGCCGACACCGCGCTCAAGACCGCGGACGCCGGCTACCTCACCCGCAAGCTCTGCGACGTGGCGATGGACGTGGTCATCGGCGAGGACGACTGCGGCGCCCGCGACGGCGTCTGGAAGAAGGCGATCTTCGAGGGCGACGACGAGATCGTCTCGCTCCGCGAGCGCCTCGTCGGCCGCTGCGCCAGCGACGACGTCTACAACCCGATCAATCCCACCGAGCTGATCGTGGCCTCCGGCGACCTCATCACCGAGGAGACCGCGGCCAAGATCGAGAACGTGGGAATCGAGCGCGTGAAGGTCATGTCTCCGCTCACCTCGATCTCCAAGCTGGGGATCGACGCCAAGAGCTACGGGATCAACCCGGCCACCAACCGCATCGCCAAGATCGGCGACTCGGTCGGCATCATCGCCGCCCAGTCGATCGGCGAGCCCGGCACGCAGCTCACCATGCGCACCTTCCACATCGGCGGAGTCGCCTCCGGCGGCTTCAAGACCCCCGAGATCCGCGTGCGCGCCCCCGGCACGGTCAAGTACCACGGCCTGCGCCTGGTCGAGACCGCGGAGGGCGGCAGCATCGTCCTGAACAAGACCGGCACCATCCAGCTGGTCGACGACGACGGCAAGGAGCTGGAGAACTACAACATCGTGGTCGGCTCCTTCCTCCATGTCGGCGACGGCGAGAAGATCGCCAAGGGCGAGATCCTCGCCCAGTGGGACCCCTACAACATCCCGGTCCTCTCGGAGAAGGGCGGCAGCCTGGCCTTCAAGGACATGATCCCGGGCGTGACGGTGAAGCGCGAGCTCGACGAGAGCTCGGGCCGCATCGCCACCGTGGTGATCGAGCACAAGGAGGACCTCAACCCGCAGATCGAGGTCCGCGACGCCAAGAACAAGCCGCTCGCGGCCTACTCCATCCCGGTGGGCGCGCAGATCGCCGTCAACGAGGGCGACACCATCGCCCCCGGCGCGCTGCTCGCCAAGACGCCCCGTCAGGCGTCCAAGACCAAGGACATCACCGGCGGCCTCCCGCGCGTCGCCGAGCTCTTCGAGGCCCGGCGCCCGAAGGACGCGGCCGAGATGGCCCGGATCGACGGCGTGGTCTCGTTCGAGGGCACCGTGCGCGGCAAGCGCAAGCTGGTGGTCAAGAACGAGGAGACCCAGCAGGAGGAGGAGCACCTCATCCCGGCGGGCAAGCACATCATCGTGCAGCCCGGCGACGTGGTCCACAAGGGCCAGCACCTGACCGAGGGCGCCGCCGACCCGCACGAGATCCTCGAGATCCTCGGGCCCGCCGCGCTCTACGACTTCCTCATCTCCCAGGTGCAGGAGGTCTACCGGCTGCAGGGCGTGACGATCAACGACAAGCACATCGAGATCATCATCCGCCAGATGCTCCGCAAGGTCCGGATCACCGACCCGGGCGACAGCGAGTACTTCTGGGGCGAGCAGGTCGACCGCAGCGCCTTCCTGACCGAGAACCAGCGGCTCGAGGCCGCCGGCGGCAAGCCGGCGGAGGCCGAGCCGATCCTGCTCGGCATCACCAAGGCCTCGCTCGAGACCGAGAGCTTCATCTCGGCCGCCTCCTTCCAGGAGACGACGCGCGTCCTCACCGACGCCTCGACCCTGGGCAAGGTGGACATGCTGAAGGGCTTCAAGGAGAACGTCATCATGGGCCACCTGATCCCGGCCGGCACGGGCCTGCCGCGGTATAAGAAGCTCAAGATCACGCTGCCCTTCGGCGCCGAGCTGCCCCTCGAGGAGCCCAAGCCCGCCGCGGTGGGGGCGAGCTGAACCCGGATTCCATCGGTTTTGCGAAAGCCCCGGCCCAAGGCCGGGGCTTTTTCATGCCCGGGCGATCGTCACTTAATCGTAAAAAACGGCTTGTCAGGGCGGGGGCGCTCTCCATCCTGACACTTCCTCCCGCCATAAAACCGCATGTTGAGCCTAGCTCCGTGCGGTTTTGACGCCCGGCCCTCAAAAGCCGGGCGTATTTTTTATCCGGGTCGCCGGCTAGGGGTGAAGGCCGTTCGCTTCCCCCTTCCGGCGGCGGCTCCTGTGCGGCGTTTCCCCAACCGATGACCGACAACCCTTCCGACGGGCACCGAGACCGCAGCGGCGGGCTGGTTGCGCTCGGCGTCCTGGAGATCGCCGGCGGGTGCCTCTGCCTGGCCCTCGCGGCCCTGTTCGTCATCGTCGAGCTGGCCCAGGCGCGGTCCGGCCAGACGCATTCGCACCGGAGCCACCAGCCGGGGATTTTCACCATCCTGGGGCTGGCGGTGATCCAGATCTGGCTCGGGGCCGGCTCGATCCAGGCCCGGCGCTGGGCCCGGGCGCTGTGGGTTTGCGTTTGCGGGATCACGGTCGCGACCGGGGTGATGGGGCTGGCCACGGTTCCGGCTCTGCTGACCGCCATTGAAGGCGCATTGGCCGCCGACCGGGCTCCGCTTCCGCCGGCGGCCCTGCTGGTGGTCAAGGTCGCCACGGTCGCGGCCCTGGCGGTCTTTCTGGTGGCCATCCCCTCGCTGCTGTTCGCCTTCTACCGCAGCCCGCACGTGCGCCGGACCTGCGAGCTCAGGGATCCGGCGCCGAGCTGGACCGACCGCTGCCCGCTTCCGGTCCTGGCCCTGGGCCTGTACTGCCTCTTCATGGGCTGGAGCATGCTCACGTGGGCCATGCTGGGCGGAGTGTTCCCTTGGTTTGGAAGCTACCTCACCGGTCCGGTGGGAGCCGCGGCGGACCTGCTCGGATGCGGGCTTTGGGTCCTGATCGCCTGGCGGGTCTACCGGCTGGGGCGCGATGGCTGGTGGCTGGCCCTGGCCTGGGCGGCCCTTGCCGCGCTTTCGGCCGCCCTCACCGTCGGCCACGGTGATTTCAGCCGGGTGGTGGCCGCGGAAGGCCTGGACGCGCGGGCCGCGCAGGCGGCGGGCCGGCTCGCCGCTTCGCCGACCCTGCGCTGGGCGCAGCTGAGCCACCTGCTGCCGCTGTTCCTGTGGATCGCCTGGGTGCGGCGGTATTTCGGGTCGGCGACGGGCGCGCCGCCGAAGCAGGAGCCGCTGCCGGCGTGATCCGCCGCGGTTGATTCCGGCGGAGGTCCCGCCAAGCCGGATTTTCGCCTCAAATCGGCATTTTCCCGAGGGGAGGGGGGGACTTGCGCAAGACTGTCCGAATTCCGCTTGCGTCTTCCCTGGCAAATCCGGTTGAATGGCCGCTTACCTTCGTTTTTCGCGTCCTTCCGGCTGCCGCCAAGGGGCGCAAATCCATCGCGGGGCGGGGCCAAAATCCCGGTTTTCGCGAGCGACCGACTTTTCGCCAGAAAGTTCTTGCTGACGTTTTGGCGGATAGTAGCGTTTTCCTCTTTTCCTCAATTTCTAAACACCGCTTTTCATGCCCACCATCAGCCAACTCGTCCGCAAGGGCCGCCGCCTGATTCGCACCAAGTCGAAATCGCCGGCCCTTTCGGGCAATCCCTTCCGCCGCGGCGTCTGCGTGCAGGTCATGACCCGCACCCCGAAGAAGCCGAACTCGGCCATCCGGAAGGTCGCGAAGGTTAGGCTGACGAACGGCAACGAGGTGATCTCCTACATCCCGGACGAGGGCCACAGCCTGCAGGAGCACTCGATCGTGCTCGTGCGCGGCGGCCGCGTGAAGGACCTCCCCGGCGTGCGCTACCACATCGTCCGCGGCACCCTCGACGCCACCGGCGTGGAGAAGCGCCGCCGCAGCCGCTCGAAGTACGGCGTCAAGCGCCCGAAGGCGGCCAAGGCCTAACCCGGAGACCCTCGCACCATGTCCCGCCGTCACAGAGCCGACAAGCGCCAGACCGAGCCCGATATCCGCTACAAGAGCCCGCTCGTTGCCCACCTGGTCAACGTGATCATGAAGAGCGGCAAGAAGAACCTGGCCGAACGCATCGTCTACGGCGCCTTCGAGAAGGTCTCGGAGAAGCTGGAGAAGGGCGACCCGGTCGACCTGCTGCTGGGCGCGCTGGAGAACGCGCGCCCGCGCCTCGAGGTCAAGAGCCGCCGCGTGGGCGGCGCCACCTACCAGGTGCCCGTGGAGATTTCCTTCGACCGCCAGGAGAGCCTGGCCCTGCGCTGGATCGTGGACGCCGCCGGCAGCCGCAAGGGGGTCACCATGCGCGACGCCCTCGCCGCCGAGATCATCGACGCCTACAACAACACCGGCACGGTGGTGAAGAAGAAGGAAGACACCCACAAGATGGCCCAGGCCAACCGCGCCTTCGCCCATCTCCGCTGGTAACCGAGCGATGTCCACCGTGGCTGACACTCCGATCAACATCACCGTCGTCACCGACAAGGCCAAGGTCGCGCCGGTCAATTCTCCCGCGCGCCCGTTCCCGCTGGAATGGACCCGCAACATCGGCATCGCCGCCCACATCGACGCGGGCAAGACCACGACGACTGAGCGCATTCTCTTCTACTCCGGCGCCGTCCACAAGATGGGCGAGGTCCACGAGGGCACGACCGTGACCGACTGGATGGAGCAGGAGCGCGAGCGCGGCATCACCATCACCGCCGCCGCCATCTCCTGCGCCTGGAACGCCTCCTGCGGCCCCTGGAAGGGGATCAAGCAGCGGATCAACATCATCGACACCCCCGGGCACGTGGACTTCACCGCCGAGGTGGAGCGCTCGCTGCGCGTCCTCGACGGCGCCGTCGCGGTCTTCGACGCGGTCGCCGGCGTCCAGCCCCAGTCCGAGACCGTCTGGCGGCAGGCGAACAAGTACAACGTCCCCCGCCTGGCCTTCATCAACAAGATGGACCGGGTCGGCGCCAACTTCCACCGGGCGATCGACGACATCCGCACCAAGCTCAAGGGCAACGCGCACGCGCTGTTCCTCCCGATGGGCGCGGAGGAGAACTTCAACGGCCTGATCGACCTGGTCCAGAACGTCGCCTACGTCTTCCCCTCCGACAAGGAGCGCGACGCCGACCTCGGGCTCAATCCGGTCACCACCCCCATTCCCGCGGAGTTCGCCGACGCGGCCAAGGAGTACCGCGAGAAACTGATCGAGGCCGTCTCCGACTTCGACGACGCGGTGGCCGAGAAGTACCTCGGCGGCCAGGAGATCTCGGTCAACGAGCTTATGCTCGCCATCCGCAAGGCCACCATCTCGCTCAAGTTCTGCGGCGTCATCCCGGGCTCGGCCTTCAAGAAGAAGGGCGTCCAGCGCCTGCTCGACTGCGTGGTCAACTACCTCCCCAGCCCGATCGACGTCCCCCCGATGAAGGGCCAGGACAGCGACGGCAAGGAGGCGGCGGCGGTGGTCGACGACAAGAGCAAGCTGGCCGGCCTGGCCTTCAAGCTCTGGAACGACGCCTTCGTCGGCCGGCTGGTCTTCTTCCGCGTCTACACCGGCCAGATCAAGCGCGGCATGTCCCTCTACAACCCGCGCACCCGCCGGAGCGAGCGCGTCTCGCGCCTGGTGCTGATGCGCGCGATCGACCGCGAGGAGATCGAGGTCGCCTACTCCGGCGATATCTGCGCGCTGGTGGGCGTCAAGGACGTCATCACCGGCGACACCCTCTGCGACGAGGACTTCGACATCCGGCTGGAGCCGCCGTCGTTCCCCGAGCCCGTCATCTCCATGTCGATCGAGCCGAACTCCAAGGCCGACCAGGAGAAGATGGGCACCGCCCTGCAGCGCCTGGTGGCCGAGGACCCGACCCTGCGGGTCTCGACCGACCCGGACAGCGGCCAGATCATCCTCTCCGGGATGGGCGAGCTCCACCTCGACATCATCCGCGACCGGATGAAGCGCGAGTTCAAGGTCGAGGCCACCTCCGGCAAGCCCCAGATCGCCTACCGCGAGACCGTCACGGCCAAGGCGGAAGGGGAGGGCAAGTTCATCCGCCAGTCGGGCGGCAAGGGCCAGTACGGCCACGCCGTCGTCACCATTGAGCCCAACGAGAAGGGCAAGGGCGTGGAGGTCGTCGACGAGATCGTCGGCGGCGTCATCCCCAAGGAATTCATCAAGCCCACGATCGCGGGCATCATGGAGGGCGCCAACAACGGCGTCGTCGCCGGCCACCCCGTGGTCGACGTGATCGTCCGCATCATCGACGGGAGCTTCCACGAGGTCGACTCCTCCGAGCTCGCCTTCAAGATGGCCGGCATCTTCGGCTTCAAGGAGGCGATGAAGAAGGCCAAGCCGATCCTGCTCGAGCCCATCATGGGCGTCGAGGTCACCACCCCGGAGGAATACCAGGGCGACCTGATCGGCGACATCAACCGCCGCCGCGGCAGCGTCAGCGGCATCGAGAACAAGGCCGGCGCCTGCATCATCACCGCCGCCGTTCCGCTCGAGCTGCTCTTCGGCTACGTCACCGACATCCGCTCCCTCTCCAAGGGCCGCGCCAGTGCGTCGATCACCCCCTCGCACTTTGAGCAGGTTCCGAACTCCCTCCTGGCCAAGATCGTGGAGAGCTCCTCCAAGGCCCCGGCCCGCACCTAACCGTTCTTTTTAGCGCCCAATGAAAGGCCAACGCATTCGCATCAAGCTCCAGGGTTTCGACTATCGCGTCATCGACCAGTCGGCCCTGGACATCGTCGAGACCGCCAAGCGCTCCGGCGCCCGCGTCTCCGGCCCGATCCCGCTTCCCACCCGGATCGAGAAGCTCTCCGTCAACCGCTCCCCGCACGTCGACAAGAAGTCGATGGAGCAGTTCGAGACCCGCACCCACAAGCGGCTCATCGACATCATCGAGCCGACCGCCGCCACGGTGGACGAGCTGAAGAAGCTCAACCTGCCCTCCGGCGTCGACATCACCATCAACGTCTGATTTTTCCGCCCGCCCACTTTTAACCTCCCGTCCAGTCCGCACTAGCAGTTGCCCATGTGCCCCCGCGGCACCTCCGGGCCTCGTCTAATGTAGGTCCCCCAACGGAATCCTCCACCTACCGCTTAGCTCCATGATCTCCTCCCTTCTCGGCAAGAAAATCGGGATGACCCAGGTCTACGACGCGCAAAACGTCCTGGTCCCGGTCACTGTGGTCGAAGCCGGACCCTGCTCGGTGGTCCAGGTCAAGACCACCGCCACCGATGGCTACAACGCCGTTCAGATCGGCTTCTCCTCCCGCAAGCCGAAAAACACCGCCAAGGGCGAGCTGGGCCACGCGAAGAAGGCCGGCCTGGAGAAGGCCCCCCGCGTGCTCGGCGAGGTCCGCCTCGCGGCCGAGCCGACCGAGAAGGTCGGCGACGTCGTCACGGTGGCCGCCTTCCAGGAAGGCCAGCTGGTCGACGTCATCGGCGTGACCAAGGGCAAGGGCTTCCAGGGCGTGGTGAAGCGCTGGCGCGTCGGCGGCGGCCCCGCGGCCCACGGCTCGATGTTCCACCGCCGCATCGGCTCGATCGGCATGCGCCAGACCCCCGGCCGCACCTGGAAGAACCAGGCCATGCCCGGCCACATGGGCAGCGTCCGCCGCACGATGCAGAATCTCCGCGTGGTTAAGATCATCGCCGAGAAGAACCTCATCCTGGTCAAGGGCGCCATTCCCGGCGCCAACGGCGACGACGTGATCGTCCGCACCGCCATCAAGGGGCAGCCGAAGTCGGCCGCCTGAGCCCTCCGCACCGCTAGCAGACCATGAAACTCACCATCTTCAGTTCCGACGGGACCACCAGCCGCGAGCAGGACTTCGCGGGGCTGCCCACCTTCGAGGGCGACAAGGGCCGCCAGGCCCTCAAGGAGGTCATCGTCGCCATCCGCGCCAATCACCGCCAGGGCACCCATTCGACCAAGACCCGCGGCGAGGTCCGCGGCGGCGGCAAGAAGCCCTGGAAGCAGAAGGGCACCGGCCGCGCCCGCGCCGGCTCGAGCCGTTCCCCGCTCTGGGGCGGCGGCGGCGTCGTCTTCGGGCCCAAGCCCCGCGACTATTCCAAGAAGATCAACGCCCGCGTCCGCGCCCTGGCCTTCAACCGCGCCCTCTTCGAGCGCGCCTCGGCCGGCGAGCTGGCGGTGATCGACGCCTTCGAGGCCAAGCCGGTCAAGACCAAGGTCGTGAACCAGGTGGTGGGCCGCATCGCCCCCGCCGGCCGCGTCCTCCTGGTCGACGCCCCCTTCGCCTCCGACACCCTCCGCGCCGCCCGCAACCTGGAGCGCGTGACCCTGCAGGAGGCCGCCAAGCTCAACCCCCTGGATCTCTCCCACCACCGCAAGATCATCGTCAGCAGCAAGGCGCTGGAGGCCATCCTGGCCCGCGTCAACGGAGCGAAGAGCGCATGAACGCCGACCACGTCCTCAAGACCGTCCTTTTGACGGAAAAATCGAACAAGCAGTCCGCCGAGCTCGGGCAGTACACCTTCGAGGTCTTCCCGAACGCCACCAAGCACACCATCGCCGCGGCGGTCGAGCAGCACTTCAAGGTCACCGTCCGTCGCGTCAACGTCCAGAACTACCGCGGCAAGAACCGCCGCGGCCGCAACGGCCAGCCCGGCGCGACCTCGGACTTCAAGAAGGCCATCGTGACCCTCAAAGCCGGCGACAAGATCGAACTCGTCTGACCCTCCCGCCATGCCCATCAAGTCCTTCCGCCCGCTCACGCCCTCCGGCCGCTTCACCTCGCTCAACCAGGTGACGGTCGCCCAGAAGCGGCCCGAGCGCTCCCTGACCGAGTCCAAGAACCGGACCGGCGGCCGCAACAACAACGGCCGGCTGACCTCCCGCCACCGCGGCGGCGGCCACAAGCAGCTTTACCGCATCCTCGACTTCAAGCGGGACATCCTCGACATCCCGGCGCGGGTGCAGGCGATCGAGTACGATCCCAACCGCACCGCGCACATCGCCCTCATCGCCTACCAGTCCGGCGAGAAGCGGTACATCCTCGCCCCGGAGGGCCTACAGGTCGGCGCCACCATCGTGGCCGGCAACCAGGCCTCGACCAACGATTTCCTGGTCGGCAACAACTACCCGCTCGAGATCATCCCGCCCTCGACCAAGGTGCACGCGGTTGAGCTGGTCCCGGGCCGCGGCGCGCAGATCGCCCGCTCGGCCGGCGCCGCCCTCGAGCTGATCGCGGTCGAGAACGGCCAGGCCCAGCTGCGCATGCCCTCGGGCGAGCTCCGCCTGGTCCACCCGCGCTGCCGCGCCACCATCGGCACGGTCGGCAACGGCGACCATTCCAAGCAGTCCCTCGGCAAGGCCGGCCGGCGCCGCTGGCTCGGCCGCCGCCCGCACGTGCGCGGCATGGCTATGAACCCGGTCGACCACCCCAACGGCGGCGGCCAGGGCAAGTCCAAGGGCGGCGGCGGCCGCCAGCAGCTCGTCTCCCCGTGGGGCCAGCTGGCCAAGGGCTTCCCCACGCGCCGGCGCTCCAAGCAGTCCAACAGCATGATCCTCCTCCACCACAACGGCCGGAAGCCGCGCGGCCGGAAGTAATCCCCCCTCACCATGGCCCGTTCGATCAAAAAAGGCTTTTTCGTCGACTACCACCTGCTCGAGAAGATCGAGAAGGCGGCCAAGGGCGGCGCGAAGAAACCCATCCAGACCTGGTCGCGCCGCTCGACCATCACGCCCGACTTCGTCGGGCACACCTTCAACGTCCACAACGGCCACGCCTTCGTCCCGGTCTACGTCACCGAGAACATGGTCGGCCACAAGCTCGGCGAATTCGCCCTGACGCGCATCTTCAAGGCGCACGGCGGCATGACCCGCAAGGAGATCTGACCGGAGACACCGCCATGGAAGTCCAAGCCCTCACCCGCAACGCCCGCATGTCGCCCAAGAAGGTGCGCGAGGTCGCCCGCACCATCCAGGGCCGCAAGGCCCCCGACGCCGCGGCCTACCTCACCCTGGTCCCGCGCAAGTCCGCGCGGCTCCTGGCCAAGACCCTCAAGAGCGCCATCGCGAACGCTGAGAACAACAACAACCTCTCCGCCGACGACCTCACCGTGAAGTTCGCGCTGGTGGAGAACGCCTCGGTGCTGAAGCGCTTCAAGGCCGGCGCCAAGGGCTCGGCCATGCCGCGCCGCAAGAAGATGTCCCACATTCGCATCGTCCTCTCGGACGGCGCCCAATCCTGATCCCACCATGGGCCAAAAGACCAATCCGATCGGCTTCCGCCTCGCCGTCCGCCGCAACTGGCAGTCTCGCTGGTTCGCGAGCAAGAAGGACACCCCCAAGCTTCTCCTCGAGGACTCGGTGATCCGCAACCTGCTGATGGAAAAGCTCAAGCAGGCCTCGGTCCCGCGCATCTTCATCGAGCGCGCCTCCAACCGCGTCCGAGTCAAGATCTACACCGCCCGCCCCGGCATCGTCATCGGCCGCAAGGGCCAGGAGGTCGAGAACATCAAGGCCCAGCTGGCCAAGCTCACGGGCAAGGAGATCCTCCTCGACATCCAGGAGGTGAAGAAGCCCGAGATCGAGGCCCAGCTGGTGGCCGAGAACGTCGCGCTCCAGCTGGAGCGCCGCATCGCCTTCCGCCGCGCGATGAAGAAGGCGGTCGAGATGGCCATGGCCCTCGGGGCCGACGGCATCCGCATCCAGTGCTCGGGCCGCCTCGGCGGCTCGGACATCGCCCGCCGTGAGTGGCAGCGCAAGGGCCGCGTGCCCCTGCACACCCTGCGCGAGAACATCGACTACGGCTTCTCCGAGGCCCAGACCCTCTACGGCAAGATCGGCGTCAAGTGCTGGATCTGCAAAAAAGAGGAAGCCGCCGCCTGATCCGAACCCCCGACCTAGACCCTTTTCAAGATGGCTCTCGCTCCCGCCCGCACCAAATACCGCAAGGTCCAGAAAGGCTCCCGCGCCGGCAACGCCAAGCGCGGCAACACGCTCGCGTTCGGCGAGTACGGCCTGCAGTCCCTCACCCGCGGGCCGATGACCGGCCAGCAGATCGAGGCCGCCCGCGTGACCATCTCCCGGCACCTCAAGCGCAAGGGCAAGCTCTGGATCCGCGTCTTCCCGCACAAGCCGGTGACCAAGAAGCCCGCCGAGGTCCGCATGGGCCAGGGCAAGGGCCCGGTCGAGTACTACGTCGCCGTGATCAAGCCCGGCGCGATCCTCTTCGAGCTCGCCGGCATCCCGCCGCGCATCGCCCGCGAGGCCTTCCGCCTGGCCGACGCCAAGCTGCCCTTCCACTGCCGCTTTGTCTCCCGCGACGGCGCGGCGGTCTGATTCCTCCCTCCCGAACCTTTTCCGCCCGATGACTTCGAAAGAAATCCGCGACCTCTCGCCGACCGAGATCGCCAACAAGATCCGCGAGACCCGCGAGCAGCTCCTCTCGCTCCGCCTGCGCAAGCAGTCGGGGCAGGTGGAGAAGACCCACGAGCTGCACTCCCTGCGCAAGGACATCGCGCGTCTCGAAACCGTCAGCCGCCAGAAAGCCAAAGCGGCCACCGCCGCCTGATCCCATGTCCTCTCCCTCCTCCGCGCGCAACCAGCGCAAGATCATCACCGGGTTCGTCACCAGCCGCTCCGGCGACAAGTCGGTCAAGGTCACGGTGCCGTACAAGACCCCGCACCCGCTCTACCACAAGATCATCAACCGCAAGACCGTCGTGCACGTGCACGACGAGAAGAACGAGACCAAGGTCGGCGACCGCGTCGAGATCATGGAGACCCGCCCCCTCAGCCGCCTCAAGCGCTGGCGGGTGATTTCCGTCGTCGAGCGGGCCGTGGGTGACACCGCCCAGGCCATCTCCGAGACTGACGTCGCCGCCCAGGTCCCGACCAAGACGGCCAAGCCGGCCGCCGCCGAAACCGCCAACCCCCCCGCGTCATGATCCAGCTCCGTTCCATCCTCGAGGTCGCCGACAACACCGGCGCGCGCCGCGCCGCCATGATCAGCCGCCAGGGCCAGAACACCGACACCGCCGCGATCGGCGACATCGTCACCGTGCACATCAAGGAGAGCGCGACCGACGCCTCGGTGAAGAAGGGCGAGGTGGCCAAGGCCGTCGTCGTCCGCACCAAGGCCGCCGTCCGCCGCTCCGACGGCAGCTACCTGCGCTTCGACAGCAACGCCGTGGTCATCATCGGGGCGGACGGCAACCCGAAGGGCACCCGCATCTTCGGGCCGGTCGCGCGCGAGCTGCGGGCGAAGAACTTCATGAAGATCATTTCGCTGGCCCCGGAGGTCCTCTGACCATGCCCGCCAAATTTCACGTCAAGCGCGGCGACTCCGTCGTCGTCATCGCCGGCTCCCACAAGGGCCGCGAAGGCAAGATCCTCGAGATCCTCTCCGCCACGGGCCGCGCCCGCGTCGAGGGGGTCGCGATGATCAAGCGCCACCAGAAGAAGTCCCAGGAGCGCCCCCAGGGCGGGATCGTTGAGCGCGAGGGCTCGATCCATCTCTCCAACCTCATGCTCAAGTCCCGGCACGACCAGCGGCGCAACGCCGCCCCGGCGGCGCCGGCCAAGGCCTGAGCACCCGTCCCGTCACCGCCATGGCCTACGTTCCCGCCCTCAAGAAGATCTACCACGAACAGGTGGTGCCCCAGCTCGTGAAGAGCCGCGGCTACAAGAACAAGCACCAGATCCCCCGGCTGGTGCGCGTCGTCATCAACACCGGAATCGACGCCGACGCGGACAAGAACCAGATCGCGGACGTCCAGCGCGACGTCGCCGCGATCGCCGGCCAGAAGCCGGTCCTGGCCAAGTCCCGCAAGGCCATCTCGAACTTCAAGCTGAAGGAGAACCAGGTGGTGGGCTGCCACGTCACCCTGCGCGGCGACGCCATGTGGGACTTCCTCCAGCGCCTGATCGCGGTCGCGCTCCCCACCATCCGCGACTTCCGCGGCGTCTCGCCCAAGCTGGACGGGCAGGGGAACTACAATCTCGGCGTCACCGACTTCACCATCTTCCCCGAGATCACGGTGGAGAACGTGAAGAAGAGCATGGGCCTGGACATCGCCGTCGTCACCACCGCCAAGAGCGATGACGAGGGGCGCGAGCTCCTCCGGCTCCTCGGCATGCCCTTCCGCCGCTCCGAGGCCGCCGCGCCGGCCCCGAAGCCCCACGCCGCCTGATTTAACCGCCATGCCCAAGACCTCCGCCATCGAACGCAACAAGAAGCGCCAGCGCCTGGTGGCCAAGCACGCCAAGCAGCGGGCCGAGCTCAAGGCCCTCCTGGCCAACCCGTCGACCTCCGACGAGGAATTCTTCAAGGCCCAGACCAAGCTGCAGAAGCTCCCGCGCAACTCCTCCAAGGTGCGGGTGCGCAACCGCTGCTCCATGAGCGGCCGGCCGCGCGCCTTCATCGGCAAGTTCGGCGTCTCCCGTATCCAGTTCCGCGAGCTCGCGCTCTCGGGCAAGATCCCCGGCGTCATCAAATCCTCCTGGTAATCTCCTTGGCCCACGGGGGTCGGATATGACCCGCGCGGCCGCAAAATCCATCCACTCATGACCGATCCGATCAGCGATTTCCTCACGCGTCTCCGCAACGCCGCCAAGGCGCGGCTCGAGGAGTGCGTCGTCCCCCATTCCCGCCTGAAGGAGAGCATTGCCGCCATCCTCAAGGCCGAAGGCTACGTGACCGACGTCGGCACCGGCGTCGACGAAGCCGGCCACAAGACCCTGGTGGTGAAGATGAAGTACGTGGCCGACACCCCGGCCTTCACCGCCCTGGTCCGCGCCTCCACCCCCGGCCGCCGCCTCTACTACCGCTACAGCGAGATCCCGCGGGTTCTCAACGGCCTGGGCATCAGCATCATCTCGACCTCCAAGGGCCTGATGAAGGACGCCGACTGCCGTCGCCAGAAGGCCGGCGGCGAGCTCATCTGCAACGTCTGGTAACACCACCGCACCCATGAGCCGCATCGGCAAGCAACCCGTTTCCATCCCCGACAAGGTCAAGGTCGACATCAAGGAGACCACCGTCCTGGTCGAGGGCCCCAAGGGCAAGGTCTCGAAGACCTTCGCCCCGGTCGTGAAGATTTCCGTGGCCGACAAGAAGGTGACCGTGGCGCCCGTGGGCGAGACCCGCTTCGCCAACGCCATGTACGGCACCGCCCGCTCCATCATCGCCGGCATGGTCAAGGGCGTGACCGTAGGCTACGCCAAGGAGCTCGAGATCCAGGGGGTTGGCTTCAAGGCCAACCTCAAGGGCAAGCAGCTCGACCTCGCGCTGGGCTACTCCCATCCGATCGTGATGGACATCCCCGAGGGGATCAAAGTCACCGTGACCGAGGGCACCCGGCTCAAGGTCGAGGGCTGCGACAAGCAGCTGGTCGGCGCCGTCACCGCCGAAATCCGCAGCCACTACCCGCCGGAGCCCTACAAGGGCAAGGGCGTGCGCCTGGTGGGCGAGCGCGTCCGCCGCAAGGAGGGCAAGACCGTCGCCTAAGGCGGCATCCCTATCCATGAATAGCATTCGCAAAGCCCAGCTCCTGCAGAAGCGCCGCTGGCGCATCCGCAAGAAGGTGTCCGGCACCTCCGCCCGTCCGCGCCTGAGCGTCAAGTTCAGCACCAAGCACATCTACGCGCAGGCCATCAACGACGAGACGTCCGCCACCCTGGTGTTCCTCTCCAGCCTCGATCCGGAGCTGCGCAAAAAGAAACTCCAGGCCAACCTCGCCGGCGCCAAGGCGCTGGGCGCGGCCTTCGCCGCCAAGGCGAAGGCGGCCGGCCTCGGCGCGGTCGTCTTCGACCGCAACGGGGCGCCGTACCACGGCAAAGTCAAAGTCTTCGCCGACGCCGCCCGCGAGGGCGGCCTCGCGTTCTAACCCTCCGCCCATGCCGTATCCCTCTAACAATTCCCAGGGCCGCCGCGATGACCGCCACGCGTCCCCCGCCACCAATCCCGACGGCAGCCCGGCCAACGTCGAGAAGGTCGTCTTCGTCAACCGCTGCGCCAAGGTCGTCAAGGGCGGCCGCCGCTTCAGCTTCGCCGCGCTTGTCGTCGTCGGCGACCGCAAGGGCTCGATCGGCATCGGCTACGGCAAGGCCAACGAGGTCCCCGAGGCGATCAAGAAGAGCACCGAGCAGGCCCGGAAGCATTTCGTGAAGGTCAAGCTGCTGGGCGACACCATCCCCCACGACGTGATGGGCGTGTACGACGGCGGCAAGGTCCTCCTCCGCCCGGCCTCGCCCGGCACCGGCCTGATCGCCGGCGGCGGCGTCCGCGCCGTGCTCGAGGCGGCCGGCGTGAAGAACGTCCTGACCAAGTCGATGGGCTCCAAGAACCACATCGCGGTGGTCAACGCCACCCTCCAGGCCCTGCAGCAGCTGCGGCTGGCGGAGGACGTGGCGGCCCTCCGCAAGTAACCCTTCCCATGAAATTGCACGAACTTCAGAACGTCCCCGGCGCGATCCACCGCAAGAAGCGGGTGGGGTGCGGCGAGGGCGGCGGCCACGGCAAGACCAGCGGGCGCGGCGGCAAGGGCCAGACGGCCCGCTCCGGCGGCAGCATCCGCCCCGGCTTCGAGGGCGGCCAGATGCCCCTCTACCGCAAGCTTCCGCACCGCGGCTTCAACCGCGCGGCCTTCCGGATCGAGCCGGTGGTGGTCAACGTCGGCGACCTCGCGTCGCTGGACAAGAAGGTCACGGCGGTCGACGCCGCGGTCCTGGCCGCGGCCGGGCTGATCCGCAAGGACGAGGCCTCGGTCAAGGTCCTGGGCGACGGGGAGCTCTCCCGCGCGCTCAAGGTCACGGCGGCCAAGTTCTCGGCTTCGGCGAAGGCCAAGATCGAGAAGGCCGGCGGCGAAGCCATCGTCGGCTGACCGACCCGTGTTTTCCGCCTTCGCCAACTCGCTGAAGATCCCCGAGCTGCGCTCGCGGATCTTCTATACCCTCGCGCTGCTCTTCGTCGCCCGCGTCGGCGCCCACATTCCGCTGCCGGGGATCAATCCGATCCCCCTCGAGACCTTCTTCGCCCAGCACGGCGGCACCGGCGCCGCCGCCGGCGCCCTCGGCCTCTACAACATGTTCACCGGCGGCGCCCTGATCAAGGGGGCGCTCTTCTCGCTGAACATCATGCCCTACATCAGCGCGCAGATCATCTTCCAGCTGATGACCGCGGTGGTGCCGAGCCTCAGCCGCCTCCAGCAGGAAGGCGACGTCGGCCGCCAGAAGCTCACCCAGTACACCCGCTATGCCACGCTGCTGATCTGCGTCGTGCAGGGCGCGCTGCTGATCCTGGCCCTGGAGCATCCCTCCCGCCTCTTCAGCGACTACGACGAGAACGTCTACGGCTCGATCGTGGCGGTGAACCAGACCGGCTTCCTCGTCACCTCGGTCATCTTCATGACCGCCGGCTCGATGCTGCTGATGTGGCTGGGCGACCAGATCACCCTCCGCGGCGTCGGCAACGGCGTGTCCCTGCTGATCACGATCAACATCATGTCGAGCCTCCCCGCGGCGGCCCGGCAGACCTGGGGCCTCTTCTTCCGCCCGGTGGGCGCGGCCTCGACCGGCACCTTGAGCGGGCTGCCCCTGGCGCTGGTGCTGATCGCCCTCTTCTTCGTCGTGTGCATGGGCATCGTCGAGGTGGTGGAGGGTCAGCGCAAGATCCCGGTCCAGTACGCCAAGCGCGTGGTGGGCAACAAGGTGATGGGCGGGCAGAGCTCGTTCCTCCCGCTCAAGGTGAACTACTCGGGCGTCATGCCCGTGATCTTCGCCTCGGCCATCCTGCTCTTCCCCCAGCAGATCTTCTCCTGGATGGGCTCGGCCTTCAACATCCGCTTCCTCTCCGTCGCCGCGCAGATGCTGGTGCCCGGCCAGCCGGCCTTCTACACCGCCTACGCGCTCCTCATCCTCTTCTTCAGCTACTTCTGGGTCTCGGTCATGTTCAAGCCGATCCAGATCGCCGACGACCTGAAGAAGTACGGCGGCTACATCCCCGGCGTGCGCCCGGGCGAGCCCACCGCCCAGTTCCTGGATTTCATCATGACCCGGCTGACCCTGGCCGGCGCCGTGTTCCTCACCGTCATCGCGGTCCTCCCCGACATCATCTCCTACAAGCTGGGGGTGCCCCGGGCGGTGACCTACTTCTTCGGCGGCACCGGGATGCTCATCACCGTGGGCGTCATCCTCGACACCATGCGCCAGATCGAGACCTTCCTCCTGCAGCGCCACTACGACGGCTTCCTGCGGAAAGGCCGGATCCGGGCCCGCAGCGCCAACCCGCAGCAGGCCTCGATGGGCGACGCTCTCGCCCTGGACGCGGTGATGAAGATCGTCTGGCCCCTGCTCGGTATGTTCTTGCTGGGCTTGGCGATATGGCTCTACCGGACCTTCGGCAAATAGTTCTTTACTCGGATGGCGTCCGAAGCCATCAATAGACCCTTTTCGCGATTTGACGCAGCCGTTAAATCGAAGCTCCTCTGGCTCGGCGGGCCGGACTTCCAACGGGAAGACCTCCTGCGCCGGGCCCGTTCTTTGCACATTGAGCACGTCTCTTCCGCCGGCATGAAGCGGCGGGAGATTTCGCGCCACCCCGGGACGGATGACCCCGTCCTCGCGCAGATGCGCCGGTGGTTTTTCGCGCGCAAACCCGATGCGGGATTCGTCCTCACGGACTTCCCGGCTACGCTGCTCCAAGCCAAAGTGCTCGACGAATGGCTCGACGCCCGGGGCGAATGCCTCTCCGGCGTCGCCGCCGGCCCCGGCGCCCCCGGGGAGCTCGCCGACCACTACCGCGGCCTCGGCCTCCTGGCCGACGCCGCCGACCTCCCCGCCCTCCTGGGGGCGGGGGAGGTTCCCCCCGCCCGATGAGCCTCGTGCCCAAGGGCCGGGAGGAAATCGCCCGGATGCGGGAAGCCTGCGCGGTCGCCGCGGAGGTCCTCGCCGTCCTCAGGCCGCTGGTGCGGCCGGGCATCACCACCCAAGACTTGGAAGAAGCCGGCCGCGACGCGATCGCGAGCCGCGGAGCGCGCAGCGCCTGCTACGGCTACCGCCACGGCTCCCGCCGCTATCCCGCCCACACCTGCATCTCGGTCAACGAGGAGGTGGTGCACGGGATCCCCTCCCTCAAGCGCGTCCTCCGCCCCGGCGACATCGTCTCCCTCGACATCGTGGTCGAGAAGGACGGCTGGATCGGCGACAACGCCGCCACCGTGCCGGTCGACCCGATCGGCCCCGAGGCCGCCCGCCTGCTGCGCGTGACCCGCGAGGCCCTCGAGGTCGGCATCCGCGCCGCCGTCGTCGGCAACCGCATCGGCGACGTCTCCCACGCCATCCAGGCCTTCGTCGAGGGCCACGGCTTCAGCGTGGTGCGCGACATGGTCGGCCACGGCGTGGGCAGCTCGATGCACGAGCCGCCCGAGATCCCGAACTTCGGCAAGCGGGGCGCCGGCGAGAAGATCAAGCCCGGCCTGACCCTGGCGATCGAGCCGATGGTCAACGCCGGCGGCTACCGCACCCGGACCCTTTCCGACGGCTGGACGGTGGTGACCGAGGACGGCTCCCCCTCCGCCCACTTCGAACACACCGTGCTCACGACCGACAAAGGGCCCGAGGTCCTCACCCTCCCGCCCGCCTGAACCACTTTTCCAATCACAGTCCAATTCCCGTTTCCCATCCTTAATTCCACATGCCTCGTCTCCTTGGTGTAGATATTCCCGCGAAGAAGAAAGTCGCGTATTCCCTCCGTTACATCTTCGGCGTGGGCCCCGCCCGCGCCGATCAGGTCGTCCGCGAGGCCGGCCTTGACGCCGCCATGCGCGCCCAGGACCTGACGGAGGAGCAGCTGAACAAGATCCTGCACGTCATCACCGAGCACAAGTGGGTGGTCGAGGGCGACCTCCGCCGCGAGCAGGCCGCCAACCTCAAGCGCCTCCAGGCGATCAACTGCTACCGGGGCGTCCGCCACCGCCGCAGCCTCCCGGTCCGGGGCCAGCGCACCAGCACCAACGCCCGCACCCGCAAGGGCCCGCGCAAGACCGTGGGCGTAACCAAGGCGAAGGAGTAACTTACCATGGCCGAAGAGTCCGCACCCAAGAAGGAGAAGCCCGCCAAGGCCGCCGCCCCCGCCGGGGAGAAGGCCGAGAAGAAGCCGCGCGCGCCCAAGGCGCCCGCGGCCGAGGGCGCAGCCCCGGCCGCCGAGGCGGCCCCCAAGCCCGAGGCCGCCGCCGCGGCGCCCGCCGCGCCGAAGGAGACCGTGGGCGGGGTGGCCAAGCAGCCCACCGCCGAGGACCTCCTGAAGGAGGAGCTGGGCGCGATCAAGGTCCGCAAGGCCAAGGGATCGAAGAACGTCGTCTCGGGCGTCGCCAACATCCTGGCCTCGTTCAACAACACCATCGTCTCCATCACCGACCACCAGGGCCGCGTCATCGCCTGGTCCAGCGCCGGCAAGTGCAGCTTCCGCGGCTCGCGCAAGTCGACCGCCTACGCCGCCCAGGTCGTGGCCCAGGACGCCGCCCGCAACGCCATGTCGCACGGACTGAAGGACGTCGTCATCCGCGTCTCCGGCCCGGGCCTCGGCCGCGACAGCGCCATCCGCGCCCTCCAGGCCATCGGCCTGGAGATCACCTCCATCGTCGACGTGACGCCGATCCCGCACAACGGGTGCCGGCCGCGCAAGCGCCGCCGCGTCTAAACCCAAAGACCTCTTTTCGGAAACACTCCCATGGCTCGTTATCTCGGTTCCAAAACCCGCATCAGCCGCCGCTTCGGCCAGCATCTGATCGGCTCGGGCAAGGCGCTCGAGCGCCGCAACTATCCGCCCGGCCAGCACGGCCCGAAGAGCCGCCGCAAGTACAGCGAGTACGCGGTCGGCCTGAACGAGAAGCAGAAGCTGCGCTACGTCTACGGCCTGCTCGAGCGGCAGTTCCGGCGCATGTTCGAGATCGCCAAGAAGGAGCGCGGCGTCACCGGCGAGCGCTTCCTGCAGCTGCTGGAGACCCGCCTCGACAGCGTGATCTACCTCCTCGGCCTGGCCAAGAGCCGCGCCGCCGCCCGCCAGTTCGTCAACCACGGCCACGTGCGGGTCAACGGCCACAAGGTCGACATCGCCAGCTACAACGTGCAGCCCGGCGACGAGATCGAGGTCAAGAACACCCCGGCCTCGCGCCAGATGGCCACTCGCAATCTGGAGGAGAATCGCATCCGCAACGTCCCGGGCTGGCTCTCGCTCAACCCCGAGCAGTTCAAGGCCGCGGTCGTCCGCCTCCCCACCCGCGAGGAGATGGACCAGAACATCAACGAGCAGCTGATCGTCGAATTTTACTCCCGCTTCTAACTCAGATATCTTCCTCCCATGCCAAAACGTCTCGGAAAGTTCGAACTCCCCAACAAGCTCACGAAGGTCGAGGAAGGCTCCACGCCGACCTACGCCAAGTTCATCGCCGAGCCCTTTGAGGCGGGTTACGGCCACACCATTGGCAACTCTCTCCGCCGGATCCTCCTCAGCTCGATCGAGGGGGCGGCCATCACCTCGGTCAAGATCGACGGGGTCAACCACGAGTTCCAGAGCATCGACGGGGTGGTGGAGGACGTGACCGACATCGTCCTGAACCTGAAGAAGGTCCTGATCGTCTCGTCCAAGCGCGAGCCGATCAACCTCCAGATCAAGGCCAACAAGGCCGGCGCCGTCACCGCCGCCGACATCCAGGCCGACGCCAACATCCAGATCGTCAATCCCGACCAGGCGATCTGCACCCTCGACTCCAAGCGCTCCTTCGAGGCCGAGATCGAGATCAAGACCGGCCGCGGCTATTACCCGGGCGAGCAGAACAAGAAGGAGGACCAGGCCATCGGCGTGGTCTCCATCGACTCGCTCTTCTCCCCGGTCAAGCTGGTCAAGTACGCGGTGGAGAACACCCGCGTCGGCCAGATCACCGACTACGACAAGCTGATCCTCGAGGTCTGGACCGACGGGCGCATCACGCCCGACGACGCCCTGAAGCAGTCCGCCTCCATCCTCAAGCACCACCTCGACGTCTTCGACCGCGTCAGCGAGGAGCAGTTCGAGTTCGAGAGCCAGCAGAGCGAGGTCAGCGAGGAGCAGAACAAGCTCCGCAAGCTGCTCAACATGTCGGTGAACGAGATCGAGCTGTCGGTCCGCGCCGCCAACTGCCTGAACAACGCCAACATCACCACCGTCGGCGAGCTGGCGATGAAGACCGAGCAGGAGATGCTCAAGTACCGCAACTTCGGCAAGAAGTCGCTCAACGAGATCAAGGAGAAGCTCGAGGCCCTGGGCCTGTCCCTGGGGATGAAGTTCGACGAGCGCCTCCTCGACGCCAAGAAGGAAGCCTAAGCGACCGATTCCATGCGCCATAACAAGCACCACGCCTCCCTGGGCGTGACCCGCGAGCACCGCGCGGCGATGTTGTCCAACCTCGCCGCCTCGCTGATCACCCACGGGCGCATCCAGACCACCCTGACCAAGGCCAAGGCCCTCCGACCCTTCATCGAGAAGGTGATCACCAAGGCCAAGCGCGCCGCCGCCCAGTCCGAGAAGAAGGACGCGGTCCACCTCCGCCGCCTCGCCCTGCGCGACGTGCGCGACGAGGACGCCGTCAGCCTCCTCTTCAACGAGAAGTACAAGGAGTTCGCGGAGCGCGCCGGCGGCTACACCCGGATCTACAAGCTTGGCCCGCGGCGCATCAGCGACGCCGCCGAGCTGGCCCTGATCGAATTCGTCAAGGCCGAGGACGCCGGCTACAAGAAGTCCAAGGGCAAGAAGGGCGGGAAGGCCGCCAAGTCCAAGGGCAAGAAGGCCAAGGCCGGCAAGTCCGAGGCGGCTCCGGCCGCCGAGGGCGCGGCCCCGGCCGAGGCCGCCCCGGCGGCCGAAGAGCCGAAGAGCTGATCCGCTCCCGGCGGCGGCCATGTTCGACCCTCCGGCCGCCGCGGCGATCTACTGCCTGCTGGTGGCCGCGGTCTTTCTCGGCCTCTGGCTGACCTCGGACCGGCGGGACCACCGCCGCTTCGAGACGGAGCGGCGCCAGGCCGCGTTCCACTGCATCCGCTGCGACCTGCTCTACACCGGCCCGGCGGGGGGCGCGCTCCGGCCCTGCCCCCGCTGCGGGCATCCGAACGGCCGGCTGCGGTTCTGAACCGATGAGCGCGCGCCTGCCTGCCAGCGCCCTCCGGGGCGCGACCGCCCTCCTCGGCGTCCTGGCCCTGGCCGGGGGCGCCCGCGGCGCCGGCTGGCCGACGCTCTCCACCCGGCCCTCCCAGTCGCTCGACGGCGACTGGCGGACCATCGTCGACCCCTACGAGAGCGGGTACTACGACTATCGCTGGCAGCCGCGCGACCAGGCCGCCTCGCCCTCGCGCGACGCGTATTTCATGGACGCGAAGCCGCGCGATCCCTCGGACCGCGTCGAGTACGACTTCGACGCCAGCCCCACGCTGCGGGTGCCCGGCGACTGGAACACCCAGCGCCAGGATCTCTACTACTACGAAGGCACGCTCTGGTACCGCACGAAGTTCACCCCGGCGGCGCCGGGTCCGGGCGGGCGCACCTTCCTGCGTTTCGGGGCGGTCAACTACCGCGCCGACGTCTACCTCAATGGCGCCAAGCTCGGAACCCACATCGGCGGCTTCACCCCCTTCGCCTTCGAGGTCACCGGTCGGCTGCTCCCCGGCCAGAATTCCCTGGTGGTGCGGGTGGACAACAAGCGCTCGGCCGAGGGCGTGCCGACCCTGAACACCGACTGGTGGAACTACGGCGGGATCACACGCGGGGTGGCGCTGGTGGGCGTCCCGCGGGTCTTCATCGCGGCGCATTTCCTCCACCTTGAGTCGGAGCGGACCGGTGCGATTTCCGGCGAGGTTCGGGTGGCGGGCGCGGGGGCGGGCGCGGCGGTGACGGTGGAAATTCCGGAGTTGGGCGTCGAGCAGGAGGCTATGACCGACGCCTCCGGACGCGCCGCGTTCCGCTTCACCCCGGCCGCGCTCGGGCTCTGGAGCCCGGCTCACCCCAAGCTCTACACCGTCCATTTCCGCTGCGGCGACGACGCCGTCTCCGACGAGATCGGCTTTCGCACCATCCGCACCCGCGGCCGGCAGGTCCTGCTCAACGGCCGGCCCGTCTTCCTGCGGGGGGTGGCGATCCACGACGAATTGGCGCTCGGCGGGGGAGGGAGGGTGACGACGGCGGCCCAGGCCGCCACCCTGCTGGGCTGGGCCAAGGAACTCGGCTGCAACTTCGTGCGGCTGGCGCACTACCCGCACAACGAGCTGACGATCCGGCTGGCGGACCGCCTCGGGCTGATGGTGTGGGCGGAGACGCCGGTCTATTGGACCATCGCCTGGGAGAACGAGGAGACCTACCGCAACGCCGAGGCCCAGCTCTCGGACCTGATCGAACGCGACCGCGAGCGCGCCTCCGTCGTGGTCTGGTCGGTGGCGAACGAGACCCCGATCACCGCGGCGCGCACCCGCTTCCTCTCGCGGCTGATCGAGCGGGCCCGCGCCCTCGACGGCACCCGCCTGGTCAGCGCGGCGATGGAGCAGCAGCCCGACCCGGACCGCCCCGGCATGCGGCTGGTCCGCGACCCCCTCGCCAGCCGCACCGACCTGGCCAGCTTCAACGAGTACCTCGGCTGGTACGAGGGGCTGCCGGCCGACATCCCCGCGGCGCGCTGGGACGTCCGCTCCGACCGGCCGATCTTCATCAGCGAATTCGGCGGCGGCGCCCTGCAGGGGCGCCACGGCCCCGCGACCGAGCGGTGGACCGAGGAGTTCCAGGCCGAGATCTACCGGCAGACGCTGCCGATGCTCGACCGGCTGGGGGTCGCGGGCATGTCCCCCTGGATCCTGGTGGATTTCCGCTCCCCCCGCCGGCCCCTGCCGGGCGTCCAGGACGGCTTCAATCGCAAGGGCCTGATTTCGAGCGAAGGCGTGAAAAAGGAGGCCTTCTACGTGCTGCAAAAGTACTACGCGGCCAAGGCCGCGGCCGATCCGGCCCAGCCCGAGCGCGACTTGGCGCAATAATCGCATTGCGGTGGGGCGGGGTACCCCCTTTTCCTCTCCCTTTCCCGCCGCCTTCATGCCGCAGACCATCGCCGTCCTCGACTTCGGATCGCAGCTGACCCAGGTCATCGCGCGCCGCATCCGGGAGAGCCAGGTCTACTCCAAGATCTACCACTTCTCGACGCCCGCGGCGCAGCTGAAGGCCGAGGGGGTGAGCGGCATCATCCTTTCCGGCGGCCCGCAGAGCGTCTACGCCAAGGGCGCGCCCCATCCCGACCCGGAAGTCTTCCGGCTGGGCGTGCCGATCCTCGGCATCTGCTACGGGGCCCAGCTGATGGCGCACCTGCTCGGGGGCGAGGTCGAGCACAGCCGCCAGCGCGAGTACGGCCACGGCCACCTCACGGTCAAGCGGCCGGGAAAGCTCTTCGCCGGCCTGCCGCGGCGGCTGCGGATCTGGAATTCCCACGGGGACCGCCTGCGGCGGCTCCCCCGGGGGTTCGTCGCCACGGCCTCCTCCGACAACTCGCCCTATGCGGGCATCGAGGACGCCAAGCGCCGCTTCTACGCCATCCAGTTCCACCCCGAGGTCTTCCACACCGAGCGGGGGGTGGACATGATCCGCAACTTCCTCCTCCGGGTCTGCGGCGCCAGGCAGGACTGGACGACGAAGGATTTCATCGCCCACGCCGTCGCCGACATCCGCGCCAAGGTGGGCAAGTCGCGCGTCATCCTCGGCCTCTCCGGCGGGGTCGACTCCTCGGTGGCCGCGGCGCTGCTGCACCGCGCGATCGGCCGCCAGCTCACCTGCATCTTCGTCGACAACGGCCTCCTCCGCCAGGGCGAGCGGGAGTACGTGCAGCGGCTCTACGGGCGGCACTTCCACATCGACCTGCGGGTGGTCGACGCCTCGCGTCTCTTCCTGCGGCGGCTGCGGGGCGTGAGCGACCCGGAGCAGAAGCGGAAGATCATCGGACGGACCTTCGTCGAGGTCTTCGAGCGCTCGCTCCGCTCGGTCGGCCACGCCGACTTCCTCGCCCAGGGCACCCTCTACCCGGACGTGATCGAGAGCGTCTCGATCGGCAACAACCCGGCCTCCCTGATCAAGACCCACCACAACGTCGGCGGGCTCCCCGAACGGATGAAGCTCAAGCTGCTCGAGCCGCTGCGGGAGCTCTTCAAGGACGAGGTGCGGAAGGTCGGCAGCGCGCTCGGCCTGCCCAAGGAGGTGGTCTGGCGCCAGCCTTTCCCGGGGCCGGGCCTGGGCGTGCGGGTGATGGGGGAGATCAGCGCCCGGCCGCTCGAGATCCTGCGCCAGGCCGACGCCGTGCTGCACGAGGAGATGATGGCCTCCGGCTGGTACTACAAGGTCTGGCAGTCCTTCTGCGTCTTCCTGCCGGTCAAGACCGTCGGGGTCTTCGGCGACGAGCGCCTCTACGAGTACGTGATCGCGCTGCGGATCGTGGAGAGCGTCGACGCCATGACCGCCGACTGGGCCAAGCTGCCCCACGACTTCCTCCAGAAGGTCTCGAGCCGGATCACCAACGAGGTCCGGGGGGTCTCGCGGGTGGTCCTGGACATCAGCTCCAAGCCCCCGGCGACGATCGAGTGGGAGTGAGGAGGCTTGAACTTTCGGGCGGGCCTGGGAGACTGGACGTTTCCACACCCTCCGAAAATGCCACGCCTCACGCGCTTTTTCCGACTCCTCCTCCTGCTGGTCCCGGCCGCCGTGGCCGCGCGGGCTGACGAGCCGCCGATCATCGCCAAGGCGCGCGCCTTCCTCGGCTCGGAGGAGGCGCTCTCCGCCGTGAAGTCCGTCCACCTGCAGGGCACCTTCCTCGCGGGGGACCCGCAGCAGGCGGCCAAGGCGACGCCCTCGAGCGTGGACATCATCTTCCAGAAGCCCTACCAGCAGCACATGATCGTGAGCTCGAAGGAGGGCGTCCGCACCCTGGCCCTCGACGGCTACGACGGGTGGGAGCGCCTGCAGTTCCCCGCCACCAATCCCAACCCGACCCTCCGCCTGCTCATACCCGACCAGATCCGGGTGCTGCGCGCCGACGTCTGGGAAAACCTGGGCTACTACCGCGGACTCGAGGCCGAGGGCGGCCAGGTCAAGGACGAGGGCCCGGCGACCATCGACGGAGTCGCCTGCGAGAAGATCGCCTTCATCCACGGCTGGGCCCTCGACGGCACGCCGAACCCGGCCTACTACCGCTACTTCGACCAGGCGACCGGCCGGCTGGTGCACACCGAGACCAGCGGCGGCCTGGAGATCCGCGAGGAGGGCGAGCAGACGGTCAGCGGCATCCGCTTTCCCAGGCGGATCGTCTCCAGCCGCAAGGCGAACGGCGCCTCCTCCACGGAAACGACCCTCACCCTGGACAAGGTGACGATCAACGAGGTCTTCCCGGCCAGCCTCTTCGCCGTGCCGCTGCCCTCCACCGAGCCGGCGCCCCCGTCCGAGGGCGTGCCCGCCGCGGCTGCCTCAGCCGCCCCGGCGGCCCCCGCCCCCGCCGCGTCCCCCGCGGCGGCCCGCTAGCCTTGGCCGGCGGCGGCCGATTCCGCCCGCGTCATGCGCCGCATCCGCTTTAGCGACCGGAAGTTTTCCGCCGAGCTCGCCGCCTTCGCCGGCGAGGCCGCGCCCCCGCCCGCGATCTCCCGGGCCGTCGCCAGGATCCTGGCGGAGGTGCGCCGGGACGGCGACGCGGCGGTGGCCCGCTACGCCCTCAGGTTCGACGGCGCCCGGCTCCGCCCGGCCGACTTCCGCGTGCCCGCGCCCGAGCTGGCCGCGGCGCTGCGGGGCCTGCCGGCCGCGCGCCGCCGCGCCCTGGCCGCCGCGCAGGCCGGCATCGGCGCCTTCAACCGCCGCGGGCTCCCGCGGGGCTGGAGCGGACGCAACCGGGCCGGCGCCCAGGTGGGCGAGAAGTTCGACCCCATCCGCCGGGTGGGGCTCTACGTGCCCGGGGGGCAGGTTCCCCTCGTCTCGACCGTCCTGATGACGGCGACCCTGGCCCGGATCGCCGGCTGCCCGCAGATCGTCGCCTGCACGCCCGTGGGGGAGGGGGGAAAGGTGGACGAGGGTCTGCTCGCCGCGCTCCGGCTTTCGGGCGTGACCGAGGTCTACCGGATCGGCGGCGTCCAGGCGATCGGGGCGATGGCCTACGGCACCGCCTCCGTCCCGGCGGTCGACAAGATCTTCGGCCCGGGCAACGCCTACGTCTGCGAGGCCAAGCGCCAGGTCTTCGGCACGGTGGGGGTCGATTCGCTGCCCGGGCCGAGCGAGCTGATGGTGATCGCGGACGCCTCGGCGAGGGCCGACTGGGCGGCGGCGGACCTGATCGCCCAGGCCGAGCACGGCTCCGGGCGGGAGAAGATCTGCCTGGTGGCGCTCTCGCCGCGGGTCGCCGACGCCGTCCTGGCGGAAGTCGAGGCCCAGGGCCGCGCCGCCGGCCGCTCCGCGAGCATCCGCCGCGTCCTGGACGAGGGCTTTCTGGTGGTGGAGGCATTCTCGCCCGCCCAGGCCGCCGCGGTGGCCAACGCGCTGGCGCCCGAGCACCTGGAACTGATGGTGCGGGGGCCCGCGGCCCGCGCCCTGACCCGGGCGATCACGACCGCGGGCGCGATCTTCGTCGGCAACCACACCCCCACGGCCCTGGGCGACTTCGTCGCGGGCCCCAGCCACGTCCTTCCCACCGCCGGCACCGGGCGCTTCCTCAGCGGCCTGCGGGTGGCGGATTTCCAGCGGCGGACCAGCCTGGTCCGCTACGGCCCGGCCGCGTTGCGGCGCGACCAGCCGGTGGTCGCCGCCTTCGCCGCGATGGAACGGCTCGACGCCCACGGGCGCTCGGCCCGGATCCGCCTGGAATGATGGATCCGTCCACCTTCGCGCTGCCCCACGTCCCGCCGCTGCACGCCTACACGCCCGGCCTGCAGCCGGGCGAGCCGGGCTGGGTGAAGCTCAACACCAACGAGTGCCCCTATCCGCCCAGCCCCCGGGTGGCCGAGGCGCTGCGGCGCGAGGTGGGGGAGGACGGCGCCGCGCTCCGGCTCTACCCGAACCCGAAAAGCGACCCCCTTCGCGCGGCGGTCGCCGCCCTGCACGGCCTCGAGCCCGCGCAGGTCTGCGTCGGCAACGGCTCCGACGACCTGCTCAACCTCCTGGTCCGGTGCTACTGCGGGGGGAAGGCCGCCGCCGGCTTCACCGTCCCGAGCTACTCGCTCTACCCCGTCCTGGTGGGGATCCAGAACGGCGAGGCCCGGCCGGTGGAATTCGGGCGGGACATGCGCCTGCCCGTCCGCGCGGCCGCCGCCAGCGGCGCCAACATCTTCTTCCTGACCTCCCCGAACGCCCCGACCGGCGTCGGCTTCCGCCGGGCGGAGATCGAGGAGCTGCTCCAGTCCGGCTCCGGCGTGGTGGTGGTCGACGAGGCCTACGCCCCCTTCGCCGAGGAGGACGCGATTCCGCTCCTGGGCACCTACCGGAACCTGGTGGTGGTGCGCACCCTGTCCAAGGCCTACGCCCTGGCGGGAATCCGGGTCGGGTACGTCCTGGCCGACCCGGAGGTGGTCGGCCTGCTCGACCGGGTGCGCGACTCCTACAACGTCAGCCGCCTCTCCCAGGCCGCGGCGCTGGCCGCGATCGGGGACCAGCCCCACCACGCCTCGCTGGTCGCCCGCGTCAAGGCCACCCGCGGCCGGGCCCTGGCCGCCTGCGCCCGGCGGGGCTGGTTCACCTATCCCTCCCAGGCCAACTTCATCTTCACCGAGCCCAAGGACGCGGGGGGACGCGCCGGGCCGGGGGTGGCCGGCGCGGCCTACGACTTCCTCCGCTCCCGCCGGGTCCTGGTCCGGCACTTCCCCAGCCACGCCTTGACCGCCTCCTTCCTTCGCGTCAGCATCGGCACGGACGACGAGATGCTCGTCTTCGAACAGACCCTTGACGCATGGCTAAGAACGGCACCCAACGCCTAGCGACCGTCTCCCGCGAGACGGCCGAGACGAGCATTGCCCTGACCCTGGCGATCGACGGCCGCGGCGCGGCCAAGATCGACACCGGCGTGTCGTTCCTCGACCACATGCTGACCCTCTTCGCCAAGCACGGCCTCTTCGACCTGACGGTCAAGGCCAAGGGCGACACCGACGTGGACTACCACCACACGGTGGAGGACGTCGGGCTGGTCCTGGGCCAGGCCTTCAAGGAGGCCCTGGGCGACAAGGTCGGCATCAAGCGCTACGGCTTCTTCCTCCTGCCGATGGACGAGGCCCTGGCCCGCGTCGTCGTGGACGTCGGGGGCCGGCCGCACCTGGTCTACCAGGCGGAGGCGCCGACCATGTTCGTGCGCGACTTCAACATCGTGCTGGTGAAGGAATTCTGCCGGGCGTTCAGCAACACGCTGGGGGCGAACCTCCACGTGCAGCTGGTCTACGGCGAAGAGCCGCACCACGTGGCCGAGGCCATCTTCAAGGCCCTGGCCCGCGCCCTCGACCAGGCCACCCAGATCGAGCCGCGCGCCGCCGACCAGCTTCCTTCCACGAAGGGCAGGCTGTGACGGCGATCGCCGTCATCGACACCGGCATCTGCAACCTCCGCAGCGTCACCAAAGCACTTGAGGCGGTCGGGGCGGAGCCGCGGGTGGTGCGCTCGCCGGAGGACCTCAAGGCGTCCGGGGCCGGCGGCCTGGTGCTGCCCGGGGTGGGGGCGCTGCGCGACTGCGTCGCCTCCCTGCGCGCCAGCGGGCTCGACCGCTCGGTGCGCGCCTGGATCAGGGAGGACCGGCCCTTCCTCGGGGTCTGCCTCGGGATGCAGGCGCTCTTCGACTCCTCGGAGGAGGGGGACATCCGCGGCCTGGGCGTCTTCCCCGGCCGCGTGGTCCGCTTCCGCCGGCCGCCGGAGTTCAAGATCCCGCACATGGGCTGGAACGGAATCCGCTTCCGCCGGCCCGATTCGCCGCTGGCCCGGGACCTGAAGCCCGACGGCGAGCCCTTCTACTTCGTCCACAGCTTCCACTGCGAGCCGGCCGACCCCGGCCTGATCCTCGCCGACTGCGACTATGGCGGCCGCTTCGCCGCCGTCGTCTCGCGGGGCCGCGCCTTCGCGACCCAGTTCCATCCGGAAAAGAGCCAGGCCAAGGGTTTGCAAATTTACCGCAACTTTGCCGGGACGGCGGCGGCGGCCTGACCTAAGCATTTAATTGAACCATGCTTATGACGGGCCCTTATGGTCCGTAGAGCGGGCAACTTTGCTTTGCCAGCGGGGGGGAATTAGCTTGGTTTTTAGGGTATGGTTACCGCCACCCTGAAGCTCGAGAATAAGGAAATCCCCCTTCCGATCATGGTCGGCGCCGAGGGGGAGCGGGCGATCGACACGCGGAAGCTGCGGGCCGACTCCGGCTACATCTGCTACGACCAGGGCTACGGCAACACCGGCTCGTGCGAGAGCGCCATCACCTACCTCGACGGCGACAACGGCATCCTCCGCCACCGGGGCTATCCCATCGAGCAGCTCGCCCAGCACAGCAATTTCGTCGAGACGGCCTACCTGATCATCTACGGCGAGCTTCCCAGCGCGAAGAAGCGCAAGGAGTTCGGGATGCTGCTGCGCGAGAACGCCGCGGTGGAAACCCAGATGCAGCGCATCTTCGAGGGGTTCCCGCACTCGGCCCCCCCGATGGCGATGCTCTCCTCGGTCGTGGCCGCGCTCGCCGCCCATTATCCCCACCTGGCGCAGAACAACTTCGAGAAGGACCTGGCCAACTTCGACCTGGCGGCGGCCATCGCCATCTCGAAGGTGCGGAGCATCGGGGCGATGATCTACCGCTATTCGAAGGGGCTGCCCTACGTCTTCCCCAAGCAGGACCTGCCCTTCTGCGAGAACCTCCTGCACATGATGTTCACGGAGCCCTATAAGGAATATGTCGCCGCTCCCGAGGTGGCCCGGGCCCTGAACCTGCTCCTGCTGCTCCACGCCGACCACGAGCAGAACTGCTCCACCTCGACCGTCCGCATGGTCGGCTCGAGCTCGGCGAACCTCTTCACCTCGCTCTCCGCCGGGATTTGCGCCCTCTCTGGCCCGCTCCACGGCGGGGCCAACGTGGCGGTGATGCAGATGCTCCAGTCGATCCACGACGAGGGGGACGACGGCACCCGCTTCATCCAGGCGGCCAAGTCCGGCAGCAAGGCCAACCGCCTGATGGGCTTCGGCCACGCCGTCTACCGCAACTTCGACCCCCGGGCCAAGATCATCGGCCAGGCCTGCAGCGACGTGCTGAAGAAGCTTGGAATCAGCGACCCCCTCCTGGACATCGCCCAGAACCTCGAGCAGGCGGCGCTGAAGGACGACTACTTCCTCTCCCGGAAGCTCTATCCCAACGTCGACTTCTACAGCGGCATCATCATGCGCGCCCTCGGCATCCCGGTGAATATGTTCACGGTGATCTTCGCCATCGGCCGCACGCCCGGCTGGATCGCCAACTGGCGCGAGGTCGCGGCCAATCCCAAGGGCCGCATCTACCGCCCGCGCCAGATCTACGTGGGGCCGGTCAAGCGCGAGTACCTGCCGATCGAGAAGCGGCCCTAGGGCCGGTCGCGGCGGTCCCGGTCGGCGCCGGCGCAGCCGGCGGGCCCGGATCGACGCCAGGGCGAGCGCGGCCTGGGACAGGCCGGGGGGCGCCTCATTTCCGAGTTTCGCCCCCCGGGGAATTCTGCTTCGCTGGCAGGTCCATGATCCTGCTCGGGGTCAACATCGACCATTGCGCGACGCTGCGCCAGGCCCGCTACCGCGGCGAGGCCACGGCCGGGGGCATGATCGAGCCCGACCCGGTGGCCCTGGCGCTGCTGGCCGAGCGGGCCGGGGCCGACGGGATCACCGTCCACCTGCGGGAGGACCGCCGCCACATCCAGGAGCGGGACGTCTGGCGCCTGCGGGAGTCCATCGCCACCCGGCTCAACCTGGAGATGGCCGCCACCCCGGAGATGACCGCCTTCGCCCTCAAGCTCAGGCCGGACTCCGTCTGCGTGGTGCCGGAGAACCGCCAGGAGGTCACCACCGAGGGCGGCCTGGATGTCGTCGCCCACCGCGCCCGGGTCAAGGCCGTGGCCGAAGCCATGAACGGCGCCGGGATCAAGACCAGCCTCTTCATCGGCCCGGACGAGCCCCAGATCGAGCTCGCGGCCGAGCTGGGCGCCCCCTGGATCGAGCTCCACACCGGCGCGTACGCCAGCGCCTACCACGGGCCGGGGCGCGCCGCGGAATTCCAGCGGCTGCGGCTGGGCGCGGCCCGCGCCCACGAGCTGGGCCTGACGGTCAACGCCGGCCATGGCATCAACTACGTCAATATCGCCGAGGTCCGGACCCTGCCGCATCTCCACGAGCTGAACATCGGGCACAGCCTCGTCAGCCGAGCGCTTTTCGCCGGCATCGCCGAGGCGGTGGCCGAGATGAAGGCCCGGATGAATCCGTGACGGCGCCGACCCTACCGAGCCTGCCGCCCGGGGGCATCCTCCTCGGCCTCGGGGCGGACATCATCGAGGTCGAGCGCATCCGGGGCGTCCTGGAGCGCCAGGGCGAGCGCTTCCTCAACCGCGTCTTCACCGAGGAGGAGCGGGCCTACTGCCTCGGGCGTCCCGACCCGCATCCGCACCTGGCCGCGCGCTTCGCGGCCAAGGAGGCGGTCTCGAAGTGCTTCACCACCGGCATCGGCGCCGAATTCGGCTGGAAGTCGGCTTCGATCCACCACGGCGATCGGCACGAGCCGCGGGTGCGGCTCGACGGGCAGGGGGAGGCCCTCCTCCGGCATCTGGGGGCAACCCGGGTGCTGGTGACGCTGTCACACACCCGGACCCTCGCCGTCGCGGTCGCCGCGCTGGTGCGGGCCTGAACGCCATGGACGAGCCGCCGCCGCCACCGTCCTCCAAGCCGACCCAGACGCCGTCCTGGGTGATGCTGGGCTTCGTCCTCGGCGCCCTCTTCGTCGTGCTGCTGCCGCGGCACGGCGCCCCGGTCCCCGCCCCGGCGCCCGTGCCCGCGCCCGCGCCGGCGCCCCCCGCCGCCCCGCGCCTCACCACCGTCGAGGACGTGTTCGCGGTCTGGGGCAAGTACGCCGTCTGGGACAACGACACCACCGAGGTGGCCATGTGGGACACCAGCCGCCGGGCCTACGCCGACTGCTTCGAGGTTCTGCGGGTCGCCGACGCGTATTATTTCCGGTCCATCCCCAAGCTGACGCGGCCCGTGCTGGAGCACGGCCTGCCCGAAAATCCCAACATGCCGCTCGAGTTCACCGAGACCGAGGCGCAGCGCGAGGAATGGCTCAAGGCGACGCACAAGACCACCAACTGGCCCGTCCTCAACCAGGTGCTGGGCGGCCGCCGGGGAGGAGCTCCGTGACCCTGGGGGACCCCATCCTCACCTGCGCCGCGGCCGGCACGCTGGAGAAAGGCCTCTTCGGCGGCGACGAGGCGCGCGCATGGCAGGCGATGACGGCCGCCGGCCGCGCGGTCGCCGCCGCGGCGGCGGCGGATTTCCTCGAAATCGGCGGCTTTCCCGCGGCCGGGACGATCCTGGTCCTGGCCGGCAAGGGCAACAACGCGGGCGACGCGCTGATCGCCGCGCAGGCGCTGCTGGAGCGGTTTCCCGGCGCCCGGGCCGAGGTGGTCTTCGCCTTCGGCGAGCGCGGCCTGCGGCCCCTGGCGCAGCGCGCCTGGCGGGGGCTGGCGCACGCGGGCCGGCGCCGGGTTTCGGCCGCGGCGGCGCCAGGCCCCTCCTACGACCTCTGCCTGGACGGGATCTTCGGCTTCCAATTCCGTCCTCCGCTGCCGGCGCCCGCGGCCGGGCTGCTGGAGGCGGTGAACGCGCTTCCGGTGCGCCTGCGCGCGGCGGTGGACCTGCCCAGCGGGCTGGGCGACGCCGGCGCACCGGGCCCGGCCTTCCGGGCCGACTTCACCTACGCGACCGGCAGCGTCAAGCAGCCCGCGGTGCAGGAGGAAAACGCCGAGTGGGTCGGCCGGCTGCGCTACCTGGACCTCGGCTTCTTCCGGCGGGGCCGGGCCGAGGGGCGGTCGCTGATCCTGGGCTCCCGGCTGCTCGAGCCGCTGGCCGGGCTGCGCTCGCCCCGCTCCGACAAGCGGACCTTCGGCCATCTCCTGCTCATCGGCGGCTCGCGGAGCTTCCCCGGCGCGATCCTGATGTCGGCGCTGGCCGCCGCGCGCAGCGGCGCGGGCTTCGTCACCGCCGCCGTCCCGGAGTCGCTCGCCCCCGCCTACGCGGCGCGCATTCCCGAGGTCATCTGGCACGGACTGCCCGAGACGCGGCAGGGCGGCTTGTCGCGGCGAGGCGCCCGGCAGCTGGCGCCGCTGCTCGAGCGCGCCACCGCCCTCGCGCTCGGACCCGGGCTGAGCCGGGAGAAGGAGACCTTGTCCCTGGCCGCCGGGGTGGTGAGGCGCGCGGAGGTGCCCCTGGTCATCGATGCCGACGGCCTGCAGCCGGAAATCGTGCGGGCGGGCGCGGCGCCGCGGGTGCTCACCCCCCACCGGGGCGAGTGGCAGCGGATCGAGCACGGCAAGGGCGGGGCGAAGGCCCTGGCGCGGGCGGTGATCGTCCACAAGGGCCGGCTGACGACGGTGGCCGGCGCCGGCCAGACCCTGGTGAGCCCCTTCGGGGGCCCGGTGCTGGCCCGCGGCGGCAGCGGCGACCTGCTCACGGGCCTGATCGGGGGCCTCCTCGCCCAGCATCCCTTCGACCCGCTCCTGGCTGCCGCCCGCGGCGTGGTCTGGCACGGGCGGGCGGCCGACCTGCTGGCCCGGGCGCACGGCCAGGCGGCGGTGCAGGTCACGCAGTTGCTAGAATACCTTCCGCAGGCATTGCGTGAAGGCTGACTCCGACCCCGCACCGACCGAACGACAGGCCAATCTCGTGCTCAGCGCCCTCCCGGGGCTGGGGACGGCGGCGCGGTGCCGCCTCTGGGCGGCCTTCGGCGGGGCGCGGGGCGCCCTGGCGGCCTCGCCCGCCGCCCTGGCGGCGGTGCCCGGCCTTCGGCCCGCGGCCGCGGCGGCGCTCGCCGAATGGCGGCGGCACGTCGACCTGGCGCGGGCGGAGGCGCGTCTCGCGGCCGAAAACGCGGATTTCATCGGCCGGGAGGACCCGGCCTACCCGGGGCTTCTGCGCCGGATCGCCGATCCGCCGCTGGGGCTCTACCGGCAGGGGCGCCACGGGTTCGAGCGGCCCGCCGTCGCCATCGTCGGCGCGCGCCAGGCGAGCCCCTACGGGCTCGGCGTGGCGCGGGCCCTGGCGGGCGAGCTCGCCCGCCTCGGCTACTGCGTGGTGAGCGGACTGGCGCGGGGGATCGACGCCGCCGCCCACGAGGGGGTGCTCGCCGCGGGCGGCGTTACGGTGGCGGTGGTCGCGACCGGGGTGGACCGGACCTATCCGCCGGAGCACCGCGGCCTGCACCGGCGCATCGCCGAGTCCGGCGCGGTGGTCTCGGAATTTCCGCTCGGCTCCCCGCCCAGCCGCCCCGCCTTCGCCCAGCGCAACCGCCTCATCGCGGGCCTCAGCCGGGCCGTGGTCGTGGCGGAAAGCGGGGCCTCCGGCGGCGCGATGATCACCGCCCGCTTCGCCGGCGAGCAGGGCCGGCCGCTCTTCGCCGTGCCGGGCCGGATCGACGCCGCCGCCAGCGCGGGCTGCCACCGGCTGATCCGCGGCGGCGCCGCGTTGCTGAGCCGGGTGGAGGACCTGCTGGGCGAGATCGCCTACCTTGACGGCCTGGCGCCCCCGCCGGCCCGGGGCCGCGTGGCGGATCCGCGCGCGGGCAGGCGCGCCTAGCCGGGCGGCCAGCCCAGCTGGCGCCGGGCGAGGAGGTGGACGTGGAGGTGGGGCACGGTCTCGGACGCGTCGGGCCCCTGGTTGACCACCAGCCGGAAGCCCCGCTCGAGGTTGAGCTTCCGCGCCACCGCGCCGGCCGTGACCAGGAGGTGCCCGAGCACGCCCTCGTCGGCCGCCTGCGCCTCGGCCAGCTTCGCGATCGGCTGCTTGGGGATGATCAGCAGGTGCACGGGAGCCTTGGGCTGGATGTCGTGGATCACGATGCAGCGCTCGTCCTCGTGCTCGATCCGGGCGGGGATTTCGCGGGCGATGATGCGTTCGAAGAGGGTGGGCATGGCGGAGAGGGGTTAGGCGCGGAGGGGCGCGCGGGTGCGCTCGCCGCCGGCCGAGCCGGTGTTGACGGTCGCGGCGGGCTCGAAGAGCACGATCCAGCATTCCTGCTCGGCCACCGGCCGGTGCTCGGTCCCCCGGGGGACCACCAGCATCTCGCCCTCGCGCAGCTCGAGCGCCCGGTCCCGGAACTCCATCCGGAAGGATCCCCGGGCCACGAGGAAGAGCTCGTCCTCCGCGGCATGGGAATGCCAGACGAACTCGCCCTGGATCTTGACGATCCGCACGTGCTGGCCGTTCAGCTCGGCGATGAGCCGGGGGTTCCAATGGTCGCTGAAGCCCTCGAACTTCTCCTGCAGCGAGATCCGGTGCATGGCCGGAGCGTAGCCTTCCCCCGGGTCAGAGGAAGAGCAATTGCAGGCGGGCGCTGCGCGTGGTCCGCTCGGCGGCGAGCTGGCGGATGAAGGCCAGGGCCTCGTCGTACTCCCGGACGCGCTTCGCCGTGGCCCGGCGCTCGGGGGGGAGCAGGGCGGGGCGCAGGTTGGTGATGAGCAGGGTGGATTCCGGGTAGGGCGCGAGCTGCTTGAGGCCGCCCATGAGCTCGGCCCGGGCGAAGAGGGGGGTGGCGGCGTGGAGGGTGCTGGCGGCGTCCCAGTGGAAGAAGCCGTGGCGGGGGAGGCCGCGGCAGAACTTCTCCAGCAGCTGGGCGGCCGCCGCGCTGAAGGCGGCCTCGTAGGCGGCGCCGGATTGCGGCTCGGCCGCGACCCGGGCCTCGAGCTCGGCCAGGCTGAAGGCGATGGCCGCCTTGATCTGGTGCGCCAGGTAGAGATCGTGCCCGGTCACGCGCGAGAAGAGCGCGTTGATGAAATGCAGGCGCCGCAGCTCCTCGCGCTCGGGGCCGTTCATCCGTTCACCGCGGCTTGTCCTTCTTCTCGAGCGAGCTGATCTCCTGCATGAATTCCGAGACGTCCCGGAATTCCTTGTAGACGCTGGCGAAGCGGACGTAGGCCACCTGGTCGATCTTGCGCAGCCGCTGCATCACCGCGTCGCCCACCGCGGCGGAGGGGATCTCCGCCTCGTACTGGGCCTCGAGGGCGTCGATCACGTCCTCGACCAGCATCGAGACCTGCTCGAGGTCGATCGGGCGCTTGTGGCAGGCCGCCCGGACCGCCCGGATCAGCTTCTCCCGGTCGAACTCCTCCCGCCGGCCGTCGCGCTTGACCACCGTCATGCCGTCGCGGATCAGGGTCTCGGTGGTGCTGAAGCGGTGGCCGCATTCCAGGCACTCGCGCCGGCGGCGGATGGTGTTGCCCTCCTTGCTGATGCGGGAGTCGGTCACCTTGTCCTCGATGGAAGTGCACTTCGGGCAGCGCATGGCTCAGGGGATGGCAGCAGGTGGGAAACGGCCGGGTCAGTTCAGTTCCAGGAAGTTCTTGAGCAGGCTCATGCCCCCCTCGGTGGCGATGCTCTCGGGATGGAACTGCACCCCCCAGATGGGCAGCTGGCGGTGGCGCAGCCCCATCACCTCGCCCTCGGCCGTCTCCGCCGTGATCTCGAGTTCGGCCGGGAACGACGCCCGCTCGACCAGGAGCGAGTGGTAGCGGGTCGCCGGGAAGCCCTGGGGCAGCCCGCGGAAGAGGTCGGTGTCGCGGTGGAGGATCGGGGAGGTCTTGCCGTGCATGAGGCGGCCGGCCCGCACCACCTTGCCCCCGTAATAGTGCCCGATCGCCTGGTGGCCGAGGCAGACCCCGAGGATGGGCTTCTTCCCGGCGAACGCGCGGATGATGTCGAGCGTGACCCCCGCCTCCCGGGGCGAGCAGGGCCCGGGCGAGAGCATGACGCGCTCGGGCTTGAGGGCCAGGGCCTGCTCCGGGGTGATCTCGTCGTTCCGAAAGACGCGCTGCTCCACCCCCAGCTGGCCGAAGTATTGGACCAGGTTGTAGGTGAAGGAGTCGTAGTTGTCTATGACCAGGAGCACTTCCGGACATTAAACCCCCGCCGCGGCCCTGGGTCAATGCCGCCGAAGTAGGACGTCCGCCATGACATATCAATAAATATGTATATGATGATACGTTTTGTCTGGACTCGGGCCGCGCGGCGCCTTCTCCTGCGGCGTTCTTTCCCACCATGGCCCCCCGCGGGGTCATGCGAAGCCGCTGCGGACGGGGAAGGCCGTGGGAACCGGCCACAGTCGCGCTACGGTATCGAGCCACCGGCGCCCATCCTGAACCGGCCGAACACCGGAGGGAGCAAAGCACAGCCGCAGCCCCGCTGCGGCCAAGGCGAGGGCGTCAGGAGCCGGCGGGCTTCGCCCGCCGGCGCAAACTCGGAGTCCGGACACCCGGCACGGCTTCATCAACCGCAACCTCCTGCATCGCCCGAATGACGGACTCCATGAGCACGACCCAGATTCCCACCCACACCCTCGGCTATCCCCGCATCGGGGAAAGACGGGAACTCAAGAAAGCCACCGAAGCCTACTGGCAGGGAAAAATCACCCGCGCCGAACTGGAGGAGACCGGCCGTGCCCTGCGGCGGCAGCACTGGCTGGCCCAGCAGCAGGCCGGGATCGACCTGATCCCCTCGAACGACTTCAGCTTCTACGACCAGATGCTCGACCTCAGCTGCCTGGTCGGCAACGTCCCTCCGCGCTTCGGGTGGCGGGGCGGGGAAGTCGACCTCGACACCCGCTTCGCCATCGCGCGCGGGGTCCGGCCCAAGGCCGCCCACGCCGAGAACGTCCCCTGCGGCTGCGCCGCCTGCCAGCCGGCCGCCGCCACCTACGCGAGCGAGATGACGAAGTGGTTCGACACCAACTACCACTACCTCGTCCCGGAGTTCCTCGCGGAGACCGGTTTCAAGCTCTCCTCCCCCAAAATCTTCGACGAATTCTCCGAGGCGCTGGCGCTGGGCATCCGGACCAAGCCCTGCCTGATCGGCCCGGTCACCTACCTCAAGCTGGGCAAGGTCCAGGACCCTCGGGCGCCGTCCTTCGACCGCTTCCAGCTGCTGCCGAGGCTGCTGCCGGTGTACGCCGAGATTCTCCGGAAGCTGGCGGCCCTCGGCGCCGAATGGGTCCAGCTCGACGAGCCGATCTTCGCCCTCGATCTCACCGCCGGGGAGAAGCAATGCCTGGCGGACGCCTATGCCGCGCTCGCGCAGGCGGCGCCGGGGCTGAAGCTCCTGGTCGCCGCGTATTTCGGCGGCCTGCGCGACAACCTCGACGCCTTCCTGGCCCTCCCGGTGCGGGCGCTGCATGTCGATCTGGTGCGCGCGCCGGAGGAGCTCGACGCGGTCTTGCGCGGCCTCCGCCCGGACCTGCGGCTCTCCCTCGGGATCGTCGACGGCCGCAACATCTGGCGCGCCGACTTCGCGGCGGCCAAGCCGCTGCTGCAGAAGGCGGCGGCCCAGCTCGGCGCGGACCGGCTGCTCATCGCTCCCTCCTGCTCCCTGCAGCACGTGCCGGTGACCCTCCGCCACGAGGGCAAGCTGGACGCGGAGCTGAAGGGCTGGCTCGCCTACGCGGAGGAGAAGCTCGCGGAGGTCGTGACGCTCCGGGACACTCTCACGGGCGCGGCCCGGCCGGCCCTGCTGGCGGCGAACGAGGCGGCCGCCCGCTCGCGGCGCGCCAGCGGCCGGATCCACCGGGCCGAGGTGAAGGCCCGGGTCGGGCGCGTCGCCCCCGGCGACCTCAACCGGCGCTCGCCCTTCGCGCGCCGCCAGGCCGAGCAACGGAAGCGCCTGGCGCTCCCGCCGTTTCCGACGACCACGATCGGCTCCTTCCCCCAGACCGAGGCTGTCCGCGCCGCGCGGGCCAGATGGAGGAAGGGCGAGCTGCCCGATGCGGACTACGAGAGGTTCCTGGAGGCGGAAACCGCCGCCTGCGTCCGCTTCCAGGAGGAGGCGGGCCTCGACCTGCTGGTGCACGGCGAATTCGAGCGCAACGACATGGTCGAATACTTCGGCGAGCAGCTGGAGGGCTTCGCCTTCACCGAGAACGGCTGGGTCCAGAGCTACGGCTCCCGCTATGTGAAGCCGCCGATCATCTTCGGCGACGTGGCCCGGCCCCGCCCGATGACGGTGCGGTGGTCGGCCTACGCCCAGTCGCTCACCCCCCGGCCGATGAAGGGCATGCTCACCGGACCGGTCACGGTCCTGCAGTGGAGCTTCGTGCGCAACGACCAGCCGCGGAGCGAGACCGCCTTCCAGCTCGCGCTGGCGCTGCGCGAGGAGGTCGCCGACCTGGAGCGGGCGGGCATCGCCGCCATCCAAATCGACGAGCCCGCGATCCGCGAGGGCCTGCCCCTGCGGCGGGCCGACTGGGACGCCTACCTCCGGTGGGCGGTGGATGCGTTCCGCCTCAGCGCGGCGGTGGTGCGGGACGACACCCAGATCCACACCCACATGTGCTACGCGGAGTTCAACGACATCATCGAGGCGATCGCGGCGATGGACGCCGACGTCATCACGATCGAGACCTCCCGCTCCAACCTGGAGCTGCTGGAGGCGTTCGCGAACTTCAGGTACCCGAACGAGATCGGGCCCGGCGTCTACGACATCCACTCCCCGCGCGTTCCGGCCGTGGCGGAGATGACGGGCCTCCTGCGCCGGGCCGCCGCGGTCCTTCCGGCCGCGAACCTCTGGGTCAACCCTGACTGCGGCCTGAAGACCCGCGGCTGGGGCGAGGTGAAGGCCGCCCTCCTCAACCTGGTGGCGGCCGCGCGCGAGCTCCGGGAAGGGGAGGGTTCCCGGCCGGCGCCGTAGCCGGCCGCAAGGGAGATTGCATCGGGACGCCCCGGGCCCGAGGCTGGCCCGTCATGCCCGGGGCCTTCACCCTGCTCCAGACCGACACCGCGACCGCCGCCCGCCGGGGGCGGCTGCGGACCCGCCATGGCGAGATCGAGACCCCGATCTTCATGCCGGTCGGCACCCAAGGCACGGTCAAGGCGGTGACGCCCGCCCACCTGCGGGAAATCGGAGCCCAGGTCATCCTCGGCAACACCTACCACCTGAACCTTCGCCCCGGCAGCGCGCTGGTGGGCGAGCTGGGCGGCCTCCACCGCTTCATGGGCTGGGACGGGCCGATCCTCACCGACAGCGGCGGCTTCCAGGTCTTCAGCCTGGCCAAGCTGCGCGAGGTCAGGGAGGACGGCGTGGCGTTCCAGTCCCACCTGGACGGGGCCCGCCTCTTCCTCGGTCCGCGCGAGGTGATGGAGATCCAGGCCAACCTCGGCTCGGACATCGCCATGGTGCTGGACGAGTGCCCGCCCTGGCCCTGCTCCCGCGGGGCCTGCGCCGCGGCGGTCGAGCGCTCGCGGCGCTGGGCGGGGGACTGCCGCCGGATCGCGGAGGACAGCGGCTTCCTCGCCGCCGGCCACCATCTCTTCGCCATCGTCCAGGGCTCGACCTTCGACGACCTCCGCCGGGAGGCCGCCGCCTCCCTGGCGGCGCTGGACTTCCCCGGCTATGCCATCGGCGGGGTCAGCGTGGGCGAGCCCGAGCCGGAGATGCTCAAGCAGGTGGGGGCGACCGCGCCCTTCCTCCCGGCCGACCGGCCGCGCTACACCATGGGCCTGGGCACGCCGCCGCAGCTGCTGAAGATGGTCGCCCTGGGGGTGGACCTGTTCGATTGCGTGCTGCCCACCCGGGTCGCGCGCAACGGCCTCGCCTTCACGCCGGCCGGGCCGGTGAACCTGCGCAACGAGCGCTTCCGCGCCGATCCGGCGCCCCTGGTCGAGGGGCTGGACAACTACACCTGCCGCCATTTTTCGCGGGCCTACCTCCGGCACCTCGTCCTGGCGGGGGAGATGCTGGCCGGCACCCTCCTCACGATCCATAACCTCCATTTCTTCCTGGACCTTATGGCGCAGGCGCGCCGCCACATCGAGGCCGGCGACTTCGGCCCCTGGCACCGGGCCTGGATCGCGCGCTACGAGGGCGGGAACTGAGGCTCGCCAAATCGGTCCGTCGTTGTTTCACTTCTTCCTGCCATGCGGATACTTGTAACCGGCGGCGCCGGATTTCTCGGGTCGCACCTCTGCGAGCGGCTGCTGAAGGAAGGCCACGAGGTGATCTGCCTCGATAATTTCTTCACCGGCCGGCGCGTGAACATCGCGCACCTGATGGACAAGCCGGGCTTCGAGCTGGTCCGGCACGACGTGATCGACCCCTTCAAGTTCGAGGTGGACCAGATCTACAACCTGGCCTGCCCCGCGTCGCCTCCCCACTACCAGTACAATCCGATCAAGACCATCAAGACCTCGGTCATGGGCTCGATCAACTGCCTGGGCCTGGCCAAGCGGGTGCGCGCCCGCGTCTTCCAGGCCAGCACCAGCGAGGTCTACGGCGATCCGCACGTCCACCCCCAGCCGGAATCCTACTGGGGCAACGTCAATCCCATCGGCAAGCGCTCCTGCTACGACGAGGGCAAGCGCTGCGCCGAGACCCTCTTCTTCGACTACCACCGCGAGAACAAGGTCGATATCCGCGTGATCCGGATCTTCAACACCTATGGGCCGCGGATGCACGAGGCCGACGGCCGGGTGGTCTCCAACTTCATCGTCCAGGCGCTGCGGGGCGAGGACATCACCATCTACGGCGACGGCAAGCAGACGCGCTCCTTCTGCTACGTCGACGACCTGATCGAGGGGTTCCTCCGCTTCATGGCGCAGACCGAGACGGTCGGGCCGATGAACCTGGGCAACCCGGGCGAGTTCACCATGCTCCAGCTGGCGGAGCTCACCCTCAAGCTGGTCGGCGGCAAATCCAGGATCGTGCACAAGCCGCTGCCCTCCGACGACCCGAAGCAGCGCCGCCCCGACATCTCGCTCGCGCGCTCCGTCTTGAAGTGGGAGCCCAAGGTCTCGCTGGAAGAGGGCCTGAAGCGGACGATCGAGTACTTCCGCGGGCGCGTCTAACGCGGCGCCGACCGCCGGCGGGGTCTAGGGCTGCTTCTCCTCGCCGACCACCCGGGTCGCGCCGATGGTGACGCGCTCGCTGGCGTCGAAGTCGGTCTGCTCGGTCGCCAGCCCGTCCAGCCCCTTGCCATAGTAGGCCGCGGCCACGCGGGCCATGGCCGGGAGCGCCTGGGTGAAGTTGTTGCCGACCGCGCGCGCGTTCATGTGGATCGCCCACAGCGGCTTGGGCTGGGCCTTGGGTTCGCCCTTCCCGTGGTGGCGGAGGATGTCCTGGTAGTCGTAGGCCTGCAGGATGACGAAGTAGCGCTCCTCCACCAGGTCCGTGCGGTGGGCGAGCTCGTCGGCGCCCATTATCGGCGCACGCCAGGAGCGCCATTCCTCCTTCCGGAGCTGGGCGTTGTAGCCCAGCAGGCGGGCGTTCTGCTCCTGGGCCGACATCGAGGAAAGGGCGCGCGTCCGGTCGTTGGCGGCGTCGAAGCCGAGGGCCGGCTGCACCAGCGGATCGCCGGAGGTCTCGTCGCTTTGGACGTCGTCCTGCTCCTGCTGCAGCGCGAATTGGTACTCCGGATTGTAGGTCTCGGCGCTGTAGTCCTCCTGGGTCGTGCCCCAGTTGACCACGATCAGCAGCTTGGCGTCGCGGGCCTCGCGGGCGGGAAGGAAGTTCTGGCGGGCCAGGGTCGGCGCGAGTTCCTCGGCGATCTGCTTGAAGGTGAAATGGTCGATGGAGGGATCGCGGGTGCCGCCGGCGAAATACTTTCCCTGGTAGAGGACATAGCTCTGGACCTTCGGGCCGGCGGAGGCGGAGCGCTGCTGGTCGTAGGCCTTGGAGGCGCTGGCGCTGATGGTGACGAAGTCGACGTGGTCGGCTCGGGCGGCGGCCGGCAGGAGCAGGAGGAGGAGGGCGACGGCGGTTTTCATAGGGGAATCCGTAGGGACGAGTATAAAGCGTTCGGGTCTTTTGACTACGCCCGGAGGGGTGGAGAGAGTGGGTGCCGGGCGGTTTCCGGGAGCCTCATGCCAGCCGCCCCCATGCCAGCCGGGGCGCCCCGGCTGCTAATGGTTGAGGGGCCGCGCCATGGGGCGGTTTCCGCCCGGAAGGAGCGCCGGCTGGCGTGGTGGGCTGCGCCCGTTCGGCGGGAGCCCCGGCCGGCCGGGATGGTTCCAGGCAACCATCGGAGGGGCGGGCGCTAATCCGTTTGCCAACCCCCCGGCGGGCCCTATCATTTTTCCCCTTTTCATGCTAGAGATGCTGTTCAAGCCGTTTGCGGGCCGGCACTACCGCAAATTCCTCGAGGCCGCCAAGCCGATCGTCGTCCGGATCAATGAGTTGGAGAAATCCTACCAGGGTCTGACCGACGAACAGCTCCAGGCCAAGACCCAGGAATTCCGGCGCCGGCTCAAGGAGGGGGGCGAGACCCTCGACCAGATCCTGCCCGAGGCCTTCGCGGTGGTGAAGAACGGCGCCCGCCGGCTGGTGGGCAGGAAGATCGTGGTCTGCGACCATGAGCTCACCTGGGACATGGTCCACTTCGACGTGCAGCTGATCGGCGGAATCGCGCTGCACCAGGGCAAAATCTCCGAAATGGCGACGGGCGAGGGCAAGACGCTGGTCGCGACCCTTCCCCTCTACCTCAATTCGCTGGTGCAGCGGAACACCCAGCTGGTCACGGTCAACGACTACCTGGCGCGCCGCGACTCGGAGTGGATGGGCTACCTCTACAGCTTCCTCGGCGTCTCGGTGGGCTGCATCCAGCAGCAGATGGCCCCCGCCCTCCGGCGGGACATGTACAACCGCGACATCACCTACGGCACGGCCAGCGAATTCGGATTCGACTACCTGCGCGACAACGGCATGGCGACGCGCCGGGAGGACCAGGTCCAGCGCGACTACTGGTACTGCATCGTGGACGAGATCGACTCGATCCTGGTGGACGAGGCGCGGACCCCGCTGATCATTTCCGGCCCGGCGCCGATCGAGCGCGAGCAGCCCTTCACCCGCCTGCGGCCGAGCGTCGACCGGCTGGTCAACGACCAGACCCGGCTCGGCAACAAGCTGGCGGGGGAGGCCCGCGAGCTGCTGGAGAAGCCGAACCTCTCCTCCGAGGACCGGACGGCGGCGATCCGCAAGCTGCTCCAGGTCAAGATGGGCTCGCCCAAGAACAAGCTCCTGCTGCGGCTGATGGAGAATCCCGAGTGGCGCAAGCAGCTCGACAAGTTCGAGACCGAGATCAACTCGGACATGAACAAGGACCAGCTCTACCGGCTGAAGGAGGACCTGTTCTTCGTCATCGACGAGCGCCAGCACCAGGCGGACCTGACCGAGATCGGGCGCAACCACCTGCGGCCGGACAATCCCGACGCCTTCGTTCTCCCCGACCTCGCCACCGAGTTTTCCGACCTGGACAAGGACGCGCAGATGGGCGCGGAGCAGCGGGAGGCGGCCAAGCTGGCCGCCCAGCAGCGCTACGCCAACATCTCGGAGGAGATCCACGCCATCTCGCAGCTCCTGCGGGCCTACTCCCTCTACGAGAAGGACGTCGAATACGTCGTCACGCCCGACGGCAAGGTCCTGATCGTGGACGAGAACACCGGCCGCGTCATGCCGGGGCGGCGCTGGTCCGACGGCCTGCACCAGGCGGTGGAGGCGAAGGAGGGCGTGGCGATCGAGCGCGAGACCCGGACCTACGCCACCATCACCATCCAGAACTACTTCCGGATGTACGACAAGCTGGCCGGGATGACCGGCACGGCCGAGACCGAGGCGACGGAGTTCAACGAGATCTACAAGCTCGCGGTCCAGGTCATCCCCACCAACCGCCCCTGCATCCGGGTGGACCGCAACGATTCGATCTTCAAGACCCGGCGCGACAAGTACAACGCGGTGGTCCGCGAGATCGAGGACGCCCACCGCCGCGGACAGCCCGTGCTGGTCGGCACCACCAGCGTCGAGTCCTCCGAGGTCCTCTCCCGCATGCTCAAGCGGGCCAACATCGTCCACACCGTCCTCAACGCCAAGTTCCACCAGCAGGAGGCCGAGATCGTCACCCGGGCGGGGCTGCGCGGCGCGGTCACGATCGCGACCAACATGGCCGGGCGCGGCACCGACATCAAGCTGGGCGAGGGCGTGAAGTTCAAGGTGAGCCACCAGCCCCATCCCTCGAAGAAGGGGGTGCTGGTCTACACCCTGACCGACCCGACCACCGGGGAAACGCGGACGATCGACTCCGACAGCGACTCGGCGCGGGTGATGAACCTGCGGCCGGACGCGAAGATGGCGGGCGGGCTCTTCGTCATCGGCACCGAGCGGCACGAGTCCCGGCGCGTCGACCGCCAGCTGCGCGGCCGCTGCTCGCGCCAGGGCGACCCCGGCCTGACCAAGTTCTTCCTCTCGCTGGAGGACGACCTGATGCGGCTGTTCCTCCAGGGCAACCTCGCCTCGCGCCTGATGGAGGGCTCGATGCAGGAGGGGGAGGAGCTGGAGCATCCCTGGCTCAACCGCTCGATCGAGTCGGCGCAGAAGAAGGTCGAGCAGCAGCACTTCGCGACCCGCAAGCGCCTGCTGCAGTACGACGACGTGCTCAACCAGCAGCGCGAGGTGGTCTACGGGATCCGCAACGCCGCGATCCACGCCGAGCGCTCCAAGGACATCATCTTCGAGCAGATCGAGGAGGAGCTGCTCAACCGCCTGGCCTCGGCCGGCTTCGGCGAGAAGGGCGGGGCGGTCCCGGCCGCGATCGAGAGCCTGGTCGGCTGGGTCAATTCCCACTTTCCCGTCACCCTCCGGGCGGAGGAGCTGGCGGGCGACGATTCGGACGCGCTGGCCGGGCTCATCCTGGAGAAGATCCGCCGGGCCTACGCGGTGAAGGAGTCCGTCGAGCTGCCCGAGGCCCTGGGCGGCCTGGAGCGCTACGTGGTGATCAACGCCATCGACCGCCACTGGCAGGACCACCTGACCGAGATGGAGGAGCTGCGGCGCTCCATCGGCCTGCGCAGCTACGGCCAGAAGGACCCGCTGGTCGAGTACAAGGGCGAGGCCTACAAGTATTTCGAGGAGCTGATGAACAACGTCCGGCTGCAGATCTGCACCGGCCTGTTCCGCAGCGCCTCCAACCTCGAGTCGTTCGAGAACATGCTGGCGATCCTCGCCCGCAGCGCCCGGACCGAGGGCCCGGAGAACGCCCCCGCCGCGTCCGCCGCGCCTCCGGCGCCGCCGGCCGGCGCCCCCAACGGCCAGCCCCCGCCGGCCGAGATCCAGCTGCCCAAGGTGACGGTGCGCCGCGACACCCCCAAGGTGGGCCGCAACGATCCCTGCCCGTGCGGCAGCGGCAAGAAGTACAAGCACTGCCACGGCGCCTGACCGGGTGGACCCCTTCGCCCCCCAGCCCTCGTTCTACCGGGAGCACGCCCCGTGGCTGGTGCCGCTCAGCGTCTTCCTCTCCACCGTCGTCCTGACGGTCTTCTCGTTCCCGCCCTACCATGCGGCGGAGTACGCCTACGTCTTCGCCCTCCCGGCCATCTTCTGGGCCTACAGCCGGCCGCGGCTGAAGGTCTTCGCCTGGACGATGTTCGCCGCCCAGGCGGTGGCCTGGACCGTGCTGCTCGCCTGGCTGCGGCACGTCACCTGGGTGGGCTGGCTCCTGCTCGGGCCCTTCGTCGGAGCCTGGGTCGGCGTCTGGTACCTCGCGGTCTGGTGGGCGATGCCGCGCTTCCTCGGCCGGGCCAACCCCGTCCGGCTGGCCGCGCAGCTCGGCCTGGCCGGGGCCTGGGTCCTGGTCGAATGGACCCGCACCTGGTTCATCACCGGCTTCCCCTGGCTGCCCCTGGCCGCCAGCCAGAGCCTGGGCAAGGGGACCAGCGTCCTCCAGGTCGCCAGCTTCACCGGCGCCTACGGCGTCTCCTTCATCCTCATCCTGGTCAACATCGGCTTCGCCGCCTACGCCCACCGGCTCTTCCGCGAGCATGAGAAGAGCCTCTTCCAGCGCCGTAGCCAGGAGTTCATGCTCTCGCTGCTGGTGCTGCTCGGCTGCCTCTGCCTGATCACGGTCGAGTCCAAGGACCGCCGGCTTTACCAGCGGACCGTGGCGCGGATCGGCTTCGTCCAACCCGACATCCCCCAGACCCTGAAGTGGAACCCGGCTGACGCGCCCGGAATCGAGCGCACCCTGACCGCCCTGACCCGGCAGGCCGCGAGCGGCTCCGACCTCGTGCTCTGGCCGGAATCGGCCACGCCCTACGGCGTGCGCGACGACGGCGCCACGCGGGCCTGGGTGGAGTCGCTCGCCCTCCAGACCCACGCCACGCTCCTGATCGGCACCGTCCAGTCCGAGAACGCCGGCACCGCGCGCGAGGCCTGGGATGACGTCGCGGTGGTGGTCGCGCCCGACACCGGCGTCCAGCCCGAGACCTACGCCAAGCGCCACCTGGTCCCGTTCGGCGAATACGTTCCGCTGCGGCCCCTGCTGGGCTGGATCGGGAAGTTCGTGCCGCTGCCCGGCGACCCCACTCCGAGCTCGGGCCCGAACCCGCTGGTGGTGCGGCTGCCCGGCGGCGCCCTGGCCTTCGGCCCGCTCATCTGCTACGAGGACATTTTCCCCGGCCTGGCCCGCGACAGCGTGCGGGCCGGCGCGGACATCCTGGTGGTCCCGACCAACGACGCCTGGTACGGCGAGGAGGGGGCGGCCTACCAGCACGCCGCCAGCTCGGTCCTGCGCGCGGTCGAGACCCGCCGCCCGGTGCTGCGCTGCGGCAACGCCGGCTGGAGCGGATGGATCGACGAGTATGGCGGGATCCGCTTCGTCATGACGCAGGGGAAGGGCGATTCGGTGTACTTCCGGGGGGCCGCGGCCGCCGACGTCAGCCGCGACATCCGCTGGGCCGGGGTGCAGAGCTTCTACGTGCGGCACGGCGACTGGTTCGTGCTGGTGAGCGCCGGCCTGGTGCTCTTCGCGCTGCTGCTGCTGCGGCTCGAGGCGGCACTTCCCCGCCGCGGGACGCCGGCCCCCGGACGATGAGCGCCCGCTTTCCCTCCGCCGCCCTCGTCGGGTACGCCCGCGCCCTGCTGGCGGGGGCGGGGCTCGACGGCGACAAGTCCTCCGCCGTGGCCGAAATCCTCGTCGAGGGCGACCTGCTGGGCCACTCCACCCACGGCCTGCAGCTGCTCGCGCCCTACCTGGGCGAGCTGGAAAACGGCTCGATGGCTCGCGAGGGCGAGCCGCGCGTCGTGGCGGACCGCCCCGCGGCGCTGACCTGGGACGGCCGCCGGCTGCCGGGGCCCTGGCTGACCCGGAGGGGCCTGGCGGCGGCCGCGGAGCGCGCCCGCCGGCTCGGCACCGCCACCGTGGTGATCCGGCGCAGCCACCACATCGCCTGCCTCGCCGCCTACCTGCAGCCGCTGGCGGAGCAGGGGCTGATGGCGCTGCTGACCTGCTCGGACCCGAGCGGCGGCGGGGTGGCGCCGCATGGCGCGCGCCGCAGCGTCTACACCCCCGACCCGATCGCCGCGGCCTGGCCCACGGACGGGGCCCCGGTGGTGCTGGACGTCTCCATGTCGATCACGACCAACGGCCTGACCAAGCGGCTGCAGGCCGAGCGCGGCCGCTTCCCGGGGAAGTGGGCGGTGGACGGGCAGGGCCGCCTGAGCGACGACCCGGCGGCGATTTCCGGGAATCCGCCCGGCGCCCTCCTGCCGATGGGCGGCGCCGACCACGGCCACAAGGGCTTCGCGCTGGGGCTCCTGGTGGAGGCGCTCACCGGCGGGCTGGCGGGCCACGGCCGCGCCGACCGATCGGAGGGCTGGTCCGCCAACGTCTTCATCCAGGTGTTCGACCCCGCCGCCTACGGCGGCACCGCGGACTTCGTCCGCCAGGTCTCCTGGCTCGCCGCCGCCTGCCGCAACGCCCCGCCGCGGGAGGGTTTCGAGCGGGTGCGGCTGCCGGGGGAGGGCGGGCTGCGCCGGCGGGCCGAGCAGCTGGCGGCCGGGGTCGAGCTCTACCCCGGCATCCTCGAATCGCTCGAGCCCTGGGCCGCCAGGTTCGGGGTGCAGCCGCCGCGGACGGTTTGATTTTTTCCCGCCTGACATCGGGCCGGGCCGGGGCCAGATTGGCCGTCCCATGTCCCCCAAGCTCCTTCGCCGCGCCGTCGAGGCGCTCGAGACCTTCGAGATCGAGACGCCCTCCTGGGGCTTCGCCGACACCGGCACCCGTTTCGGGAAGTTCTTCCAGGACGCCGCCGCGATCGACCTGAACGACAAGCTGGCGGACGCCGGCCAGGTCAACCGGATGACGGGATGCTGCCCGACGGTCGCGGTCCACGTGCTCTGGGACTTCAAGCCGGGCGAGGATCCCAAGGCGGTGGCGCGCCTGGCGCGCAAGCACGGGGTGCGGATCGGGGCGATCAACCCGAACCTCTTCCAGGACCAGTGCTACAAGTGGGGCTCCTTCGGCCACAGCGACGCGGCGGTCCGCCGCCGGGCGCTGCGCCACTGCTACGACTCCATCGCCATCGGCAAGGCGGTCGGCAGCAAATACCTCTCGCTCTGGTTCGCCGACGGCACCAACTACCCGGGCCAGGAGAGCATCCGCGCCCGCAAGGAGCGCTTCGAGACCTGCCTGCGCGCCTGCCACGAGCGGATGGCGCGGGATCAGGTCATGCTGGTGGAGTACAAGCCCTTCGAGCCCGCCTTCTACGCGACCGACATCGCCGACTGGGGGATGAGCTACCTGCTCTCGAGGAAGGCGGGCCCGCGCGCCAAGGTGCTGGTCGACACCGGCCACCACTACCAGAGCCAGAACATCGAGCAGATCGTGGCCTTCCTGCTGGACGAGGGCATGCTCGGCGGCTTCCACTTCAACGACCGGCGCTACGCCGACGACGACCTGACGCTGGGCTCGATCGACCCCTACCAGGTCTTCCGCATCTTCCACGAGATCCACTCCTTCGCCGCGGACCGCGGGGACATGCCGGAGATCGCCTACATGATCGACCAGTCGCACAACGAGAAGCCGAAGATCGAGGCCACGATCCAGACGGTGGTGATCGCGCAGGAGCTCTACGCCAAGGCCGCGCTGGTCGACCACGAGAGGCTGCGCCGCTTCCAGGACCGCCACGACGTGGTCAGCGCCGAGCTGGAGCTGAAGAAGGCCTTCTTCACCGACGTCACGCCGGCCCTCGCGGCCTGGCGGCGGAAGAACCGGCTCCCCGCCGATCCGCTGGCCGAGCACCGCCGCAGCGGCTACGAGCGCGCGGCCGGGGCCGACCGGAGCCGGCGCCGCCGGGAGCTCGGGCTGACCCAGGGCGGCAGCTTCGCCTGAGGCGGATCAGGGCTTGGCCGGACCTACACCTGGATTGGCCATGGGGCGGATTCAAATCCGTGCGGAAGGATTCTCGGCAATCGCCAAAACCGTCGGCGAATGGCTGGATTCGCTCGCTCCCTTGGAAGGCCGTGGAGTATTCACCGACGAGGAGCGGGCGCAGCTGAAATCCGACCAGCGGGCACCGCGTGACTCGACCTACCGGCGCAGGCGGAATGCCCCGGTTCGACCGCCGCGCTCTGATTGACCCCGGCCTCAAGCGGGTCGCGATCCGCCGAGAGCGGCGCCTCGGTCGGCCTCAGATCAGCCCCAGCTCCCGCAGCGCGTCGCCGGCCGCGGCGAGGTTCTCCGGCTTCATCTCGATGTAGTTTCGCGAGAGGATGATGCCCTTGCCACCGCCGGCGAAGACCGCCCTGACCTCGGCCTTCACGCTTTCCGGGGTGCAGTGGCTGACGCCCGGCCCGGCCGGGACCGGCACGTCGATGTCGATCCCGGGCCAGACCTGGGCGGAGCTGCCGGCCAGCCCCTCCACCGCCCGGCGCGTCTCGTGCTCCACATAGCCGGCGCTGAGGCCGGTCTGCGCGAGCCGGTCATAGGGCGCCTCCTCGAATCCCATCATCCGGCAGACGAGCGCCAGCGCCTCGCCGGCCTTGAGGTCGCCGAGCACGGCGCCGTGGGCGGCGTTGGCGAAGGCCTTCATCCGCATCCCGCCGGCATTGGCGTAGACCGCCGGCCGCACGAAATCGGAGTTGGCCTTCATCACGCCGTAGTCCTCCTCGCCGCGCTGGAAGGGGCTGAAGGTGATGTTCTGCCAGATGTGCCAGCCGATTGGCAGCGCCGGATTGGCGGACTTCATCCGCGCGTGCATCTCCGCCTGGATCTGGTGGCGGCCCCGGACCCACAGGTTCTCCCAGTACAGCAGCTCGGGGTAGTTCAGCAGCAGGCGCCAGAAGGTGGCGAAGTGGCCGTCGGCGGGCCGGGTTCCCGCCTTGGAGGCCCGGTTGAAGGCCTCGAGCTTGATAAAGCCCTGGCGGGCGCGCTCGGGGTCGATGCCCTCGGACCTGGCCTTCTTCGTGCAATAGTCGCAGAAGCAGGTGGCCTTGCCCGGGTCCCCTCCGCCGCCCATCGCCAGGCCGGCGGCGTTGAGGAAGCCGCTCTGGCGCTCCGCGCCCCACATCATCCCGCCGATCTCGTAGGAGCGGGCGTAGTCCTCGACCAGGCCGGTGAGCCACCCGTGGTAGTACGGGTTGTTCTTGCAGGGGTACTGCTGCAGCCGCCCGTGGAAATCGACCTCCGCCAGCTTGTCCCAGTGGGCGATGGCGGGACGGTGGTTGTCCTCCAGGACGAAGGGGAAGACCTTGATCCCGGCCTTCTTCCCGGCGTCGATCGTGCGCTGCAGCACGTCCATGCTCCCGAACTCGGGAGCCCGCATGTCCTCGTAGGTCAGGACCGTGTCCTTGTAGTACTGCATGTGCGGGATGCCGTAGTTGCCCCCGCGGAAGCTGGGGCCGTAGACGCCGGCCCGGTGCTCCTCGTGCGAGTAGATGAAGGGGAAGAGCGCGTTGACCCCCGCCTTCTCCCGCATGTCGGCGAGGATCCGGTCGAGGTCGCCGCCCGCCAGGGGCTGGATGCAGATCGGCATGCCGATCAGCGTCTCCCCCTTCTTCGGGGCGGGCGCGTCGGCCTGGGCCAGGAGCTGCGTTCCCGCCAGGGCGGCGCCGGTGCCGGCCGCGGCGGTCTTGAGGAATTCGCGTCGGTTCATAGGTTGGGTGCGCTCGGGAGGGGCTGGACGTCCGGGCGGGCGATTAGATTCGCGCCGGGCCGCGAAGAAAGTCACGAATTAAACGCATGGGCTCCGACCTCGATCCGTCGGCGGCCGGCTTCGCCAAAATCGGCCTGGCCGGGGCGCAGCGCCACGTGCTGCTCTGCGCCGGTCCCGACTGCTGCGCGCCCGACCAGGGGCTCGCGAGCTGGGAGGCGCTCAAGGCGGAGATCGCCGCCGCCGGGCTGCCCGTCCTGCGCACCAAGGCCGCCTGCCTGCGGATCTGCCGGGAGGGGCCGTGGATGGTGGTGTATCCGGAGGGCGTCTGGTACGGCGGGGTCACCCCGGAGCGCTGCCGCCGCATCGCCGCCGAGCACCTCCGCGGCGGCCGCCCCGTCGCCGAATGGGTGGAGCGGGTGCATCCTTTGCCCGGCGGCGACCGTCCTGCCGGGCAATGACCGGGCTGGACCGCCGCCAATTCCTGCAATGGGCCGGTGCCGCCGCCGCCGCGGCGCTGGCGCCGAGGGCCCTGGGCTCGGCCGCGAGGCCCTTCGAGGTCTCGGCCAGCCTGTACGCCTGGGAGCTGCACGACGAGGGGGTGGAGCGGGTGCTCGACCACCTCCAGGGGATGGCCGCGGTCAATTCGGTCTACCTCATCGGGGTGATGCATCCCGAGCGCCGGCCCCTGGGCGGGGGCGTCTTTCCCCACAATCCGGTCCGCTCCACCTGGACGGCCGAGGACGCCCGGTGCTACTGGCACCCGGATCTGCGCCGCTACGGCCGGATCAAGCCGCGGCTCTCCGACCATGCCTGGCTGAGCGGCACCGACTGGCTGGAGAGCCTCGCGCAGGCCGCGCGCCGGCGCGGCCTGCGGCTCGGAATGGAGAATTCCCACGCGCTGGTGGACCGCGAGCGGGCCGAGGGCGAGCTGGCCGACTGCGCCTGCCGGGACCTGCGGGGCGGGATCGTGCGGGTCCGGCCCTGGCTCCGCCCCCTCTGCCCCAACCATCCGGACGTGCGCGCCTACACCCTCGCCCTCTTCGCCGAGGCGGCGGAGTCCTACCGGGTCGACTACGTGCAGTCCGCCATCGTCTCCTTCGAGCAGGGCGGCCCCGAGCGGGCGGGCTGCTTCTGCCCGTCCTGCCGGAAGGCCGCGGCGGAGCGCGGCCTCGACCTGGCCGCGGTGCAGGCGGCCCTGCTTCGCGACCCGCGCGCCGAGCCCGCGCTCTCGCAGTGGCGCGCGTTCCGCTTCGACTCCACCGCCGGGTTCTACCGCGAGCTCCATGCCGGCCTGCGGCGGGTGCGACCGGATCTCGACCTCCGCTACAGCCAGCACATGGCCCGGCCCGAGGACTGGGGCGTGGACCTCGTGCGGCTGCGGCCGCAGCTGGATTCCCTGCGGATCCAGGAGTACACCGAGCAGGCCGGCGACCCCGCCGCCATGCCCGGCAAGCGGGCCCGCCTGGCCGAGATCCGCCGCAGGCTCGGGCCGGGTTTTCCCATCCACTCCGCCATCGGCACGCGGCTGAAGGCGACCCCGGCGCTGATCCGGGAGGGGATCGCCATCGCGGCCGAGTGCCGGATGAACGGCGTCACGCTCGGGCACTACGACGGGGCGACCTTCGCCATGCTTCGCGCCGTGCGCGAGGGCCTGGCCGCCTCCGTGCCCGGCTTCGCCCCGGCCTGATCCTGGTCAGGGATCGTAGTCCAGGTAGGGGCCGAGCCACTTCTCGGCCTCGGCCAGGCTGAAGCCCTTGCGCCGGGCGTAGTCCTCCACCTGGTCCCGGCCGAGCTTGCCGACGCCGAAGTATTTCGAGTCGGGATGGTTGAAATACCACCCGCTGACGCTGCTGGCCGGGGTCATGGCGCAGCTCTCGGTCAGCGCGATTCCGGTGGCGGCCTCGGCGCCGAGCAGCCGGAAGAGCAGCGGCTTCTCCGTGTGGTCGGGGCAGGCGGGATAGCCGGGCGCGGGGCGGATGCCGCGGTACTTCTCGCGGATCATCTGCTCCACCGTGAGGTTCTCGCTCCGGCCGAACCCGCAGAAGTCGCGGGCCCGCTTGTGCATCAGCTCGGCCAGGGCCTCGGCCAGTCGGTCGCCGAGCGCCTGGGCCATGATGGCCGAGAAGTCGTCGTGGCCGCCGCGGAACTCGGCCGCGAAGGCCTCGACCCCGTGCCCGGCGGTCACGGCGAAGCCGCCCAGGTAGTCGAGCCGCCCGCTGTCCTTCGGCGCGATGAAGTCGGCCAGGGCGTGGTTGAACTGGTCGGCCGGCTTCTCCAGCTGCTGGCGGAGGGTGTGGAAGGTGGCGGCCACCTCCCGCGCCGTCTCGTCGGCGTACACCTCCAAGTCGTCGCCCGCCGCCCGGCAGGGCCAGAAGCCGATCACCGCCCGCGCCCGGTAGCGCTTCTCGGCCACGATCCGCTCCAGCAGCTTCCGCCCGTCGGCCAGGAGCTTGGTCGCCTCGGCGCCGACGGTCGGGTCCCGCAGGATGTCGGGATAGCGCCCGTGCAGCTCCCAGGCGCTGAAGAACGGGCCCCAGTCGATGAACGGGACGATCTCCTCCAGCGGCACCTCGAAGGCGCGGGTGCCGAGGAACTCGGGCCGGGGGATGTCCACCTGGTTCCAGTCGAAGCGCTGGCGGCGCTCCCGCGCCGTGGCCAGCGAGAGCAGCGGCTTGCGCGCCCGCCGGGCCGCGAACTCCTCGCGCTGGCGGGCCTGCTTCGCCCCCACCTCGGCGAGGTATTTCGGCTTCGCCTCGGGATTGAGGAGCGAGCTCACGACATTGACGACGCGCGAGGCGTCCAGCACGTGGACCACGCCCCCCGGGTACTCCGGGGCGATCTTGACCGCGGTGTGGGCCGGGCTGGTGGTGGCGCCGCCGATCAGTAGCGGCAGGGCGAAGCCCTCCCGCTTCATTTCGCGGGCGACGTGCACCATCTCGTCGAGGGAGGGGGTGATCAGGCCGGAGAGGCCGACCACGTCCGCCTGCCGCTCGCGGGCCGCGGCCAGGATCTTCTCGCTCGGGACCATCACGCCGAGGTCGATGACCTCGTAGTTGTTGCAGGCCAGCACCACCCCGACGATGTTCTTGCCGATGTCGTGGACGTCGCCCTTGACGGTGGCGAGCACGCAGCGGCCGTTGGCTCGGGACTCGCCGCCGGCGGCGGCCAGCCGCCGCTTCTCCTCCTCCATGAAGGGCGTGAGGTAGGCCACGGCCTTCTTCATCACCCGGGCCGACTTCACCACCTGGGGCAGGAACATCTTGCCCGCGCCGAAGAGGTCGCCGACGACGCGCATGCCGTCCATCAGCGGCCCCTCGATGATGTTGAGGGGGCGCGGGTAGCGGGCGGCGTTCCGGCGGGCCTCCTCGGTGTCCTGCTCGACGAAGGCGTCGATGCCCTTGACCAGGGCGTGGGAGAGCCGCTCCTCCACCGTGCCCTGGCGCCAGGCCTCGGGCGGGGCGGCGCCGGCGGCCGCCGCCGGGGCGGCCGCGGCCTTGAGCGCGTCGGCCAGGACGACCAGCCGCTCGGTGGCGTCGGGGCGGCGGTTGAGCAGGACGTCCTCGATCTTCTCCCGCAGCTCGGCCGGGATCTCCTCGTAGACCCCCAGCATGCCGGCGTTGACGATGCCCATGTCGAGGCCGGCGGCGATGGCGTGGTAGAGGAAGGCGGCGTGCATCGCCTCGCGCACCGGATTGTTGCCGCGGAAGGAGAAGGAGACGTTGCTCACCCCGCCGGACACCTTGGCGTGGGGGAGGGTGCGCTTGATCTCCCGCACGGCCTCGAAGAAGTCGACCGCGTAGTTGTTGTGCTCCTCGATGCCGGTGGCGACGGTGAGGATGTTGGGGTCGAAGACGATGTCCTCCGGGGGGAAGCCAATCCGCTCCGTCAGCAGGCGGTAGGCGCGGGTGCAGATCCGGACCTTGGAGTCGCGGTCGGCCGCCTGGCCCTGCTCGTCGAAGGCCATCACCACCGCGGCGGCGCCGTAGCGTCGCACCAGCTCGCCCCGGCGGAGGAATTCCGCCTCGCCGTCCTTGAGCGAGATGGAGTTGACGATGCCCTTGCCCTGGAGGCAGCGCAGGCCGACCTCGAGCACGCTCCACTTGGAGGAGTCGATCATCACCGGCACCCGGCAGATTTCCGGCTCGGCCGCGATCAGGTTGAGGAACTTGGCCATCGTCGCCTCGCCGTCGACCAGCGCCTCGTCGACGTTGATGTCGATGATGTTGGCCCCGTTCTCCACCTGCTGGCGGGCGATGGCCAGCGCGGCGTCCCAATCCCCGGCCTTGATCGCCCGGGCGAACTTCGGCGAGCCGGTGATGTTGGTGCGCTCGCCGACGAGCAGGAACTGCGCGGCGGCGCGGGTCATGGCACCACCAGGGGTTCGAGGCCGCTCAGGCGCATCAGCGGGGCGGGGGCGGGGATCGCCCGGGGCTTCTTCCCCCGCACCGCCTGGGCGATGGCGGCGATGTGGGCCGGCGTCGATCCGCAGCAGCCCCCCACCAGGTTGAGCCAGCCGTTGTCCGCGAACTCGCCCAGGACGGCGGCCATGTCGGCGGGGGTCTCGTCGTAGCCCCCGAAGGCGTTGGGCAGGCCGGCGTTCGGGTAGCAGGTGGTGGCGCAGGCCGCCACCGCGGACAGCGCCTCGACGTAGGGCCGCATCTGGCGCCCGCCCAGCGCGCAGTTGATCCCGACCGAGAAGGGGCGGGAGTGGGCGATGCTGGCGTAGAAGGCCTCGATCGTCTGGCCGGAGAGCGTGCGGCCCGAGGCATCCGTGATCGTGACCGAGACCATGACCGGAAGCCGGAAGCCGAACTCGTCGAAGAGCTCGGCCAGGGCGAAGAGGGCCGCCTTGCTGTTGAGGGTGTCGAAGATGGTCTCGATCAGCAGCGCGTCGGCCCCGGCGGCGATGAGCGCGCGCGCCTGCTCGCGGTAGGCCGCGACCACCTGGTCCCAGCTCACCGCCCGGTAGTCGGGCCGGTTGACGTCGGGCGACATCGAGAGGGTCCGGTTGAGCGGGCCGATGGCCCCCGCGACGAAGCAGCGCCGGCCCGGCGTGGCGGCCTCGGCCGCCCGGGCGGCCCGCCGGGCCGCGGCCACCGCCGCGGCGTTGAGCTCCGGCACCAGCGCCTGGGTGTGGTAGTCGGCCTGGGAGATGGAGTTCGAGTTGAAGGTGTTGGTCTCGACCAGGTCCGCGCCCGCGGCGAAGTACTCGCCGTGGATCTTCTCGATGATATCCGGGCGGGTGAGGCTGAGCAGGTCGTTGTTGCCCTGCAGGTCGTGGCCATGGGCCAGGAAGCGGGCCCCGCGGAAGTCGGCCTCCGTCAGCCGGTGGGTCTGGATCATCGTGCCCATCGCCCCGTCCAGCACGGCGATCCGCCGCGCGAAGAGCTCGCGCAGCGCGGCGAAGGAGGGGGCTTCAGGAGGCGGGTTCACGCGGGGAAAAGGGAAAGGCTGGCGGGCAATGGGTCAAAGGGCGAAACGATATCATATCGTCATATGGAAATAAATTGATATGTTTAGTGTTGCGCGGGCGCGGGCGCCGTGGTGCAGTGGCTCGTTCTTTGTCCCGCCCCTTCCGGCGCCGGGGAAGGCCGTGAGATTCGGCCACAGTTGCGCTGCGGTGACGCATCACAGACCTCCATCCCCCGCCCGCGGGGGAGCAGGGCCAATCGGAGCTCCCCGAGCTCCGGTGAAGGCGGAGGCGAGGCTGGTCCGTGGGAACGGGCCGAGGAATGCGGAGTCCGAACACCCGATCCGGAAGGCTCACGCGCCGGCGCGCATCCCGCTCGCCGCCCGCGAAATCTTCATCGCCCAAATGAAGCGTGATTCCATGACCCACATCGTTTCCTCCCGCCGCCGGTCCCTCCGGCGGTTCCTGGCGCCGCTGGCCCTGGCCGCCGCCGCCGCCCTCCGCGCCCAGACGGTGCCGACCCAGCTCGTCCCGGTGGTCGTGACCGCCACCCGGCTGCCCGAGTCCGCCGCCACCGTCGGCACCGACATCGAGGTCGTCTCCGGATCGGACCTGGCCCGCCAGCAGCTCTCGACCCTGGCCGACGCCCTCGGCGGGGTGCCCGCCGCGCCCGCCTTCGCCACCGGCCAGGCCGGCGCCACCACCTCCCTCTTCCTGCGGGGGGCCGACTCCAACCAGACCCTCTTCCTGGTCGACGGCATCCGCCTGAACGACGCCAACGCCGACTACAACAACTTCCTCGGCGGCGCCCGGGTCTTCACCGGCGACACCGTCGAAATCGCCCGCGGGCCGCAGAGCACCCTTTACGGGGCCGAGGCGGTCGGCGGGGTGGTCTCGCTCCGGATCAATCCGGGATCCGGGCCCTTCGCCGGCGCGGTCGGCGTCGAGGCGGGCTCCTTCGGCACGGTGGACGGGACGGTCACGGCCCACGGCTCCGAGGGCGGCTGGGGCTACAACGTCGAGGCGGCGGGTAACCGGACCGACAACCAGCGGATCAACAACCGCTTCGAGAGCGGCAGCCTGGCGCTGCGGCTCGACGACAGGCTCTCGCCGGTGCTCTCGGTCGGGGCCACCGTCCGCGGCCTGGACGAGCGCTACGACGATCCGGGCGACGAGTTCACCGACAACCCCTACGACTACGAGCGGGAGCGGAATTGGCTGGCCACCCTCTTCGCCGACGCCCGGCTGACCGAGAACCTCTCCAGCCACCTCGTGCTCGGGGGGCAGGACCGGCGCTTCGACACCTACACCCCGGCGCCGGGCCAGCCCACCGCCGACGCGGCGGTGAAGAATCGGCGCGCGGTGGCCGACTGGCAGGTGACCGGAATCTGGACCGCGAACAACAAGCTGACCGGCGGCCTGACGGCCGAGGCGCAGTCGACCTTCGACAACGGCTTCGGCGCGATCGACCGCAGCCAGAACCTCTTCGCGCTCTACGCCCAGGACGAATGGACCCCGTTCCCCAACGTCCACCTCACCGGGGGGGTCCGCCGGGACGACTACAACACCTTCGGCGACGCCACCACCGGCCGCGGCACGCTCGCCTGGCTCCTGGCGGACGGCGAGCTCAAGCTCCGGGCCAGCTACGGCACCGGCTTCAACGCGCCGAGCTTCCTCGACCTCTACGGCCAGAGCGCCTTCTTCGTCGGCAATCCCCGGGTGAGTCCGGAGCACTCCCGGGGCGAGGACGCCGGCTTTGACTATTACATGCCGTCGACCCCGACGGTGATGAGCGTGAGCTGGTTCCGCACCGACTACAGCAGCCTGATCGTCGACGACTTCAACGTCTTCCCCGCGACCACCGCCAACGTGGACCGGGCCCGGACGGAAGGGCTGGAGGCCTCGCTCAAGACCACGCTGGCCTTCGGCGTCCAGGCCAAGCTCACCTACACCTACCTGCAGGCCCGCAACCTGACCGAGGGCACCGACCTGCTCCGCCGCCCGCGCAACAGCGCCAGCGGAGACCTCTGGCGCAGCTTCGGGGCCTGGAGCGTCGGCGTGGGGGGCGCCTACGTCGGGCACCGCCCGGACATCGACGCGCTCACCTTCGCCACCGTCGACGACCCGGGCTACTCCGTCTTCCGGGTCTACGCCGCCTGGCAGCTCACCCGCCGGCTGAGCCTCAAGGCGCGGGTGGAGAACGCCCTCGACCGGCGCTACGAGCCGGTCAGCGGCTACCCGCAGCCCGGGACCGCCGCCTTCGGCGGGGTCGGGTTTACGTTTTAGCGCCCGGCTGATAGTGCAGGACCCGGACCTTTTCCAGGGTCACCAGCCCGCCGCCCATGACCTCCCGCAGGACCGGGAGGAAGGCCTGGATCTTGTCCTCGGCGTCGACGATCTCGATCACCAGCGGCAGATCGTCGGAGAGCCGGAGGATCTTGGCGGAATGGACCCGGCTGCTGGCGCCGAAGCCCATCGAGCCGCGGATCACGGTGGCGCCGGCGAGGCCGGAGGCCCGGGCCCGGTTGACGATCGCCTCGTAGAGCGGGCCGTGCTCGTGGCGTTCGGATTCGCCGAGGAAAATGCGCAGGAGCAGGGAGTCTTCGGGAAGTTCCATGGGGAGGGGGCTTAGTGCGATTGGTTGATCAAGGTGGCCAGGGCGTGCCCGAGCCAGACGCCGACGAGGCAGAAGAGGACCGAGCTGGAGACGTTGGCGGCGGCCCTCGCGACATAGCCGTCGCGCACCAGGTTGAGCGTCTGCAGGCTGAAGGAGGAGAAGGTGGTGTAGCCACCGCACACCCCCGTCATGAGAAAAAGGCGGATTTCGGAGCTGGCGAAGATCCGGCCCGTGCCCGGCTCGGTCAGGCCGAAGATCAGGCCGATCAGGAAGGAGCCGGTGAGGTTGATCACGAGGGTCGCGACCCAGGCGTCGGTGTCGCCCACGTGGGGGGTGATCAGGCCGTTGATGAAGAACCGCAGCACGCTGCCGAGCGCGCCGCCGAGGGCAATCAGGAGATAGAGCCGCATGACGAGGAATCCAGGTGCCGGGTAGGAGTCATCAGCGCCGATGCGGAGCGGTTTACCGGGCCGCCCGCGCGGGGCGGGCGGCCGGGAGGGCAGAATCCATTGCCGGGGGGAAGCGAAGCGGCTTCCCCGCCCCCTGGCAACGCTAGATCTTCTCGACGATCTTGTCGGCCAGCCCGTAGGCGATGGCCTCCTTGGCGTTGAGATAGAAGTCGCGGTCGCTGTCGCGCGCGATCTTCTCGATCGGCTGGCCGGAGGCGTGGGCGAGGATCTGGTTCAGCTCCCCGCGGATCTTCTCCATCTCCTGCGCCTGGATGTTGATGTCGGTGGCGGGGCCGATGAAGCGGCCGGAGATGAGGGGCTGGTGGATCAGCACGCGCGCGTGGGGATAGAGCCAGCGGCGGCCCTTGGCCGCGCCGCTGAGCAGGATCGAGCCCATCGAGGCAGCCATGCCCGTGACGATGATGTTGATCGGCGAGCTGACCAGCTTCATCGTGTCGAAGATCGCCATGCCGGCGGTGATGGACCCGCCCGGGGTGTTGATGTAGAAGTTGATCTCCTTGCCCGGGGCCGTGGCCTCGAGGTAGAGCAGCCGCTCCGTCACGTCCTTGGCGGTCTCGTCGGTCACCGCGCCCCAGAGGAAGATCTTCCGCTGCTCCAGGAACTTCTTCTGGATGATCTGGCCGACGGCGGTGGCCTTGGCCGCGCCCTCGGGCGCCGCCTCCTCGTCCTCGTCGTCATCGTCCAGGCGCGGCACAGGGGCGGAAAGTCCGGGCTGCAGGTTCTCGAAGTGCATATCGTTCCAGTGTGAACGGCCCCCGGATTTTGGCAAGAAGCGTTGCCAAAGGGCCGGCGCCCGGGTCACCTGGGGCCCGTGGCGCGCATCGCCGGCAACATCGTGGACCTGGCCGCCCGGCGGATCTTTCCCGGGGCCGTCGAATGGTCCGGCGGGGTGATCCGGCGGATCGTGCCCAAGCCGGGCCGGCGCTACCGGCGCTACCTCGCGCCCGGCTTCGTCGACGCCCATGTCCACATCGAGAGCTCGATGCTGCCGCCGGCCGAGTTCGCGCGCCTGGCGGTGGCCCACGGCACCGTGGCGACGATCTCGGACCCCCACGAGATCGCCAACGTGCTGGGGGCCGCCGGCGTCCGCTATATGCTGCGGCAGGCCCGCCGGACCCCGCTCAAGATCTGCCTGGGGGCGCCGCCCTGCGTGCCCGCCACCGCCTTCGAGACCGCCGGGGCGACCCTCGGCCCGCGGGCGGTCGGGGCGCTGCTGGACGAGCCCGGAGTCGGCTACCTCAGCGAGGTGATGAACTTTCCCGGCGTGCTGCGGCGGGACCCCGACCTGCTGGCCAAGATCGCGGCGGCCCGCCGCCGGGGCAAGCCGGTCGACGGGCACGCGCCCGGCCTGCGCGGGGCGGAGGCGGCGGCCTACGCCGCGGCCGGCATCTCCACCGACCACGAATGCTTCACCCTGGCCGAGGCCCGCGACAAGATCGCGGCGGGGATGAAGATCCTGATCCGCGAGGGATCGGCGGCGAAGAATTTCGCGGCGCTCGCGCCCCTGCTCAAGCGCTTCCCCGGCCGCTGCATGTTCTGCTGCGACGACCAGCACCCGGACGAGCTGGCGCGCCGCCACATCGACCACCACGTGCGCCGCGCCCTGGCCACGGGCGCGGACCGCCTCGACGTCCTCGCCTGCGCCAGCCTGCATCCAATCCGTCACTACCGCCTGGACGTCGGCCTGCTCCGGCCGGGCGATCCGGCGGACTTCATCGTCTTCAGCGGCTGGAAGCGCCTGCGGGTGCGCCGCACCTACCTGCGGGGACGCCTGGTGGCGAAGAACGGCCGCAGCCTCCTCCCGCACCGGCGGGCGCCGCTGGCCAACGCCTTCCGCGCGCGCCCGCGCGCGCCGGCGGACTTCCGGGTGCCGGCCCGTCCCGGCCAGCTCAACGTCATCACGGCCCGGGCCGGCCAGCTGGTCACCGGGCGGATCCGCCTCGCGCCCCGCATCCGGGACGGCGAGGCGCTGGCCGACCCCGCCCGCGACCTGCTCAAGCTCGCGGTGGTCAACCGCTACGCCCGCTCGGCCCCGGCCGCGGTGGGCTTCGTCCGCGGCTTCGGCCTGCGGGAGGGCGCGCTGGCCTCCTCCGTCGCCCACGACTCCCACAACGTCGTCGCGGTCGGGGTGGACGACGCCTCGCTGGCGGCCGCGGTAAACCTGGTGATCCGCCGCCGGGGCGGGGTGGCGGCGGTGGGGCGGGGGAGCGAGCGGGTGCTGCCCCTGCCGATCGCGGGGCTGATGTCCCCCGACGACGGCTACCGGGTGGCGGCGGCCTACGGGGAGGTCGACGCCCTGGCCAAGCGGCTGGGGAGCCGGCTGCCGGCGCCATTCATGACCCTTTCCTTCATGGCGCTGCTGGTGATCCCGGACCTCAAGCTGGGCGACCGGGGCCTGTTCTCCGGCAAGCGGTGGGCGTTCGAGCCCCTCTTCGCGAAATAGCCCCGCGCAGCTAGCGCGGGCCGAGCAGGGCCTCCGCCATCGCGTCGGCGCCGTACATCGCGGACTCGTCGTGGCCCGCGCCGGGCGCCTCGACCTTTTTCCAGCCGAAGGTCCAGCGCCGTTCGCGGGCCAGCGCGGCGGCGGCCGCGAAGCAGGCGCGGCCCCGGGCCAGGCGGCTCTCCCCCTGGCGCATGGCCTCCGCGCTCGAGTCGAAGCTGGGGCGCGGGGCGGTGTCCGCCGTTCCGAGGTAGAGGGTCAGCGGCGCCGCGAGGTAGGCGCGGAGCGCCCGGTCGTCGCCCAGCTGGGTCGGCAGCCCGCCGAACCCGTAGCCGAAGGGCTGGTCCCGGGAGGGGAACAGGTCCGAGCCGGGATTGGCCGCGACGATCCGGACGGCGTCGGTCGGCCAGAACGCCGCGAACCGGGCGAGGAACTGGCCGCCGGCGGAATGGCCGATGAGATAGCAGGGCGCCCCCGGCCGGCCCAGCAGGCGGCGCACGTGATCGACGATCCTGGGCACCAGGGCGAAGGTCCACGCGGCGCGGGGATGGATGTGGCCGTCGGGATCGACCACGCCGCCGAGCTGGTACCGCCAGTAGGGGAACCGCTCCGCGTCGAGCAGCGGGGCGACGACCAGCGCATGGAAGCGCCGCGCCGCCGCGATCAAGCTGTCGCGGGTGCCCCGGGCGTCCCGCTCGCCGCCGGAGAACGCCACGAAGATCGGGCCCCCGGCCTCCGCCGGCGGGCGGTAGGTGAAGACGGCGATGGCATCGCCGCCATTGGCGAAATCCAGGCGGCCGGAGCCGGCGGGGAACGAATCGGCCCGCAGGAGCGGGGCGCCGATCGACGCCAGCAGCCCGAGGATCCAGCAGTACCGGAGCACGGCCCCAGCTTCGGGGCTGGCGCGGTCCCGCGCAAGCCGGCCCTGGGGGCCGCCGGGGCCGAGCGGGCTGGCTTTGGGGGCAATCCTGGGTACTCCTTCGCTTGCCATGGCCTCCCTCCTCGACCCGTTCGCCGTCCGCTCGGTCACGCTCCGCAACCGCATCGGCGTTTCGCCGATGTGCCAGTATTCCTCGGCCGAGGGCGTGGCGAACGACTGGCACTTGGTCCACCTCGGATCCTTCGCGGCGGGCGGGGCGGGCCTGGTCATGGCCGAGGCCACGGCGGTCACGCGGGAGGGGCGGATCACGCCGGGGGACGCCGGGCTGTGGGACGAGGGCCAGATCGAGCCGCTGGCGCGGATCAACCGCTTCATCCGCTCGCAGGGCGCGGCGGCGGGGATCCAGCTGGCCCACGCCGGGCGCAAGGCCTCGGCGGCGACGCCGGACCGGGGCGGGGCGCACCTGGCGGAGGGGGAGGGCGGCTGGGAGACGATCGCCCCGAGCGCCGTCGCGTTCGGCGACGACCTTCCCAAGGTGCCGCGCGCCGCCTCGGCCGAGGACATCGCGCGGATCCAGGGCGCCTTCGCCGCCGCCGCCCGCCGCGCGCTGCAGGCCGGCTACGAGTGGGTCGAGCTGCACTTTGCGCACGGGTACCTGGGGCACGAATTCCTCTCGCCGCTGAGCAACCGCCGGACCGACGGCTACGGGGGCGGCTTCGAGAACCGGATCCGCTTCCCGCTCGAGACGGTGCGGGCGGTCCGCGCGGCCTGGCCGGAGCGGCTGCCCCTCGCCGTCCGCCTCTCCTGCACCGACTGGGTGCCGGGAGGCTGGGACCTCGAGCAGTCGGTGGAGTTCGCCCGCCGGCTCGGGCCGGAGGGGGTCGACCTGGTCGACTGCAGCTCGGGCGGAATGGTGCCCCACGCCCGGATCCCGGTGGGCCCCGGCTACCAGGTGCCCTTCGCCGAGCGGATCCGCCGGGAGGCCGGCGTCGCCACCGCCGCCGTCGGCATGATCACCGAGCCGGCGCAGGCGGACGGCATCGTCCGCGAGGGCCGGGCGGACCTGGTCCTGCTGGCGCGCGAGCTGCTCCGCGACCCGCACTGGGCCCAGCGCGCCGCCCGCGCGCTCGGCCGGGCCAGGGACCTCCCGCCCCCCGTCCAGTACGCCCGGGCCTGGTGAGGGCCGGCTAGTAGCGGGCCTTGTCCGGCTTTTCCGTCCAGGCGCGGAAGGCCTTCTGCGCCTCCTCGCGCAGCAGGGGCCTCATCGCGAGCGAGCGCTGCTCGATCGGGAGCGGAATCTCGCGGTAGATGAAATCGTCGTCGAAGCCGATCGCCGCGGCGTCCGCGCGGGTGTTGCCGTAGAACAGCGCCGGGATGCGCGCCCAGTAGGCCGAGGCCAGGCACATCGGGCAGGGCTCGCAGCTGGTGTAGAGCTCGCAGTCGTCCAGCTTGAAGGTGCCCAGCTTGCGGCAGGCCTCGCGGATGGCGACCACCTCGGCGTGCGCGGTGGGGTCGTTGGACGAGGTGACGCGGTTGCGGCCCCGGGCGACGATCTCGCCGCGGCGCACGATGACGCAGCCGAAGGGGCCCCCGCCGCCGTCGCGCACGCTCTCCTCGGCCAGGCGGCAGGCCTCCCGCATGAAATGCTCGTCGGCGGCGCTCATGACCCCGGGGTCGGACGAAAAACGGACGCGTTCATCGGCGAAGCCCGCAACCCAACCGCCTCGGGACCCGTCCTGCAATACAATAGGGGTGACAGCCCCGTCCTCCGGCATTACCCCTCCACGCTCCCCTTTTTATGAAGTCGACCCATGTCTCCGGCCTCGAGATCCGCGCGCCCTACGACGCGGCCTGCCAGGCCATCCTGACCCCCGAAGCCTGCGCCTTCCTGGCCGATCTCTTCCGGCAGTTCGAGCCGCGGCGGGCGGAGCTCCTGGCCCGCCGCGCGGCCCGCCAGAAGGACTTCGACGCCGGCAAGCTGCCCGACTTCCTGCCGGAGACGGCCTCGATCCGCGGGGGAGCCTGGCGCGTGCCCCCGCCCCCGGCCGACCTGGCGGACCGCCGCACCGAGATCACCGGCCCGGTCGACCGGAAGATGGTGATCAACGCCCTCAACTCCGGCGCCAAGGTCTTCATGGCGGACTTCGAGGACGCGACCTCGCCGACCTGGGCCAACCTGATCGAGGGCCAGGTGAACATGCGCGACGCCGTGCGCCGCACCATCAGCTTCCAGAACCCGGACGGGAAGCAGTACGCCCTGAAGGAGAAGACCGCGACCCTGGTGGTCCGCCCCCGGGGATGGCACCTGACCGAAAAGCACGTGCTGCTGGAGGGCCAGCGGGTCTCCGGCTCGATCTTCGACTGGGGGCTCTACTTCTTCCACAACGCCAAGGAGCTGCTGGCGCGCGGGTCCGGCCCCTATTTCTACCTGCCGAAGATGGAGAGCCACCTCGAGGCCCGGCTGTGGAACGACATCTTCCTGCGGGCCCAGGCCGCGCTCGGCCTGCCCAAGGGCAGCGTGCGCGCGACCGTGCTGATCGAGACCATCACCGGCGCCTTCGAGGCGGAGGAGATCCTCTACGAGCTGCGCGAGCATTCCAGCGGCCTGAACTGCGGCCGGTGGGACTACATCTTCAACTGCATCAAGCGCCTCCATGCCCGGCCGGGCGCGGTCTTCCCCGACCGCGCGCAGGTGACGATGACCGCGCCCTTCATGCGCGCCTACTGCCTCAACGTGATCAAGATCTGCCACTTCCACGGCGCCCACGCCATGGGCGGGATGGCGGCCCAGATCCCGATCAAGAACAATCCCGAGGCCAACGCGCAGGCCATGGCCAAGGTCCTGGCGGACAAGGAACGCGAGGCCACCGACGGCCACGACGGCACCTGGGTGGCGCACCCGGCCCTGGTGCCGGTGGCGCTGCAGGCCTTCGACAAGCACATGCCGCAGGCGAACCAGATCGGCCGCCAGCGCGACGACGTCCAGGTCAAGGCGGCGGACCTGCTCGCGGCCCCCGCCGGCACGATCACGGAGGCGGGCGTGCGCCTGAACCTCAGCGTCGGCCTGCAGTACCTCGAGGCCTGGCTCGGCGGCCTGGGCTGCGTCCCCCTCTACAACCTGATGGAGGACGCGGCCACCGCCGAGATCTCCCGCGCGCAGCTCTGGCAGTGGCTCAAATACGGCGCCGCCCTGGCCGACGGCCGCCGGGTCACCGCCCAGCTCTACGACCAGCTGCTGGCGGAGGAGCTGGAGAAGATCAAGGGGGAGCTCGGCGCGGAGCGCTACGCCCGCGGCCACTTCCCCAGGGCGATCGAGCTCTTCCTCGGGATGGTGAAGTCGCCGCGGATGGACGAGTTCCTGACCCTGCCGGCCTACGAAGAGCTGCCGTGACGCTGGCGGAGCTGAACGCGGCCGGCCGGGACGCCTTTGTCGGCGCGGCCGGCCCGCTCTTCGAGCATTCGCCCTGGGTGGCGGAGGCCGCCCTGGCGTCCCGGCCCTTCGCGGGCGCCCGCGACCTGCACTCCAAGCTCTGCGCCGCGATGCGGGCGGCGCCGCGCGAGCGGAGGCTGGCGCTGATCCGGGCCCACCCCGACCTCGCCGAGCGGCTGGACCGCCTCAGCGCCGCCTCGCAGGGCGAGCAGGCCGGCGCCGGCCTGGACCGGCTGGAGCCGGCGGAGCGGGAGGAGTTCCGGCGGCTGAACGACGCCTACCGGGGCCGCTTCGGCTTCCCCTTCGTGATCTGCGCCCGGCTCAACGCCAAGGACGCGATCCTGGCCGCGATGCGCGACCGGCTGGGGCACGACGCCGCCGGGGAGGAGGAGGCCGCCCTGGCGGAAATCGAAAAAATCGCATGGCTGCGGCTCGAGGATCTGCTTAGGAAGTAGCGGCAGATGCCGGCGAAGCTCAGCACCCACGTCCTGGACCTGGCCCGCGGCGCGCCCGCCGCCGGGATGAAGCTCGAGCTCTGGAGCCGCGAGGGCAAGGGGGCCCTGGTCAGGTCGGCCACGACCAACGCCGACGGCCGGACCGACGCGCCGCTGCTGGCCGGGGGGGAGCTGGCGGCGGGGAGCTACGAGATCGTCTTCTGCGTGCGGGAGTATTTCGCGGGGCGCGGCGTGGCCTGCGAGTTCCTCGACCGGGTGCCGGTCCGCTTCACCGTCTCCGACCCCGAGGCCTCCTACCACGTCCCGCTGCTCGTCACCCCCTGGTCCTACAGCACCTACCGCGGGAGCTGACGCCGATGGCCCGGGACGACATCAGCCGGGAGGCGGGACGGCTCGGGCGGCGCCTGGCCGGGCTGGGGCGGATCTCGGACGAGCGCGGCCGGCTGACCCGCACCTTCCTGTCGCCGGCCATGCGCCGGGCCAACGCCCGGGTGGGGCGCTGGATGCGCGCCGCGGGGCTGGCCGTGCGCGAGGACGCGGTCGGCAATCTGATCGGCCGGAGCGAGGCGGCGGGGCGAACGCTGCTGCTCGGATCCCACCTCGACACGGTGCGGGACGCGGGGCGCTTCGACGGGGCGCTCGGGGTGCTGCTGCCGCTCTCGGCGCTGGCGGTGCTGCGGGCGCGCGGCGCGCGCCTGCCCTTCGCGGTGGAGGTGCTGGGCTTCGCCGAGGAGGAGGGGGTGCGCTTCGCCTCGGCCTACCTCGGCAGCAAGGGCTACTGCGGCCGGCTGGCCGCCGCCGACCTGGCGCGGAAAGACGCCCGCGGCGTCTCGCTGCGGCAGGTGCTGGGCCGCGGCTTCCGCCGCCCCGGGGCGGCGCACCGCCGCGGCGAGCTGCTCGGCTACGTCGAGGCCCACATCGAGCAGGGTCCGGTGCTCGAGGCCGCGCGCCGGCCGCTCGGGGTGGTCGCGGCCATCGCCGGGCAGACCCGCGGGCGGATCGTCTTTCGCGGCCGGGCGGGCCACGCCGGCACCACGCCGATGGGCCTGCGCCGCGACGCCCTCGCCGGCGCCGCGGAATTCATCCTCGCGGCCGAGGCGCTGGCGCGGGGGACCCCGGGGCTGGTCGCCACGGTCGGGACGATCGCGGCCGCGCCGGGGGCGGCCAACGTTATCCCCGCCGAGGCGGCCTGCTCGCTCGACCTGCGGCACGCCCGGGATCCCGTCCGGCGCCGCGCCCTGCGGCGGCTGCTCGGGCGGGCGCGGCGGATCGCCCGGCGGCGCAGGCTCGGCTTCGGCTGGACGCGGACGCAGGACGACGCCGCGGTCGCCTGCGATCCGCGGCTGACCGGCCGGCTGGCCCGCAGCGTCCGCGCGGTCCAGGGCGGGGCCCCGCGCCTGGTCAGCGGCGCCGGGCACGACGCCGTGATCGTCTCGGCCCTCACCCCGGCGGCCATGCTCTTCGTCCGCTGCCGGGGCGGGCTCAGCCACCATCCCGACGAGCACGCGGCCCCGGCCGACCTCGAGGCGGCGCTGCGGGCCCTGGTCCACTTCCTCGAAGGGCTGGCGGCGGACGGCGGCCGATGAGGGAGGGCCTCGACCTGCTGATCCGCGGCGGCACCCTGGTGACGCCGGCGGGGCTGGTCCCGGGCGACCTCGGGGTCGCCGGGGGACGGATCGCGCGGATCGCGCCGCGGATCGCCGAGGAGGCGGCGGAGACGCTCGAGGCGGCGGGCCTGCACGTGTTCCCCGGGATCATCGACGCCCACGTGCACTTCAACGAGCCGGGCCGGACGCAGTGGGAGGGGATCGAGACCGGCTCCGCCGCGCTCGCGGCGGGCGGGGGGGTGGCGTTCTTCGACATGCCGCTCAACTCGCTGCCGCCGGTGCTGGACGCGGCCAGCTTCGAGGCCAAGCGGGCGCTGGCGGCGGCGAAGTCGCGGACCGACTTCGCCCTCTGGGGAGGGCTGGTCCCGGGGAACCTGGACCGGCTGGGCGAGCTGCGGGACGCCGGCGCCATCGCCCTGAAGGCGTTCCTGTGCGGCAGCGGGGTCGAGGAGTTCCCCGGCATCGTCGACCCGGCCACGCTGCGGAGGGGGATGAAGGCCGCCGCGGCCCTGGGCCTGCTGGTGGCGGTGCACGCCGAATTCGACCCGTTGGCGCGGAGCCTGACCGAGGCGGCCCGCGCCCGGGGCGAGACCGACGCGCGCTCCTGGCTGCGGACCCGCCCCGTGGAGGTGGAGGAGAGGGCCATCCTCCTCGCCACCGAGCTGGCGGGCGAGACCGGCTGCCCGCTGCATATCGTGCACGTCAGCAGCCCGGAGGGCCTGGCGCTCGTCCGGCAGGCCCGGGCCCGCGGCGTGGACGTGAGCGCCGAGACCTGCCCGCACTACCTGCTGTTCAGCGAGGAGGACGTGATCCGCCAGGGCGCCCCGGCCAAGTGCGCGCCGCCGCTGCGCTCCGAGGAGCGGCGCCAGGGCCTCTGGGCGGCGCTGGAGCGCGGCGAGGCGGACACCATCGGCTCCGACCACTCGCCGGCGCCCCCGGAGATGAAGGCCTCGCCGGACTTCTTCGAAATCTGGGGCGGGATCTCCGGCTGCCAGCACGGCTTCCCCCTGCTGCTCTCGGCGGCGCTGGAGCGCGGGCCGGCGGAGCGGGTCCTGCCCCGCCTGGCGGGGCTGCTCGCCGGCAACGTCGCCCGGCGTTTCCGGCTGGGCCCGCGCAAGGGGAGGCTGGAGGAGGGGGCGGACGCCGACCTGGCGCTGCTCGACCTGCGCGCCCCGCACGTCCTGGACAACGGCGAGCTGCTCTACCGCCACCGGCAGGGGCCCTACGGCGGGCGCCCCTGCTCGGTGCAGGTGAGGCGGACCCTGCTGCGGGGCCGGACCATCGCCCTGAACGGACGGATTGCCTCGGGGCCCCCGACCGGGCAAGCTCTGCGCCGAAGCTGAATCATGCCTGAACTTTTCGGCCATACGCGGTCCCGGGTCGGCGCCCGGCACGCCCTCATCACCCCGGAGAACCACGTCCCGAGCGCCGTGCCCGGCGTGAAGGGGGCGGGCGCGCTGGTGCTGATCAGCCCCGCGATGGGCGCCCGTTTCGCCCAGCTGCAGCTCGCCTTCCAGGCGGGGGGGAGCGCCGCCGGGGGCACCGACGGGCTCCAGACCTTCGGCTACGTGATGTCGGGCGGGGCCACGGTGGTGGTCGGCGGGCGCCGGGAGCGCTGCGGCCCCGGCGGCTATTTCTTCGCCCCGGCCGGGCAGGCCTGGAGCCTGGCCTCGCCCCGGGCCGGGACCCAGGTGACCCTTTTCCAGAAACGCTATGTGCCGCTCGCGGACGTTCCCGTCCCGCGCCCTCTCATTGGCGACGCCTCCCGGGTGAAGGGCCAACCCTTCCTCGGCGATCCCGCCGCCAGCCTCCAGGTGCTCCTTCCGGACGAGCCGGCCTTCGATTTCGCGGTCAATGTCTTCGCCTATCGTCCGGGCGGGCATCTGCCGTTCGTCGAAGTCCATGTCATGGAGCACGGTCTGGTGATGCTCGACGGCGAGGGGGTCTACCGGCTGGAGGACAGCTGGTACCCCGTTCGCGCGGGTGATGCGATTTGGATGGCGTCCTACTGTCCCCAGTGGTTCGTGGCCATGGGGAACAAGCCGGCGCGCTATCTCTACTACAAGGACGTGAATCGAGGCGCGTTATGAACGCCGCCCCGGCCCGCCGCCTCGCGGTGGACGGCGGCGCGCTCTCGCGACAGATCGACGAACTGGCCGCCATTTCCGAGGCCCCCGCGCCCGCGGTGACCCGGGTGCTCTATTCCGAGGCGGACCGCCGCGGCCGCGACTACGTGCGCGCCCGCGCGCGCGAGGCCGGGCTGGCGGTGCGGGAGGACGCGGTCGGGAACCTCTTTGCGCGCTGGGAGGGGACCGAGCCGGCGCTGCCCGCGGTCGGCACCGGCTCGCACACCGACGCCATCCCCAACGCCGGCCGCTACGACGGGGTCGTCGGGGTGCTCGGCGGCTTCGAGGCCCTGGCGGCGCTCCGCCGCGCGGGGCTGCGCCCCCGGCGCTCGCTCGAGGTCGTGATGTTCACCGCCGAGGAGCCGACCCGCTTCGGGCTCGGCTGCCTGGGCAGCCGGCTGCTGGCCGGCGCGCTGCCGCTGGAGCGGGCCCGGGCGCTGCGGGACGGGGAGGGCCGGACCCTCGACCAGCTCCGGGCCGAGGCGGGCTTCGGCGGGACGCTGGAATCGGTCAGGCTGGCCGGCGGGTTCTACCATTCGTTCGTGGAGCTGCACATCGAGCAGGGCCCGCTGCTGGAGCGCGCGGGCGTCCCGATCGGGATCGTCGAGCACATCGCCGGGCCCAGCAGCTACCGGATCCGCCTCGAGGGGGAGGGCGGGCACGCCGGGGCCGTGCTGATGCCCGGCCGGCGCGACGCCTCGCTGGCGGCGGCGGAGATCGCCCTGGCGGTCGAGCGGGCCGCCCTGGCGAGCGGCAGCCCGGACACCGTCGCCACGGTCGGCACCTGGAAGATCGAGCCGGGGGCGGTCAACAGCGTGCCCTTCCGGGCTACGATCGAGGTCGACCTGCGGGACACCCGGCTGGAGAGCCGCGAGCGGGCCCTGGCCGCGATCCGCCGCGCGGTGGAGGAGACTTCGGCGCGCCGCCGGATCCGGGCCGAATTCGCCGAGATCAACGCCGATCCGCCGGCGGCCGGCGACCCGCGGACCATCGCCATCGCCGAGGAGGTCTGCCGCGAGCTCGGGCTCCCCTCGCAGCGGATGGTCAGCCGCGCCTACCACGATTCCCTCTTCCTCTCCCGGGTCAGCCCCACCACCATGATCTTCATCCCCTGCCGCAACGGCTGGAGCCATCGGCCGGAGGAGCACGCCGCGCCGGAGCATATCGCCACCGGCGTGGAGGTCCTCGCCCTCACCCTGGCCAGGCTGGCCGCATGAGCTTCACCCTCACCGTCAACGGCCGGCCGATCGAGGTCGAAGACGCGCCTCCGACCGCGACCCTCCTCGAATTCCTCCGGAGCCGCGGCCTGACCGGGACCAAGCGCGGCTGCGACGAGGGGGACTGCGGGGCCTGCACCGTGGCCCTGGTGGAGCGGGACGCGGCGGGGGAGACCACCTACCGCGCGATCAACAGCTGCATCGCCCTCCTGCCGATGTTCGCCGGGCGCGAGCTGCTGACCGTCGACGGCCTGGCCGGCGAGGGAGGGGCGCTCCATCCGGTCCAGGCGCAGATGGTGGCCAAGTACGGCTCGCAATGCGGCTACTGCACGCCGGGCTTCGTGGTCTCGATGTTCGAGGCCTACTACCGCCCGGGCTGCGCCGGGCCGGCCGCGGTCGGCGACCAGCTCTGCGGCAACCTCTGCCGCTGCACCGGCTACCGCCCGATCCGCGACGCGATGGCGGCGGCGCTCGCCCGCCGCGGGGCCGCCGATCCCAGCCAGGATCCCTTCGCCCGCCGCCTGCGCGAGCCGGCGCCGGCGCTGGCCGCGCTCGACTACGCCGCCGGCGGCGAGCGGTTCCTCCGCCCGGACTCGCTCGCCTCGCTCTTCGCGCTCCTGCGGGAGCATCCCTCGGGCCGGCTGGTGGCGGGGGCGACCGAGATCGGCGTCGAGCTGAACAAGAAGGCCCGGCCGTTCCCGCTGCTGATCTCCACCGAGGCCGTGCCCGAGCTGACCGCCATCACCGCCGGCCCGACGGCCTGGCGCATCGGCGCCGCCGCCACCCTCACCGCGATCGAGGAGCGGCTCGCCGGCGAGTACCCCTCGCTGGCCAAGATGCTGCGCGTCTTCGCCTCGCGGCAGATCCGCAGCCGGGCCACCCTGGGCGGAAACCTGGCCACCGCCTCGCCCATCGGCGACGGCGCTCCGCTGCTGCTGGCCCTCGACGCCTCGCTGGTGCTGGCCGCCGCGGCCGGGGAGCGGACGCTGCCCCTGGCGGAGTTCTTCACCGGCTACCGCCAGACCGCGCTGAGGCCGGGCGAGATCATCCGCGAAATCCTGCTGCCGCGCGGAGTTCCGGCGGGGCTGGAGCGGCGCGCCGACTTCCTCAAGGTTTCCAAGCGCCGCGAGCTGGACATCAGCATCGTGGCCGCCGCCTTCTGCCTCGACTGCGACGGGCGGGGCGTCGTCCGCCGCGCGCGGCTGGCCTACGGCGGGGTGGCGGCGACGCCCCGGCGCGCGCCGCGGGCGGAGGCGGCCCTGGAGGGCCGGACCGCGGCGGAGGCGGCGGAGGAGGTCGCGGGCATCCTCGCCTCCGAATTCCAGCCGATTTCCGACGCGCGCGGCGGCGCGGAGTACCGCCGCGGCCTGGTCGCCAGCCTCTGGCGGAAGTTCGCCGCCGGCGATCGGAGCGACGCGCAGGACGGCCCGCTGGAATTCGAGCCCGGGCAGGCCTGGGCGGTGGAGGACGAATCCCGCGCGCTGGCCCACGAGAGCGGGGCGGGCCACGTCACCGGCGCGGCGCTCTACGCCGACGACCTGGCCCAGCGCCGGCCGATGCTGGACGTCTGGCCGGTGACGGCCCCGCACGCGCGGGCGCGGATCCGCCGGCGCGACGCGGCCAAGGCGCGCCGCGCGCCGGGGATCGCCGCGGTGCTGCTGGCCGAGGACATCCCGGGCCGGAACAATTCCGGCCCGGTCCGCCACGACGAGCCGATCCTGGCGCGGGACGAGGTGCACTTCCACGGGCAGATGGTGGCGCTGGTGGTCGGCGAGTCGGTCCGCGCCTGCCGCGCGGCCGCGGCCCTGGTCGAGGTCGAGTACGAGCCGCTGCCGGCCCTCGTCGGGATCGCGGCGGCGCGGGCCGCGGGCAGCTACCACACCGAGCCCCACGCCATCCGCCGGGGCGACTGCGCGGCCGCCCTGGCCGCCGCCCCGCTGCGCTTCGCCGGCGAATTCGAATTCGGCGGCCAGGAGCACTTCTACCTCGAGACCCAGGCCGCCTGGGCGGAGCCGGCGGAGAACGGCTGCGTCCTGGTCTGCTCCTCCACCCAGCACCCCTCCGAGATCCAGGCCATGGTCAGCGAGGTGCTCGGCATCGGCCGGAACAAGGTCGTGACCCAGGCCCCGCGGATGGGCGGCGGCTTCGGCGGCAAGGAGACCCAGGGCAACGCCTTCGCCGCGCTGGCCGCGCTGGCGGCGGTCAGGACGGGGCGGCCGGTGCGCCTCCAGCTCGACCGCGACCTCGACATGGCCCTGACCGGCAAGCGCCACCCCTTCTGGTCGCGCTTCTCCGTCGGCCACGACCGCGAGGGGCGGCTGCTGGCCGCCGAGGTCGAGCTGGTTTCGGACGGGGGCTGGTCGCTCGACCTCTCCCAGGCCGTCCTCGACCGCGGCCTCTTCCACCTCGACAACGGCTACTACCTCCCCGCCGTCCACTTCCACGGCCGCGTCGCCAGGACCAACGTCACCTCCCACACCGCCTTCCGCGGCTTCGGCGGGCCGCAGGGCATGCTGGTGATGGAGGAGATCATCGACCGGGTGGCCCGCCGGCTCGGGCTCGCGCCCGAGGCGGTGCGCGAGCGCAACCTCTACCGCGGCCGGGGCGAGACCAACACCACCCCCTACCTCCAGGAGATCGGCGACCACCGCCTGCGCGAATGCTGGGACCTGGCGCTGCAGCGGGCGGGCTTCGCCGAGCGCCGCCGGGCGGTCGCGGCCTGGAACCGGAGCCACCCGCGGATCAAGCGGGGCCTCGCCGTCACCCCGGTCAAGTTCGGGATCTCCTTCACCCACATCCCCTACAACCAGGGCGGGGCGCTGGTCCTGATCTACCAGGACGGCACGGTCCAGGTGAACCACGGGGGCACCGAGATGGGCCAGGGCCTGCACACCAAGGTCCTGGGGGTGGCGATGCGCGAGCTGGGGGTCCCCGCCGGCGCCATCCGGCTGATGGTGACCAGCACCGACAAGGTCCCGAACACCTCGGCCACGGCCGCCTCCTCCGGCGCCGACCTCAACGGCGCGGCGGTGGCCGCGGCCTGCGCCACGCTGCGGGAGCGGCTCACCCCGGTCGCGGCGGAGCTGCTCAAGGTCGATCCGTCGGAGGTGGTCTTCGAGCAGGGCCACGCCGTGCGGCGCGGCACCCAGCACCGGGTGCCCTTCGGCAAGGTCTGCGGCCGCGCCTACCTCGACCGGGTCAGCCTTTCCGCCACCGGCTACTACCGCACCCCAGGGATCCATTGGGACTGGGCCAGCGCGCAGGGCCGGCCCTTCCACTACTTCTCCAACGTCGCGGCGGTGGCGGAGGTCGAGGTCGACGGCTACAGCGGGATGCACCGCGTCCGCCGGGTCGACCTGGTCGAGGACGTCGGCCGCTCGCTCAACCCCGGGGTCGACCGCGGGCAGATCGAGGGCGGCTTCGTCCAGGGCATGGGCTGGCTCACCCGGGAGGAGCTGCTCTGGGACGCCCAGGGGCGCCTGCTGACGCACAGCGCCAGCACCTACCAGATTCCGGCCTTCAGCGACGCGCCGGCGGACTTCCGCGTGACGCTGCTGCCGGACGCGGAAAACGCGGGCACGATCCACGGCAGCAAGGCGGTGGGGGAGCCCCCGCTCATGGCGGCCCTCTCGGTCCGCGAGGCCATCCGCGACGCGGTCGCCGCCTTCGGGCCCCCGGGCGGCGAGGTGGCGCTGGCCTCGCCGGCGACCGGCGAGGCGATCTTCGCGGCCATCCGGGCGCGGGGCGAGGCGGCGCCGGCGGCGCGCGGGTCCGCCGCGCCTACTTTCGCCCCGGCGAAGTAGCCGCCGGCGCCGACCGCACCCACGCCGCCTGACGCTGCAGGTCGAGGATCGCCTCGGCCTTCAGGTCGTCGCACTTCGAGCCGTCGAAGGACGCGCGCAGCGCCTCGCGCCGCCGGCGGAGGTCGCCGAGCGCGGCGCCGGCCGAGGCGCGGTGCCGGGGATCGTCGTCCCGGGCGACCAGCGCCGCGAGCCGGCCGAGCACCCGGTCGAGCGCGTCCAGGGAGGCCCGCTGCGCGGCAGCCGGCGCGGGTTCCTGGCCCCGCAGGAGGGCGCCGGCCGCCAGCAGGCCGAGCAGCAGCACCCCGGAAATCCGCCGCCGCGGCCTCATCCCGCCAGCTCCAGGCCGCGCATCGTTCCGGTCGAGGAGGCGAAGCGCGTCTCCTCGATGCCCATCCGCTGCAGCATCGAGACGAAGAGGTTGGGCAGCGGGTAGTTCCGCTCCCGGTCGAAGGCCAGGTGCTGGCCGTGCCGGAAGCCGCCGCCGGCGAAGAGGATGGGCATGTTGGTGCAGACGTGGGCGTTGGCGTCGCCCAGGTTCGAGCCGTAGAGGACCATGGTGCGGTCGAAGAGGGACTCGCCGCCTTCGCTCGCGGCCTTGAGGTCGGTGAAGAGGCGGGCGAGCAGCTCCATGTGGGCGTGGTCCAGGGCGCGGAGCTGCGCCAGCTTCTCCGGGGATTTGCCGTGGTGGGAGAGGTTGTGGTAGCCCTCGGTGATCGCCACCTCGGTGATGCCGTCGACCGCCGGGGTGGAGGCGCTGTCGAGCATCAGGGTGATCGAGCGGGTGGAATCGGTCTGGAAGGCCAGCCGGGCCAGGTCGTACATCAGCTTCACCTTGGCGATGTAGGCGGAGGGATTGGCCGGGTCGACCGGCACCGGGACGTGGACCACCGGCTTGGGCCTGGTCTCCCAGCCCTGCGAGACCTGCAGGCGGTGCTCGAGGTCGCGCACGCTGGTGAAGTACTGGTCCAGGCGCTCGCGGTCGTTCGGGCCCAGCCCGCGCTGGAGCGAGCGGGCCTGCTCGGCCACCGTGTCGAGGATGCTCCGGCCGGTGTCGAGCTTGCGCACCTGGTCGTCGACCTCCTGGCGGGTGCCCTGGAGGAAGAGCTGCTTGAACACCTCCGCGGCCTTGTCCTCGGGGGGGATGGCGACGCCGCTGCCGGTGTAGGAGAGGCTGCGGCTGCGGGTGTTGACCGAAAGGGTGAGGGAGGGGAAGCGGGTCTGGATCCCGATGCGCTCGGCGATGAACTGGTCGAGGGAGATGGTGTTGTGGAAGGAGCCGCCGCCGGGATGGGGCGCGGCGGTGAGGAAGCAGACGTCGGCGGGGTGGCCGCTGTCCACCGAGGGATGGGAGACGCCGCTGAAGACGGTGAAGTCCTCCCGGAAGGCCTGGAGGTGGCGCAGGTAGTCGGAGGCGACGTAGTCGCGGCCGGCCCCGGTGGGGAAGAACGAGCCCGAGAGCAGGCCGAGGTTGTTGCAGACCGCGAACATGCGGCGCGGGACCGCGCCGGGCGCCGGCGGGGCGCCGGCGGTCGCCCCCCGCGCGAGGCGCGGCAGCATCGAGTCGAGGAAGGGCAGGGCGAGGGCGATGCCGGCGCCCTGGAGGAAGCGGCGCCGGGAGATCGGCTGGCGGGTGGCGATGTGGCTCATGTCATTTGCGGAGGAAGAGGTCGCTCGCGACGATCTGGTGGATGAGGGTGCGGACGCCGTAGCCCGAGGGGCGGGCGGCCCCCAGGATGCGCTCGATCGGGGCCCGGTCGGCGAAGCGGATCGGCGCGCCGGTCGCGTAGACGGCGAGCTGCCGCGCCAGGTTGCGCGCGATCAGGGCCTCGTCCGAGAGCAGCAGCCGCTTGAAGTCCCGGATGTCGCGGAAGGCGCGGCCGTCCGGCAGCCGCCCGCTCGCGTCCACCGGCAGGCCGTAGCGGTAGGCCAGGGGCCAGCCGTTCTTGCCGAAGCCGAGCACGGCGTCGCCGTCCTCGGCCGCCGCCCGGTAGCGGTCCCGCCAGGCGCCCATCACGTCGAAGCTTTCCAGGGCGAAGCCCGGCGGGTCGATCTGGCTGTGGCAGGAGGCGCAGCTCGGGTCCGCCCGGTGCCGGTCGAGCTGCTGCCGGATGGTGACGGCGCCCCGGATGTCGACCTCCACCGCCGGCACCGTCGCGGGCTTCGGCGGCGTTTCCAGCCCCATGATCCGCTCCCGGACCCACTTGCCGCGGAGCACGGGCGAGGTGGTGGTCCCGTTGGCGGTGAGCTTCAGCACGCTGGCCTGGGTCATGAGGCCGCCGCGGGGGCTGCCCGGGGGCAGCGTCACGCGCCGCATCGCCACCCCGCTCACGCCCGGGATGCCGTAGTGCGCGGCCAGGCGGTCGTCCAGGAAGGTGTAGTCGGAGTCGACGATGTTGCGGGCGGGCCGGTCGTGGGCGACGAGGTCCGCGAAGTACATCCGCGTCTCGGCCAGGGAGGACTCGACCAGGGCGTCGTCCACCGCGTAGTCGCTGTACAGGGTGGTCGAGGGCGAGGTCTCGTCGATCCGGCGCAGGTCGAGCCAGTAGTCGAGGAAGGCCTCGACGAAGCGCTCCGAGCGGGGGTCGTCGAGCAGCCGGTCGGTCTGCGCCCGCAGCACCCCGGGGCGGTGGAGCTCGCCCCGGGCCGCGAGCGCCCGCAGCTCGGCGTCGGGCGTGGAATTCCAGAGGAAGAGCGAGAGCCGGGTGGCGAGGGCCCAGTCGTCGAGAGGTCCGGGCCTGGCCTCCACCCGGATGAACTTGGGGGAGGCGAGGACGGCGGTGTAGCCCGCGACCATCGCCTCGGCGAAGCCGGCGCCCTGGTCGAGCTGGCCGTCGATCAGCCGCAGAAAGAGCCGGGCGTCCTCCTCCGTGGGCGGCTCGCGGTAGGCATGGGCGAGGAAGTTCCGCAGCAGCCGCTCGGCGTCGCCCTTGGGGTCCGCGGAGACGACCTCGACGGCCACCGATAGCGTCGGAGGCACCCGGCCGAAGCCGCCGCCCTGGCGCCCGAAGCGCCGCTCTTCCGGCGCGGGCGGGCCGCCGCCGACCACGTCGATCAGCACGCCCCGGCCGCCCTCCGGCGCCAGCCTCACCGGCAGGTCCCCGAAAAGGAGCCGGTAGCCCGGCGCCACCGGCTGGTCGTAGAGCGGGCCCTCGACCTCCATCCAGCGGAAGGCCACCGCCGGCATGCCGTCGCGCCGCGCCAGCGGATTGGTGTAGCCGTCGGGGATGCCGGTGGGCCGCGAGCGGAAGAAGCGGATGGCGTCGGTGGCGATGACGTCGTTCGCCGCCAGCCAGACCTCGCCGATCGACCGCACCGAGGGCGCGGGGGTGATGTCGAAGGCGCCGATGCGCCGGTTGGCCGCCGCGCCCTTGGCGTAGATCACGATGGGCTCGTAGCCGCGTCCGGGGGAGACGTCGCGGAAGTTGGGCCGGTACCATTCGGGCGGGAGCACCGCGATCTGGCCGGGGTTGCCGCCCTTGGGCGTCTTGCCGATGAAGGAGAGGGTGGGGGTCCGCGTGCCGCCGGGGCCGACCCAGACGGTGTAGCCGCTGAAGCGGAGGCGGTAGCGGCCGGCCACCGGCGCCCGGAAGACGCCCCAGGTCGAGCCGAAGCCGGTGGAATAGTTGCTCTGCACCCAGCCCATCGCCTCCCGCTCGCGGACCGCGGGATCGGCGGGCCCGACGGTCATGGGCGCCCGGCCGGCGAGGACGGCGGGCTGGGCCTCCGCGTCCAGCAGCGGGAACTTCTGGCGGTCGGGGTTGCCGTCGTCCCCCGGGTTGCGCATGGTGAAGCATTCGCGCGCGTAGTACCGGCGCACCGCGGTCGGCGGCCGGGTGAACTGCGCCGCGATCGCCTGGCGCAGCGCGTAGTCAGCGGCGCTCAGGTAGCGCGCCAGGTGCACGTAGGAGATGTCGAGCGCGCTGCTGACCTTGTTGAAGTTGTAGGCGTCCCCGTCCTCGGGCAGCTGCTCCTTCACCTGGAGCCAGGGGGCGCCGAGCAGGTCGCGCAGCGCGTTCTCGTATTCGCTGCGGTTGAGGCGGCGGTCGACCGCCCGGCCCTGGGCCGCCGCCACCCCCTCCTCGTAGCCCGTGAGGGTGGAGCCGAGGCTGGAGACGAAGGCCCGCAGCTCGGCCGGGCCCGGGCGGAGCTTGCCCTTGGGCGGCATCTCGCCGGCGCCGAGCCGGTCGTGCACCTTGACCCAGGTGAGGAAATTGGCGGGGTCCGCGGGGCGGTAGTCGAGGTCGCCCAGGTCCAGGCTGCCCTTGAGGTCCTGGTCGTTGTGGCAGGCCACGCAGTACTCGTCGAAGAACGCGGCCGAGGCCCGTTCGAGCGGCGCGGCCGAGCACGCCTGCGCGGCGGCGCAGACCGCCAGCGGCAGCCAGAGAAGTGGGGTACGCTTCATCACCCGGGCCGGCGGCCATGCTGCCGCCACCGGGCCTGACGCACAAGCCGGGGATTGGTTCTGCCTAGGGCAGCGGCTCGAGCCGGAGGTTGCGCAGCTCGTAGGGGAAGCCCTCGAGTTGGATCCCGACCCGCCCGGAGCCGGGCTTGCACCCCGACACCTTGTTCTGGAGGACGCCGTTGACCGTGACCTCGAGCGTGCCGTCCTTGCAGACCACGTCGCAGGAATTCCACTCGCCCAGCGGCTTCTCGTTGCCCGCGGCCAGGCGGCTCTTCTGGGGGATCGGCGCGCCCGGCGGGGTGGAGAGGGGCTCGGCGAAGGTGGCGCCGGCCATCGGCAGCAGGTCGCCGGCCCGGCCCGTCTTGGTCTGGACCTGGATGGAGACCGGCCAGGTGTCCCGGTCCACCGGGCCGCCTTTCAGGTCGACCAGGATGCCGCTGTTGCTGTTCTTGGCGGCGTCGGCCGGCCAGCGCCATTCGACATGGAGCCGGTAGTTGGGATAGTCCGCGTCGGAAAGGAGGTAGCCGATCGGCTTGCCCGCCACGGCCATCGCCCCGTCCGGGGTCGCGTGGCAGACGGAGTCGATCGGGGCGTTCTGCGGGGTGACGAGGGTCCAGCCGGTCATGTTCTTGCCGTTGAAGAGGGAGAGGTCGGGCGGGGTGACGTCGGCCCGGGCGGGCGCGGCGGCCAATCCGATCAGGGCGAGGGTGGGGAGCAGGGTGCGCGGCGTTCTCATGGGGGAGGCGATTCTGCCGCCGGCGGATCGGCGCTGACAAGACTCATTCCGCCTTGCGCCGGCCCTTGGGCGCGCCCTTGGCCGCCGCTTTCTCGGCCCGGGTCTCCTCCTTGCTGCGCGCGCCGTCCTCCTTGGCGCGCGCCTTCTCGTGGCGCTCCCAGGCCTGCCGCGCGATCCGCAGCGCCTCGGCCGGCGAGTCCGCCTCGAGGCTGTCGAGGAACGTGCGCGCCCCGAACCGCGCGGCGGCCGCCGGCCCGGGGCGGGCCCTCTCCGCCACCAGCCGCCCGAGGCGGGGCCGCGGCGCC
>DASZWO010000054.1:0-11684 GCA_035546595.1 Opitutaceae bacterium
CGCCGCCTCGCGGCCGGCCTGCTCGGCCTCGGCGCCGCGGTCGCGCTGGCCGGCCCGTGGCGGCTGCGCTGGCGGGACGACATCCGGGACCTCCAGGTGCCCGCGCCGGGGCTGGAGGCCAACGACCGGGCGCTGCGGGCGCTCTTCGGCGACGGCGGCGAGCATGCGGTCTACATCACCCAGGGGCCCTCGGCGGCCGAGGCGCGCGAGGCCCTCGGCCGGTTCCTCGCCTGGCATGCGGCCCGGTTCCCCGGGATTTCGGTGGCCTCGGCCGGGGAGCTCCTTCCCAGCCCGGCGGACTGGCGGGCCGCGCAGGGCGGGGCCGGCATGGAGGGCTTCGCCGGCGAGCTGCGGGCGGCCCTGGCCCGGCACCACTTCGACCCCGGGGCCTTCGCGCCGTTCTTCGCCGATTTCGGGGCCTGGCGAGGCCGCGCGCCGGCGTCCGGCTACGGGGCGTTCGTGCGCGACTTCGCCGCTCGCCTGGAGGGACCCGCCGCCCTGGCGATCGGCTCCCAGCCCGCGGCGACCTGGTTCGTCTCGGTGGCCGGAGGCCCCGAGTCGGCCGATCCGCCCGCCTCCACCGCCACGGTCAACGCCCGCGAGCTCGAGTCCCTCAACCGCCTGTTCGTGCGCTACCGCCATTCCGCCCTGCGCCTGAGCCTGCTCGGCCTCGTCCTGGTGGGTCTGAGCGTCCTGGCGATCTACGGCGTCCGCCAGGGCCTGGCGATCTTCGCCATTCCCTCCGGCTCGTGCCTCTTCGCCTTCGGCCTGCTCGGGCTGCTGGGCCATCCGATCAACCTCTTCCACCTGCTCGGGGCCTTCCTCGGCGTCTGCCTGGCGCACAACTATGCGATCTTCACCTGGGAAAACGCCGCGCGCGGGGAGGTGCCCCCGCCGTCCATCCGGCTCTCCGCCGCCTGCACCATCGCCTCCTTCGGCATCCTGGGCACGAGCGGCATCCCGGTGGTCGCGGCCCTCGGCACCACCGTCGCCTTGGTCGTTGCCACCGCGCTGGCCGCCGTCGAGCTTGTCCCTCTGGCCCGCCGCAGAAGTCTTGCTGCGGCCTAGCCCTTTTGCTGTGATCCCCCGTCCCACCCGCGCCCATGCATCCTGATCGGGGCAACCCCGTCCGCCGCCGGGTCCTGCTCGCCAACCTGAACGGCTATGACCAGCCCTATCCGGTCTATCCGCTGGGCATCGCCTACCTGGACGGGGGGCTGCGGGAGGCCGGCCACCAGACGCGCATCTGGGACGCGCACGTCTCGCCGGAGCGGCTGGAGGAGGCGGTCGCCGCCTTCGCGCCGGACTACATCGCGCTGTCGATGCGCAACGTCGACAACGTGCAGTACCACAACCCCCGCTCCTTCGTCGACGAGCTGCTCGAGGCCTGCCGCCGGGCGCGGGGCGCGACGGACGCGAGGCTGATCGTCGGGGGCAGCGGCTTCTCGGTCTTCCCCCGGGAGCTGTTTGGCGCCTCCTGCGCCGACTACGGCATCCACGGGGAGGGGGAGGCCTCCTTTCCGCAGCTGATCGAGGCGCTCGAGACGGGCGGCCCCCTCGAGGGGGTCTCCGGGCTGCTTTACCGGCGGGCGGACGGCACCATCCAGATGAACGCCTGCAGCGCCCGCGACACCGCCTTCTGCACGGTGCCCTGGCACGACGAGGCCATCCTCCGCGCCTACAGCGCCAAGGGCTCGCTCCCCGGCGTCCAGACCCAGCGCGGCTGCCCGCTGCGCTGCTGCTACTGCACCTACCCGTCGATCGAGGGCAAGCGCAGCCGCTACCGCACGGGGGAGGAGATCGTCGAGGAAATGCGCCGGCTGCTGGCGATGGGGACCAACTTCACCTTCCTGGTGGACTCGGTCTTCAACACCCGCGCCGACCACGTGATCCAGGTCTGCGAGGCGCTGGCCCGCGCCGACCTCGGGATGGAGTGGCAGTGCTTCCTGCGGCCGCGCAACGTCTCGCGCGATCTGCTCAAGCTGATGCGCCGCGCCGGCCTGCGCCACGTCGAGTTCGGATCGGACAGCTTCTCGGACCCGGTCCTCAAGCGCTACGGCAAGAGCTTCACCTGGGAGGAAATCCGGCAGGCCAGCCTCGACGCCCAGGAGCTGGACATCCGCTACAGCCACTTCCTGATCTTCGGCGGGCCGGGCGAGACCCCGGACTCCGTCGAGGAGACCATCGCGCGGGCGCAGTCGCTGCCCGGCGCGTTCTACTTCGCCACCATCGGCATGCGGATCTACCCGGACACGCCCCTCTGGCGGCAGCTCAATCCCGAGGCCCGCGGCGAAACAGCCGGCGACTACCTGCACGAGCCCCGCTTCTTCCTCGAGCCCCCCTTCACCGTCGGGGGGCTCTTCGGGCGCCTCGCCCGGCACCGCGACGCCTACCACAACTGGGTCATCGGGGATCCGCCGCCGAGCTTCCTCGAGACGGTCGGCAAGCTGCGGGCCCGCGGCGTGCGGGGGCCGATGTGGGAATACATCGCGACCCTGCAGCGCTTCGCCCGGCACCAGGAGAAGTCGAAGCTGCCCGCCGCCTGACCGGCGCGTCCGGCGACCATGGCGGCGACCCTGCTGGGCATGTGGGAGAGGCTCGTGCGGCGCGCGCCGCGCGCGCCGGCCCTGAGGGAAACCGCGGGCGGCCGGACCTGGACCCGCGCGGAGCTGGCCGCGGCCGCCGCCGCCGCCGCGCAGGGCCTCGGTCCCGCCGGGGACGCCTGCCGGGGCGGGTACGTTGCCCTGGCCGAGCCCAACGGGGCCGGCTGGCTCGCGGCCTTCCTCGCCCTGCGGTCCCGGGGCGCCGTCCCGCTCCTGCTCGACCCCGGCTCCGGATCGCCGGGGTCGAGCAGGAGCCGGCCCGCGCGGCCGCGGCGCGCCGGCTCGGGGCGGGGTGGATCTGGAGCGCCGGACGGCTGCTCCCGACCGGGCTGGCCCGCCCGCCCCGCCGCCGGCGCGCCTGCCTGGCCAAGGTGACGAGCGGAAGCACGGGCGAGCCCCGCGCGCTCGCCTTCACCGATGCGCAGATGATCGCCGACGGCCGGCAGATCTGCGCCACCATGGGCATCGCGCCGGCCGACACCAACCTCGCGGTGATCCCCTTCGGCCACTCCTACGGGCTGGGCAACCTGGTCGTGCCGCTGCTCATCCAGGGCACTCCGGTCGTCTGCGGGGCGGGGGCGTTTCCCCGGGCGATCGCGGCCGACTGCCGGCGCTGGCGCCCCACGGTGTGCCCCCTGGTGCCGGTGATCCTGAGCGCGCTCGCCCGGGCGCCGATCGATCCGCCGGACCTGTCCAGCCTGCGGCTGGTGGTTTCGGCGGGCTCGGCGCTAGCGCCGGCCGACGCCCAGGCCTTCCACCGGCGCTTCGGCCTCCGCCCGCACGGCTTCTACGGCTCGAGCGAAACGGGCGGCATCTGCTACGACCGCACGGGGGAGGCGACGCTCGCGGGCTCCTCGGCCGGGCGGCCCCTGCGGGGCGTGCGCCTCTTCGGCCGCCCCGGGGGCCGCTTCCTGGTGGAGAGCCCGGCGGTGATGGGCGGCGGCCGGCGGCGGCCGCCGGACCTGGGCCGGCTCGCGGGCAGCGGCGAGCTCATCCTGCGGGGCCGGGTGGGGCGGATGGTCAAGATCGCGGGGCGCCGGCTGGCCCTCTCCGAGGTGGAGCTGGCCCTGAAGCGGATCCCGGGCGTGCGCGAGGCGGCGGTGCTGCCCTCGCCGCGGAAGGCCGAGGCGCTGGTCGCGGCGGTCGCCGCGGACCGCGACGCCGCGGAGATCCGCCGGGCCCTGGCCGGGACCCTGGCGCCGTGGAAGATTCCGCAGCGGATCCTGGCGGTCGCCTCCCTGCCGGCCACGGCGCGGGGCAAGGCCGACCATCGGCGGATCCTCGAGCTGTTCGGGGTTTGACACCTAAATTTCGCGGCCGTTTGGTTGGCCGCATGAGCCCCCTCCGCCCCGCCTTCGCCGGCCCGCTGCCGCTGGCGTTCCTCCTCGCCGCGCTCTGCGCCGCGCTTCCGTGCTCCTTCGCCCGCGCCGACGCCGCCGTGCCGGACGGCCCCGGCGCCCCCGTGGGCTCCGTCAATCTCCCGCCCGGCCATTCGGCCGGCGAGGTGAAGTCCGCGCTGACCGCCGCCTTCCTCGGCCGCGGATGGACGATCAAGTCGTCCGGCGACGGCGCGGTCGTGGGCTACCTCAACCACCGCGGGGTCGAGGCCTACCTCACCGCGCAGTACTCCGACAGCGTCATCTCCTTCTACTCCCAGGCCTGGAAGGTCGACCGCGCCGGCGTCCGCGAGAAGCCGGATCTGCCCAGCGGCTGGATCGCCAATATCAAGAAGGACGCGGTCAAGGACCTGGAGAAGGCCTCCGGGCGCCTTTGACCGGAATGGACCGCTCCGCAGCGCGGGGGGAGGGCCCGGATCTCGCGGGCCTTTTTCCCGGCGCCGCGCCGGCCGAGTCCCCGGGGCGCTTCCGCCTGCGGCGTTCGGGCGACTGGCTGGTGGGGCAGGCCGCGGCGCCGGCCGCGGACGAACTCGAGGAAGCCGCGCGCGGGCTCTACCGCGAGCTGCTCGAGACGGCGGCCGGCTGGCATCTCTGCCGGATCTGGAACTTCGTGCCCGACATCAACGGCGAGGGGCCGGGCGGCCTGGAGCGCTACCGGATCTTCTGCCGGGCGCGGTCGGAGGAATTCGAGCGGGGCTTCGGCCCCGGCTTTCGGGACCGGCTGCCGGCGGGCTCGGCGGTGGGCGCGGAGGCGGGCGAACTCACGGTCGCCTTCGCCGCCTCCCGCGCCCGCCCGGAGCACCGGGAAAACCCCCGGCAGCTGCCCGCCTACGACTACCCGCCGGACTATGGCCCGCGCCCGCCGAGCTTCTGCCGCGCGACGGTGGTGCGGGGGGCCGCCGGCTATGTCTTCGTGTCCGGGACCTCGGCCATCGTCGGCCACCGCTCGGTGGCGCCGGGCGACTCGCGGAGCCAGCTGGAATGCACGCTGGAGAACCTGGAGACGATCTCGGAGCAGTGCGGCCTGGGGCCGGACCTCGCGGCCGGCCGGGCCCGGGCGCGCCACTTCACCGTCTACCTGCGCCGGCCGGAGGAGCGCGCGGCGCTCGAGCCGGTGCTGCGCCAGCGGCTGCTGCGCCCGGGCGACGCGGTCCGCTACTGCCGCGCCGACATCTGCCGGGCGGAGCTCAACATCGAGATCGAGGCGACGATCGGCGGAGCCTGAAAGGCGCGCCGCGCGCTCACTTTCCATCGAGCCAGACGTACTTGTAGGGATGGTGGTCGAGGAGGTTCGGATACCAGCCCTGGACCGAGGGCTGGATGAGGAAGGCGTGGGAGTAATGGTAGAGCGGGATGATGGGCGCGGCGCGGAGCAGGAGCGCCTCCGCCCTGCCCCAGAGCTCGCGGCGCGCGGCGGGGTCGGCGGCGCGGTCGGCCGCGAACAGCAGCGCGTCGTACTCCGGGCTGGACCAGCCGGTGAAGTTGTTGCCGTTGCCGCTGCGGAAGAGGTCGAGGAAGCTGGAGGGGCTGGGGTAGTCGGCGATCCAGGCCGCGCGGACGATCTGGAAGTCGCCCGACTGGCGGTCGGCCAGGACCACCTTGTTCTCCTGGTTCACCAGCTTGACCTCGATCCCGAGCTCACGCCGCCACATCTCCTGGACCGCCTCGGCGATGAGGCGGTGGTTCTCGGAGCTGTTGAACATCAGCTCGAGCGGGGCCAGCCCCTGTCCGCCCGGATGGCCCGCCTCGGCCAGGAGGCGCCGGGCCTCCGCGGCGTCGGACTTCGCCGCGGCCGGCGGCTCGTAGCCCTCCAGGCCCGGCGGGGTGAAGGAGGCGGCGGGCTGCTCCACGCCGCGCAGGACCTTGGCCGCGATCGCCCCCCGGTCGATGGCCAGCGAGAGGGCGCGGCGCACGCGCGGGTCGCCGAAGCTCGGGTGGCGCACATTGAGGGCGTAGTAATAGGTGCCGAGGTAGGGGTCGATCCGCAGCAGCTGGGGCGCGTCCCGCCGGTAGGCGTCGATCCTGCCGATCGGGACCGCGTCGGTGACGTGGAGCTGGCCGGCGCGGAAGGCGCGCTCCTCCGCGTCCACGCTGTCGATGGGATAGAGGTGGATCTCGCGGAGCGCCACCCGCCGGGCGTCCCAGTAGGTGGGGGAGCGCGCCAGCACGATCTCCCGGTCGGGGGACCAGGACTGCAGGAGGAAGGCGCCGTTGCCCACCAGCCGGCCGGGACGGGCCCAGGCGTTGGCGCGGTCGTCGGCCTTGCCGGCGGCCCGGATGGCCGGGAGGTAGACCGGGAGCCAGGCCCAGTGGGTCAGCCGCGCCAAAAAGTCGGGCGTGGCGTGGTCCAGCGTGACCCGGAGCGTGCGCGGGTCCGGCGCCGCGACCCCGACCTGCCCGAAGTCCTGGGCCGCGCCGCGGTGGTAGGCCTCGGCGCCCTGCAGGACGTAGAGCATGGCGGCATTGGGGGCGGCGAGGGCGGGCGAGAGGATGCGCCGCCAGGAGGCGACGAAGTCCCCCGCGGTCACCGGCCGGCCGTTCGACCAGCGGGCGTCCGCGCGGAGGCGAAAGGTGTAGGTCAGCCCGTCGGCCGAGGCCTCCCAGCGCTCGGCCACCCCGGGCACCGGATGCAGGTCCTTCGGGTCCTCCGCCACCAGCCCCTCGAAGAGGGCGGTCTCGATCGCGCCCTCGGAGATGCCCGTCGCCAGCTGGGGGTCGAGGCCGGCGACCTCGTAGCTGATGCCGCGGTGCAGCACCTGGGCGCGGTCCCCGCGCTCCACGGCGCTCTCGCGCCGCCCGCACCCCGCCAGCAGCAGCAGGAGCGGAAGAAAGCCGAGGAGCCGGGACTTCACGCCCGCTTCTCGATCAGGGCCACGGCGTGGGCGGCGATGGCCGCGCCGCGGCCGATCTCGCCCACGCCCTCGTTGGTCGTGGCCTTGATCCCGACGTCGGCCGGGGCCAGGCCGGCGGAGGCGGCCAGCGCCGCCTTCATCGCCGCCAGCTGCGGCTGGAGCTTGGGCTTTTCCGCGACGACCGTGACGTCGAGGTTGACCGGGGCGAAGCCGCGGGACTTGAGCTCGCCCACCACCTGCCGGAGCAGGACCTGGGAATCGGCGTTCTTCCACTTCGGGTCGGAATTGGGGAAGAAGTGCCCGATGTCGGGCAGCCCGGCGGCGCCGAGCAGCGCGTCGCAGACCGCGTGGGTGAGCGCGTCGGCGTCGCTGTGGCCGTCGAGGCCGTAGTCGGTCGCGAAGCGCACCCCCCCGAGGACGAGGGGGCGGCCGGGCACCAGCCGGTGGATGTCGTAGCCGTGTCCGACGCGGAGCATGGGCCGGAGCCTAGGCCTCGGCCCGCGCGCGGAGCAAGAACTCGACGTAGCCGAGGTCCGCGGGCGTGGTCAGCTTCGGGTTGGGATGGGGATTCTCGAGCAGGGCGATGGGGTGGCGCAGGGCCTCGACCGCGGCGGCATCGTCGGTCAGCCGCAGGCCGCGGGCCCGGGCGCGGGCGTAGGCGCGGGCGATCAGTCCGCGCGCGAAGACCTGCGGGGTCTCCATCGCCCAGAGCCGCGCGCGGTCCACCGTCCGCAGCCGCGCGGGCCGCGCCGGCTCGGACGGGCCGGGGCGCTCCTTGATCGTGTCGGTCACCCGCCGCGCCAGGATGACGGCCTCGGTCTTGCGCACCAGCTTGTGCAGGGCGACGAGCTGCTCCGGGCGAACCAGCGGGCGGGCGCAGTCGTGGATGAAGACGTAGGCGATGTCGTCGGGCAGCGCCTCCAGGGCGTTGGCCACCGAGTCCTGCCGCTCCCGCCCGCCCTGCACCAGGACCGACGGGGTCGGGGCGTGGGCCGAGAGCTGGAGCATCTGCTGGCGGTCGCGGTAGACGACGGCGTAGAGGTCGGCCACGCCGCTCTCCATGAAGGCCGCCGCCGAATGGGAGAAGACGGGGCGTCCGCCCAGGGGGGCCATCACCTTGTCCGCCACCGCGCCGGCCATGCGCTGGCCGCTGCCGGCGGCGAGTAGGATCACGGCGGTCCGGGACATGGTCAGGCGAGCTCCGCCAGAATGGCGCGGGTGGCCGCTACCGGGTCGGGCGCCTGGAAGATGGGCCGGCCCACCACGATGTAGTTGGCGCCGGCGCGGGCGGCCTCGGCCGGGGCCATGATCCGGGTCTGGTCGTCCGCGCCGGAGCCCCGCGGCCGGATGCCGGGGGTCACCAGCCTCACCTGCGGGGGCAGCGCCCCGCGCAGCGGGGCGATTTCGAGGGGGGAGCAGACCAGGCCGCCGACCCCCGCCTCCGCCGCCAGCCGGCCCAGCCGCACCACGTGCTCGGCGGGGGTGCCGGCCACGCCCAGCTGCGGAAGGTCGCCCTCGCCCAGGGAGGTGAGGACGGTCACGGCCAGCAGCAGCAGGTCGGGCTTCTGCTCCTGCTGGGCGCGGACCGCCCGCTGCAGCATCTCGCGGCCGCCGCCGGCGTGCAGGGTCAGCATCCGGATCGGCAGCCGGCAGGCGGATTCCACCGCCTTGGCCACCGTGTTGGGAATGTCGTGGAGCTTGAGGTCGAGGAAGACGTCGTAGCCCAGGTCCGCGACCTGGCGGACGCAGTCGGGTCCGCAGGCGGTGAACATCTCCAGGCCCACCTTGGCCCAGCGCACGGTGCCGGCGAGGCGCTTCAGGGTGGGGGCCACCTCGGCGGGGGAAGGGGCGTCGAGCACGAGGATCAGGTCGCAGGGCACGGGCGGCGTTTTGTTTTGTGTTCGCGAGGCTTACCTCAGATGAGCGAAGCAGCATTGTGAGCACTGTCGAGGTCTTCTCTCCGGCCAAGATCAACCTCTTCCTCGCCGTCACCGGGCGGCGCCCCGACGGCTACCACGACCTCGTCTCCGTGGCCGCGCCGCTGGAATGGGGCGACCGGCTGCTCTGCGCGCTGCGGGAGGGGGAGGCGGACGGCTGCACCCTGGCCTGCGACGACCCGGCGGTGCCGCTCGATGAGAGCAACCTGATCCTGAAGGCGGCCGCGCGCTTCCGCGCCGCGAGCGGCTGGCGGCGCAACGTCGCCTTCACCCTGGCCAAGCGCATCCCGATCGGCGCCGGCCTGGGCGGGGGCAGCAGCAACGCCGCCGCCGCGCTCAAGGCGCTGAACCGCCTGGCCGGGGGGCCGCTCGATCCGGCGGCGCTCGCGCGCGCGGCGGCGGAGGTCGGCTCGGACTGCGCGCTCTTCCTCGCCGGCGTCCCGGTGGCGATGCGGGGCCGGGGCGAGCGCGTCGAGCCGCTTGCTGACGCGGCGGCCGCCCGCCTGCGCGGCCGCCGGCTCCTGCTCTTCAAGCCCGGCTTCGGCGTCTCCACCCCCTGGGCCTACGGCCGGCTGGCCGCCTCCGGCGCCTACCTGCCGGCCGCCGAGGCCGAGGCCAGGCTCGCCGCCTGGGCCGCGGGCGCGGCCCCGGCCGAGGAGCTCCTCTACAACAACATGGAGCCGCCGGTCTTCGCCAAGTTTCCGGCCCTTCCGCTCCTGCTCGAGCGCCTCCAGGCGGACTTCGGGCTGGCGGGCCGGATGAGCGGCAGCGGCAGCTGCTGCTTCGCGCTGCTTCCGGGCGCGGGGCCGGCGCCCAGCGCCGTTGCGGCCGCCATCCGCGAGTCCTGGGGCGCGTCGGCCTTTCTGGTGGAAACCCGCTTGGCGTAGGGAGTTGCCCGCCGGCCCCGACCCGCCCGGCGGCTTATTTACCGTTTGACCCCTGGGCGCGGGAGGCGCGTTATGCTCAGGCGACGCCATCCGTTCCAACCCCCGGACGGCGCGACCGCATCCGCTTGGCCGAAAACCCGAACTCCGCCGAAGTCACCGTGCAAGGCATCTCCGCCTCGCAGGGCATCGCCTTTGGCGAGGTGTTCGTCTACCTGCAGAGCCAGGTCGAGGTCCCGAACTACCAGGTCGACGCCGAGAAGCGGATCGACGAGGTGGCGCGATTCGACAAGGCGCTGGTGGTCACCCGCCAGCAGATCGCCAAGATCCAGAGCGAGGTGGAAAAGAACCTGGGCCCCGAGGAGGCCCGGATCTTCGACGCGCACCTGCTGGTGCTGGAGGACCAGGCCCTGATCGCCGAGACCATCCGCGACTTCGAGAGCACCGGCCGCAACATCGAGACCTGCTTCAACAAGGTCGCGCAGCGCTACATCCAGGCCTTTTCCGAGATCGACGACGAATACCTCCGCGAGCGCGCCGGCGACATCCGCGACGTCGCCCAGCGCGTGCTCCAGAACCTGCTCGGGCAGGCCGAGAACAGCCTCAGCCGGCTGGCGGAGAAGCGCATCGTGGTGGCCAACGACCTCGCGCCCTCCGACGCGGCCAGCATCGACCGCAGCGCGGCCCTGGCCATCGTGACCGACTCGGGCAGCAAGACCAGCCACGCCGTGATCGTGGCGCGCTCGATGAAGGTCCCCGCCGTCGTCGGGGTGCGCGACCTGACCAAGCGGGTGAGGACGGGGGACCGGATCATCGTCGACGGCTACGACGGGCTGGTCATCATCAACCCGACCGAGCAGACGCTCTTCCGCTACGGCAAGATCCACCTGCGCAAGCTCTCCTTCGAGCACCGGCTGCTCGAGGGGGTGCGCGAGCCGGCCGTCACCGTCGACCGCACGCCGGTCAGGCTGATGGCCAACATCGAGAAGGTGGACGAGATCGCGCAGGTGAAGGACAGCCTGGCGGAGGGCGTGGGGCTCTACCGCACCGAGTACCTCTACCTCAACTCCTCCCGCATCCCCACGGAGCAGGAGCAGTACCTGGCCTACCGGGCCGTGGCCGAGGCGCTGGCGCCCAACCCGGTGATCATCCGCACGCTCGATCTGGGCGGGGACAAGCCGATGGCCTCCCATCCGGAGCTTTTCCCGCACGAGAACAACCCCTTCATGGGCTTCCGGGCCATCCGCTTCTGCCTCGAGCACCGGGACATCTTCAAAGACCAGCTCCGCGCCGCGCTGCTGGCCAGCGCCCACGGCAAGGTGCAGCTGATGTACCCGATGATCTGCTGCCCGGACGAGCTGGTCCAGGCCAACGAGCTGCTGGAGGAATGCCGGCGGGAGCTGAAGGCGCGGGGCCAGGCGTTCGACCCGGCGATGCCGGTGGGCGCGATGATCGAGATCCCGAGCGCGGCGATCATGATCGACCAGCTCGCGCCCCACTGCGCCTTCTTCAGCATCGGGACCAACGACCTGATCCAGTACCTGCTGGCGATCGACCGCGGCAACGAGCGCATCGCGCACCTCTACGAGCCGACCAGCCCCGCGGTGCTGCGCACGATCAAGGGCATCGTCGACCAGGCCCACGCGCTGGGCCGGCCGGTCGGGGTCTGCGGCGAAATGGCCGGCGACCCGATCTTCGCCCCGCTGCTGCTCGGCCTGGGGGTCGACAGCCTGAGCATGACGCCGAGCTGGATCGCGACCGTGAAGTACATCGTGCGGGCCATGACCATGGCCGACGCCAGGCAGCTGGCGGCCGAGGCGCTGGCGCTGGCCTCGCCCAAGGAGATCTACGCCAAGTGCGACCTGTTCTACCGCAGCCGGGTGAAGCTGGAGTGAGGGGCCGCGCGCTGGCCTGGGCGGCGCTGGCGGCGCTCTGGCTGCCGCTCTTCTGGCTGCTGCGGCGCGCCTGGCTCGCCGCGCCGGAGATGGCCTTCGGCTGGGGCGTCCCCTTC
>DASZWO010000055.1:0-17706 GCA_035546595.1 Opitutaceae bacterium
CTTCGTCAGGTAGTAGGAGCCGACGACCAGCACGGCGGCGATCGCCTGGGCGGCCAGGGTCTGGACGTTGGGGAAGACCGAGAACCACAGGCCCATCCAGTCCGGGATGACGTTCGCGAGCGCGGGAAGCGGCGTCGAGGGCAGCCAATGCGCGAGCTGCATCTCCTGCGCCTGCTCGCCCACCATCACCAGCAGCACCACGCCGAGCATGATCCCGGTCAGCACCAGCATCCGCCGGTAGGGAAGCTTGCGGTGGGCCACGAAATTGAGGACGGCGACGACCCCGGTGAAGAGCAGCCCGGCCAGCGCGCCCCAGAGCACGACCATCGAGCCCATCTTGAGCCGGTAGCTCTGGAGGAAGAGCACGACCTCGAAGCCCTCGCGGTAGAGCGAGGTGAAGCCGAGCATGCCCAGGCCGGACATCACCCGCATCGAGCAGCCGAGGCAGGCCTCGGGCTCGCCCAGCAGCTCCCGCTTGCGGCGGTTGTGCATCGAAATCCAGCCTCCCCAGTAGACCTTGTGGAAGAACCAGTTCATCACCACCAGCAGCACCACGATCGCGAGGAGGCCGGTGCCGGCCTGCAGCGCCAGCGCCGAGACCGAGCCGGTCAGGTCGCTGAGGATGCCGACGGCGATGAACCACGTGGCGATGGTGGCGAGGAAGGCGATGCCCGCCCCGGCCGCGATGGGCCGGCGGTGGACCTGGGAGGTGCCCACCAGGCTCGCGGTGATCGCCGAGAGCACGAGGATGCACTCCAGCCCCTCGCGGAAGACCAGGACGGCGATGTCGAGGATGGCCACTCCCCGGCTGGTGCCGGGCACCTCCGGATTGGGGCTCCCGTGGGCCGTCAGCCCCTGCCAGACCAGGAGAGCCGCCACCAGGGCGCTTGCGATCGAAACCAGGTACTTCCAGGCGCGGCCCTTCGCCCGGGCCTTGGGCTGGCCGGTCGATGTGCTGGGGAAAGGAAGCGCTTCCGATCGCATGAAAAGGTCCCGAGAATCCAAAAGAGATCCGTTCTCACCTTCTGGCAAGGTGATTTGAGAATCTGTCTTAACAATTAAGTACCCCTTGTATTGCCAAAGAGTTCTATTTGGAGGCGATGCGAGTACCTATAACCCCGCGACTTGCACAAGTCGGCCAGCCAGGAGGCCCGGCTTCGGATCGCCTCCATCGTCACCCCCTCTGGCATCAGCAGGACCCGCTCGGCGGGAATTTCCCGGCCCAGGGAAGCCAGCATCCCCTCCAGTTCCGCGACGTCCTCCGGCCGCGAGATGACAAACTTGAACTGGCAGCGGTAGCCGCCGTCGATCCAGGCCCGGACCACCTCCGGCTGCCAGCGGGTGGCCTCGTGCTTGCGCCGCCAGGCGCCGTGCTCGGCGCCATTGGGCGCGGAGTTGAGGAGCTTGGGCGAGAGCGAGGCCAGGTCGCAGGCGATGCCCTGCGGCGCGACCGTGGCCGCGGTCTCGATCGTGAGGTGGTAGCCGAGGCGCCGCAGCTCGGCGGCGAGCTCCGCCATGCCCTTGGCGATCATCGGCTCACCGCCGGTGAGCACGACATGCCGCGCCTGCCCCAGGGCCTGCACCTCGGCCACGATCGCCCCGATCGTCCGGTTGGCGCCTTCCGGATTCCAGGATGCGTAGGGGGTGTCGCACCAGGCGCAGCGCAGGTTGCAGCCGCTGGTGCGCACGAAGACCGAGGGCACGCCCATCAGCTCGCCCTCGCCCTGGATGGAGTGGAAGATCTCCGAAATCAGCATCGGGCCGGCGGGGGCGGGAGGGGATCGCTCGAGGCGTAGACGGTCGGATCGGCCAGGCCGGCCCGCTGGAAGGCCTCGCGGCGCTCGACGCAGGTGCCGCAGGTCCCGCAGTGGACCGGGCCGCCCTTGTAGCACGACCAGGTCCGGCCGAAGTCCACCCCGAGGCGCGCCCCCTCGGCCGCGATCCGCCCCTTGTCCAAGGCGATGAAGGGCCGCAGCAGCCGGACCCCGGCGTAGGTGCCCAGGCGCATGGCCTCGTCCATCGCCCGCATGAAGTCCTCGCGGCAGTCCGGGTAGATGGCGTGGTCGCCGCCGTGCGCGGCGATGACCACGCCCCCGGCGCCGGCGCTCTCGGCGAAGCCCGCGGCGACCGAGAGCAGGATGGCGTTGCGGAAGGGCACCACGGTCTGCCGCATGGTCTCGTCCTGGTAGTGGCCGTCCGGCACCGCCCCGCCGCCGGCGAGGAGGCTGGAGGCGAAGAGCCGCTCGACGAAGGGCAGCCGGACGACCTCGTGGCGGACGCCCAGCCGCGCGGCGTGCTCGGCCGAGAAGGGCAGCTCGCGGGCGTTGTGCTTGGCCCCGTAGTCGAAGGCGACCGCCGCGGCCACGTCGTGCTCGCGCCGCGCCCAGTAGAGCGCGGTCACCGAATCCATCCCACCGGAGCAGAGCACGACGACCTTCATCAGACCAAGGCCCAGCTTGGCATCGGGCGGCTCCGAGGCAAAATTCTTCTCGCCGATGCTGCTGCTGCACGATCCGCGCTGCGCCGAATACGAGGCCCCGGGACACCCGGAGCGGCCCGAGCGCGTGCTGGCCTCCGCCGCCCGTCTCCGGGAGGCGCGCCCCGGCTGGGCCTGGCGCCCGCCGCCGGACGCCCTCCCCGACGAGCTGCTGCTGCTCGCCCACACCCCGGCGCACCTGCGCCGCCTCGGGCAGCCGCGGGACTTCGACCCGGACACCGCCTGGCACCCAGGGATCGCGGCGCACGCGCGGCGGGCCGCGGCCTCGGCCCACGAGGCCGCCCGCCTCGCCCTGGCGGGGGCCGGCCCGGTCTTCTCCCTGATGCGCCCGCCCGGCCACCATGCCTGCGCCGGAGCCGCGATGGGATTCTGCTACCTCAATTCGGTCGCGGTCGCCGCCCTGGCCGCGCGCCGCGAGGGGGCCGTGGACGTGGCGGTCTGGGACTTCGACGCGCACCACGGCAACGGGACGGAGGACATCCTGCTCGGCCGCGAGGGGTTCCTCTACGCCTCGGTGCACCAGAGCCCCTGCTATCCCGGGACCGGCCTCTCCAGCCGGCAAAACTGCCGCAACTGGCCGGTGCCGACCCACGCCGCCCGCGCCATCCATCTCGCGGCCCTGCGCGCCTCCTGGGAGGCCATCCTCGCGTCCCGGCCCGGCCTGGTCCTGGTCTCGGCCGGCTTCGACGCCTACGCCCGCGACCCGCTCACCCAGCTCTCGCTCGAGGCGGAGGACTTCGCGGAGCTCGGGGGCTGGCTGCGGGAGGGCGGCGTCCCGGCCGCGGCCGTGCTGGAGGGCGGATACAGCCCGGACCTTCCCGCGCTGATCGAGGCTTTTCTGGCTGGATGGGAAGGCCGGGGAGGTTCACGCTCCGAGACCCTGTTGAGATGATTTCCCGTTTTCTGCCGCAACCGGTCCGACGCCTCCTCGGCGCGACCGCCGCCGCGCGCCCCCCGCATTACGCGCTGATCGACCGCCCCGAGCAGCTCGCCCCCCTGCTCCACGCCCTGGACCAGGTCCAGGAGGTTTCCCTCGATACCGAGGCGGACAACATGTTCCGCTACCGGGTGCGCGTCTGCCTCCTCCAGTTCCTCGTCGGCGGGGAGGTCTTCCTGGTCGACGCGCTGGCCCCGCTCGACCTCAAGCCGCTCTGGTCGCGCCTGGCCAAGAAGCACCTGGTGATGCACGGCAGCGACTTCGACCTGCGGCTGCTGCACGACCTGACCCAGTTCCGGGCCCACAGCCTCTTCGACACCATGCTCGCCGCCCAGCTGCTCGGCCGCCAGCGCATCGGCCTGGCCTCCCTGCTGGAGGAGCACTTCGGGGTGCAGCTGGACAAGAACAGCCAGAAGGCCAACTGGTCCAAGCGCCCGCTCACCCCCCGCCTGCTCGACTACGCCGCGCTCGACGTCTGGCACCTCCCGGCGCTGCGCGACCTCCTCACCCGCGAGCTGCGCAAGCTGGGCCGCACCGACTGGCTGGAGCAGCAGTGCCGGGCCCAGATCGACGCCGGCTCCGAGGGCTTCAGCCCGCCCGGGGCCAACGACTGGCGGATCGGCCACTCGGAGAAGCTCCGGGGCAAGGGCCTGAGCGTCCTGCACGCGGTCTGGCACTGGCGCGAGCAGCAGGCCGAGCGCCTCGACACCCCTCCCTTCAAGGTCTGCTCCAACGAGGTCCTGCTCAAGCTGGCCCGTGCCGCGGAATCCGGCGGGGGCGAGGAGGCCGTCCTGGCCCCCGTCCACCTGGGCAAGCGCCACGGGCGGCTGATCGGCTCGCTCACGGCCGCGGTCCGCGCCGGCCTGGCGCGCGATCCGCACACCCTGCCGCGCCGGCCGGGGCGCGATCCCAGCCACCAGCCCCTGACCCACGCGGAAATCGCCCTGCTCGACCGGATCAAGGAGGACCGCGACCGGATCGCCGCCAAGCTCGGCATCGAGGCCACCCTGATCGCCAACCGCGCCTTGCTCGCGCAGATCGCCCGCTCGCCGCGGCAGCTCGACGCCCTCCTCCTCCCCTGGCAGGCCAACCTGCTCCGGGACGCCCCGTCGCTCAAGGCCTCCTGACCGCGCCCGCGGCCGCATGAGCGCCAACATCGCCCGTCATCTCGACGCGATGGCGCTCGCGCAGCCGCGCAGCGCGGCGATCAAGGTCCCCCGCGGCCGGACCCCCTCGGGCGAGATCGACTACCTCGCCCTCACCTTCGCCGAATTGGCGGCCGAGGTCGGCGCCTGGCAGGCCCGCCTCTCGGACCGCGGCGTGCGGCGCGGGGACCGCGCCCTGGTCGCGGTCCGGCCGGGCCTCCCCCTCATCGCCTCCGCCTTCGCCCTCTTCAAGCTGGGGGCCGTGCCGGTGGTGATCGATCCGGGAATGGGGCTCCGGGCCGCCCTCGCCGCCGTCGCGCGCACCCGCCCGCGGGCCCTGGTCGGCATCCCCCTCGTCCAGGCGGCCAGCCGGATCTTCGCCAAATCCTTCCGCAGCGTCGAGGCGCGCGTCCCCGTTCCCGGCTCGCTCACCGCCCGCCTCGGCGCGGGGCGCGGCCCGATCCCGCCCGCCGCGGACTGCGCGCCCACCGACCGCGCCGCGATCCTCTTCACCTCCGGCTCCACCGGCATGCCCAAGGGCGTCGCCTACGAGCACGGGATGTTCGAGGCCCAGGTGCGGATGATCCAGGCGGCCTACGGCATCGCGCCGGGCGAGGTCGACCTGCCGCTCCTGCCCATCTTCGCCCTGTTCAACCCGGCCCTGGGCATGACCAGCGTCATTCCCGAGATCGACCCGCGCCGCCCCGCCGCGGCCGACCCGGCCAAGATCGTCAAGGCCATCCGCCAGGAGGGCGTGACCAATTCCTTCGGCTCGCCCACCCTCTGGCGGATCGTCGCCGACCACTGCCGCGCGCGGCGCCTGACCCTGCCGAGCCTGAGGCGGGTGCTCTGCGCCGGCGCGCCCGTGCCGGCGGCGCTGTGGGAGGAGAGCCGCGCCCTCCTGCCCAACGGCAGGCTGCACAGCCCCTACGGCGCGACCGAGGCCCTGCCCCTGACCTCGCTCTCCTCCGATGAATTTCTCGGGGCCCGCGCCTCGGCCGCCGGCGCGCCGGTGGGACGGCCGCTGCCCGGCATCCGGGTGAAGATCATCGCGATCGAGGAGGGGCCCCTGCCCACGCTCGATCTCGCCCGCGAGCTGCCTGCGGGCGAGATCGGGGAGATCATCGTCCAGGGCGCGGTCGTGACGCGGGAATACGACGGGCTGCCCGAGGCCAACGCCGCGGCCAAGATCGCCGATCCCGCCGCCGGCGGGTACTGGCACCGCATGGGCGACTGCGGCTTTCTCGACCCGGCCGGGGCCCTCTGGTTCTGCGGCCGGAAGGTCGAGCGCGTGCGCACCGCCGCGGCCACCCTCCACACCGAGCCGTGCGAGCGCGTCTTCCGCGGCCATCCCCGCGCCGCCCGCTGCGCGCTGGTGGGGCTGGGCCCTCCCGGCAGCCAGCGGCCGGCGCTGGTCGCGGAGGCCGCCGTCCGCGGCCAGGCCGACGCGCGCGCGCTGGCCGGAGAGCTCCGCGCCCTCGCCCGGCAGAACCCCGCGAGCGCGGCGATCGACCGCTTTTACTTCAAGCCCCGCTTCCCGGTGGACGTCCGGCACAACGCCAAGATCCACCGCCTCGCCCTGGCCCGCTGGGCCGCCCGGGCGCGGGGCTACGACGCGCCATGACCGCCCTGGTCACCGGAGGGACGGGATTCCTCGGGCGGCGGCTGGTCGAGCGCCTGCTGGCGGCGGGCCGCGAGGTCGCCGTCCTCGGCCGCAGGCCCGCGCCCGACCTGGAGGCGCGCGGAGTCCGCTTCATCCAGGCGGACCTGGGCGATTCCGCCGCGATCGAGGCCGCCTGCGCCGGCGCGGACACCGTCTTCCACGTCGCCGCGAAGGTCGGCCTGTGGGGCCGCTACGACGACTTCTTCCGCGCCAACGTGCTCGGGACCCGCGCCGTCCTCGAGGGCTGCCGCCGCCATGGCGTGCCCCGGCTGGTCTACACCAGCACGCCGAGCGTGGTCTACAACGGGCGGGATCTCGCCGGCGCCGACGAGTCGCTTCCCCTCACCGCCTCCTGCCCCAGCCCCTATCCCCTCACCAAGGCCCGGGCCGAGCGCGAGGTCCTGGCGGCCAACGGCCCGGCCCTGCGCACCGTCGCGCTGCGGCCCCACCTGATCTGGGGCCCGGGGGATCCCCACCTCGTCCCGCGCGTCCTGGAAAAGGCCCGGGCCGGCCGGCTGGCGATCGTGGGGGCGGGCCGCAACCGCGTCGACATGGTGCAGGTCGAGAACGCGGTGGACGCGCACCTGCTGGCCGAGGCCGCGCTGGCCGGCGCGGCGGCCGGACGCGCCTACTTCATCACCAACGGCGAGCCGGTGGCCCTCTGGGACTGGATCAACGGGCTGCTTCGCGCCCTGGGCGAGCCGCCGGTGACCCGGCGGGTTCCGCTGGCCGTCGCGTCCGCCGCCGGCTGGGCCTGCGAGGCCGCCTGGAGGCTGTTCCGGCTGGGCGGCGAGCCGCCCATGACCCGCTTCGTCGCCGCGGAGCTGGCCAAGGACCACTGGTTCGACCTTTCCGCCGCCCGCCGGGACCTGGGCTACGCCCCCCGCATCGGGATGGCGGAGGGGACCGCCCGGCTGGTGGACGAGCTCAGGCGCGGCCGCGCTGGCGCACCGCCTCGAAGAGGGTGACCAGCGTCGCCATCGCCACGTTCAGCGAGTCGGCCTGCCCCGCCATCGGGATCCGCACCGCCAGGTCCGCCCCCTCGAGCCATTCGCGGCTCAGCCCGAACTGCTCGCTGCCCATCACCACCGCCAGCGGCCCGCGCAGGTCGGCGTCGGTGTAGAGCGTCTCCGCCGCCGGCGTGGTCGCGACGATCCGGATCCCGCGCTCGCGCAGCCAGGCGCGCACCCGCGCCCCCTCCTCCACCACGCACGGCACCGAAAAGAGCACCCCGGTCGAGGCCCGGACCACGTTGGGGTTGAAGAGGTCCGTCACCGGATCGCAGACGATCACCGCACCGCAGCCGGCGGCGTCGGCGCTGCGCAGGATCGTCCCGAGGTTGCCCGGCTTCTCGATCGCCTCGACCACCAGCAGGAAGGCTCCGGGGCCGGCGGCGACGTCGCCCAGGGAGCGCCGCCACTGCGGCGCGACCGCGAGGAGCCCGTCCGGCCGTTCGCGGTAGGCGACCTTGGCGAGCGCCTCCTTGGTCAGCTCGAAGGCCTGGGCGCCGGCCTGCTGCGCGCGGGCGATCAGCTCGGGCTCGTTCTCGCCCAGGAACCACTCCGGCGAAAAGTACAGCTCCTGGAGCGGCACCCCCTTCTCCAGCGCCCGGCGGATCTCCCGGTAGCCCTCGACCAGGAAGACCCCCGCCTCGTCCCGGGGCCGGCGGTCCCGGAGCCGCACCAGCCGCTTCAGCCGCGGGTTCTGCAGGCTGGAGATTTTTTCAATGGGCACGGCGCCGATAGATAGATTCTCTGCCTCGGAGTGTCCAAAAGGAAAAAGTTCAACGACCGGCCCTTCGGCTACCACCAGGAGATCGAGCTGGAGGTGTCGACCCTGACCAACCTGGGCCTGGGGCTGGGCCGGGTGCCGCTGGCGCCGCCGGCGGAGGCGGGCTCGCTCTGGGTCGTGATGGTGCCGTTCGCCCTGCCCGGGGAGAAGGTCCGCGCCCGCGTCTTCCGCAACCACAAGAACTATTCCGAGGCCGACTTGGTCGAGGTCCTCCGCCCGGCGCCCGAGCGGATCTCTCCCCCCTGCCCGCTCTTCGGCCGCTGCGGCGGCTGCCAGTACCAGCACCTGGCCTACGAGGGCCAGCTCGCCTGGAAGCGCCGGCACGTCGCCGAGCTCCTGGTCCGGCTGGCGGGGATGGAATTTCCGGTCGAGCCCGTGATCGGCTCGCCCCGGGCCTTCGGCTACCGCTCGAAGCTGACCCCGCACTTTCCCGGTCCGCGCCCGGACCGGGAGCTGCCGATCGGCTTCCTCCGCCAGGGAACCCGCTTCGAGCTGATCGACGTGCCGCAGTGCCTGATCGCGACCGAGGGCATCAACCGGGCGCTGGGGCCGGTCCGCGAGCGCATCCGGACGGAGGCGGCCGCCGGCGGCCATCCCCGCGGCGGCACCGTGCTCCTCCGGGACGCCGCCGGCGGCGTCACCACCGACCCCGGCGCGGCCATCGCCGAGGAAATCGCGCTGCCGGACGCCCCGCTGCGGCTGCGCTTCCTCGCCCGCGATTTCTTCCAGAACAACCCCTTCATCCTTCCCGCCTTCGTCGCCTACGTCTGCGACCAGGCCCGGGCCGCCGGCGCCCGTTTCCTGGTCGACGCCTACTGCGGCAGCGGGCTTTTCGCCCTCGCGGCCGCCCCGCGCTTCGAGCGGGTGGCCGGGGTCGAGATCAGCGAGAGCAGCGTGGCCTTCGCCCGGGAGAACGCGGCGGCCAACGGCCGGGCGAACGCGTCGTTCCTCGCGGGGGAATCCGGCGCTATCTTCGCCGGCCTGGATTTTCCCGGCGAGGGGACCGTGCTCGTCATCGATCCGCCGAGGAAGGGCTGCGACGAGGCGTTCCTGCGCCAGCTCTTCGCCTTCCGGCCGCGGGCGGTCGTCTACGTCAGCTGCGATCCGGCCACCCAGATGCGCGATCTGCGGGATTTTCTCGCAGCGGGCTACCGCGTCGAGCGGGTGCAGCCCTTCGACCTCTTCCCGCAGACCCGGCACCTGGAGTGCGTCATCACCCTCAGCGCGCCTCCTGCCACTCCGGAGAGCGGTAGCGCTCGATCAGGGCGCTGAGCTCCTCCTCGTTCAGCTCGGGCCACGGCCGGCGCTCGGGCGCGGTCCCCAGCACCGCCGCCAGTCGGCCGGCGAACGCCTCCCCGAAGCGGTCCCAGTCCACCGCCGCACCGGCCGCCGGGCGCCAGATCGAGCCCTGGAGCAGCAGTCCGCGCTGGTTGCGCTTCTGCGCGGCGCCGGCGATCTTCGCCTCGGTCACGCCGTTGACCACGTCGAAGACCTCGGACTTTTGAAAACAGAGGTTGGCCGGGCCCGGGGCGCCGGGAGCCCCCTCCTCGGGCCTCGCCTGCAGCTGGGCCGGCACCGCCTGCTCCGCGAGCGCCTGCGCGAGGCATTCATGCACCTGGCGGTAGCTCTGGGAAGCCCGCTCCGCCTCGAGCGGGTGCCCGCGGGGGATGACCAGGGTATAGGTCCAATCCTCGCGGTGATCGACGATGCCGCCACCCGTCGGGCGCCGGCAGATATCTAGGGTGCCAGGCCCTACCATGTTCTCCGGAGCGTGTATTAAATTGTTCACCTCAAGCCACTTCTGACTATACCCAAAGGTGAACGCCGGACTGCGCCAGCCATAGTGCCGGAAGCGGGGGGCGGGGTCCGGGTACCGCTGCAGCAGCAGAAAATCCACCGCCATGTTCTCCGCGGCGCCCGCGGTCCGGGTGGGCAGAAGATGCAGGCTCATGCCCTCCGACTTAGTCGACGGGACCGCCGGTGAGCAAGGGGCAGATGTGCCAGAGGACCAACCAGCGGCCGTCCGGCTCGCCGCCGTGCCGCTCCAGGGCGAGCACGCCGCACTTTTGCATCAGGAAGAGCGGCGGCCACGACTTGCCGGCGACCAGGAGCGATCCCAGGGCGCTCAGGTTCGGCTCGTGGCCCACCAGGGCGACGGGACGGGCGGTCGCCTCGATCCGCAGCGCCACCGCGCCGGGGTCCGCCTCGGGCTCCAGGCCCGGAAAAACCATCCGCGGAGCGTTCCACGCCGGGCTTTCGGCCAGCCGATCTGCGGTCTCCCGCGCGCGCACCAGGGGGCTGTGCCAGATTTCGGCGGGGGCGGGAGCCTCGATCCGCTCAAGGAAGCGCGCCAGCTTCTCCACCTGCTTTCGCCCCTTGGCGCTCAGCGGCCGGGTGAAGTCGTTGGCCGAATCCCCGGCGTGGGCGTGGCGGATGAGGTAGAGCGTGGTCATGGCGCCAGGCGTTCGACGGCCCAGTCGCCCTCCGGCAGGCGCCGGTAGCGCAGGCGGTCATGGAGCCGGCTGCGACGGCCCTGCCAGAATTCCACGGTCTCGGGCACCAGGCGGTAGCCGCCCCAGTGGGGCGGCAGCGGCACGGTCCGCCCGGCGTATTTTTTCTCCACCGCCTTCATGCTCTGCTCCAGGGCCGCGCGGTCGGGAATGATCGAGCTCTGCGCCGAGGCCCAGGCCCCGAGCTGGCTGGGAAGCGGGCGGCTGTGGAAGTAAGCCTCGCTCTCCTCGCGGCTGACCCGGGAGACCGCGCCCTCGGCGACGACCTGGCGCTCGAGGGCGATCCAGGGGAAGACCAGGGAGGCGCGGGGATTGGCCTCCAGGTCCCGGCCCTTCCGGCTCTCGTAGTTGGTGTAGAAGACGAAGCCGCGCCCATCGAGGCTCTTCAGCAGCAGGATCCGCGAGGAGGGCCGGCCGTCGCGGCCCGCCGTCGAGAGGACCATCGCGTTGGGCTCGGGGAGCTTCGCCGCCTGCGCCTCGCCGAACCACTTCTCGAACTGGCGGAAGGGATCGCGCGCCAGGTCCTTCTCCGACAGCCCGGCCAGAGCGTAATCGCGGCGCAGATCGGCGTAGGCGGTCGACATGGCGGGGCCCGCCGACCCTGCCCGGCGCCGCCCGCGGTAGCAAATCTTTAGCGGACGTTCCCATGCGGAGCACGCCGGCTGGTTGCCTGAAACCAGAGCGCGCCGACGCCACGCGGCGCGGCCGGTGGTAGGGCACCGGGGCGCGGGAGAGCGACCGGGAAGCTTCCGCGCGGAAAAATCACATCGCTCGCAGCCCCATCCGTTAACATCATGCCGCCAACGCCCGGCATGGGGCCTGCCACTCCTGCGACCCCGCCGCGGCGACGCCCGATTAATCCCCGTTCGGTTTCCTCGTGTTGCGGTAGTAAACCTATAGCCCGCCCCCATGAACTCCGTCTCCGCCTCCCCCGCTTCCGACCTCGAGCCGCTCCGCCAGATCCCGGAGCTCTTCACCCGCCTCAAGGCCGAGCTCGGCAAGCGGATCGTCGGCAACGACGAGATCATCCGGGACCTGTTCATCGCGGTCCTCGCCCAGGGCCACTGCCTGATGGTGGGCGTGCCCGGCTTGGCGAAGACCCTGCTGGTCAAGTCGCTGGCCGAGGCAAGCGATCTGACCTTCCGCCGGATCCAGTTCACGCCCGACCTGATGCCGAGCGACATCACCGGCTCGGAAATCCTCGAGGAGACCGACGACCGCCGCCGCAGCTTCCGCTTCAGCTCCGGCCCGGTCTTCACCCAGCTGCTGCTCGCCGATGAGATCAACCGCGCGCCGGCCAAGACCCAGTCGGCCCTGCTCGAGGCGATGGAGGAGCGCCGGGTCACCACTGCGGGGGTGACCCGGGAGCTTCCCCGCCCCTTCTTCGTCCTCGCCACCCAGAACCCGATCGAGCAGGAGGGAACCTACCCGCTGCCCGAGGCGCAGCTCGACCGCTTCATCTTCTGCCTGCGCCTGGGCTATCCCAGGGCCGCCGACGAGATCAAGATCCTGCAGGCCACCACCGGCGAGCCGCCCGGCCCCCTCGAGAAGGTGTGCACCGCCGCGACGCTGGTCGAGCTGCAGCAGGCAGTGCGCCGGGTCCACGTCCCCGCCAGCGCGGCCGAGTTCGCGGTCAGCCTGGTGCAGGCCACGCGGCCCGAGAGCCCGACGGCGGCGGCCGTGGTCAAGCGCTGCGTCCAGTGGGGCGCGGGCCCCCGCGCGGCGCAGTCCCTGGCCCTCGCCGCCAAGGTGGCGGCCGCCCTCGACGGGCGCCTCAACTGCGCCGCCGAGGACATCGCCGCCAGCGCCAAGGTGGTGCTCCGGCACCGGCTCGTGCTCAACTACCGCGCCGAAGCCGACCAGATGAATGCCGACCGGCTGATCGAGGAGCTACTCAAGAGCGTGAAGCTCTGAGCGCCGGAACATCCAGGCGCGTCTCCTCCGTGAGCCCGTCCTCCCCCACCGTCTCGGCGCCCCTGGACATGGCGGAGCTCTCCGCCCTGACGTCGCTCCCGCTCAGGGCCCGGTGCCTGGCGGACGCGATCGGGGCCGGGAGGCACCGCAGCCGCCGCCGCGGGGCGGCGGTGGAGTTCGCCGACTACCGCGACTACCATCCCGGCGACGACCTCCGCCGCGTCGACTGGCGCCTCTTCGGCCGGACCGACCGCGCCCACATCCGCGAGGCCCATGAGGAGACGCCCCTGCGCGTGCTCCTCCTCCTCGACGTCTCCGCCTCGATGGCCTACGGCAGCAAGGGGGCGCCGCTGACCAAGCTCGATTTCGCGCGGTCGGTGTTGGCCGCCGTCGCCCTGATCGTGCGCCGGCAGCGCGACGCCTGCGGCATCGGGCTCCTGGCCGACGATCTTGTGGCCTACCAGGCCCCGAGCGCATCGCCGGGGCGGCTGCGCTCGGTCTGGGCCACGCTCGAGGAGCCCGCGAAGGGAAAGGGGACGGCCCTCGCCGCCGCGCTCGCCCGCGCGGCCGACGCGGCGCCCCGCGCCGCCCTCTTCGTCCTCGCCAGCGACTTCTACGAGGACCCGGAGGAGATCGAGGCCTGGACCCGGCGGCTGCGCTTCGAGGGCCACGATGTGCTCGCCCTGCAGATCTGCGATCCGCAGGAGGAGGACTTCAGCTTCTCCGATCCCTCGCAGTTCGTCGATCCGGAGACCGGGGCGCAAATCCCGCTCGACCCCGCGGTGGCGGTCGCCGCCTACCGCCAGGCCTTCGCCGCGCACCGCGAGCGCCTGCACGAGATCTTTCTCCACCGCGGCTTCTCCCACCTCGCGCTGCGGACGGACGCGCCGCCGCTGGCCGCCCTCGGCGCCTATCTTGCCCGCCGCGCCGGCAAGGCCTGAGCCATGGGCGTGCTCTTCCCGACCTTCCTCGCCGGCGCGGCCGCGGCCGCCCTGCCGGTGGTCCTGCATCTGCTGCGCCGCTGGCCCCGCCGCCCGGTCGTCTTCCCCTCCCTTCGCTTCCTCTCCGCCAGCAGCCGCCGGATCGAGAGCCTCTGGCAGAAGCTCAAGCGCTGGCTGGTGCTGCTGCTGCGCTGCGCCGCCTTCGCCCTGGTGGCCGTCGCCTTCGCCCGGCCCTTCCGCAGCGGCCAGCTCGTGCGCCAGAGCCGGGCTGTCGTCGTGGTGGTCGACAATTCCTTCAGCCTGCAGGCGGCTGGCCGCTGGGACCTGCTGCGAGCCTGGGCCGTCGCGCGGGTGGGCAAGCTTGAGCCCGGCGACCGGCTCGGCGTCCTCCTCATGGCGCCCCTGCCCGCCTGGCTGGTCCCGGTCACGACCCAGACGGATCGGCCTCTGGCCGAGCTCAAGGCGCTCGGGCCCGGCTGGCTCACCGCCAAGGCCGAGCCCGCTCTGCGCCTGGCCGCCGAAACCCTCGAGGGACTGCCGGCCGACCGCCGGGAGATCGTCCTGCTCGGCGACCACCAGCGGCTGAGCTGGACCGGCGCCGACTTCACCCGGCCGCTGCCGCCGGGGATCCAGGTCGATTTCCCGGATCCGCCGGCGGAGCCGGCGCGGCAGGCCGCCCTCGGGGCGCCGGCCCTCCGCCCGGGCGCCGACGGCCTGGTCGCCTCGGTGCCGGTGCGGAACTTCACCGGCCCTCAGAAGCGGATCCTGCGGGTGTATCGGGACGGGGCCGCGCAACCGCTGCGCGAGGAGAATCTCGAGCTGGGCCGCAACGAGGCTCGCACCGTCGTCATCAACCTGCCCGGCGGCGAGCATCCGGCCCGCTTCCGCTTCAGCCTCGATCCGGACGATCTGGCCGCGGACGACACCGCCTACGCGGTGTGGCGGCCCGGCGCCGACGGCACGCTGCTGCTCGATCCCGCACCCGCCGGCGCCGAGGCCGACTTCGTCCGCATTGCCCTCGAGTCCGCCGCGGGCCTCAAGCCCTCCCTCAAGCTCGCGCCCGTTCCCGCCGGCGAATGGCCCTCCGAATCCATTGCCATCCTCCGCAACGACGCGTCCTTCGGCGGCGGCTCGGGCCTGCGACTGAACGCCTACCTCGCCTCCGGCGGCGCCGCCCTCGTGTTCGCCACCGGCGGTCCCGCGCAGCGCGAGTGGCTCAAGGCGCACGGCCTCCCGCTCACGCCGCTCGCGAGCCGGCCCGGGGACTGGGAGGTGCGGGACTGGGCCCTGGCCGATCCGCTGGTCGCCGAGCTGGGCCAGCGGCGGATCGGGGTGCTGCTGGGCTGGACCTTCAGCCGGGGCTGGAGCTTTCCTGCCGACGCCGCCGAGCCCCTGGCTCATTGGACGGACCAAGCGGCCGCGATCGGCGAGGCTCGCATCGGCGGCGGCCGGCTTGTGCTGTGCGGTTTCGCGCCCGAGCGCAGCGGCGGGGACTGGCCGGTGATGCCCGCCTTCGTCCCGTTCCTCCACCAGACCGCGGCGTACCTTTTTCGGTCGCGGCAGGACGCCCTGGCCTCGGACCAGGCCGGACGCCCGGTGACGCTGGGCGCCGAGTCCGGAAAGTGGCGGGCGGTCGACGGCCCCGAGGCGGGCCATGCTCCGCTCGACGCCGACGGCTCGGCGGTGCCGATGGCGCCAGGGGTGTATCAGTTCACCCACGGGGGCGAATCGCGGTTCTTCGCGATCAACCTCTCCCCTGATGAAAGCGACCCTGCGTCATGGTCGGGAGGGACGCCCTGGAAGGGGCTCGTCTCGACCCGGCCCCCGCCGCCGCCCAAGGCGTCCCGGGAGAAGCTCGCCGCCGCGGATGCCGAACAACAGGCCCCGCTCTGGTGGTGGGCCATCGCCGCGGCGGGGCTGCTCATCCTGACGGAAATGGCCCTCGCCAACCGCACCTCGCGATGAGGACCGCGCCCCCGCCCGTGGAACGCCTCGTCCGGGGCCAGTCGCGCCGTTCCCGCGGCACCGGACTGGCGTGGGCCGCGGCGGCGGCGCTCGCGGCGGAAGCGTGGAACGGGGCGGTCAGCCTCGGCTGGGTGGCCGCCTCCACCAACTGGGCCATCGTCCCCGCCGCGCTGGCCGCCGGGCTGCTGGTCCGCTGGATCCGCCGAGTCCGCCGCCTCGACCGGGCGGCGGTGGCGCGCGCCTGCGACGCGCGCTGGGAACTCAAAGCCCGCATGGAATCCGCCTTGGAGCTGGCCGGCAGGGACACCGCGGTGGCGCTGGCCCAGCGCGCCGACACCGAGGCGAAGATCGCCGGCCGCGGGCCGGCGGGGACGATCCCCTGGCTCGGAGGACTCGCAGCCGCCTCTCTGGCGGCCGGCCTGATCGCCGCGGAATATGGCGTCCTCGCCTGGCGGAAGGCCCATCCTGCACCGGCGCCGCACCGGTCCGCCGCCGGGGCGCATGCGCTCGCAGCGCCCCCGCCGGAACCCCTCCGCGCGTCGCTCACCTGGGTCTCGCCCCTGAAATCGATCCGGGCCAAGGCCGCGGAGCGTGTCCAGCTGGCGGCCCGGGCGGACTCGAACACCGGCTTCCGCTCGCTCACGCTGGAAGTTGCGGTCAATGGGACCCCCCGCAATTCCTATCCAGTAGGCGCCCCCGCGGGCGGCTCCCTTGCCGAACCCGGGAGCCACGACCTCGCGACCTCGCTGTTCGTGAACGAGACCGGCGCCCATCCCCACGACATCGTCTCCTATTATCTCCAGGGGGAAGCCCAGTTTCCGCCGGCCTTTCCGGCGGTGGTGTCGGACGAGCAGTACATCGAGGTCACCGATTCTCCGGCCACCCCCGACCGCGGCGCGCTTTATCCCGCCCTGGCCGATCTCGCCGCGCGGCTGCGTTCGCTGGCGCGGTCGGAGGAGGACTTTTCGGAAAGGAATTTCGCGCTGCTCCACGCGGGCGCCGAGCTCGGCTCGCCGGGCTGGAAGGAGCGGAACGCGGCGCTGGCCGCGGCCCAGGCCGACCTCGTCCGCGACGCCGCCGAGGTCGAGGCCCTGGCCGTAAAGGTCCGCGCGCCGGCCCTGGTCGGCGCCGACGTGGCCCGGGCCGCGACCGACATGACCGCAGCCGCGGCGGAGATCGCCGCCGGGACGAACGCCGAGGCCTCGCCCCTGCAGGCGCGGGCGCTGAGCGAGTTGGCCGACGGCGAGCGGGCGCTCGAAACCGCCCCCACGGCGGGCTCGAGCGGAGCCATCGCCCCTTTCATGCCCTACCAGCGCCTGCTGCGGCGGGGCCTGAGCCCGCGCGCGGCCACGCCCGCCGGTCGGCTGGAATCCCTCCTCCGGCGCCAGGCCGACAATGCCGCGCGGCTGCAGCGGGATCCCGCGGCGCTGACGGCGGCGGCCGCGGAAGAGGAATCGGTCGCCACCGCGGCGTCGAAGCTGGTGGCGGAACAGGCCCTGGTTTCCCTGGTGCAGCGCGAGGCGGCCGCCGCCGCGCTGGCGGCTTCCGACGCGGCGCGGCAGCTTGAGCTGGGGGATGCCGAAGCCGCCCGGGAGCCGATGGCCGCGGCCACGGCGGCATTGCAAAGGGCCGCGCAGCTTCAGGACGCCGAAGGGCGCGAGGCGGCCGCCGCCGTCCTGGAGGAAGTGCGCGATCGGATCGATCGCACCGTGCTCCGCTCGGTCCTTGCCGCCTCGCCGCGGCCGGGAAATACCGCCTCCCGCCCTGGCGACGAGGCCCTCTCCGACGTGCAGGCTGCCGGCAGCGAGGAGCTCGCGTCCGAGGCGGAACGCCAGCAGGAGCAGGGCTCGGCACAGGCCGCCCAGACGCTGGCGCTGGCCGCCACCAATCTTGGCCCAAGCCCTTCGGATTCAGTGCGGCCTCGAGCCAAGACGCCGGGCCAACCCTCCCTGGCGAAGGAGCGCTCGCCCAATGATTCCGGCGCGGCGCACCAATCCCCGGCTCGCGTGCGGCTTTCTCCGATTGGCGAGCAAATCCCGGCGGGAGGTGGCTCGGCGCCGCAATCGGGCGGTGATTCGAGCCGCCCCGGAAATGCCGGCATGCGGCCTCAGCCGCAAAATGTCGACAGCGGCGCCTCCCAGGCGGATTCGGGCTCAGCAGGGGCGCAGTCGCCTTCCGGATCGCAATCTTCGCCTCAGTCGGACAGCCAGACCCAGCAAGGCGGCCAGCAAGGCGGCCAGCAAGGCGGCCAGCAAGGCGGCCAGCAAGGCGGCCAGCAAGGCGGCCAGCAAGGCGGCCAGCAAGGCGGCCAGCAAGGCGGCCAGCAAGGCGGCCAGCAAGGCG
>DASZWO010000056.1:0-13257 GCA_035546595.1 Opitutaceae bacterium
AGAACGCCATCGTGGGCTCCCCGCCCCAGCGCGCCGCGAAGAATTCCGTGTGGCCGGGATAGGGCCAGCCGATGGCCGCGAGCTCCGCCTTCGAGACCGGCGCGGTCACGACCCCGGAGAACTCCCCCGACCGGGCGCCGGCGGCGGCCCGCTCCAGCGCGGCCCAGGCGACGAGCGCGCCCTCTCCGCTCGGCCGGCCCGGCACGGCGGCGAAGCCCTCCAGGCCGACGGGCAGCTTGCGGGCCGCGGTCGGGAGCGAATCGAGCCAGCCGGCGGGCCCGAGGACGGTGACGCCGGCCGCCTCCTCCGGGTGGGAGGCGAGCCAGGAGGCGATCACCTCCGGCCCGATGCCGGCGGGGTCGCCGCAGGTGAAGGCGAGGCTAGCCGGCATCGTCCGGGACCCCCGCGCGGCCGTGCGGCGGGCGGGCGAAGCCCCGCTTGCCGCCGGTGAAGAACTCCAGGAATCGCCTCGCCTCCGGCGCCGTGAACGCCGGGCCGGCCAGCGCCGCCGCCGCGTGCTCGCGGACGTTGCCGGCGGCGTAGACCGCGCGGAAGGCCTCCTTGATCTGGCGGATGCCCTCGGCGTTCACGCCGCGGCGGCGCAGGCCGACCAGGTTCAGCCCCGCCAGCTCGTCGCGCTCGGCCGTCATCGAATAGCGGGGCACGTCGAGGGTGATGCGCGAGAGCCCGCCCACCATCGAGCCCTCCCCCACCCGCACGAATTGGTGGAAGGCGGCGCCGCCGCCGAGGATGGCGTTGTCCTCGACGTGGACGTGGCCGGCCAGGAGCACGTTGTTGGCCAGGATCGCGCCGTCGCCCACCACGCAGTCGTGGGCGACGTGGCTGCACGCCATCAGGAGGCAGTTCTCGCCGATCACGGTGGTGGAGCCCTCGGTGGTGCCGGTGTTGATGGTGACGTGCTCGCGGATCTTGCTGCCGGAGCCGACCTTCGCGAAGGACTTGGTCCCGGGCTTGAACTTGAGGTCCTGGGGGTCGCCGGCCACCACCGCGAAGGGGTGCACCACGACCCGGTCGCCCAGGATGGCGCCGCGACGGATGATGGCGTGGGCGTGGATCTCGCAGTCGGCGCCGAGCTGGGCGCCGGGTTCGACGATGGCGGTGGGATGGATGGCGGTCACGGGCGGGAACGGGGCAGGTCGAGCTGGGCCTCCTTGAGCAGGTCGTAGTTCTTGAGGATGCGGATGACCTGGAGCGCGTCGCTCTTGCCGTAGCTGCGGTTGGTTTCGATCTTCTCGATCAGGTCGAGGAGCATGGCGCGGAAGGAGATGATCGCGTCCACCCCGCCCTGCTTGAGCAGCTCGACGCTCTGGGAGCGGAAGGGCTCGGCGGTGGGCAGGGCCGGCAGCACCAGGACCTTGGTCACGTCGCCGCCCCCGGCCTCGACCGACTCGGGGTCGAACAGCCGCTTCGCCTGCTTGAGGACGTTCTCCTCCAGGAAGCTGAAGATCTTCTCGGGGGCGTTGCGCAGCGTGGCGGGGGTGAAGACCTCGGTGTGCCAGGGCTTCACCGCGATCACCGCGCGCTGGATGAACGGCAGCTCCGAGGCGAAGAGGAAGAAGTCCGGCTTGCGGCTGCCCTTGCGCCAGCCGGGGTTGAGGACCAGCAGGTCGATCTCCTCGCCGCTGGTCTTCTTGCGCGCCTGGACCTGGTACTTCCGCACCTGGCGGACGAAGAAGCCGCTGCCCTCGAAGTATTCGCGGACGATGTCTTCGTCGATGGCGGACATGCAGCTACTATGCCGCGCCGATCGCCCGAAAGCCAGCTTCCACCCGGGCCGGATCCACCTCGGCCCGCACCGCGGCGGCCCCCACCGCCTGGAGGACGACGAAGCGGCGCTGGCCGGCCCGGACCTTCTTGTCCCGGGCGGTCGCCTCCATCAGCTGCGGCAGCGGGAGCTTGGCCTTGAGCTTCACCGGCAGCCCGTGCGCCTTGACCGCCGCCGCCACCCGCGCGGCGTCGTCCGCCGAGATCAGGTCCAGCTCCAGGGAGAGCCGGGCGGCCGCCACCAGGCCGATCGCCACGGCCTCGCCGTGGAGGTAGGCGGAGTAGCCGGTGGCCTGCTCGATGGCGTGCCCGAAGGTGTGCCCCAGGTTGAGGAGCGCGCGCCCCCCCTCCTTCGCCAGCTCGCGCTCGTCCGACTCCACGATCCCCGCCTTGATCGCGCAGCAGCGCTTGATGATCTCCGGCAGGCGGGGGTCCCCCGGCTTGAGCGGATCGGCCTCCAGCTGCGCGAAGAGCGCCGCGTCGCCCAGGAGGCCGGTCTTGATCACCTCCGCCGCGCCCGCCGCGAATTCCCGGGCGGGAAGGGTCTTGAGCAGCGAGGTCGAGACGAAGACCCCGCGGGGCTGGTGGAAGGCGCCGGCCAGGTTCTTGCCCGCGGCCAGGTTGACCCCGGTCTTGCCCCCGACCGAGCTGTCGACCATCGCGAGCAGCGTCGTGGGAATCTGGTAATAGTCGATCCCGCGGAGGTAGGAGGCGGCGGCGAAGCCGCCGAGGTCGCCGATGACCCCGCCGCCGACCGCGAAGAGGGCGTCGGAGCGGCCGAAGGCCTCTCCGGCGAGGAATTCCAGGATCCGCCCCAGCTCGGCGAGGGTCTTGGTCTGCTCGCCGGGGACCGCCGTCCAGGTGGGCGCGTCGCCGAACATGGCCTTGAGCGCCGCCCCCTGCTTGGCGGCGACATGCTCGTCGGTGATCACCGCGATCCGCTTTCCCGCCCGGCCCAGTTGGGCGATCCGGGCCTGCACCTCCCGGCCCACGTCCTCGCCAAAGACGATCGGGTAGCCCCGATCCCCGAGTTTGACCGTCAGAACGTCTGCCATGTCCGGCTAGTTAAGACGTTGGCTGCCAGGGGGGTCAAGCAACGGGGAGACAATCGATGGCGGCCTCCCGGGCCGCCGCTCCCGGATCCCGCTCCGACTGGAGCCGCGCGTCCGGTTCCAGGGGAGCGCCCGCGCCGCGCCGCGCTCCAGCAGGGCGCGCGGCCGGTTCTCAGTCCCGCCAAAACACCGTCCGGTCGACTTCGGCCAGGGTCTTCTTCCCGGTCAGGATCATCGCCATCTCGAGCTCGCCGCGCAGGAGCTCGATCACATGCGCGACGCCGGCCGATCCGGCCACCGCCAGGCCGTGGAGGTAGGGCCGTCCGACCAGCACCGCCGAGGCGCCGAGCGCCAGCGCCTTGAGCACGTCGGAGCCGCGGCGGATGCCGCCGTCCACCAGGAGCGGGATCTTGCCCCCGACCCGCTCGGCGATCCGCGGCAGCGCCTCGATGGTCGCCGGCACGGTGTCGAGCGCGCGGCCGCCGTGGTTCGAGACCACCACCCCCGAGGCGCCCTCGGCCGCGGCCCGCGCCGCGTCCTCCGCCGCCATCACGCCCTTGAGCAGGATGGGCAGCTGGGTGAAGGACCGCAGCCAGGCGATGTCCTTCCAGGTCGGCGCCTGGGCCAGCGACCCGGCGGCGAGCGTGCCGGGCTTGGCGCCGTAGCCGCCCATCGGCGACTCGCCCGGCAGGTTCACCGCCGCCACCCCCGGGGGCAGCTTGAAGTGGAGCCGCTGCTGGCGGTTGCGCACGCCGGTCACCGGCGCGTCCACCGTCACCACCAGCGCCCGGTACCCCGCCCGCTCGGCCCGCTCCACCAGCTCGCGGGTCAGGCCCCGGTCGGGCTTGATGTACAATTGGAACCACAGCGGCGCTCCGGCGGCCCGGGCGATGTCCTCGAGCGGGTAGGTGGCGTGCGTGCTGACCACCATTCCCGCCTTCGCCGCCGCCGCGCCCCGCGCGACGGCCAGCTCGCCCTCCGGATGGGCCAGCTTGTGGTAGGCCACCGGCGCCAGGAGGATCGGATGCTCGAAGGTCTGCCCGAAGAGCGTCACCGCGGTCGATCCCGGCCTGGAAAAATCCACCAGCACGCGCTGCTCCAGGCGGAGGCGGTCGTAGGCCGCGCGGTTCTCGCGCAAGGTGATCTCGTCCGCGCCTCCGCTGGCGTAGTAGGCCCAGGCTCCCGGCTCCATCCGGGCGCAGGCCAGGGGCTCGTAGTCGGAGACGGCGGCCACTTCCGGCGGCACGGTGTCGGCGGGTTTCGGAGGGGGCATGGGGTCGCGGCGGTTCTAGGAGCCGGCCCCGGCGCCGTCAACGGCATCAACGATGAGACCGAAATTGTTCTAACGTTGGAGCGGCCCAGGGTTGGCTGGCGTTCCGCCGGAGTTTAGTCCTCTTTCTTTCCGCTCCATGAAGAAAGCCCGCGCCCACTTCCCCAAGATCCCGGTCATTCCCTACGAGGGCCCCCGCACGGGCAATCCCCTCGCCTTCCGCCATTACGATCCGGACGAGCGGATCGGCGGCAGGAGCATGGCCGAGCACCTGCGCTTCTCCATCGCCTACTGGCACTCCTTCCGCGGCGTCGGCAGCGACCCCTTCGGCCCGGGCACGATCGTCCGCCCCTGGGAGTCCGGCCGGGATCCCCTCTCGGTGGCGCTGGTGCGGATGGATGCGGCCTTCGAGTTCTTCGGCAAGATCCGGGCGCCCTTCTGGTGCTTCCACGACCGCGACATCGCGCCGGAGGGCGCGAGCCTCGCCGCCTCCAACCGGAACCTCGACCGGGTGGTGGCCCATGCCAAGGCGCTGCAGAAGCAGACCGGGGTGAAGCTGCTCTGGGGCACCGCCAACCTCTTCTCCCACCCCCGCTACATGTGCGGGGCCGCCACCAACCCCGACGCCCACGTCTTCGCCTACGCCGCGGCGCAGGTGAAGAAGGCGCTCGAGGTGACCAAGGAGCTGGGCGGCGACAACTATGTCTTCTGGGGCGGGCGGGAGGGCTACGAGACCCTGCTCAACACCGACCTGAAGCGGGAGCAGGACCACCTCGCGGCCTTCCTCCACATGGCGGTGGACTACGCCAAGGCCATCGGCTTCCGGGGCCAGTTCCTGATCGAGCCCAAGCCGAAGGAGCCGACCAAGCACCAGTACGACTTCGACGTGGCCAGCGGCGTCGCCTTCCTCCGGACCTACGGCCTGGACAAGAAGTTCAAGTTCAACATCGAGACCAACCACGCCACCCTGGCCGGCCACACCTTCCAGCACGAGATCGAGGTGGCGGCGGCCCACGGGATGCTCGGCTCGATCGACGCCAACAGCGGCGACCTGCTGCTCGGCTGGGACACCGACCAGTTCAACACCGACGTGAAGGAGCTGACGCTGGCGATGACCAGCATCCTCCGCGCCGGCGGCCTCGGCAGCGGCGGCTTCAACTTCGACGCCAAGCTGCGGCGGCCCTCCATCGACCTGGAGGACCTCTTCCACGCCCACATCGGCGGCTTCGACACCTACGCCCTGGCGTTCAAGCTCGCCTGCCAGATCCTGGCCGACGGCAAGTTCGCGGACTTCGTGGCGGACCGCTACGCCTCGTACGACTCCGGCTTCGGCGCCGAGATCGAGCGGGGCCGGACCGGCTTCCGGCAGCTGGAGAAGCTGGTGCTGGGCAAGCTGGGCGAGCCCAGGCCCCGGAGCGGCAAGCAGGAATACCTCGAGAACCTGCTCAGCCGCTACCTGCACTGAGCGCGCGGCGCCGCTGGCGCCGCGCCCAGGCCCGGCGGACGGGATAGCGCACGCCGCCGTGGTAGAGGACCAGGAGGAGCAGCATCCCCATCCCGGCGTAGAGCGCGCCCTCCGCCGTGGTCGGCAGCGCCGGCTTGAACGCCGCCCAGGTGGCGTGCGCGATCCGCGGGTCGCAGTGGCGGAGAAAGACGAAGGGCCGGGTCCAGACCGAGGCGCCGCGGATCGCCGCCTCCGAGGAGGAGAGCACCTGCACCCGCAGCTCGGTGTCCGACATCACCTTTCCCAGGCTGGCCACCACCGGCTCGGGCGCGGCGTTGGTCTTGTCGATCAGCTGGTCGAGGGTCAGGCCCGAGCGCTCGGCGGCGCCGCGGAACTGCTCGAGCTGGCGGCGCGCCTCGTCCAGGTGCCCGCCCAGCCGCTGGAGGTACTGCTGGAAGAATTCCGGGAGCTGGGAGAACAGCACCGCGCCGACCACGCAGAGCGCGCGCTCGAGGAAGCGCTCGAGCCCGAGCAGGACCAGGGCGAAGGGGCGCCAGATCACGGGCGGCCCTCCGCGGGCCTGGCCGGCCCGGAAAAGTGGTAGTGGCCCGACTCGATCTCGTAGCGCAGGCGCCCTTCCTTGTCGCGCCGGAGATAGTGGACCCCCTGGCCGCGGCGGGCGCGGACGCCGCCCTCGGTCACGCCGCTCGCCTTGGGGAAGGGCCAGCAGACCTCCCCGCTCGCGTTCGGCGGCAGGTCGATGTCCAGGGTGAACTGCCCGCCTTCCTCCTTCCAGGCGACCTCGATCGGGCCGCGGGGGGATTCGTGCGAGGCGCGGGCCCAGCTGATCCCCGGGACCGGCTGGGGGGCGATCAGCACGTGCTTGAAGCCGGGTCCGTCGGGCTGGAGCCCGGCGAGGTCGTGGAAGAACCACTCGTTGATCTGCCCGAGCATGAAGTGGTCCTGGGAGGCGTGCGGATCGGCGTTCCACGCCTCGGTCAGGCTGGTGGCGCCGCGGGCGAGCTGGTAGCCGTAGCCGGGGATGTCCGAGCGGGCGTTGACCGCCGCGACCAGGTCGGAGCGCCCGCCGTCGGCCAGCGCCCGCAGGACGTAGCGGTAGCCGATGTCGCCCGCGGTGAAGGCGTTGCCCCGCTCCTGCACGTCGCTGACCAGGGCGTTGAAGACCGCGTTGCGGTTGGCGGTCTCCGCCAGGTTGAGCTCCAGGGAGAGCGCCTGGGCGGTCTGGGACCCGCCGCCGTAGCGGCCGGCCGCGGGGTCGTAGAAGGCCTTGTTGTAGGCCTGCCGGATTCCCTCGGCCAGCACCGCGTAGTGCCGCGCGTCGGCGAACTGCCGCAGGTGCTGGGCGATCTGCGAGAGCGTCGCGAGGTCGGTCTGGTAGAAGGCCGTCGCGGTCAGCGGCACCGGCGTGAGCTGCGCCGGGCCGGGACGGGCCGGGCCCTGGTCATACCAGTCGCCGAGCCCGAAGGCCAGCAGGTGGTCGCGGGTGGAGCGGGCGGCCAGGTAGGACACGTAGCGCTGCATCGCCGCGTAGTGGGAGCGCATCGGCCGGTCGTCGCCCGTCCACAGCCAGTGCTGCCAGGCGGCGAGGATCAGCGCGCTGCCCCATTCCGGCGAGTCGCGGAAGTCGCCGGGGAAGATGGTGTACTCGGGCGCGATCTCCGGGATCAGCCCGTCCCCCTGCTGCGCGTCCTCCATGTCGTCGAAGGCCTTGGCGTAGAGGCGGGCCACGTCGAAGTCGTACCGCAGCGCCGGGCCGTTGAGGTGCACCTGCTCGAGCCAGCCGAGCCGCTCGCGGGTCGGGCAGTCGGTGAACACGTGCGCCAGGTTGTTGCGCTGGGCCCAGCGCACCAGCACGCGGATGCGGTTGAAGAGCTCGCTCGAGCACGCGAAGTCCCCCGCCGGCGGCGAATCGGAGCAGATCGTATCGCCCTCGATCTTCTCCACCCGCGGCAGCGCCCCGCCGGCCGGGGCCGTCCGCTCCACCTGGAGGTAGCGCGCCCCGCTGTAGAAAAACTTCGGCATCCATTCCTCGCCCGCCGCCCGCCCGGCCAGGGTGTACTGCCAGTAGGCGAGCGAGCCGCCCTCGGAGCCGCGGTCGACGGTGCCGTCCGGATGCAGCAGCTCCGCCGGGATGATCCGCACCACCGCGCCGGCGGGGCCGCTCACCCGCAGCCGCGGGATGAGGGCGGCGTTCTGGCCGAGGTCGTAGACGGTGACGCCGGGGCGGAGCTCGCGCGTCGCCACCGGCTCCAGCGCGCCCCGGGCGCGGATCGGCGGATCCGACTCCGACGCGCCGCGCATCACCCCGCCGGGGCCGCCGGTCGGAACCGCCGGAGCCCACCGGGCGTCGTCGAAGCCGGCCCGGTCCCAGCCCGCCGGGGCGCGGCGCGCGTCGAAGTCCTCGCCGCCGTAGAAGTTGGCGTAGGTCGTGGGGCCGAGCGCGACCTTCCACTTCTCGTCGGTGCCGACGGTTTCGATCGCGCCGTCGGCGTATTCGAGGCGGAGCACCGCCGTGGCCACCGGCGGCCGGTAGGCGGTCACGAACTTGTTGTAGCGCCCGGGCGTCTGCTGGATGTTGTAGGGGCCCCCGCCGAGCTCGAGGCCGAGCGCGTTCGCCCCCGGCCGCAGCAGCGCCGTCACGTCCCGCGTCTGGTAGAGGCAGGCCCTGCCGTACTGGGTCCAGCTCGGACCGAGCAGGTCGTCGTCCGCCTTCGCGCCGTTGCAGGTCAGCTCGCACTGGCCGAGGCCGCAGACGAAGATCAGGGCCCGCTTCAGCCCCGGGCGCACCTCGAACTGGCGCCGCAGCAGGAGCGTGGCGTTGCCGAGCGGGTTCGCGCCGGGAACCCCCAGCCCGTCGGTGAGCGCGGCGGCCGCCCAGGGCGCCTCCTCGTCGCTCTCGCTCGCGGTCACCGCCGCGTGAGCGGCCGCGTTCCTGCCCCCGGCAAGCACCTCGATCTGGCTCAGCGCCAGGCAGGCCACCCCGCCGGTCACCCGCAGCTTGGTCGCGGTCAGCCTCAGGTAGCGGCCGCGCACCCCCCGGGCCGGCAGGTCGATGACGTTGACCCAGGGGTTGGGATAGTCGGCCTGGGTGTAGTCGGCCACCGTGGCCGCGCCCGCGAAATCCGGGTCGTCGGAGGCCTCCACCTTGAAGCCCACCGGGAATCCGAGGCGCTCCACCACCCCGTAGCGGAGCGCGCAGAGCCGCACCTCGTCGATCGGCTGCTCCGAACCCAGGTCGAGCTGGACCCAGATCCGGGTCCCGGGGTCGCCGTGATACTTCGAGCGGTAGCCCAGGTCCGGCCGCTCCCCCTGCAGGAGGTCGGCGCAGCTGATCCACTGGCTGGTCCATTCCCCGGGGGTGAGCAGGCCCATGGTCCAGCTGGCCGGTTCGCTCCAGGCCGAGCGGTCGCCGCTTTCATCCCAGACCCGGACCTTCCAATAGGCCCGCTCGGCCGAGCGCAGCGGCCGGCCCTCGTAGTCCAGGTACAGCTGCTCGTCCGAGAGCCGCCGGCCGCTGTCCCACAGGTTGCCCTTGCCCTCGGCTAGCAGCTCCGGCGAGGACGCCACCAGCACCTGCCAGGCGGTCTGGTGCAGGCCCCGGCCCTTTCCTTCCAGCTTCCAGGAAAGGCGGGGCAGCGGCGAGTCGATCCCCAGCGGCTCCGTCATCGCGTCGCAGCGCAAATCGACGGGCTTCAGCCGCGCTTCGGCGGCCCGGGCGGCCGTGGCTAGCAGCGCAGCGGCAAGGAGGAAGACAGGGGTTCGGATCACGGACCGGACGGGAGCTGGATATCCTTGCGGGTCACGGGCTAAAGTCGACGTTCTTGTGCTCGGAGATAAGATCGCCGCCGGCTGCGGCTGTTCCCCGGCTTCCGCGGCCCGGGCGGGCTAGCGCCGGAGCCGGCCCCGCGGAGGACCGGCGCGTCAAGGCCGCCCGAAATGGGCGAGCAGCGCCTCGGCCGGCTCCTTGACCAGGTCCTTGCCCAGCTGATGCTGCAGTCCCGAGCGCGCCTCCGGTCCGAGGTGCTCCGCCAGCGAAGCCAGGATGTCCTGGGGCGCCGCCAGGTCCCAGGTCGCGCCCGGCGCCCGGCAGCGGAAGAACGACTCGAGGCACTGGGCGAGTTCCTCCAGGTTGCGCCGCTCTTCCTCCCGCTGCGAGGGCAGCCGCTCGTCGATGCCGCCGCCGATTCCGGGCGCGCGGGGGAAGCGGCCGGCCTCGTCGCCCACCCGATCGGCGAAGCGGTGGAAGCGCCCCTCGGGCAGGTCGACGGCGTCGGCCAGGAGCAGGCGGGGAGCCCGCGTCTCGGGGCGGCGCTGGCGGAGGTAAATCCGCACATGGCAGCGATCGAGCGCCACCACGAAATGCAGCGGGCCGTTCCGCGCCTCCTCCTCCAAATCGACGAGTCGCATCTTGTTGTCCCCTCAGCTGTTCGGACCGCGCCGGATGCCGCAAAGTTGCGCCGGTGCGCCTGGTCACGGCCTTCCACCGGGCCGGGCCCTGGGAAGCGGGCCCCCATGCCCGCCGTGCCGGCCCCCGATGAAACCCTTGCCTTCGCCAGCGGGGGGCCTATGCTGGAGGGTCTGGTTCTTTGATCGCGCACAGACCCATTTTCGGGGGTGTTCTGGATTCGACCCTTGGTTGGAGTGCGCCGCTGCCTGTCGAGAGTCGGGAATCTCTCGTTAACTCCTTCTCGAAAAAAATAATAGGCAACTACGAAGAGATGCCCTTGGCCGCCTAACTAGCGGCCACATGAGTCCGGCGACACCTGCTAGCCGGTACTTGTGTCGACAGCAGGCATAGTGCGCGGAGCGACCCGCGGTTTGCGCACCGTACCTTCATCCGGGGGTTGGCCGGGAGGTAGCGCGTGCTATCGCGATCCTCGGCGAGATTAAAATAACACTATATAGGTAGATGCGGCGTGCGAAGGTCAGGGGCACGCGGGTTCAACTCCCGCCACCTCCACCATTTCGCACTTTGTGCGAGTAAATCGTTTGTGTCCCTCACGGCCAAATTGGTTTCGGCCAATGACTGCCAGGGTTTTGCGAAAGAAACGGTTAAGGTTTGAGCGCGCAAATTTCGGTTCAAACCTCTCCTTCGGAGGGTTTCCGTCATTTCCGCCCAGTTTTCCGTCGTAACCGCTTTTTCGAGTGAATTGGCCTCATCAATCCAACCGCGAAGCGGTTCAAACCTGTTGGCCTTGCTCTTCTCCAATGCGACGATCCGTTGCTCCAATTCGGCCTTCCTGGGAATGAGCGGGTTCTTGAGTTCCTTGAACTCGTCGATTTCGAGCTGACCCTCCGTGAAGGCCGAATTGAGGCGGCCTATTCGTGCCTTGAGTTGTTCCAGCTCGGCAGTGTCTCGGTCAATCGCAGCTTGCTTGGTGCCCAATGCCTTCTCCTCCCAACTTTCGATCCGGGCCAAGAAGCGCTCCTTCCAAATGGTCGGGATCGTTATGAGCCCAGCGTTGCGCTTAACTTCCGCGGCCACTTTAGCCTGTGGTACCCAAACTCGGTTCTCGCACTTCAAGTCCTTCCGCTTGCCGGTGCAGCGGTAATAGATGAAGGGCTTGCCGATCCTGCTTCGCTTGAAGTGCCGCTCGCGAGTGATCGTGAACCCACATTCGCCGCAAGTAGCGAAGCGGCGAAACTCGAAGCCCTTGTCCTTCCGGTCGTGCCGCGGCTTTGCAATTTTCGCTCGGGCGACCTGGATTCGATCCCACATAGCTTTCGAAATCATCGGGAGATGCGATCCTTGATGCATTTCCCCCTTCACCTCAAAGACACCGTAGTAGAATGGATTCTTTAGAATCCAGTGCACGCCCTGGAGACCAAGAGGCTCTCCGCTACGTTCCCCCACCACCCCCACCTTCCGGAACTCGTCTCGAATCGCCGACAACGTGTATCCCCCAGACGCGAAACGTTCGAGACAACGCTTCACGCCCTCGAACTTCTGAGGGTGCGGCACGATGGTTCGCGACTTAGGATCGTTGTAGTAGCCGACCGGAGCTTTAAAGGGATATTCACCCCGCCGAATCTTCTCCCTCTGGCCCCGACGAATGTTCACGGAGAGATCGCGAACGTATTGGTTCGCCATCCCGAACTCCAAGACCATTAAGAGGACATTGTCAGCTGGAAGATACACCCGCTCACACGTCCGAATCTCCTTAATGATCCCGCGCTGGAGCAGTTCGATGATTCGCCCTCCGTCTTCGAGATTTCGGGCGAGTCTGTCCAATTTCCAAGTTATAATGCATTCGGCTTCGCCATTCATTATTCGGCGCAGCATATCGTTGAATACTGGGCGACCCGGCTTTCTGGCCGTCATGCTCTCATCGAGCAAAGCGACCACCTCTCGTGAGGCTACTGCTGCTAGCGAGGTCAGCTCGGATGCCTGGGCAGGAAGCGACAAGATTTGCCGCTCGTCGTCCTCGGACGACTTTCTGCAATACACGAACGACTTCATCCCATAAGCCTAGCACGGAACATTAGTCTTTGCGAGCCCAACTTGAGACCAGACCAATCAAAATCCAAAAAGTCCAGGGGCGGAGTTCCGCGCCCGAAGGCGCACCGGCTGCGAAGTATCCGTCTCGTGTTAGGTGGCCTGTCAGCAGCCAAAGTAGGCCGTCGGTATGGCGACTCACCGCGAGCTGTCGCCTATTGGGTAACTCGGTTCAAAGAATCCGGGGTGGATGGACTCGCAAACCGCCCACGCCCCGGTCAGCCCAAGAAACTTACCGACCGTCAGATTCAGACAGCAATTGCTGCGCTCGCCGGGAAGCATGGCCCTATCTCAAAAATCAGTGGATCTGCATTCGCACAGTTCGTAAAGGTTCGGTTCAAAGTCATCATCACAAGGCAACATGCCAAAAGAATTCTGAACCGGAGCAACAGATCGCGCTAACAACCTTATGATCTACCTAGCCTACGGGTCGAATATGCTGACTGAGAGGCTCAAAGAACGAGTCAGTTCCGCTAACAAGTTACGAACCATCCGATTGCCGGGCTATAGGTTCGAGGTTTGTAAGCGAAGCGATGATGGCTCCGGAAAGTGTAATATCATCCGCCATCCGAATTCCGAGGTGCATGGAGTGTTGTTCAGGATGAATCGCAATGATCTGCCAGCCTTGGACGAGGCTGAAGGGGCTGGACACGGATATGTCCGAAAGGCATTGAAGGTTAAGATCGACGGTAGAAAGCGATCTGTCGCCGTTTACTTTGCCGCGCCAGGATATCGTGATCCCGCCCTCGTTCCTTACGATTGGTACTTCGACTTGGTAGTTGCCGGAGCGAGGCAACACGGCCTTCCGAAATACTATTTTTCCAAGCTCGCCCGGATAAATTCAATGCCCGATCCGAAACCAGATCGAAAGACAGCACGCGAAGCACGAGTAGTTCTAGCTAAGCATAAGTTGAGTTTACCTTAGCCCCTGGAAAATAATCCTTTGCGCGCTCAAACCTTAACCGTTTCTTTCGCAAAACCCTGGCAGTCATTGGCCGAAACCAATTTGGCCGTGAGGGACACAAACGATTTACTCGCACAAAGTGCGAAATGGTGGGGCTTACTAGACGCAGCTCGTATCTTCTTCGACGAAACCCCGCCCCTTTAGGGTATCCCCACCCCCTTCCCCGCAGTGGGGATAGCCTGCGCTCCCGTTTGCGCCTTTAGCGACAAGGACTTGTCGCTCTTC
>DASZWO010000057.1:0-14736 GCA_035546595.1 Opitutaceae bacterium
GAAGGCCCGGGTCTCGAGGAAGGGGTTCTTGAGCTGGGCGAACCAGGCGATCGAGGCGAAGAGCGCGGTGGTCAGGCCCGCCCCGATGAAGACGCCGGCCTCGCGGATGAGCGGCAGGCGGGAGGCGACGAGGAGGAAAAAGCCGAAGACCATCGTCAGCGAGCTGGAGAGCAGCGGCCGCAGCAGCCGCCCGAGCTTTTCGCGGTAGGGCTCGCCGGGGTAGCGCGGGGGCTGGAGGAAGATGTAGAAGCCGTAGTCGATCGCGACCCCGCAGAGCAGGGAGCCGATCACGAAGACCAGGACGTGGACGCGCGCGAACACCAGCATGACCGCCGTCCACGCGCCCAGCATCGCGACCGCCAGGACCGGGGCGAGCAGGAGGGCGCGCAGGGGGTGGCGGACGCAGCCGACGGTCACCAGCAGCACGGCCGCCAGCGAGAGGAGGTTGAGCCGCGAGATTTCGGACTGGATCTCCGCGCGGCTCCGGGAGGCCAGGCGCACGACGCCGGTCCACCGCAGCCGCGAGCCGGGGGCGGCGCGCCCGGCCGCCGCCGCGGCCCCGTCCAGGGCCGCCGCGACCGCCTGCTGGGTCCCCCGGGCAAGCACGTCGCCGCGGGCCAGCGCCCAGACCAGCCGCCGATCGGGGGAGGGCTCGGCCCGCAGGTCGGCCATCCCCTGCAGCCGTCCGGCGAGGTCCGGCAGCAGCAGCAGCGGGTCCCGCGCGATCAGGTCCTGGAATCCGAGCGCCTCGGGCGTGCCGAGGAAGGCCTCCAGCCGCACGGCGGTGCGCTCCGCCAGCCAGGCGGCCCACGGGGCGCCCTGCCCGCTCCGGCGGTATTCCTCCCGCCGCTCGCGGAGCCAGCCGGGCAGGAGCAGGTCCAGGCGTCGCTCGAAGATCGCGCGCCCGGCCGAGGCGAAGCTCCCCTCGTCCATCCGCGCGACCTCCTCGAACTCCCCCGACGCCGTCAGGGCCCCGGCGGCGGCCGCGGCGGCCGCATCGAGCCCGGCGGGCGGTCCGTCGAGGGCGATGAGGACGACCCGCGACTGCCGGTCGGTGGCCAGCCCCCGAATCAAGGCGAGCTCGGGCTCGGTCTCGGAGGCGGGGATCAGGTCGAGAAGGTTGCTCGAGATGCGGAGCCAAGGCCGGCGCAGGGCGAGGAGGGCGAGCGCCGCCGCGCAGCCGCCGGCCAGCAGCCAGCGCGCCAGCCGCCTTCCGCCGGGGGATGCCGCGCCCGCCTTCAACGGAAGTAACGCCGGCGCTCCTCGGCGCTGAAAACCGCCGGGACCGTGGCCGAGGTCAGGTCGATCTGGACCCGCTGCGAGCCCGAGCGGCGGAATTCGAGGCGGGTGACCCAGCCGGACTCGCCCCAGACGCGGATCACCCCGATCCAGCGCAGCGCCTCCGCCGAGCGCGGGGTGAATTCGACCTCCCAGGCCGCGCCGGCGTGCGCGCCCCGCACTTGGAAGGCCCGGTGGATGCCGGCCTCGTCGAAGCGGAAGATCGCGAGGAGCGTCGGGCCCAGCTCGCCGACGTGCGGGTCGGCCGGCATCGCCCGGCCGCCGCCGCCGGGGGCGCGCACCAGCAGGCCGGCCGAGTCGAAGATCACGGTGCGCTCCTCGGGGGCGGTGTAGTGGAGGCTCAGCCCGAGCCCCGGGCTGAAGCGCAGCTCGCCCCGCAGCGTCACCGGCTCGGTGCGGAACGGAAACCAGCGGGACTCGGCGAAGGCGGAGCGGACCGCGCCCTGGCGGCCGAGGCTGCGAAACAGGTCGCTGAAATAGGCGTCGCCGGGCCCGATCGCCCGCAGCGGCGGCAGCGCCGCGGAGGCGGCGGCCGGCAGGGCCGCCCCGGCCAGCGCCGCCGCTAGGAGCAGGAGTCGGCCAAGCGAAGCCGGCGGGCGCGCAGCGCCGCCGGCCAGCGGAAGAGGATCAGTTCGGTGAGCAGGCGGGTGTGGAGCCATACCATGCGAAGGTTGTCGCGGATGTAGTGAAAATGCGAAACTCCGCCCTCGGCGGCGGAGAAATAGCGGCAGCGGGCATCCAGGTTGGCGACGGGCACGCCGGCCCAGGCGAGGCGGACGGCGATTTCCGGGTCGAAGTCGTACCGCCGCGCCCCGCCCGTCGACTCGAGGGCCCGGACCAGCGCAGCCAGGGGATAGACCCGGAATCCGAAGAGCGGGTCGTCGATGCCCGCGCCGAGGATCTCGGCCCGGACCAGGCCGATGCTGAGCTTCCGGCCCTGGCAGCGGATCCAGGGGGCCTCCTCGCCGAACTCCGGGCGGCCGAGGATGAGGGCGCCGGGCGCCCGGCGGGAGGCCTCCATGAAGGCGCCGATCCGATCGGCCGGATGCTGGCCGTCCGCATCCATCACCAGCGCATGGCTGAAGCCCGCTTGCAGGGCCTCCCGGGCGCCGGTCAGCACCGCCGCGCCCTTGCCGCCGTTGCGCTCCCGGCGGATCAGCCGGACGCCGGCGGCCGGGGGCCGGGATTCGGCCAGCGCGCGCTCGGAGCCGTCGGTGCTGCCGTCGCTCACCACCCACACCGGATTCCAGGCCGCCAGCGCCTCCCCCACCGTTGCGGCCAGCCGCGGCCCGGGGTTGAAGGCGGGGATCAGCACCAGGTGGGTCCGGTCGGCGTTCATCCGAGGCGGAAGCGTAGCCGGTTTTCGACGTCCGAGACAATTTCCGCGACGGACCGGCCCGGATCGGGCGCCCAGCGGCGGTCCAGCTCGAAGCTGATCCGCGCCGGCAGCCCGGGGGGCGGCGCGTACCAGGGGCGGCCCTTCGGCGCCAGCTGGGGCGAGGCGCGGATGAGGATGAGCCGGATGGGGGCGCGGGCCCGCTGCGCGATCAGCGCGAAGGCGGGCTTGATCCGGTCGCAGGAGGACCCGGGCGAGGTCCGCGAGCCCTCCGGGAAGATCAGGAAGGACGCCCCTTCGCCGAGCCGGGCCACCGGATCGCGCACGGCGTCGACCGAGCCGTCGGCGCTCACGTACCCGGCGAGGCGGGCGGCGGCCGCCACCGCCGGATTGCCGAGCAGGGCTGGCTTCATCGCGCAGACCGCGTCGGGCAGCCGCGAGAGGAGCAGCGTGGCGTCGATCAGCGTCGGGTGGTTCGCCACGTAGACCGCCCCCGGTTCCAGGCCCCCCTCGAAGCCGATCCAGTCCACCCGCAGCACGCCGGAGAGACGGAGCCACCAGCGCCAGAGGCGGAACGCCGCCGCGATCCCGCGCCGGGCGGCGGCGGCCGGCCGCAGCCCCGGCGGGAGCAGAAGCAGGGGCGCGCAGGCGAGGTTCAGCGCGATCCCGAAGAGCGCGAACCCGAGCCAGGACAGGTAGTAGCAGCCCAGGAGGTAGGCTTTCCGCGGCATCGGCGTCAGGACGGGCCCGCCTCGGGATTCAGGGGCATGAAGTTGAACCACTGGTAGGGATGACCGCGGAGCAGCCCCTCGACCTGGGCCAGGAAGGATTGGAAGTGCGCCCGGGCCCGCTCCATCGTCTGCTCGCGCCCCTCGCCGCCCCGCACCTCGAAGCGCGGGGCCCCATAGAGCCGCGAGCGCCCGCCGGGCGCGGGCAGCCCGACCGTGAGGAGGACCGGGCGGCCGAAGATCCTGGCCAGGCGGTAGATGGTCAGCGGAAAGAGCCGGCGTGCGCCGAGGAAGGCGAAGGCCCCGGCGTGCGCGGCGTTCTCGAGCCGGTCGCACTGCAGGGCGATCGGGTCCCCGGTGCCGGCCGCGTCCCGGAGCGCAAAGATCAGCTCCGCCGGATCGCCGGCCCAGACGAACTGCACCGCTCCGCGTCCCGCCCGGAAGAGCCCCTCGGTGTCGTGGGAATTCGCCGTGCGCCTGCGGACGATGTGGACCCTCCGGCCCTCATGGAGCCCGATCTGGAAGCCCAGCATGTCGGAGACGCCGATGTGCATGGTTCCCAGGAGGGCCGGGCCGCCGCCTTCCAGCCAGGCCTGGAAGTCGCGCGCGCTCGCATCGTAGTCGCAGGGGAAGAACCGGCCGTTGGCGATGCGCAGCCGCGCCATCAGCGATTCCTCGAAGGCGAAGAAGTGCCGGAAGTTGTCCCGAAGGCCGGGCGGCCGCGGAAGGACCCGGGCGAGGTAGTCGCTCGAATGCCGGCGCTGCCGCGGCATCGCCAGCACCGCGACGGCGGTGCCGGCGGCGCGCAGGGGCCGGAAGAGCGCCTCCGGCAGCACCCGGTCGCAGGCGCGCAGAAACGGATAGCCCCAGGAAGGGCCGGGATTCCGGGGCAGGCCGCCGGCGCTCATGGGCCGGCGGGCCGGAGCCACTCGAGTTCGAGCCGCCAGTCCGGCGAGACCGGACCGCCGAAGGCCCGTCGGCCGTGCAGGAGCGCGAACCAGTCCGGAAAGGCCAGTCCGCCGGCCGCGGGGCCCTCGGCCGGGGTCAGCCGGAGCCGGGCCAGCGGCGCCGGGCCGGCCGAGCGCCGCAGCAGGGCGGCAAAGGCGAAGCCCTGGTCGCTGGCCACCCCCGCCTCCGCCATCCAGGAGCCCCGCTCGTCCCCGCCGCAGAGGATCACCGCCTCCGCCGGGCACGCGAACGCCGTCACCAGCGCGCGGGCGGCGAGATCCGGCCCCCCCGCCAGCGGGAAGTATTCCGGCACCGGACGGCGCCGTTCGATCATCACCTGCTGCACCGCGCTGGGGTGGACGGAGGTCTGGAACAGCGTCGGGCTGGGATGCGGGAACGTGTCGAGGAAGGCCGAAAGCGCGCGGGTTTCTCCGAACCTCGAGGCGTACACGATGGCGTCGGTCGGCCAGCGCTCCCGGTCCTCCAGCACCTTGCCGATGAGCAGGCCCAGCACGGTGGCCCGCCGGCCCGCGCCGGCCGAGAAGACCGAGCGCAGCCGCGCGCTCACCGCCGCCGGCTCCTCGGCCAGGGCCGACTCGGTCGCGACCTGGGTCAGGTATCCCTCAAGCATGGGCGAGAAGCACGGCCGCGTGCGCGCCGCCGAAGGCGTTGCTCGCGCAGATCACCGCGTCGTAGGCGCGGCCGTCGAGGGAGCCGACCGCGACGTTGGGGGCGAAGGTCGGCGCCGAGGTTCCCACGGTGCCGGGAATCCGGCCGCGGCGCATCGCCTCCCGCGCGATCGCCAATTCCACCAGGCCATTGCTGCCGAGCGTGTGGCCCAGCCCCCCCTTCCATCCCACCAGCGGGCTCTCGGGCAGGGCCCGGGCGAAGGCCTCCGCCTCCAGGCGCCCCGCATCGAGGGTGCCGGTGCCGTGACCCTTGATCCACACCCGCCGGCCCCGCGCGAGCCGGGCCAGGGGCTCGATGCAGGCCGCGAAACCCGACCCGTCGGCCGGGAAGGCGGTGAAGTGGTGCATCTCGTTGTAGAGGGTCTGGGCCTCGATCCTCCACTCCCCCTCGCCCCGCTCCAGGACGGCGAAGGCCGCGCCGTCGCCCAGGCCGATCGAGCCGGTCTCCTGGGCGCGGTAGGGGGCCGGCAGCCCCGCGTTGAGGATCTTGAGCGCGTAGAATCCGCCGGCGACGAAGGGGCTGAGAAAGTCGAAGGTGAAGACCAGGGCGGAGTCGGCCAGCCCCATCGCCAGGTGCCGGCCGGCCAGCACCAGGCCGAGGTTCGAGGAGACGCAGGCGTGGGAGATGGTCGTGACGTTCGGCCCCCAGCCCAGCTCGCCCCGCACCAGCCGCACGCAGGCCTCGGGCGAGCCGAACTCCACGTGCTCGCGCCCGCCGCCCCGGCGGAAGGCGAAGAGGCCCCCCACCCCGAAGTTGCTGCTGGTGACGAAGACCGGGTGGCGGGGGCCGCCCCAGGGACCGGCGGGACAGCGCCCCATCAGCGTGCGCACCGCCGGCAGCCAGGACGGGGGCGACGACTCATCGAGCGGGCGGCCGGGGATGAGCGCCAGCGGCACAAGATCGCCTCCCTCCGCCCCGCCGAAGGGGCGCAGCTCCAGCGCGCCCTGCCCCCGCTCCAGCGCGCCCTGGGTCTGGGCGGTGTCTCCAAGAGCGGTCAGGCATTCGCACGCGGCGAGTGAAACCGGACTTTGGTCCATGAAGCCTCTAGGACAGCGGGGGAAGCCGGGAGGGATCGCAATGGGCGCGAATATAGGCCACCAGGGAGGAGACGCTGCCCAGCGCCGCCCGCGCCTCCTCGCTGCTGGAGATCTTCAGCCCGTATTCCTTCTCCAGCACGACCACCAATTCCAGGACGTCGATCGAGTCGATGGACAGCCCCGAGCCCACCAGCGGCTCGTCGTCCGGAATTGCCGAGACATCAACATCTTCCAGGCGAATCGTCTTCGCGATCAGCTGCTTGATCTGGGCGGCTAGGGGGTCCGGCATGCGAAGCGGGGAACCCTGCTTCGGAAATCCCACCGGCGCAAGACTTAGAACGCTTTCCGCGCCAGGTCATCTAGTCCGCAACGCGCCGCAGGACGTGGCAGACGTTGCTGCCGCCGAAGCCGCTGCTGTTGTTCAGGACGACCTGCGGCCTTCCCTCGGCGCTCGCGCGAGGGAGGTTCAAGCCCTCGCAGGCGGGGTCGGGCTGCTCCAGGTGGGCGCAGCCGGGAACATACTCCTCGGCCAGGGCCAGGGCGCAGAAGGCGGCTTCGAGCGCGCCGGCCATCGAGAGGGCGTGCCCCGTCAGGGCCTTGGTGCTGCTGATCGCCGGCCGCGCGGCCCCAAAAACCGACTTGAGCGCCAGCGCCTCAGAGCGGTCGCCCACCACGGTCGAGGTGGCGTGGGCGCTGACGTAGTCCACCTGGCCGGGCGCGATCCCGGCGTCGGCCAGCGCCCGCCGCATCGCCTCGGCCAGGCCCGCCCCCTCGGGATGCGAGGCCGTGACGTTGTGCCCGTCGCCCGCCTGACCCCAGCCGGAGATTTCGGCGTAGATGGGCGCGCCGCGGGCGCGGGCGGTCCCCGCCTCCTCCACCACCAGGGCTGCGGCCCCGCCCGTGGCGACGAAGCCGTCGCGGCGGAGGTCGAACGGGCGCGAGGCCGTGCCGGGGTCGGCGCTGGGCGAGAGCGCCCGCATGGCCGCGAAGGGCAGGACGTTCTCGGCGAAGACCTCCTCCGCCCCCACCACCAGCATGCGGTCCTGCCGGCCGAGCCGGATCTCGTCCGCCGCGTAGCCGAGGGCGTGGGATGATGACGCGCAGGCGGAGACGAAGCCGCAGACCGCCCCGCGGATGTGGAAAAAGGAGGCGAGGTTGAAATTGAGCGTTCCGGCGATGCTCGCGACCATGCCCATCGGGCTGCCCCGCTCGCCCCGGGCGGCCTCCATCTGCTTGAGATGGTGGCAGAGCAGGAAGGGCGAGCCCGCCGAGGCGCAGAAGAGGCCGGTGCGCCCGTCGCCCAGATCGGCGGCGAGGAGGCGGGCGTCCTCCAGCGCCTGGTCGCAGGCGCAGAGCGCGAACAGGCCGTGGGGCGAGAGCGAGCGGAGGGTCTCCGGCTCGTAGCGGTAGCGGGAGGGGTATTGCCAGTCGCGCCAGTTGGGCGAGCCGACGCTGAAGCCCTTGACCGTGCCCGCCACCTTCACCGGGATCCGCGGATTGCCGAGGAATTCGACGGGCTCGAAGCCGTGGCGGAGAAGGCGCAGGCTCTCGGAGACCTCGGTTTTGCCGTTCCCGATGCTGGTGACGAACCCGAGGCCGGTGACGACGGCCCGCCGCATCAGCTTTTGCAGACCGCGAGCTTGGAGCGGATGAACCTCAGCAGCTCGCCGACGGTGTGGACCTCGATGATCTCGGCGTTCGAGATCGAGATCTGGAACAGGTCCTCGACGAAGAAAACCGTCTCGATCATCGCCAGCGAGTCGAAGCCGAGGTCCTCGATGATCCGGGCCTCGTCCTTCCAAGAGGCCGGCGGGGCCTCGGCCAGCGTCTTCGGCAGATGGTACTTCAGCACCTCGAACACCAGGGCCCGCAGGTCCTCGTCTTTTCCGGCCGCCGCGAACTGGCTGTAATGCCGGACGGCGGCGGGCGACAATCGGGCCAATTTCTCCTGGATATTGGGACTCGATAACGCCTCGGACATGGGACTGGATGAGACCGTAGAATCCGAGCACATGCGATTAAAGCACAATCCGCATCGGGGCCCGGTTGTTCCCTTCAAAAGCGCGCGTTGGCGGCTTGGAATCTATTGCGGGGTGTCGGTCGGCTCCAAGGTCGCCCTGGCCGCGCTGCCGCCGGCCGCGGCGCCGCTCGCGCTCGCGGTCTTCGTCCTCCCCGAGCTTTGGATGCTCTGGCAGCTGTTCGCGCCGAACGCCTCCGGACTCGGGCCGCTTGTTCGCGCCTGCCCTGCCGCCGGCGGGCAGGTCGTCCTGACCATCGACGACGGCCCCGATCCGGCCACCACCCCCGCGCTGCTGGACCTGCTCGGCGCCCATGGCGCCAAGGCGGTTTTCTTCGTCGTCGGCGAGAAGGTCCGGGCCCATCCGGGACTGGCGCGGGCCATCGCCGATCACGGCCATGAGCTGGGCAACCACACCGACCGGCATGCCGCGGGCGCATTTTGGTGCTTCGCCCCGAGCCGGATCGCCCGCGAGATCGACCGGTGCGCCGACGCGGTGGAGGCGGCGGCGGGCGTCCGGCCGCGGTTCTTCCGGGCTCCGGCCGGAATCAAGAATCCGGCGCTCTTCGTGCAGCTCGAGGCCCGCGGCCTCGCCTACCTGGGCTGGAGCGCGCGCGGCCGCGATGCCGTCAGCCCCGAGCCCGCCCGCCCGATCGGCCGGCTGCTCCGCGGCCTCCGGCCCGGAGCGGTCCTCCTCACCCACGAGTCGGGCCGGAACGCGCCGGTCCGGCTCGCCGTGGTCACGGGCCTTCTGCGCGAGATGGAGCGGCGAGGCCTTCGCGCCGCCCTGCCCCCCGCCCCGCCCGCGCGGCCCCGCAGTGCCGCCGGACGTAGTGCGCCATCGCTCCCAGCGCCAGCAGCAGACTGATTCCCGCCATGGTCCGCGCGGCGCTCCCCTGCAGCGCGGCCGCGCCCAGGATGACGAATGCCGCGGTCGTGCTCCACTGCACCGCGCAGGAGATCCCCAGATACAGGCCGAAGGGCACCCGGGCGAAGCCCAGGAGGTAGCTCTGCACCGCGAAAGGCATCACCGGGACGACCCGGACCAGCACGATGGCGTCGACGGCGTCGCCCCGGTCCATCGCCGGCAGCTCGAATCCCGCCCTGCGCAGCGCCTCCTGCACGCGCCGCCCGAGCACCCAACGCGCCAGGGCGTAGGTCAGCGCCAGGTTGGCGGTGATGGCCGCCAGCGCCGCGGCCAACGCGCCGCCCGAGCCCAATTCTGCCGCAAAGGCGGGGGCGGCGCCGATGGCGAAGGGAGTCGCCGGGACGCCGACGGCCGGGAGCAGCGCCATGGCGCTGAAGTAGGCCCAGGGCCCGGCCGCCCGGATCGGATCGAGGACGCGCCGCATCCCATGGCTGAGGGTGCCCCCATGGAACCGGACGAGCAGGACCAGGCCGGCGGCAAAGACGCAGCCGGCCAGGAGGTTGAGCATCTGCCGGCGCCGGCTCGGAGGCACCCGAGCATGCAAGCCCCGCAGGCCGCCAGGGCAAGCCTAGCTGAAGAAGCGCTCCGAGACGATCTTGCCGTCCTTCGTCTCGTAGACGCAGAGCTCCGCCATGTCCATCCGTCCCCGGCCCTTCATCGTCGAATCCAGGCGCAGGCGCATCGCGATGGCGTCGCCGGCCACCACCGGCTCCCCCACCTCGATGAGGTGGACCGATTCCACCATCTCGGCCCATTTATGGCCCTTGTCGATGATGGCCTTGAGGCCCTTCGTCTCCTTGGAGAATCCGGGCATGTCCTCCTGCTCGATGCTGACGGCGTCGTTGGCGAACAGCTCCTTCTGGGCGGCCTCCCATTCCCCTTTGCGGCAGTGGGCGGCGAGTCGGTGGGCGATTTGTTGTGTGTTCATGCGTGTTCGCCAAGGTGGGCGATTGTGCGCTAGCGTCTAGCGATGCCCCCGGAATTTTTCCCTGGGGGCGAAGCCCATGAGATTCCCGCGCCTTGCCGATATCGCAGCCCAGGCCGTCGCAGCCGTGCAGAGGAAGTTTCCGCCCGAAATCGGGGAGGCGGCCCGGAGAGTGCCTGTGCACTGCGAGCACGCGCCCCCGCCGGACGTGCTGGCGGACGGCTTCCCTGACGACCTGCTGGGGCTCTTCACCGGCTCTACCCGCGTGGAGGAAGAGACCGGGGGCCATCCCGCCCCGCCTCAGATCTTCCTCTATCTCGACAACCTCTGGGACTATGCGGAGGAGGACGTAGCGGTCTTCAGGGAGGAGGTTCGCCTCACCTACCTGCATGAGCTGGGGCACTACCTGGGCTGGGACGAGGGCCAGCTTGCGGCGCGGGGATTGGATTGAGGCGGCCCTAGCGCCAGAGGACGGTGGAGTCGATGGAGTCCAGCGAGGCCCTTCCGCTCAGGGCCATGGCGGCCTCGAACTCCCGCCTCAGGATCTGGACGACTTTCCCCACTCCCTCCGAGCCGCCCACCGCCAGTCCGTAAAGGTAGGGACGTCCGATCAGGACCGCCGTGGCGCCCAGGGCGAGGGCCTTGAGCATGTCTGTCCCACGGCGGATGCCGCCGTCCACCAGCACGGGAACGCGGCCCTTCACCGCCGCGACGACCTCCGGCAGCGCATCGATCGTCGCCGGAACGGTGTCAAGGTTGCGCCCGCCGTGATTGGAGACGATGAGCCCGGCGACCCCGGCCTCGACCGCGCGGGCCGCATCGTCGCCATTGATTACCCCCTTGAGCAGGACCGGCATCCGGGTGATCGACCGGAGCCAGGCGATATCCTTCCAGGTGACCTTCGGGTCGAGCACCGCGCTGTAGATTTCCGTCTCGCTCGGCCGCTGCCCGCCGGTCGCGACCGCCATGCCCTTGAGGTTGGCCCGCTCCAGGCCGGCCGGGAGGGTGAAGCGCGCGCGCTGCTCGCGGTAGCGCATCCCCAGCACCGGCGCGTCCACGGTGACGGCGAGCGCGCGGTAGCCCGCGGCCTCCGCCCGCCCGACCAGCTTGCGGGTGAATGAGCGGTCGGGTTGGACGTAGAGCTGGAACCAGAGCGGCACCCGCGCGCGGGCGGCCACCTCCTCCAGCGGCGTATTTGAGTAGGTGCTGAGCACCATGGCCACGCCGGCCCGGTTCGCGCCCTCCACCGTGGCCAGCTCGCCGTCGGGGTGCGCCAGCTTGTGGTAGGCGGTGGGCGCGAGCAGCAGAGGCAGCGGCAGGGTTTCGCCCAGGAGCTTCACGGTGGTGTCGAGGCGCGACACGTCCACCAGGTTGCGCGGCCGCAGGCGGATCCGCTCGTAGGCCTCGTGATTCCAGCGGGTGGTGAGCTCGTCGGCGGCCCCGCCGGCGATGTATTCCCAGGCCATCCTCGACAGGTGGGCGGGGGCGATCCGGGCGTAGTCGGGAATGTCGACCGGGGGGCCCCCATCAGCGCCGGGGTCGGAAGAGGTGGATGGCTCCGCTCCCGATTGGGCGGATAGGGCCACGGTGCCCATGAGAAGGCCAGAAGTCCGGAGCAGATCCCTGCGGGAGAGCTTCATTGGAGGTGTCGCCTGCTAGATCCTGCTGAGAGGTCGCGGGGAGGGTTCGACTAATCAAAGCCCGGGGTCCAACGCCGGCCGCAACCGAAACGACCAGATGCCAGGAATGACCCAGGACCGGGAGAAATCATCGGGGATTCCCGTGAAGAGTAAAGCGCAGGATCTCGGTGCTCCCTCGGTTTTGCCTGTCCGTCCGACGGTGGTGCCGCCCGCCGCCAACGGCTTGTTGACTTGAAATAACCGCTGCGATGCTCTCCGCACTGTGTTGAGGCCCCGCTTTCGCCACGGTCTTTTTGGGCTGCTCACCGCCTTGACCGTCTATTCAGCGGGGGTTGGCGCAACGGTAGACGAGAGCAAGGCCCATTCGCCGGTCCGAGATTCCGCCACCGTGCTCAACGCGGCCGACCGCGCCCGTATCGTCAACGGAGCGCTTCGACTGCTTCAGTCCGCCTATGTATTTCCCCAAGTCGCCGCCAAGATGGACGAGACCATCCGTGATCAATTGGCCAAAGGAGCCTATGACTCAGCGGTAGAGCCCTCAACTTTCGCCTATCTTTTGACCCGCGACCTGCAGCAAGTCAGCGGCGACAAGCATATCCACGTATTCTATAGCAAATCACCGAGATCCGATCCCGGCACTCGGCCGGACGAGCCGGGACCGCAAGCCCGGCTCGAATCCGAGCGGAAGATGAATTTTGGCTTTCAGAGTCTAGGGGTTCTGCCGGGAAATATCGGCTACCTCGATCTCCGGATGTTCAGCGGGCTGAGCGAGGCCGACGATACCGCCGTCGCCGCCATGGAAGTCCTCGCCAACACCGATGCCCTGATCATCGACCTGCGAAACAACGGCGGCGGATCGCCGCATATGATCGATTTGCTCGCGAGCTACCTGTTCGACGGCGTCGTGCACCTCAACGATTTCTACCTGCGCCAAGGGGATCGGACCGTGCAGTTTTTCACTGCCGCCGAGGTCAGGGGGCGCCGCTATGGCGTCTCCAAGCCGGTATTCATCCTGACGAGCCATCGGACCTTTTCCGGAGCCGAGGAATTCGCCTACGACCTGCAGGTGCTCAAGCGCGCAACGATTGTCGGCGAGACGACCGGTGGAGGCGCCAATCCCGGCAGTCCGCGGTGGATCAACGAACATTTCCGCATCTGGGTTCCGCACGGCACCGCGGTGAATCCAGTCACCAAAAACAACTGGGAGGGCACCGGCGTCGAGCCCGACGTGAAAGTCGACGCCCCGCAGGCCTTGGAGGCGGCGCAAGCCGAAGCGCTGAAGCGCCTCAAAGAGAAGCGCCAGCCAGGCACTACGCAAAAGTAGGGCAACATAGGCCTCCTAACCCGGTCGCAGTAAGATCCTCGGGATGAAATTGAGATCGTCTCAGATGCTGCTCCTCTGGCTTTCGGGCGCTTCGGCTCCGTTGGGAAGCAATATATCCTGCGCCGCCCCTAACACTCCCGACCTCAGACAGGCATCAGAACGACCTGCCAATATAAGAGCGGAAATGACCGAGCTAATCATTCAGGATCTCGATCGGCGGGGAGACGCACCGCGCACAAATCATGCGGCGAAGACCCCGACGTCTCCATCAGCCGTCGCTAACCAAAAGCCGCTGCTGCTGCCTCCAGTGGTGGTAAGAGCGGACAGCCAGGCCCGAAAGCTCCAGGACAGGATGGATCAATTGGCATTCAAAAACCGTCCCTTCAGTTGGCAATACGGAGGAGACCTGAATCTTGGGCCCGTAACTCTCAATCTCTCCTACAATCCGGTCCTCAAGGGCATCAACCTCTTCAGCTTCTAGGCCATCCGCGGGAAGGGACGCTTGACCCTGCTGGAAGAGGCGCGACGAACCAGCGCGAAACGATGATTCCGATGAGAATGCCAATGCTCCCGTCAAACCGCCGAAATGGGGCTCTTGATCAAAGAATGGGGACACGGGGCGTTGGAAGCGCCACCGTGTCCCCTCTGTGAGAGCTAACCTAACGCTGCCAGGATACCGCGTCATCCGGGTGGAGCGCAACGTCTTGATGCGGATTTGCGCGGAGGCGTTGGAAGCGCCTCGGGCGTGCCTTTGCTGTGGAGGCGATCGCCTCCACAGCAAGGGCCTATATTGGCGGCGGGTGAGGCACCTGCCTTGGATGGGAATACCGACGCAGCTGGTGATCCGGTGCCGGCGCTACCGCTGCCTAGGTTGCAATCGGAGCTTCGTGCAACCGCTGCCCGGAGTGATGGCCGGCCGGCGCACGAGCGAGCCGTGGCGGGAGGCGATTTATGAGCGCCACCACGATGGGATCTGCGCCTCGGTGCTCGCGCGGCGCGAGAGCAGCTCGCCCGCGACGGTAGGGCGGATCTACGCCCAGTTCACCGAGCGGAAGGCGAAGGAGCGTCTGAGCCTGGACTGTCCCTTTGTCCTGGGGATCGACGAGCACACGCTCCACAAGGGCCAGCGCTTCGCGACGACCTTCTGCGACCTGAAGAATCGACGGGTATTTGATGTCGTCCCGGGCCGGAGCGAGGCGGAGCTCTCGGATTACCTGCGTGCCTTGCGCGGTCGCGAGCGCGTGCGGGTGGTCTGCATCGACCTCTCGAGCACCTACCGGCTCCTCGTCAGACGCTGGTTCCCCAACGCCCTCATCGTGGCGGATCGCTTCCATGCGGTACGGCTGGCAGGCCAGCACCTCATGAGCGTGGCGCGCCAGCTCGTCCCCCAGCTCGGCTGGAACCGCGGCTGGCTGGGCCTGCTGCGCTCGCGTCCGGACATGCTCGAACCGGAGCGTCAATGCAGCCTGGCCCAGCTTCTCTCGCAGCAGCCAGCCCTGCGCGCCGTCCACGAGATGAAGCAGCGTCTCGACGCCCTGCTTCGCCTTAAACTCCAGTCCAAACGCGCTTGCAGAGCTCACGTCGCGCGCCTGCTCGACTACATCCAGATGCTGCGCGAGAGCGGCCTCGAGGCCGCTCTCGCCCTCGCCAAGACCCTCACCTCCTGGTCCGAAGAGATCGGCCGCATGTGGCGCTTCTCGCGCAACAACGGTATTACCGAGGGCTTCCACCGCAAAATGAAGCTGATCCAGCGCCGCGCCTACGGCTTCAGATCCTTCTCCAACTACCGCCTCCGGGTCATCGCCCAATGCGGCTAACCCTCTCTCCCTCCTCCCTAAATGTCCCCAAACTTTGAACTAGACCC
>DASZWO010000058.1:0-82616 GCA_035546595.1 Opitutaceae bacterium
GCCGCCCAGGGCGGCGACCCGGCGGTGATCGACGACCCGGCCCGCCTGCCGTCGGCCCGGCTCAGGCAGCCGGTGCCCAGCCCCGCGGCCGGCATCGTGCAGCGGGTGGACGCCCGCGCGGTGGCCCTGGCGGCCCTCCGCCTGGGGGCCGGCCGGGCCCGGGCCGAGGACCGGATCGACCCGGCGGTGGGGATCGACCGGCTGGTGAAGATCGGCGAGCGGGTTGCGGCGGGCGCCCCTCTGGCCACGATCCACGCCAATGATCCGGCCGCGCTCGCCGAGGCGGGGAGGATGCTGGAGCGCGCGATCGTCGTCGGCGGGCAGCCGGCCGCGCCGCCGCCGCTGATCCTCGAGACAATCGGCTAGCCCTCGAGCGCGGCGGCCCTCTTCGAGGCCGCCTCCCATTCGCCGGTGGCCTCGGCCAGCCGGGCGACCACGCTCGCGAGGTCCCGGTTGAGCTTTTGGGCCTTGCCCGGCTCCTGGTAGGTCTCGGGCAGCTCCAGCTGGGCGGTGAGGGCCGCCTGCTTGCCCTCCAGCTCGGAGATCTCCTTCTCCAGCGCGGCCACCCGGGCCTTGGCCTCCCGCAGGGGCGCGGAGCGGGCGGCGCGGGCCTCGGCCTCGGCGCGCTTCTGCTCCTTGGTCTTCGGGCCGGTGCGGGCGGGCGCCGCGGCCGGCCTGGCCGCCTCGGGCTTCGCGGCCTGCGGCCGGGCGTCGGTGAAGCCCGCGGTCAGCGCCGCGCGCTCGTTGGCGGCCCGGGACTTGTCGAGGTAGTAGTCGTAGTCGCCGGCGTAGGGGGTGAGGCGGCCGGAGTGGACGTGCAGCACCCGCTGGGCGATCTGGCGGATGAAGTAGACGTCGTGGCTGATGAAGATCAGCGTGCCGGTGTAGGCCTTCAGCGCGTTGACCAGGGCGTCGATGCTGGGGATGTCGAGGTGGGTGGTGGGCTCGTCCATCAGCAGCAGGTTGGGCGGGGCCAGCAGCAGCTTGGCCAGCGCCAGCCGCGATTTCTCGCCGCCGGAGAGCACCGAGACCTTCTTGTGCACGTCGTCCTTGCGGAAGAGCAGGCCGCCGAGGATGGCGCGGGCCATCTGCTCGGTGACGTCGGAGTTCTCGGCCCGCATCTCCATCGCCTCCTCGAAGACGGTGTGGGCGAGGTTGAGGTTGTCGGCCCGGTTCTGCGCGAAGTAGCCGGGCCGCACGTTCTCGCCCAGCTCGCGGGTCCCCGCCTGGATCGGGACGGCGCCGGCCAGGATCTTGAGCAGGGTGGACTTCCCCGCGCCGTTGGGCCCGACCAGGACGATGCGCTGGCCCCGCTCGGCCTCGAAGTTCAGGTCGCGGTAGACGACGTGCTCGCCGTAGGCCTGGCGGACCCCCGCCAGGTTCACCACCCGGCGGGCGCAGCGCGGGGGCTGGGGGAACTTGAAGGAGATGCGCCGCAGGTCCTCCTCCGGCGCGTCGACCGCGGCCTCCCTCAGCCGCTCGATCTGCTTCTCCTTCGACTTGGCGCGGGAGGCGAGGGAGGCCTTGGCCCCGAAGCGGTCGACGAAGCGCTGGAGGTGCGCGATCTCCCGCTGCTGGCTCTTGAAGGCCGCCTCCTGCTGGGCGCGGTGCGCCTCCTTCTGCCGGAGGTAGTCGTCGTAGTTGCCGGTCCAGCGGTAGATCGTCTGGTCCCGCAGCTCCAGGATCCCGGTGCAGAGCGTGTTGAGAAAGGCCCGGTCGTGGGAGATGATGACCAGCCCGCCCGGGTAGCGGGTGAGGTAGTCCTGGAACCAGAGCAGCGCCTCGAGATCGAGGTGGTTGGTGGGCTCGTCCAGCAGGAGCAGCGCCGGCTCCCGCACCAGCAGGCGGGCGAGGTGGGCGCGCATCACCCAGCCGCCGGAGAAGGTCCGGGCCGGGCGCTCGAAGTCCGCCGGGCGGAAGCCGAGGCCGGTCAGGACGATCTTGGCCTTGGTCTCGAGGCCGTAGCCGCCGAGCTCCTCGTAGCGGTGGTGCAGGTCGAACTCCGGCGCCATGCAGGCGGAGGAGCCGCCGCGCTCGAGGGCGCGGAGCTGCTCGCGCACCTCCGCGAATTCCGGGGTGACGGCGGTGGCGAGGTCGAGGATGGTGTCCTCGCCCGGCGGCACCGAGTCCTGGGGGAGGAAGCCGAAGTCCGCGCCGCGCTCCCACGTCAGCTCGCCCTCGTCCGGCGATTCCTCGCCGAGGATGAGGTTGAAGAGCGTCGACTTGCCCGCGCCGTTGGGTCCGACCAGTCCCAGCCGGTCCTCGCGCTTGACGAAGAGCGAGACGTCCTCGAACAGCGTGCGGGCTCCGTAGGACTTCGAAATGCCGGCGAGCGTGAGCATGAACCGGCCAGCTTGGGGCGGCGCGCCGGCGCCCGCAACCGCCAACTGCATTTGTCGTTGCCTCCGCTCGGCGGGACAATTTTTGTCGTACCATGCAAGCGAAGCGGCAGCGTCAGCGCCCCGAGGACCGCAACGAGGCGCTCGCGCGCGCCAAGGGGCCGGTATCGCGCCACCTGGCGCGGAACTTCCGGCACTTCAACGCCGCGACCCTGCTCGACGCCGCCAAGGCCTACGACGAGCACCTCAAGGGCGGCGGCAAGATGTTCGTCACCCTGGCCGGCGCGATGTCGACGGCTGAGCTCGGGGTGTCGCTGGCCGAGATGATCCGCCGCGGCAAGGTCCACGCCATCACCTGCACCGGGGCCAACCTGGAGGAGGACGTCTTCAACCTGGTGGCGCACGACCACTACGAGCGCGTGCCGCACTACCGCCAGCTCTCCGCCCGGGACGAGGCGGCGCTGCTCCGCCGGAAGATGAACCGGGTGACCGACACCTGCATCCCGGAGGAGGAGGCGATGCGCCGGATCGAGGGGGCGGTGCGGGAGGAGTGGGCCGCGGCCGACGCGGCGGGCGAGTCCGCCTTTCCGCACGAGTTCCTCTACCGGCTGCTGCGGCGCGGCTCGCTCCGGCGCCACTACCAGATCGACCCCAAGCACTCCTGGCTCCTGGCGGCCTGCGAGCGGAACCTGCCGATCTTCGTCCCCGGCTGGGAGGACTCGACCCTGGGCAACATGTACGCCGCCCAGTGCCTGGAGGGTAAGATCCGCCGCGTGCACACCGTCCGCGGCGGGGTGGAGTACATGATGCGGCTGGCCCAGTGGTACGAGGGCACGGCCCGCCGGCTGCGCAGCGGGCACGGCTCGATCGGGTTCTTCCAGATCGGCGGCGGCATCGCTGGCGATTTCCCCATTTGCGTGGTACCCATGCTCCACCAGGACATGAAACGCACCCGCGCGCCCCTCTGGGGCTACTTCTGCCAGATCAGCGACTCGACCACCAGCTACGGCAGCTATTCCGGCGCCGTCCCGAACGAGAAAATCACCTGGGGCAAGCTCGCCGTCGGCACGCCCCAGTTCGTCATCGAAAGCGACGCCACCATCGCCGCTCCGCTGATCTTCGCCTGGGTCCTGGGGCAATGAACCGCCTGGCGGGCGAGAAGTCGCCCTATCTGCGCCAGCACGCGGGCAACCCCGTCGACTGGTTTCCCTGGGGCCCCGAGGCCTTCGCCAAGGCGAAGGCCGAGGGCAAGCCGATCTTCCTCAGCATCGGCTATTCCGCCTGCCACTGGTGCCACGTGATGGCGGACGAGTCCTTCGCCGACCCGGCGATCGCGGCGCGGCTCAACGCGGACTTCGTCCCGGTCAAGGTCGACCGGGAGGAGCGGCCCGACGTCGACCGGGTCTACATGGCCTACCTGCAGGCGCTCACCGGCCAGGGCGGCTGGCCCCTCAGCGCCTGGCTCACCCCCGAGCTCAAGCCGTTCTACGCCGGGACCTATTTCCCGCCGGAGGACCGCGCCGGCCGCGCCGGCTTTCCCTCCATCCTCCGCGCCATTTCCGAGGGCTGGCAGAAGGACCGGGCCAAGCTGGTGGCCGAGGGGGAGAAGGCGCTCGAGGCGCTGCGGGTGCCGGAGGCGGCGGCGGCCGCCGCGCCCAGGTTCGACGACCGCAACGCGGTGCACCGCGGCAATCTCGCCCACCAGGCCAACGAGGCCTTCGAGGCCTGCTTCAGCCACTACGAGCAGGCGTTCGACCAGGCGCGCGGCGGCTTCGGGGGCGCCCCCAAGTTCCCCCGGGCCTCCAACCTCTCGTTCCTCTTCCGCTGCGCGGCGATCCAGGGCCTGGGCAGCTCCGAGGGCCAGGCGGCGGTGCGGATGGCGGCCCGCACGCTCCAGGCCATGGCGCGCGGCGGGATCCACGACCAGGTCGGCGGGGGCTTCCACCGCTACTCGGTGGACGCGGACTGGTTCGTGCCCCACTTCGAGAAGATGCTCTACGACCAGGCCCAGATCGCGGTCAACGCGCTGGAGGCGTGGCAGGCGACCGGCGACGAGCGGCATGCCTGGCTGGCGCGCGACATCCTCGAATACACCCTCCGCGACCTGGCGGCGCCGGACGGCGGCTTCTACTCCGCCGAGGACGCCGACAGCGCCGACGCCGCCGGGAAGCACGCCGAGGGCGCGTTCTACGTCTGGACCCGCGACGAGATCGAGGCGGCGGCGGGCGAGGACGCGGAATTCGTCTGCCGCCATTTCGGGGTGCGGCCGGAGGGCAACGTGCCGGCCGAGCGCGACCCGCATGGCGAATTCCACGAGAAGAACATCCTGGCCCAGGCCGCGCCGCTGGCCGAGACCGCGGCGCAGTTCGGGCTCGACCCGCAGGGCGCCAGCGACCGGCTGGAGCGCGCGCTGGGGCGGCTCCGCCAGGCCCGCGCCCGCCGCCCGCGGCCGGCCCGGGACGAGAAGATCCTCGCCGCCTGGAACGGCCTCGCCATCTCGGCGCTGGCCCGCGCCGCCGCGGCGCCCTCCGAGGCCCTGGCGGACCGCCGGGAGTCCTACCTCCGCGCCGCCGTGCGCGCCGCGGAATTCCTCCGCCGCGAGATGGCGGACGGGGGCCGCGGCGTGCTCTTCCGCGCCTGGCTCGAGGGGCGGGGCGCCGTGGAGGGGTTCGCCGAGGACTATGCCTTCGTCATCCAGGGCCTGCTCGATCTCTACGAGGCCGGCTTCGACGCGGGCTGGCTGCGCTGGGCCGAGGCCCTGCAGGGCAAGCTCGACGAGCTTTTCTGGGACGAGGCGGCGGGCGGATACTTCAATTCGGCGGCGGGCGCAGGCGACATGATCCTGCGGCTGAAGGAGGACTACGACGGCGCCGAGCCCGCCCCCAACTCCGTCGCCGCCTCGAACCTGCTGCGCCTCTCGGCCATCCGCGGCGACGCCGGGCTCGAGGCGCGCGCCCGCCGCGCGCTGGCGGCGTTCCAGCCGCAGTGGAGCCAGGTCCCGCAGGCGCTGCCCCAGATGCTCTGCTCCCTGGAGCTGGCGCTCTCCCCGCCGCGGCACGTCGTGCTGGCGGGCGACCCGGGCTCCGCGGACTTCCGCGCCCTGGCCGAAGCCTGCCACGAGCGGCTGGGCCCGGCGCGGACGCTGCTGGCGGCGAGCGGCGGCGCGGACCAAGCCTGGCTTTCCGAGCGTTCCCCCTGGCTGGAGGCGATGCGCCCGGTGGGCGGCAGGGCCGCGGCCTACGTCTGCCGGGACCGCGCCTGCCAGCTTCCCGTCACCGAGCCGGAGGCGCTGAGGGCGCTCCTGGCGGGCGGCGAGCGTTAAAGCCCGTTAACGGATGCTCCCGCGCGGGCGGGTAAAATCGCGGGCCCGCGGTGGATTCCCCTCGGAAAACGGAACGAGCCGGCATTTAAGGATAATTAACGTTAAATATAATTAGTTTAATATTAATTATACATTAACTGGCATCGTCGTTGCTAAAATGGACCGGGGGTCTCCACCCCTCTCTATGACCAACCGATCCTTAGGCATCAAATGGCTTCGCGCGGCCCTCCTCGGGGCGGCGCTTCTCTCCAGCGTGGCGTCGTCGCGGCTCCTGGCCGACGACCCGAAACCAGACCCCAACGGCTCCGCCACCGGCATGGCGGTCGACGCGCAGGCGGCGGGGGGCGTGAGCACCTTCGTGGTCGCGGCCCCGGCGGATCTCAGCGCCGACGACAAGAAGGATCCCGACAAGGTCAAGGCCTACAACGACTCGAAAAAGGCGTACGACGACTACACCAAGCAGGCGGCGGCCGAGCCGCTGGCGGTGAAGCTCGCCGACTCGGTGGGGCACAACCGGGTCGCGATCAACTTCACCTGGACGCTGGTCACCGGCTTCCTGGTCATGTTCATGCAGGCGGGCTTCGCGCTGGTCGAGACCGGCCTCTGCCGCGCCAAGAACGCCGGCCACACCATGGCGATGAACTTCATGATCTACCCCATGGGCATGCTCGGGTTCTACCTCTGCGGCTTCGCCTTCATGTTCGGGGGGCTCGGGCCGATCGGAACCCTGGGCGGCTACGCCGGCCTCAACGCCGAATGGACCATCCACCTCTTCGGGCACGACTGGGGGTTGCTCGGCCACAAGGGGTTCCTCCTGCAGGGGGCGGGCTATGACACCGCCGCCTTCACCCTCTTCCTCTTCCAGATGGTCTTCATGGACACGACCGCGACCATCCCGACGGGCGGGGCGGCGGAGCGCTGGAAGTTCTCGGCCTTCATGATCTACGGCTGCTGCATCGGGACGATCATGTACCCGGTCTTCGGCAACTGGGTCTGGGGCGGCGGCTGGCTCGCCCAGATGGGCACCAACTGGGGCCTGGGCCACGGGCACGTCGACTTCGCCGGCTCCTCGGTGGTGCACATGCAGGGCGGCGTCATCTGCCTGATCTTCTGCTGGCTGATCGGCCCGCGCATCGGCAAGTACGACTCCAGCGGCAAGCTGGTGAACCCGATCGTGCCGCACAGCATCCCGCTGGTCATGCTCGGAACCTTCATCCTGGCCTTCGGCTGGTTCGGGTTCAACCCGGGCTCCTCGCTCGCGGCCACCGACCTGCGCATCGCCGTCGTCGCGGTCAACACCATGCTGGCCTCGGCCACGGGCGCGCTCGGCGCCACCCTCTGGATGTGGTGGTTCAAGACCAAGAAGCCCGACCCGGCGATGATGTGCAACGGCATGCTGGCCGGCCTGGTGGCGATCACCTGCCCCTGCGCCTTCGTCAGCGCCGGCGGCGCCTCGATCCTCGGCCTCGTCGCCGGCATCCTGGTGGTCGAGTCGGTCTTCTTCTTCGACAAGCTCGGCATCGACGACTGCGTGGGCGCGATTTCGGTCCACGGCGTCAACGGCGCCTGGGGCTGCCTCTCGCTCGGGCTCTTCGCCGACGGCACCTACGGCGACGGCTGGAACGGCGTCGCCGGCAACGTCCGGGGCCTCTTCTACGGCGGCGGCCTGAGCCAGTTCTGGGCCGAGCTGATCGGGGTGACCGTCTGCTTCGTCACCCTCGCGGTCCTCTCGCTGATCGTGTACTTCATCGCCGAGAAGCTCGTGGGCAACCGCGTGAGCAAGGAAGTCGAAATCGGCGGCCTGGACCTGCCCGAGATGGGCGCGCCCGGCTACGCCGGCTTCGTCTTCGACAAGGCGTCCGAGACGCCGGTCGCGAACTGATCGCCTCCGGCGGCCGCCGGCCCCGCGGACTGACCTCCGCGGGGCCCGGCGACCCGCTCCTTCAATCTCAACCCCGTTTTTCACATGAACAGCGCATCCTTCCATTTTCTCGCATCCACGCTCGGTCTCATCGGCGGCGCGGTGATCGGCCTGGGCTTCGGCGCTCTGCAGGGCCGCGCCATCCGGCGCCATGAACGCCTGCAGCTGCAAGGCAAGTTCAAGACCGGCTGGGCGGCCACGCCCGGCTCCTTCCGCCGCATCGCCTACCTGCTGGTGGCGCTGGCCTTGGTCCAGCTGGTCTGCCCGGTCCTGTTCGCCGCGGGCGATCCGGCCCAGTGGTTCGTTTCGGGCGGCGTCGTCCTGGGCTACGGCTGGGTCCTCTACGAGCAACTGCGACGCCGGCTGGCTTGAGCTGGCCGACTTTCCAACTCGCGGCGGGATTCCCGCCGCCGCTGGGGAGCTACCCGCCGCCGGAGGGCGGGCTCCTGCACGTCCTCGCCGGACGGGTCCGCGCCGAGCCCTTCAACCTGGTGCCGACCGCGATCTTCTTCCTCGCGGTCGTCCACACCTTCCTCACCCCGCTCTTCCGGCGCTGGGCGCACCGGGTCGAGTCGCGCCACAAGGCCCACGGGCGGCCCGCGCCCGTCGACGACGACGGCAACGAGGTCCCCGAGGTGAGCTTCGCCGGCCAGCTGCTGCACTTTCTCGGCGAGGTCGAGGCGGTCTTCGGAGCCTGGGCGCTGGTGCTGCTGGTGGCGATCGCGCTCCACGCCGGCTGGTCCACCGCGGTGGACTACATCGGCCACCGGGTGGACTTCTCCGAGCCGATGTTCGTGATGGTGATCATGGCGCTGGCCTCCTCGCGGCCGATGCTCCGCTTCGCCGAGCGCTGCCTCCAGCTCTTCGCCGCCCTCGGCGGGGGAACAGTGGGGGCGTGGTGGACCGCGATCCTGATCATCGGCCCGCTCTTCGGCTCCTTCATCACCGAGCCCGGGGCCATGACCATCTCGGCGCTGCTCCTGGCCCGGCAGTTCTACCACTACGGCCCCTCGCCGAAGCTGGCCTACGCCACCATCGGGCTCCTCTTCGTCAACGTCTCGGTCGGGGGGATGCTCACGAACTTCGCGGCCCCGCCGGTGGTGATGGCCGCGGGCCCCTGGCACTGGGACCTGGTCTACGTCTTCGCCCATTTCGGCTGGAAGGCCTTCGCCGGGATCGTCACCTCCACGCTGCTCTACTTTTTCCATTTCCGCCACGAGTTCGCCGCGCTGGACCGGGTGCACCTGCGCCTGGGCCGGGCCCAGACCCAGGGTGGGGGGGCGGCCATCCCGCCCTGGATCATGCTGGTGCAGGTCGGCTTCATGGCCTTCGTCGTCAGCGTCGCGCACACCCCGGCGCTGTTCGTCGGGGGCTTCCTCTTCTTCCTCGCCTTCGCCCAGGCGACGGCCCACCACCAGAAGCGGCTGGACCTGCGGCCGCCGCTGCTGGTCGGCTTCTTCCTCGCCGGCCTGGTGGTGCACGGCAGCCTGCAGAGCTGGTGGCTCGAACCGGTGCTGAAGAGCCTGGGGCGCATCCCCCTCTTCGTCGGGGCGACGATCCTGACCGGCTTCAACGACAACGCCGCCATCACCTACCTCGCGACGCTCGTGCCCGGTTTCACCGAGGGCTTCAAGTACGCGGTCATGGCCGGGGCGGTCACCGGGGGCGGCCTGACGGTGATGGCGAACGCGCCCAACCCCGCCGGCCAGTCGATCCTGCAGCGCTATTTTCCGGACGGGGTCTCGCCGCTCTGGCTGGCCGTCGCCGCCCTGCTGCCGACGCTGATCATGTCGGCGGTGTTCATGCTGCTGTGAGTCAGGCCGGCGGGCTCGGGTCGCTGACGAAGCGGTAGCCGACGCCCGACTCGGTCTGGAAATGCCCGGCGGAATCGACGTCCTCCCCCAGCTTCCGGCGGAGGCGCATCATATAGATCCGGAGATAGTTGGTGTTCTTCGTCGCCTGGGGGCCCCAGAGCTCGCGCAGGAGGTGCCGGTGGGTCAGGACCTTGTCGCGATTGGCCACCAGCAGGCGAAGCAGGCCGTACTCGATGGCGGTGAGCTTGACCGGGCGCCCCTCCCGCGTGACCCGGCTGCGCTCGAGATCGACCTGGATCGGCCCGAAGCGGAAGGTGGGCTCGACGGCGGGGACGGACTGCACCCGGCGCAGCAGGGCGCGCAGGCGGGCGAGCAGCTCGCCGCCCCCGAACGGCTTGGTCAGGTAGTCGTCCGCGCCGGCGTCGAGGGCCTCGATCTTGCCCGTCTCGTGGGCCAGCACGGAGAGGATGATCACCGGCGCGGCGCAGAGGGGGCGCAGCGCGCGGAGCACGTTCACGCCGGCGGTGTCGGGCAGGCCGAGGTCGAGGATCACCAGGTTGGGCGCCTGCAGGGCGATCTCGCCCAGCGCGGTCCGGCCGTTGTCGGCCTCGCGCACGGCATAGCCCGCCTCCTCCAGCGTGTAGCGCAGCAGCCGCCGGATCTGCGCCTCGTCGTCCACCACCAGGATGTCCGGCTTGGGTTCGGGCCTCATGCGGGGAGGGCCTCCGCGGCGTGCCACGGGAGCGTGAGGGTGAAGCGCGCGCCGCCCCCGGGGGCGGCGTCGACCGCCACACCGCCGCCCTGGGCGGCCATGAAGCCGCGCACGATCGAGAGGCCGAGGCCCAGCCCGCCCGAAGGGGCCCGGGGCCCGCGGCTGAACTTGTCGAAGAGCGAGGCGCGCAGCTCGGGGGGGATCCCCGGCCCCTCGTCGCTCACCGCGATGAAGACCCATCCCGCCTCGGGACGGGCGCCGGCGTCGACGCGGATGGCGCCGGGAGGCGGGGTGTGCAGGGCGGCGTTGAGCAGCAGGTTGCCGATCGCCTGCTCCATCAGGGCGGCGTCGGCGAGGAAGATGGGCAGATCGGGCGGGATCTCGACCGCCACGGTCCGCCCCGCCAGCTGCGCGCCAAGCGCGCGCCGCGCCGCGTCCACCAGCTCGCGCCCGTCGCACCAGTCCAGCCGCGGCTTGAGCACGCCCGACTCCAGCCGGGTCTGGTTCAGCAGGTTGGCGACGAGGTTGTCGAGGCGCTGCAGCGCGGTCTGGATCTCGCGGCTGAGGCGCTCCCGGTGCGGCGGCTCCGCCCGGGAGAGCTGCTCGAGCGCCGAGCGGAAGACCGCCAGGGGCGTCTTGAGTTCGTGCGAGATGCTGTCGAGCAGCGTCTGGTGCATCCGTTCCGACTCGGCCAGGATCCTCGCGCGCTGGTCCGCAGCGCGCAGCACCGAGAGCTGGCTCACGATCAGGGCCACGGCCAGGTAGATGGCCAGCAGCAGGCTGTCGTCGAAGTGCAGCACCGAGAAGCTCAGGCGCGGCGGCACGAAGACGAAATTCCAGGCGACGGCGGAGACCACCGTTCCGGCCAGCACGGGCCAGCGGCCGACGCGCCGGCTCAGGCCGACGATCGCGAGCAGGTAGATGTACCCCAGGGCCTGGTAGCTGACCGGGGCGAACCAGCCGCCGAGCGTGACCGCCGCGATGACCGCCAGGACTTCAGCATAATCCCTGACGGGACGGCGCGGAGGACGGAGGGAAGCGGCGGCGCGGTGCATGGGCGCGCCGCCGAAAAAGCATTAACCGTTCCAGTTTACTCTATTTTAACGCCGCCCCCCCTGGAGGGGCGCCTCAGTCGTGCCGGTGAAACCGGAAATACCACAGCGCCAGACCGAGCAGCAGGACCTCGATCACCCCGATCGCGACCCAGAGGCGCCATTTGCCGCCCCTCCAGGGCTCGGGCGCGCGCAGGCGCTGGTAGCGGTTCGTCAGGGGCACGATCTCGTAGTTGTCGAGCTCCCGGCGGATGTCGGCGGCGCTGGCGTAGCGCTCCTTCGGGTCGCGCTCCAGGGCGTGGAGGATGATCTCCTCGATCACCGGGGTGAGGTCGGGGTTGAGCTTGCGGGGGGCGACCGGGTCCCCGGTCACCCGGGCGTTCATCACCACGTAGGGGCTCTCGCCCTCGAACGGCGTCGAGCCCGTTGTCATCTCGTAAAGGATGGCGCCGAGGCTGTAGAGGTCGCTGCGGTTGTCGCCCCGCTTGCCCTTGACCTGCTCGGGCGAGATGTAGTCCGGCGTGCCCATCGCCGGGGTCAGGCCGACGAAGGTGAGGCGGCGGGCCCGCTCGGCCCGGGCGATGCCGAAGTCGAAAAGCCGCAGGCTGCCGTCGCGGCAGATCATGATGTTCTGCGGCTTGAGGTCCCGGTGGACGATGCCGTTGTTGTGGAGGTATTCCAGGGCCTCGCAGATCCGGCTGCCGTAGCTGGCCGCCTCGGCCTCCGGCAGCGGCTTCCGCTTCGCCAGCAGGTCGGAAAGGGTCTGCCCGTCGAGGAACTCCGTCACCAGGTAGGGGCGGCTCTTGGGCGTCGTCACCTTCAGGACCTTCAGGACCAGGGGATGGTTGAGGCGCGCGCCGATCTCCTCCTCGCGGCTGAACCGTTCGGTGCCGTCGGCGTCCGCCTCGAGCATGATCAACGGCACCTTGATCGCGACCGCCTCCCCCGTCTGCCGGTCGCGGCCCTTGAAGATCGAGGCCATGTTGCTGCGCGCGATCAGGTCGGTCAGCTCGAAGCGCCCGTCCAGCACCATGCCGGCGGTGAGCTCGCCGGTCCCGGCGGGGAGGGCGGGGGCCGGGGCGGCGGCCGGCGCGGTTCCCAGGGTCTTCTTCCGCGGCTGGATCGTGGCCGAGCGCGGCGAGGCCTGCGCCACCTTCTCCCAATCGCGGATTTCGATCAGCTGGAGGGAGATGTTGTCGTCGCTGCCGCGCTTTTCCGCCATCGCCACCAGCTCGCGGCAGGCGTCGTAGGGATGGTTGCGGCTGACGATGGCGCGGATCTCCTCGTCGAGCAGGTAGGCGTGCAGCCCGTCGGTGCAGTGCAGGATGAAGTCGCCGTGGTGGAGGAACTGGCTGGCGAGGTCGGGCGAGCAGGTCGGATCGGCCCCGACGCTTTTGGTCAGCTGGCTGCGCTCGGGACTGGCCATCGCCTGGCGCTCGAGCATCAGGCCCAGCTTGACCGGGAGCGCGGTGGCGATGTGGTCCTTGGTCAGGCGCTTGATCGTCTTCTGCCGGATGAAATACGCGCGGGAGTCGCCGACATGACCGACGCACACCATCCGGTCGCGGAAGATCGAGGCCACCAGGGTGGTCGCGATCGGCTTGCCTCCGTACCGGTCCAGGCCGGTCTGGTAGACCCGGCTGCAGGCCACGGAGAACATCTTCTTCAGCAGGTCGTAGGGCTTGGCCCCGGCCGGCTCCTCGCGGAAGACGCGCAGCGCCTCTTCGACCGCGAGTTTGCTCGCGACCTCGCCGTGCCCGTAGCCGCCGACGCCGTCCGCAAGCAGCGCGGCGCTGCCCTGCTGCTCGCGGACCAGCGGGTCGGACGGCTCCCAGAAGTCGAGCCAGTCCTCATTGTTCGTCCGGACCGGTCCGGCCGTGGTGGTGCGGGCGTAGCGCAGATGCATGGAGGAAGGGCGGGAGGGGAGGGCCGCCCCCGGCGGCGGCGCCCCTGATGTTAGTTGGGCTGGGGCCGCGTCAAACGAGAACTGGCGCGGCTTCCGGGCGGACGCCGATTTCGTCAACAAATCGTTAATAATTGGTATATATACATTAACAGCGCGGCGTTATCGCGCGAATAACGGCCGGGTCCTTCCGGACCCGGCGTGGGCCGCCTGGGGGGTGTCGCTTCCAGGCGCTTTCCGCTCCGGCCCTGCGGGTTTTTTGCGACTTTCCGGTCCCTGCGGGGTTGTTAGGCTCGAGCGAAGCCAATCCCGTGCAACCTTCACCCTCCGGGACGTCCCTGCCGGGCGACTTCGCGGCCTTCATGCGCAACTACCAGGACATGGTCTTCACCACCGCCGCCCGGCTGCTGGCCGATGACGCGCAGGCCGAGGATATCTCCCAGGAGGTCTTCCTCAAGGCGCACCGCCACTTCGGGATGCTGGCGGCGAGCCCGACCGCCGGCGGCTGGCTCAAGACCGTGACCACCAACCTCTGCTTGAACCACCTCAGCCGCTACCGCCGCCGCTGGAGCTTCTTTTCGGAGCTGAAGGCGAGCTTCGGCGAGGACGAGGGCGGGGAGCGGGAGTTCGCCGCGCCGGACGTTTTTTTCGCCGGAATGGACGCGGCCGAGCGCCGGCAGCGGGTCGAGGCGGCCCTGGCCCGGCTGCCGGACAGCCAGCGCGTCCCCCTGGTGCTGTACCATTTCGAGGAACTGCCCTACGACGAAATCGCCCGCCGGACGGGTGTTTCGCTGGCCAAGACCAAAACCGATATCCACCGGGGCCGTCTGGCCCTCGGCCGATCCCTCAGCCGCCATGCCTGATCCCGACTTCGATTTCATGGAGGACTTCACCCGCCGGAACCTGCGGGGCCTCCCGCCGCGGCCCGCTCCGGCCGCGCTCGAGGGCCGGGTGCGGGCGCGGATCGAGGCCGCGCCGCGCCGCCGCTCCGCGCTGCGGCCGGCCGCGGTCGTGCTTTCGGTCGCCGCAGCCGCGGCGTTCGTCGCGGTCCCGGCGCTGGTCGCGCGGCACGGCGGGGCCGGCTCGGTCTTCGACCTGCTCGCGGGCCGCTTCAGCGCCGTGGCCGTGCTCCAGGCGCTCTGGACCGGCCTGAGCGAGGCGGTCCAGGGGACGTGCGAGTCCCTGCCCCGCGCCTGGTGCGCGTGGGGCCTGGCCGCGGTTGCGCTCGCCTACGCGGCGCTGGCCGGCCTCGGCACCGCCGCCTACCGCCTCTTCTTCCGTTCCGGGCGGCGGGGCTGGAGCGCCCTCTCATGATTCCGTCCCGCCTCCTTTCCCGGGCGCTGCTGGCCGCGGCGCTCGCCGCCGGCTGGCCCGCCTCCGCCTCCGCCCGCTCCCACCGCGTGCCCGGCGGTCCGGTGCTGACCCTGGAATCCGACGACGCGGCCGCGGGCAATCCGACCGAAGGACCCCGCAGCGGCCTGGTGGTCGCGGACCAGAACGGCGACCGCAGGACGTTGATGGGCAGCGACCACATCCTCGCCGGCGAGAGCGTCCCGCATGACGCCGTCACGGTGATGGGCAGCATCCAGGTCGACGGCGCGGTCGGGCACGACGTGAAGGCGGTGATGGGCAGCGCCCGGATCAACGGCACCGTCGGGCACGACGTCACGGCGGTGATGGGCAGCGTGACCCTGGGCCGCACGGCCGTGGTCGACGGCAACGTGATCAGCGTGGGAGGGAGCGTGCACGTGACCCCGGGGGCGATCGTGCGCGGGCGGGTGATCAGCCAGCCCGCGGCGGGGCCCTGGGGCGGGCGGCACTCGGAGCGGGAATGGGAGGACGCCTTTCCCGGCTCGGACGCGCTCGCGCCCTACTGGAATCCCTGGACCCACGGCCTCGGCTTCGCGCGCTCGTGGATCTGGGGGCTCCGCTGGTGCTTTCTCGGCCTCTACCTGCTGCTGGCGCTGGCCTTCCCCGGCGGCCTCACGCGCTGCGGGAACCAGCTGGCGCAGCGGCCGGGCCTGGTGGTCGCGGCGGCTTTCCTCGGCCTCCTGGCGCTGCCGCTCGTTTTCCTCCTGCTCGTGGTGACGGTGATCGGCATCCCGCTGGCGGTGCTCCTGCTGCCGCTGGCGGTCGCCGCCGCCCTGCTGTTCGGCAAGGCCTCCGTCCTCGGGCTGATCGGACGCAACCTGCTGGGGGGCGCCCGGCATCCGGCCGCCGCGGTCCTCGTGGGCGGATTCATCGCCCTGGCGCTCTACTACGTGCCGTTCCTCGGCACGCTGGGCGGCATCCTTCTCTTCGTTCTCGGACTCGGCTGCTCCCTGGTGTCCCTCGCGCCGGCCAGCCGCCGGCCCGCGGCGCCCCCGCCCCCGCCTCCTCCCATCCCCGTGGCCCCGGCGCCGCCCCCTCCTCCTGCGGCGCCCGCCGCCGCGGCCCCGCCGCCCGCCGCCGTGCTCCCCGCCGCGGCCCTGCCGCGGGCGGGATTCTGGATCCGGATGGGCGCGCTCTTCATCGACCTGGTCCTGATGAGCGTCCTCGGCCAGGCCCTTGACGGCCTCTTCGGGCTCCGGGGCCACCAGTTCGTCAACCTCTTCGACGGCCGCCTGACCTTGTCCGATCCCGGACTGACGCTGGGCCTGGCGGCTTACGGCGCGATCCTTTGGAAGACGCGCGGCACCACGATCGGAGGGACGGTCTGCGGCCTGCGGGTGATGCGGCTCGACGACCGGGCGGTGGACTGGGAGACCGCCATCGTCCGCGCGCTGGGCTGCTTCCTTTCCGCGGCGGTCTGCGGCCTGGGCTTCTTCTGGATCGGCTGGGACCGCGAGAAGCAGGGCTGGCACGACAAGATCGCCGGCACCGTGGTGGTCCGGACAAAGAGCGCCCCCCTGGTCTGAGGGGCGCGCTTTTCGCTTTTCGGGCCCGGGGATTTCCCCCTTTCTGGTCTGCCTATGGCCAAACCTCTAGTCGGGATCATCATGGGCAGCGCGTCGGACTGGGAGACGATGCAGCACACCGCGCAGACCTTGGACAGCCTCGGCGTCCCCTACGAAAAGCGCGTGGTCAGCGCCCACCGCACCCCGGCGCTGGCGCACGAGTGGTGCACCGGCGCCGTCGAGCGCGGGCTGAAGGTGGTGATCGCCGCCGCCGGCGGCGCGGCCCATCTCGCGGGCGTGGCGGCGGCGCTGACCCCGCTGCCGGTGCTGGGCGTGCCGATGGAGTCGGCCTCGCTCAAGGGCCTCGATTCGCTCCTCTCGATCGTGCAGATGCCGGCGGGCATTCCCGTCGGCACCCTCGCGATCGGCAAGCCGGGCGCGATCAACGCCGCGCTCTTCGCGGCGGCGATCCTCGGCACGGGCGACGCCAAGATCCGCGCCGCGCTCGACGCCTACCGGGCGGCCCAGACCGAGAAGGTGATGAAGACCCAGCTGCCCTAAGGCGCGGCGAGATAGCGCCGGTAGTCCTCCGGCGTGTCGAGGTCCACGGCGAACTCCGGGAGGTCGACCGCCGCGACGCGCCCCGGGTCGGCCTGGAGGAAGGCGCGCGCGCCCTCCTCGCCGGTGAGCGCGCCCAGCGCCTCGAAGTGCTCCTTGAGGAAGAGCGCGGGGGCCCCGCAGCGCCCGCCGTAGCGGGCGGCCGCGACCGAGCGCCCGCTGGCGCGCTGCGCCTCCAGCAGGCGGGCGATGGCGGCGGGGGAGAAGCCGGGATGGTCGCAGAGCGCGACCAGGACGGCGTCGAGCGAGCGGGAAAACTGCCGCAGGGCGCCCAGGCCCGCGCGGATGGAGGAGGCCATCCCCTCGGCCCACGCCGGGTTCTCCACCGCGAGCACGGGCAGCCGCGCCAGCGCCGGCCGGATCCGGTCCGCTCCGGCGCCCAGCACCACCGCCACCGGCCAGGCGGGCGAGGCGAGCGCGGCCCGAACGGCGCGCGCGACCAGCGGCTCGCCGCCGACCGGCAGCAGCTGCTTGGGCGAGCCCATGCGGGTCGAGGCCCCGGCCGCGAGGACGAGGCAGCCGAAGCGCAGCGGGGCGGGCTCCGCCTCAGCCATGGATGGGGCGGAGGCGCTCGCGGAGGGGGCGCCCGTCGCGGCCGGAGAGCGCGGCGCGCATTTCCGCGAGGATGCTGAGGGCGACCTCCTCGGGCCCGTCGGAGCCGAGGTCGAGGCCGACCGGCGCATGGAGGCGCGCGCGCATCGCCGGCGTCACCGCCAGCCCCGCCGCCGCCAGGTCGGAGAGGATCCGCTCCGCGCGCTGGCGCGGCCCGAGCAGGCCGAGGTAGGCGAGGGGGCGGGGCAGCAGCCCGCGCAGCACCGGCAGGTCATGGACGTAGTGGTGCGTCATCACCACCGCGAGGGCGCCGGGGGCGGGCGCGACCCGCGCGGCCAGCTCGTCCGCCGGCGCGACGATCCGGGCCGCCGCCGGGAAGCGGTCGGCGGTGGCGAAGGCCGGCCGCGGGTCGGCCACCGTCACGCGCCAGCCCAGCTCGGCCGCTCCGCGCGCCAGCGGCTGGGCGTCGTCGCCGGCGCCGAAGATGGCGAGCGCGGGCGCGGGCGGCACCGTCTGCCGGAAGATCCCGGCGGCGCCCGCCGCCGGCAGCTCGCCCGCCAGGAAGGTGCCCAGGGCCCCCGTTTCCTCCGACTGCCAGACCACCGCCAGGTCGGTCGGCCGGCCCGCGAGGAGGTTCTCGGCCAGGCGGGCCGCCCAGCCGGGGCGGGCCGGCAGGCGCTCGAGCAGCACGCGCACCACGCCGTGGCAGCCCGCTCCCGTGCCCCAGACCAGGTCGTTCTCCGAAGTGGTGTCGTAGAGCGCCACCTCCGGCCGGCCGCTCGCGGCCACCGACCGGGCCCGCTCGCGGATGTCCTCCTCCAGGCAGCCGCCGCTGATCGAGCCGAGGCGGCTGCCGTCGGCCTCGAAGAGGGCGCGGGCGCCGGCGCGGCGGTAGGACGAGCCCTCGACCGAGACCAGGGTCGCCAGGACCCGCGGGGCCGGGCCGCCGGCCTCGAGCCGGCCGAGGATGGCCGACAGCTCCTTCACCGCGCGCGGTCCTCGGCGCCCGCCTTGAGCCGGCGCAGCGCCTCCGCCAGGGTGGCGCGGGGGCAGCCGAAGTTCAGCCGCACGTGGGTCCCGGGCGCGGCGCCGAAGTCGGCGCCGTTGCTCAGGCCCAGGCCGTGCCGCTCGAAGTGCGCCACCGGATCGGGCAGCCGCAGGGTCTCGACGTTGAGCCAGGCGAGGTAGGTGGCCTCGATCGGGGCCTCGAGCCGGACGGCCGGCGCCTCGCGCGCCAGGAAGTCGGCGAGGAAGTCGCGGTTGCCCCGCAGCGCGGCCAGCAGCTCGAGGCGCCAGGGCTCGCAGTCGCGGTAGGCGGCCTCGCACGCGGCGTAGCCGAGCGCGTTCACCTCCGCCACGATGCCGCGGGCCGCGCGCAGCAGCCGCTGGCGCAGGCCCGGGTCGGAGATGACCGCGAAGGAGGTGCCGAGGCCGGGGATGTTGTAGGTCTTGCTCGGGGCCATCATCGTCACCACCGGGCCGGGGTGGGCCAGGGCGGTGGGCACGTGGCGCCGGGAGGGATCGAGCACCAGGTCGCAATGGATCTCGTCCGAGCAGAGGACCAGCCGGTGCCGCGCGCAGAATTCCGCGAGGCGCTCCAGCTCCTCGCGCCGCCAGACCCGCGCCACCGGGTTGTGCGGGTGGCAGAAGAGGAACATCCGGCTGCGCGGGGTCACGGCCCGCTCCAGGCCCTCCCAGTCGATCTGCCAGCTCCCGCCGCGGAGCAGCAGGGGCACCGGCTGGGCCACGCGCCCGCGGAAGGGCGGCGCGCTGAGGAAGGGCGGGTAGATCGGCGTCAGGCTGAGGATGCCGTCGCCCGGCTCGCTGTAGGCCTCGATCGCGACGTTGAGGCCGCAGACCAGGCCCGGCAGCCAGACCAGCCAGGCCGGATCGATCCGCCAGCCGTAGCGGGACTCCATGGCCGCGGTCACGGCGTCCACCGTCGAGTTCACCGGGCGGGCGTAGCCGAAGAGGCCGTGATCCGTCCTGCGCCTCAGGGCCTCGACGATCGCCGGCGGCGAGGCGAAGTCCATGTCGGCGACCCAGAGCGGGAGGATGTCCCGCCCCGCGTACTTCTGCCACTTCTGCGAGTCGGTGCCCCGGCGCTCGGGGACGGTTGCGAAATCAAAGGAGGCCATGCGAAGGCGGAGGCTGCAATGAAAGCACGAAAGGCCCCGCTTGCACGGGGAATTTGTGTCATGGGGGCGCGGGCCGCCCCCGGGAAAAATTAGCCCGGCTGCGCGTCACAGCGGGAAAAAACAGCACAGGCGGCTCCGGGCCTTAAAATCTCATGTTATTTCAATTCAGGATTTTATGAAATTTGAGTCGTCCGGCATCCCGCATGCACCGGGAGGGGCGGCTGCAGTCCGCAGCCCTCAAACCACCACAGGAGGAAAACACTATGCGTATCGTTCGTTATTCGTATCCCAACGCCCGCCTCGGCGCCGCCGGACGCTTTGTCCGCAGCCCGTGGGCCGGGCTCGAAAGCGAGATCGACCAGCTGGTCGGCAGCGCCCTCGCCGGTTTCGCCGGCCCGGCGTCCGCCCAGCGCTTCCCGGTCGATCTCTATGAAGACAAGGACAACACCTACGTCCGGGCCGAGCTGCCCGGCGTGAAGCGCGAGGACATCAGCGTCGAGACGGTCAACGGCTATCTCACGCTGAGCGCGTCGCGCAAGCAGGGCGAGGGCGAGAACCAGGAGAGCTTCTCCTTCACCCGCTCCGTCACCCTCCCCGACGAGGTCGACACCGGCAAGATCTCCGCCAGCTACGAGAACGGGATCCTGACGGTGACGCTCCCGAAATCCGAGGCGGCCAAGCCGAAGAAGGTCACCGTCGAGGTCAAGTAACCGCCAACCCAGGAGGAATCCGCCATGTCACTGTTCAACCAACTCATCTCACCGTTCACCCGTCCGGCGGCCGCCGAGGCCGACGGCGCCGGCCCCAGCGTCGCTCCGCAGTACGCGGTGCGCGAGACCGACGACGCCTACGGGCTGACCGTCTACCTTCCGGGCGTCGCCAAGGACGGCCTGGAGCTGACCGCGGAAAGCGACCAGCTCCGGATCGTCGGCCGGCGGGCCTGGAAGCAGCCCGAGGGCTGGTCCGCGCTCTACCGGGAATCGGAGGAGCTCCCCTTCGCGCTCTCCCTCCCGCACGACAACGCCGTGGACCTCGACCGGATCCACGCCGAGCTCGCGGACGGCGTCCTGCGGGTCTCGCTGCCCAAGAGCGCCGAGCTCAAGCCGCGCAAGATCGCGGTCAGCTGAGCGCTTCCGCCGCAGCTTCCAGCCGGGCGTCCTCGGGGCGCCCGGCTTTTCTTTTGCCGCGCCGCGGCCGCGCGCGGTAGCCTTCCGGCCATGGATGCGCCGCAGCCAGCCGGACCGGTCCTGCTCTTCGACGGCGAGTGCGGCCTCTGCCAGCGCCTCGTCGGCCTGCTGCTGCGGCTCGATCGCGCCGGGCGGCTCCGTTTCGCGCCGCTGCAGGGGCCGGCGGCCCAGGCCTTCCTCCGCTCGCACCGCCTTCCCACCCGCAGCTTCAGCAGCCTCGTCTTCGTGCCGGACTGGTCCCGGCGCGCGCGCGCGGACTTCCGCCTGCGCACCGACGGGGTGATCGGCGCGCTGCGCTGCCTGGGCGCCGGCGGCCGGATGGCGGCGGGCGCGCTGCGGCTGGCGCCGGCGCCGCTGCGGGACCTGGCCTACCGGGCGGTAGCCCGGGTTCGGCACCGGCTGTTCGGGCCATGGCGGCCGCGGCCGCCGGCGCGGCCGGAATGGGCCGCGCGCTTCCTAGAATAGGAGGCAGGCGGCGAGCAGCCCCCCGATCACCGCGAGGGTGAGGGGGGTCGAGACGTGGAACCACGGCTCGGCCATCATCTTGGCGCCGATGAAGAGGAGGATGGCCGCCAGCCCCGTCTTGAGATGGCGGAAGCGCGGGACCATCCCGTTCACCACCAGGAAGAGGGAGCGCAGCCCGAGGACGGCGAAGAGGTTGGAGGTGAAGGCGACGAGGATGCTCTGGGTCACCGCCAGAACGGCGGGAAGCGAGTCCAAGGCGAAGACCAGGTCGGTGGTCTCGACCAGGATGAGGATGGTGGCGAAGGCCGGCAGCCCCAGGCGCCGGCTCCAGCGGAAGATGCGGCCGGCGGAGGGATCGGGGAGGACATCCCCCTTGCCGCGTCCCAGGAGCAGGCGGACGCCGGTGTAGGCGAGGAAGAGGCCGAAGACCCAGAGGATCGGCGGAAACCGGCGGAGCAGGCCCACCCCCGCCACGATGAACGCGCCGCGCATCGCGACCGCGCCGAGCACGCCCCAGAACAGGATCCGCGACTGCTCGCGCGGCGGGGTCCGGAAGCGCTCGAAGATCAGGAGGAAGACGAAGACATTGTCCACGCTCAGCCCCAGTTCGACCAGGTATCCCGCGAAATACTGGGCGGCGGGCTCGGACCCGCGCCACCAGGCCAGGACCGCTCCCCAGGCGAGCGCGGCCGCCGCCCAGAGGGCGGCCTGCAGGAGGGCGCGGGAGGTTTCGGGCTTATTCACTGCGGGGGCGGGGTTTAAACTTCGGCGCGTCCCCGAAAATGACAACGTTTTGTGCCGAAGGGCGTTACTTGACCGCCGGCACCATCGTCTGCATGGGTGGTCTCACCCGTGATGTCCCTTCCCCGCCTGTCTCTGTTTGCCGCCGCCCTGGGTCTCGCCGGGGTCCCGGCCCGCGCCCAGCTGGCCGACTCGTCGCCTTTCCTGCCCGCGGGCGTCGCGGGGGGGACCTCGACTGACGCGAGCGCGCTCGAGCTGCGCGGCATCCTCGTCGGGCCAGAGGGGACCCGCTACGACATCTACGACCCCGCGAAGAAGTCCGGCACCTGGGCGGGAGTGGGGGAGCGGGGCCATGATTTCACCATCCGCTCGGCCGAAGGCGACCTGTCCAATGGCGGCCGCCTCGTCGTGCAGGCCGCCGGCCGCACCTATCCGCTCACCCTCAAGACCGCCCGGGCCAGCGCCAGCGGGCCGGTCGCCCCCCGCGGCCTGATCGGCGCCGCGAGTATGAACGGGAACGTGCCGGCGGACGAGGCCCAGCGCCTCGCCGCGGTCGCCGAGGAGGTGCGCCGGCGCCGCCAGCTCCGCGACCAGGCGACGCAGGGCGGGGCGCAGCCGGCGGAGACCAACGCCGCCCAGGCCGGCGCGCCGGGACGCGGCCGGCGCCAGCAGGGCCGCTAGTTGTTGAAGCGGAACAGGGCGACGTCCCCGTCCTGGAAGACGTATTCCTTGCCCTCGAGGCGGTACTTTCCGGCCTCGCGCGCGGCGGCGACGCTCCCGAGGCGGGAAAGGTCGGCATAGGAGACGACCTCGGCCTTGATGAATCCCTTCTCGAAGTCGGTATGGATCACGCCCGCCGCCTGCGGGGCCTTCCAGCCCTTGCGGATCGTCCAGGCCCGCGCCTCCTTCTCGCCCGCCGTGAAGTAGGTGACCAGCCCGAGCAGGGCGTAGGCGGCGCGGATCAGGGCCGAGACCCCCGAGTCCTTCACTCCCAGGTCCTTGAGGAAGGCGGCGGCCTCCTCCGGCGAGAGATCGACCAGCTCGGACTCGATGCGCGCGCTGATCGGGACGTAGGCCGCGTCGTGGTGCTGGCGCACGAAGGCCGCGACCTTCTGCACCGCGGGGTTCTCCTCCGCCGCCGCCAAATCGGACTCGGCGACGTTGCAGGCGTAGATCACGGGCTTGGCGCTGAGGAGCTGGAAGAGCCGGAGCAGCTTCGCCTCGTCCTCGTGGACCGGCAGCGTGCCGGCGGGCTTGTTGGCGTTGAGGTGCGGCACCAGCCGCTCCAGCAGCGCCAGCTCCGCCTGCGCCTCCTTGTCCCCGCTCTTGGCCTTCTTCGCGTTCTTCTCGATCCGCTTCTGCACCGCGTCCAGGTCGGAGAGGATCAGCTCGGTGGAGATGATCTCGATGTCGCGCACCGGGTCGACCGAGCCCATGGTGTGGATCACGTCCGGGTCCTCGAAGCAGCGCACGACGTGGACGATGGCGTCCACCTCGCGGATGTGGGAGAGGAACTGGTTGCCCAGGCCCTCGCCCTTGCTCGCGCCGGCGACCAGGCCGGCGATGTCGACGAACTCGATCGCGGCGGGGATCAGGACGCTGGTCTTGGCGATCCGGGCCAGCACCGGCAGCCGCTCGTCGGGCACCGCCACCACGCCCACGTTGGGGTCGATGGTGCAGAAGGGGTAGTTGGCCGCCTCGGCCTTGCGCGAGCGCGTCAGGGCGTTGAAGAGGGTGGATTTGCCCACATTGGGCAGCCCGACGATGCCGGTCTTGAGCATGGAAAGGAGGGAAAGGGGGCCATTGACCCGCCCCACTCGACCCTTGACAAGCCCTTTGTCGCGCCATCTTTTGGACGGCTCTCCGCAAACCAACCGTCCCTCCGCACCTTTCCATGGCCCTCAAGATCCGTCTCACCCGCATCGGCGCCACCCACCAGCCGCACTACCGCGTCGTCGTCGCCGAAGCCCGCTCCCGCCGCGATGGCGACCCCGTGGAGGTCCTCGGGACCTACGATCCGCGGACCAAGGGGCAGCAGGTGAGGCTGGACCTGGGCCGGGTGGACTACTGGCTGAGCAAGGGCGCCACGCCCTCCGACACGCTCCACGCGATCATCAAGCGGGCCCGCCGCTCGGCGGCCGCGGCGCCGGCGAGCTGAGCCCTCCGGGGCCGGCCCAGGGGAAGTCATGCTCCGCATCGACGTCCTCACCCTGTTCCCGGCCATGCTGGACGGGTTCCTCTCCGAGAGCATGATCGGGCGCGCCCGGGAGAACGGCCTGGTCGAGGTCAGGGTCCACGACCTGCGGGCCTGGACCGCCGACAAGCACCGCACGGCGGACGACCGTCCCTTCGGGGGCGGGGCCGGGATGGTGATGAAGCCGGAGCCGGTCTTCGCCGCGATCGAGCAGCTCCAGAGCCCGGGCTGCCGCCGGATCTACCTCACCCCCGACGGGGAGCCCCTCTCCCCGGCGATCGCGCGGGAGCTGTCGGGCGAGGCCCACCTGGTCCTGCTCAGCGGCCACTACGAGGGCATCGACCAGCGGATCCGGGAGCGGGTGATCGACCGGGAGATCAGCATCGGGGACTACGTGCTGACGAACGGCACCCTGGCGGCGGCGGTCCTGATCGACGCCCTCAGCCGGTTCATCCCGGGGGTGCTCGGGGAGGAAAAGTCGTTGACGCACGAATCTTTCACGGGCAAGTTGCTCGACTTTCCTCAATACACGCGTCCCGCCGAGTTTCGGGGCATGTCCGTGCCGGAAGTGCTCCTCTCCGGCAACCATGCCGAGATCGAGAAGTGGCGTCACCAGCGTGCTTTGGAGAAGACCCAGCGCAACCGTCCCGATTTACTCAAATAAAGGCCAGGCCATGAATCCGATCATCAAGGAGATCACCTCCGTCCAACTGAAGAAAGACCTCCCCCCCTTCAAGGTGGGGGACGGCGTCCGCGTCCACACCAAGGTGCGCGAAGGCGACAAGGAGCGGGTGCAGATCTTCTCCGGGATCGTGATCGCCCGCAAGGGCCATGGCATCGCCGAGACCTTCACCGTCCGCCGCATCAGCTACGGCGAGGGCGTGGAGCGGGTCTTCCCGAGCCACTCGCCCAACATCGAGAAGATCGAGATCGAGCGCGAGTCCGAGCCGATGCGCGCCCGCCTCTACTACCTGCGCAACCGCACCGGCAAGGCCGCGGTGGCGATCCGGGAAAAGGAGCGTCGGGTCGAGGCCGCGGCGCCCGCCAAGTAAGCCTCAGCCCCGTTTTTCTCCATGGCCTTGGAAACCAATATTCTGTCCCAGGCCGCCAACCAGGCGCGCGGCCTCGCGATCGACGCCGTCCACGCCTGCTCCTCCGGCCACCTCGGCCTCCCGCTCGGCTGCGCCGACCTGGGCGCGGTGCTTTACGGGCACGCCCTGCAGCACAACCCGGCCCACCCGCGCTGGATCAACCGCGACCGCTTCGTCCTCTCCGCCGGCCACGGCAGCATGTTCCTCTACGCCTGGCTGCACCTCAGCGGCTACGACCTGCCCCTCGAGCAGGTTAAGAAGTTCCGCTCGCTGCACAGCATCACCCCCGGCCACCCGGAATTCCGGGACACCCCCGGGGTCGAGGCCACCACCGGCCCGCTCGGCCAGGGCATCGGCAACTCCGTCGGCATGGCCATCGCCGGCCAGATGGCCGCGGCCCGCTTCAACACCCCGGCTCACCCCATCTTCGACTACCACGTGGTCTGCCTCGCCGGCGACGGCTGCATGCAGGAAGGCGTGGGAATGGAGGCGGTGGAGCTCGCCGGGCACCAGAAGCTCGACAACCTGATCCTGATCTACGACTCGAACGGCGTCACCCTGGACGCCATGGCGGACAAGACCCAGAGCGAGAACACCGCCGGGCGCTTCAAGGCCATCGGCTGGGACGTCCAGACGGTCGACGGCCACGACATGGCCGCCTTCTTCAAGGCCTTCAACAAGGCGAAGAAGGCCGCCAGCGGGAAGCCCCAGCTGATCATCGCCAAGACCATCATCGCCAAGGGGATCGCCGAGGTGCAGGGCACCCAGAAGGGCCACGGCGAAGGCGGGGCGAAGTTCGCCGACGGCGCCCACGCCGCGCTCGGCCTGCCCGCCGGCCAGCAATTCTACGTCAGCGAGGAGGTCCGCGCCTATTTCGCCGACCACAAGAAGCGGCTGATCCGCCGCTACAAGAAATGGGAGAAACTTTACCAGGAGTGGCGCGCCGGCTCCCCGGAGCGGGCCAAGCTGCTCGACTCGGCGGCCGACATCCCCGGCGCGGCCAAGCTGATGGAGAAGATCCCGAACTTCCCCGCCGGAGCCGAGATCAAGAACGGCACCCGCGCGGCGGGCCGCGACATCCTCCAGCCGGTGGCGGCCGAGATGCCCCTGCTGATCAGCGGCAGCGCCGACCTCCACGGCTCGACCTACAACTACATCCAGGCGGACAAGGACTTCGATCCCAGCAACCGCGCCGGCCGCAACATCCGCTTCGGCATCCGCGAGCACGCCATGGCGGCGATCTGCAACGGCGTGGCCTACGACGGCCTCTTCCGCCCCTCCTGCGCCACCTTCCTGGTCTTCGCCGACTACTCCCGGCCCTCGATGCGCCTGGCGGCGCTCTCCAAGCTCCCGGTCGTCTACATCTACACCCATGACTCGATCGGGGTGGGCGAGGACGGCCCGACCCACGAGCCGATCGAGACCATCTCCGCCCTCCGCCTCATCCCCGGCTTCGACGTCATCCGACCGGCCGACGGGGAGGAGACCGCGGCCGCCTTCGCGGCGGCGATGGAGCGGACCGACGGCCCGACCCTGCTGGCGCTGACCCGCCAGTCCGTGCCCGACCTGGCCGAGATTCCGGCGGCGACCCGCCGCGCCGGCGTGCTGCGCGGGGGCTACATCGCCCGCCAGGAGAAGGCCGCCCTGACCCACATCATCATCGGCACCGGCAGCGAGCTGCAGCTCGCCCTGGCCGCGGCCAAGCAGCTGGGCGACGGCGTCCGCGTGGTGTCGCTTCCGTCCTTCGAGCGCTTCAACCGCCAGTCGCAGGAGTACCGCGAGAGCGTGCTTCCGACCTCCTGCCGCAAGCGGGTCGCGATCGAGGCGGGCGTGCCCGACCTCTGGCGCGAATACGTCGGCCTCGAGGGCAAGGTGATCGGGATCCGCCGCTTCGGCCTCAGCGCCCCGGCGCCGGTCGTCTTCAAGGAGCTCGGCATCACCGTCGAGAACCTGGTCGCGGCCGCCCAGGCGCTCTGAGGGGGCGATCCCGCGGCCCCGGCGCTTACCGGCGGTAGTGCGCGATCAGGAACCAGCCGAGGCCGGCGAGGACGCCGGTCTGGCCGAGGATGCAGGTGAAGACCCAGCGGGTCAGCCGGCCCTCGAGCTGCCCGAAGCGCGCCTCCAACCGGCCGAACCGCTCGAGCATTTCCGCCCGGAGCGCCGCGACGAAGACCTGAATCTCCGACTTGGTGGAGAGGCGGAGTTCTCCCATATCGGCGTGGAGCACCAAGCGGAGTTCGGCGATGTCGGCCTGAGTGGCGGAGCGCAGCTTGGCGATGTCGGCCTGGATGGCTGACCGCAGCGCGGCCATTTCGGCCCGGGTGGCCGATAGGAGCGCCGCCATATCGGCCCGCACGCCGTCGATGTCGGCCCGGGTGGCCAGGTTTTCTTGGGAAAGGGCCATTTCCTCCTCGAGGACCTGGAGGATGGCCCGGGCTTGGGAAAGGGGCAATTCGGATTTCTCCAGGAGATCCAGGCTGGCGGTCCTCATGCCCGGAGATGATAGCAACCCCGGCGGGCGCGCGGAAAATCGACTCAGGCCTTTGCCGGCGCCGACACGGCCGCCGGGCGCCGGGGTGCGGCCGGAGCCGCCCGGGGCGCCGGCTTCGGCTGGTCCGCCCCGCCGCGGCCGAGCACGGCGGCCAGGCGCTCCACGCTCACCCGCAGGCTCTCCACCTGGGTCCCCATCGAGAGGGCGGTCTGCTCGGTCTTCCGGGCGTCGGCGGCGATGCCCTGGGCGATCTCGCGCTGCTGCGCGACGGAAGTGTTGATCTGGCCGATGCTGGCGGCCTGCTGCGCGAAGTTGGAGCTGATCGCGGCGGCGATCTCGTTCACCTCGCGGACGCTGGCGGAGACCCTCTTGAAGCGGCCGGCCAGGTCCTCGACCCGCTCGATGGCCGCCGCGTTGTCGCGGCTGGAGCGGCCGATCAGCTCGGCGGTCTCCCGCGCGGCCTCGGAGCAGCGCTGGGCCAGGCGGCGGACCTCCTCGGCGACCACCGCGAAGCCCGCGCCGGCGGCACCGGCGCGGCCGGCTTCCACTGCGGCGTTGAGGGCGAGCAGGTTGGTCTGGGAGGAGATGGCGTCGATCCGGGAGATGACGTTGGTGATCTGCTGGCCGGAGGCCCGCGCCGAATTCATCGCGCGCTCGACCTCGCCGATCGCCGCGACGCCGGTGTCGACGGACTCGCGGGCCCGCGCGCTGGCGGCGCTGGCCGCGTTGGCGCGCTCCTTGTTGGCCTCGGCCACCTGCGAGACCCCGTCCAAGCTGCCGCTGATCCGCTCGATCGCCTCGGCGTAGAGCCCGGCCTGGCGGGAGATCTGGCTGCCGGCGGCGGTCAGCTGCTCGGAGGCGTCCTGCAGCTGGTCGGAGTCGGCGTCGATGTCGCCCGCCACCCGCCCCAGCTGGCCGCGGGTGCCGCGGATGACCAGCAGGCTTCCGGCCAGGCTCAGCCCGAGGGCGAGCGCGAGGGCGGAGGAGAGGGCGAGGGCGCGGCGCAGCTGCTGGCCGGCCAGGGCTGCGAGCTGCCCGGCGGAGAGGGCGTAGGCCCGGGCGTAGATCGCCGGGTAGGCCCCGAAATGCTCCGCCAGCAGCTGCTCGAGCGCGCCGGACTTCGGGGCGAAGGCGGGGAGGGCCGCGCCGTCGCGCTGGCTTCCGGCCAGGGCGGTGAGGTAGCCGTAGAAGGCCGCGCCGTCGTCGCTGCCGCGGGTCGCGGTCTTGAAGAAGGCGCGGATCTCGGGCTGGAACTTGAGCAGGTAGTACTCGCTCTCGGTCGAGGCGAAGAACTGCCGCCGCAGGATGGTGAGCTCGTCCGGCCCCAGGCCGCCCTGCTTCAGGCCGTGCACCACCAGGCTGATGGCGTGGGATTCCTGCAGCTGGATCTTCTGCAGGGCGAGGACGCCGTCGAAGAAGTTGAGCCCGGCGGGCGTCTGCATCACCTGCCGGTAGCATTCGGTGCGGAGCAGGCCGTTGTAGGCGAGCTTGAGGTAGATGTTGAAGACCTCGCCCGCCGTGTGCCGCCCGTCCTCGGCCTGCGAGCGCGCCGCCGGCACCTGGGTGGAGAAGAAGGAGTCGATGCTGTCGCGGCGCTCGGCGAAGAGCCCGGGGTCGGGGCCGCCCGCGAGCCGGTTCAGCTTCGCCTCGAACGCGGTCACCGCCTCGTCCGTGCCGGCGAAGCTCGCCTGGTAGGCCTCGCGCAGCGCGCGGTCGGCGGGCGCGGCGGAGAGGGCCAGGGCCGCCTGGCGCTCCTCCATCAGCTTGTCGTAGAGCCGCCCGAAGTCCCCGATTTCCTCGCGGACCACGGCCACGTTGGCCAGGTCCTCCTGGGAAAGCCGGTAGCCGGAGAGGAAGGTGCGGAGGAAGAATCCGCCCACGACCAGCATCCCCACGATCGGGATGAGCGTGAGCAGCGCCAGCCGGCGCGGAAGGCTGAGGTTGGCGAATCGGATGGGCACGGAGATGGGGTGTTCACCCTATCGTCACAGAAAGCCCTTGTTTTAGGGCCGGCGGGACCGATTCAGGCTTTCCGGCGGGATTCCAGCAGCTGCCGGGTCTTGTCGATTTCCGAGGCCAGCTTCCTCTCGGCCGGGAGGGCGAGCCGGTATTCCCGCGCCAGGATCTTGTTGGGCAGCCCCTCGAGGGAATACTGCGCCAGCGCGTCGTCGGGCTCGGAGCAGAGGATGAGCCCGACCGGCGGATTCTCCCCCTCGTTGGTCCAGTGCTGGCGGGCGTAGTTCAGGTAGGTGTGCATCTGCCCGGCGTCGGCGTGGGTGAACCTGCCGATCTTGAGGTCGACGATGACCAGGCAGCGGAGGCGCCGGTGAAAGAGGAGCAGATCGACCCGGAACCAGGTGTCCCCGATGCGCAAGCGGCGCTGGCGCCCCACGAATGCGAAGTCGGAGCCCAGTTCGAGCAGGAAGCTCTCCAAATGGCGCAGCAGCGCCTCCTCCAGGTCATGCTCCGAATACTCGTCCTTGAGGTCGAGGAACTCGAGCAGATAGGGGTCCTTGATCTGGTCCTCGACCCCGGCGCGCTCCCCCGGCTTCGGCTTGGCGGCCTTCTCCAGCATCGCCGCCTTGTTCCGGGAAAGGGCCGTGCGCTCGTAGAACATCGACTCCACCTGCCGGCTGAGCTGGCGGAAGGACCAGCCGGCGCGCAGGGCCTCCGCCTCGTAGAATTGCCGGGCCGACGGATCCTTGACGGACATCAGCCGGACATAGTGGGACCAGGGGAGGGGGAACCTCCCGGCCGGCCGGCCGGCCGCGGGGGCCGAAACGGATTTTTCAGACACCGTCTGGAGAATCGGCGCGGCGGATTCCCCAGACGGCGTCTGCGGAATTGCCGGGAGGGGCCAGGTGAGGTAAAACCGCCTCATCTGGGTCAGATTCGCGGCCCCGAACCCGCGGCCGAGCCTGCCGGTCAGGTCCTGCGCGAGCCTGGCGATGAGCCTCTCGCCGTAGCCCGCCCGCTTTTCCCCTCCCTGCTCGAACTCCACGATCCGCCGCCCGACCTCCCAGTACGTCGCGGTCATCACCGCGTTGACCGCTCGGGCCGAGGAGCGGCGGGCGGCGTCGAGCAGCCGCTCCAGCGACGCCACCAGGACGCCATAGCCCGGCTCGTCCGGTTTCTTCCCATTCATGGGCCCGAAGGACGCCTTTGCCGCCGGCCCAGCAAGCACTTTTTCGCGGCCCGCCCGATTTTCCCGGCCGGAGCCGGCGCCGCGCCTACCGGCCCGACCAGGCCGCGGCGTCCTTCAGGTTCCAGCCGCCGCCCAGCGCCTTGTACAGGTCGACCACCGAGATCAGCTCGTCGCGGCGGGTGCGGGCGAGGGTGAGCTCGGCCGGGAAGAGCTGCTCCTGCGCCTGGAGGAGCTCGTAGTAGCTCGCCTCGCCGGCCTTGTAGCGCTCGGTCGCGACCTTCACCGCCTCCTGGTACGCCGCGACCTCGCGCTCCTGCTCGAGGCGGGACTGCTCCAGCTTCTGGCGGGAGACCAGGGCGTTGGCCACGTCCGCGAAGGCCCCGAGGGCGGTCTGCTCGTAGCGGAGCTTGGCCAGCTCCCAGGCGGCCTTGGCCTGGAGGTATTCCCCGCGGAGGGTGCCGGCCTGGAAGATCGGCCCGGTGACCTGCGCGCCGACGTTCCAGACCTCGGCCCGGCGCGAGGTGATGTCCTGGAGGCGGGGGCTCACCCCTCCGAAGAGGGCGCTCAGCCCGATCCGGGGCAGGAAGCTCCCGATGGTGGCGCCGATCTGCGCGTTGGTCGCCATCGCGGCGTACTCGGCGGCCTTCACGTCGGGGCGGCGCTCCAGCAGCTCGGAGGGCAGGCCGGCGGGGACCGCGGGCGGCGCGGCGTGGGCGGAGAGCGCCGCGCCGCGTTCGATCGGGCCCGGATTGCGCCCGAGCAGGACGCTGAGCTCGTTCTCCTGCGCCGCGATCGCCCGCTCCACCAGCGGGACCTGCGCGGCCTCGGACGCCTGCGCCGCCTGCGCGCTGGCGGTCTCCAGCCGCGAGGCGATGCCGCCCTTCAGGCGCTGGTTGAAGAGCCGGAGGCTCTCGCCGAAGGCCTGGGAGGCGTCGCGGGTGACCGCGAGCTCCTCGTCGAGCTCGAGCAGCTGGAAGTAGTCCGAGGCGGTCTCGGCCACGAGGCTGAGCCACACGCCGCGCTGGGCCTGCGCGCTCTCCAGGTACTGGTCCCGGGCGGCCTCGTCGAGGCGGCGGACGCGGCCCCAGAGGTCGAGCTCCCACGTCGCCGCGAGGTAGCCGTCGAAGCCGTTGCCGGTCGCCCCGGTGCCGCTGGGCGAGGGATTGCCCAGGATGGTGTTACGGCCGCGGTCGGCGTTGCCGGCGTAGCCGAGCCCGGGGAAGAGCGGGCCGCGCGCCTCGAGCGCGAGCGCGCGGGCCTGCTGCACGCGGGCGGCGGCGATCCGGGCGTCGAAGCCGTCCGCCAGCGCGGCGCGGACCAGCGCGTCGAGGGCCGGGTCGCGGTAGAGCTCCCACCAGCCGAGGTCGGCGAGGGAGGCGCTCTCGGGCGCGGCTTGGCCGCGGGTCGCGGCGGGCGCGCCGACGTCCGGCCGGTGGTAGCCGGGCCCCACGGCGCATCCGCCGAGGAGGAGGGCCGGGAGGAGGAGCAGGCTGCGGCGGCTCATGGGATCAGGTCAGTGGCGGGCCGCGGGCTTTTCCCGGGCCGCGTGCGCGGCCTTGCGCCGGTCGCGGCGGGCCTCGCCGCCGGCCAGCTTCTCGACCACGTAGAAGAGCACGGGGATGAGGAAGATGGCCAGCAGGCTGGCGGCCAGCGTGCCGCCGATCACGGCGGTGCCCATCACCCGGCGCGCGACCGCGCCCGCCCCCGAGGCGAAGGCCAGCGGCACGCAGCCGAGGATGAAGGCGAAGGAGGTCATCAGGATCGGGCGGAGCCGCACCTGCGCCCCCTCCAGGGCGGCGTCGAGCAGCGACTCGCCGTGCTCGAAGCGGGTGCGCGCGAATTCCACGATCAGGATGGCGTTCTTGGCCGCGAGGCCGATGAGCATGATCAGTCCGATCTGGGCGAAGACGTCGTACTCCAGCCCGCGCAGGCGCAGCAGCAGGAAGGCCCCGAAGACCGCCACCGGCACGCTCAGCAGCACGCTGAAGGGCAGCGACCAGCTCTCGTAGAGGGCGGCGAGGATGAGGAAGACGAAGAGGAGGGAGAGGCCGAAGATCGCCGCCGGCGGCACCCCCTCCTGGGCCTTCCGCTCCTGGAAGGACATGTCGCGGTAGTCGTAGCCCATGTCCCGCGGCATCGTCTGGTTGAAGACCTGCTGCAGCACGTCCATCACCTGGTTCGAGCTGTAGCCGGGCTTGCCGCTGATGTTGAGCTGGGCGGCGCGGTAGAGGTTGTGCCGCATGATGAACTCCGGGCCGAAGCGCCGCTCGACCCGGGTGAGGGCGGAGAGCGGGACCATGGCGCCCGCCTTGTTGCGGACGTAGTACTGGCGCAGGCCCTCCGGGCTGTTGCGGTACTGGCCCTCGGCCTCGACGTAGACCTGCCACTGCCGGCCGAAGCGGTTGAAGTAGTTGACGAAGATGCCGCCCATGTAGCACTGCAGCGTCCGGTAGATGTCGGCGATGGCGACCCCCTGCTTCAGGGCCTTGTCGCGGTCGACCTCGACGAACATCTGCGGCACCGAGGGGAGGAAGCTGGTGGTGGCGCTGGCGATCTCCGGCCGCTGCCGCGCCGCCGCCAGGAACTTGTCCACGTTGGCGGCGAGGTAGGGGATGTCGTGGCCGGCGCGGTCCTCCAGGATGAAGGTCACCCCGCCGGCGGTGCCGACGCCGGGGATGGCCGGCGGGGGGAAGAGCACGACGTTGCCCTCGGGGATCCGGGCGAAGGCCTGGCGCAGGCGCGCCTGGATCGCGTCCGACTGCTCGGCGGCGCCCCGGCGCTCGGACCAGGGCTTGAGGGTGACGAAGAAGAACGCGCTGTAGGTGTTGTAGACCTGGCTGAGGAGGCTGAAGCCGATGACGGAGGTGAAGTGCTCCACCCCCGGGGTCCGCCGCATCGCGTCCTCCACGGCGCGGGCCGCCGCGGCCGTGCGCTGGAGGGAGGAGGCGTTGGGCAGCTGCAGCTGGACGTAGAGGTAGCCCTGGTCCTCCTGCGGCAGGAAGGAGGGGGCGAGCGTCTTGCTCAGGAAGAAGGCCCCGGCGGCGAAGCCGGCCAGGATCAGGATGCTGAGCCCGCTCTTGTGGATCAGGGCCCGGGAGGCCCCGACGTAGCGCCGGGTGCCGCGCCGGAAGCCGCGCTCGAACCAGGCGAAGAACCCGGTCTTCTCCTCGTCCCTGGGCTTGAGGAGGAGCGAGCAGAGCGCGGGGCTGAGCGAGAGGGCGTTGAAGGCGGAGATGATGACCGAGACCGCGATGGTGAGCGCGAACTGCTGGTAGAGCCGGCCGGTGATGCCGGGGATGAAGGCGGTCGGGACGAAGACCGCGGCCAGGATGATGGCGATCGCCACCACCGGCCCCGAGACCTCGGACATGGCCTTGAGGGTCGCCTCGCGCGGGGCCAGCCCCTCCTCGATGTGGTGCTCCACCGCCTCCACCACCACGATGGCGTCGTCCACCACCAGCCCGATGGCCAGGACCAGCCCGAAGAGCGAGAGGGTGTTGACCGAGAACCCGAAGAGCGGGAAGACCAGGAAGGTGCCGATGAGCGAGACCGGGACGGCCATCAGCGGGATGAGGGTGGCGCGCCAGCCGTGGAGGAAGACGAAGACCACCACGATGACCAGGAGCAGGGCCTGCCAGAGGGTGTTGGAGATCTCGCGCATGCCCTCCGAGACCGAGCGGGTGGTGTCGAGGGCGACGGTGAAGTCCAGGTCCTGCGGGAAGCGCTGCTTCAGCTCGGTCATGGCCTTGCGCACGCCGTTGGCGGCGTCGAGCGCGTTGGAGCCGGGCAGCTGGTAGATGGCGAGGATGGCGGAGGGCCCGCCGTCGAAGCGGCCCATCGCGGCGTAGGTCTGGGCGCCCAGCTCGATCCGCGCGATATCCCGCAGGCGCACCACCGAGCCGTCGGGGTTCTCGCGGATGACGATGTTCTCGAAGTCCTCCGGCGAGGTCAGGCGGCCCTGCGCCCGCACCGAATAGGTGAAGGCCTGGCCCGGCGGCGCGGGCTCCGCGCCCATCTCGCCGGCGGGGTTGACCGTGTTCTGCGCCTGGATGGCCGAGGTCACGTCGGAGACGGTGAGCCCGAGGCGCGCCAGCTGGTCGGGCTTGACCCAGAAGCGCATGGCGTACTGCCCGGCGCCGAAGACCACCGTGCTGCTGATGCCGGGGACGCGGGTCAGGCGGTCGTTGATGTTGATGTAGGCGTAGTTCGCCAGGAAGGTGCTGTCGTAGGTCCCATGGGGCGAATAGAGCGCCACCAGCATCAGCGGGTTGGTCAGCTGCTTCTGCACCGTCACCCCGAAGGCCGCCACGTCGGAGGGCAGCTGCGGGGAGGACTGCGTCTCCCGCATCTGCGAGAGGATGATGTCGGTGTTGGGGTCGGTCGCGACGTCGAAGTTCACCACCATCCGCAGCGAGCCGTCGCTGCCGTTGATGGAGTAGATGTAGTTCATGTTGTCGACGCCGCTCATCTGCTGCTCGATCGGCGTGGCGACGGACTGCTCGACCGTCTGGGCGTCGGCCCCGACGTAGGTGGTGGTGATCCGGACCTCCGGCGGGACGATGTTCGGGTACTGCGCGATGGGCAGGCCGAGGAACGTCACCAGGCCGCCCAGGACCAGGATGACGGAAATGACGATCGCGACGATCGGCCGGCCGATGAAGAACCGCGGCATGAGGGGGTCAGCGGGCGGGCTGGGGATTGACCGGCGCGCCCTCGCGGGCCTTGGCGAAGCCGTCGACGATCACGCGCTCGCCCGGCTTGAGGCCGGAGGCGATCACGACCTGGCGGCCCACCTGCGGGCCGGTCGTCACCCCGACGATGTGCACCCGGTTCGAGCCGTCCACGGTCGCGACCTGGTAGCCGCCCTGGAGCTCGTTCAGCGCCTGCTGCGGCACGAGCAGCGCGCCGGGGAGGGTGCGGATGACGGCGCGGACGCGGCCGTACTGCCCCGGCCGCAGCGCGGCCCGGGGGTTGGGGAAAAGGGCGGCGATGCGGAGGGTCCCGGTGGTCGGGTCGATCTGGCGGTCCTCGGCGTAGAAGCGGCCCTTCTCGGGGTAGACGCTGCCGTCGGCCAGGATCAGCTCGAGCTGGGCGTTGGGCGGGAAGCCCCCGCCCTGGTCCTTGCCCAGCGCCAGGTAGTCCTGCTCGCCGATGGGGAAGTAGACCTTCATCGGGTCGAGGGTGGAGACGGTGGTGAGCGGGCCCGTGCTCGGCCCGACCAGGTCGCCGACCTGGGCCTGGACGATCCCGGCCACGCCGTTGATCGGGGAGGCCACGCGGGTGAAGCCGAGGTCGAGGCGGGCGCGTTCCACCGCGGCCTGGCCGGCCGCGACCTGCGCCTTGGCGCCGAGCTCCGCCTGGACGGCGTTGTCCATCTCCTGCTGGCTGATGGCCTGGTCCTTGGCCAGGGGCCCGTAGCGGCGGACGTCCTCCTCCGCCTTGCCCAGCTGCGCCCGCGCCTGGGCCAGCTGGGCCTGCGCCTGGTCGAAGGCGGCCTGGAAGGGGCGGGGGTCGATTTCGAAGAGAAGCTGGCCGGCGCGCACGGCGGCGCCGTCCTTGTAGTCCTGCTTGAGGAGGTAGCCGCTGACCTGGGCGCGGACCTGCGCGTCGACATAGCCGTAGAGGCTGGCGACCCATTCCTGGGTGACCGGGACGTCCCGCTGCTCGACCGTCGCCACCGTCACCGCGGGGGGCGGGGGAGGGGGCGGGGGCCGCTTGGCGCAGCCGCCGAACGCGAGGATCAGGGTGGCGGCGACCCCGGGGCTGGCGAGCCGGATGGCGGGCATGTGCCCCGCGGTAAAGCGTCTTGCGTTCATCATGGGAGAGGTGACTAGTGGCGGCATCCCCTTTTTAGGCAAACGGCCGGCCGTGGATTTGCCCTGAAGCGGCAGTTCTATCGGCTTGTGTTTGGTTAGTTGCCTAATTATCAGTTACCGTATCTTTTTCTGTCAATGCCATTGCTGCTGCTAAAGAATCTTCCCCGCTACGAGGCCCTCCAGCAGATGGCGCAGACCTTCCCGGACCTCGATCCCTCCGCCTGCGACGCCTACCTGCACCTGCTCCGCACCGCCGACGAGATCTACCGGGTGCGCGAGGCCAACCAGGCGGCCCACGGGCTGTCCCAGGGCCGCTTCACGGTGCTGATGCTGCTCTATGACAAGGCCGCGAATCGCCCCAAGCCGGGCACGCCGGCCGAGCTGGCGGAATGCGCCGGGGTGACCCGGGCCACCATGACCGGCCTGATCGACACCCTCGAGCGGGACGGGCTGGTCAAGCGCGAGCCCGACCCGAACGACCGGCGGATGATGTCGGTCCACCTCACGGAAAGGGGGCTGGCGACGCTGCTGGCGGTGCTGCCGGGGCATTTTCAGTGGATGGCGACGCTGATGGCGCCGCTGACCGAGGACGAGCGCAAGACCCTGGTCGGGCTCCTCGCCAAGCTTTCCGAGCGCGCCCCCGAAACCCCCAAGCCGCATTCCTCCCGCGGCGCCTGAGGCCCGGCCCGCGCGCATGCCTCCGGGGAAAAATATGCCCATGCCCTGTCCGCCCGGCGGGACGCCGCCCGTTATATTTAACGCCGCGCGTTTGCCTATGCACACAATATAGCTAGCGCTTGGCCGTCCTCCTCCTCTTCAATCTATCCCCTGCATGATCACGTCGATCTTCGTCATCCTGGCCGTCCTCATTGTGCTCGCCGTCCTCTTCGCCAAGGGCGTGCTGCCGCGAGCCGCCTTCTTCATCGTCGCCAGCGTCATCGTCGTCATCGGCGCGGTGGTCCTGATCAAGGTCAGCCAGATCAAGACCATGATCGCGACGCCCTACGCGATGCCGCCGGACACCGTCAGCACGGCCCGGGCCGCCCAGTCCGACTGGCAGCCCGAGCTCTCCTCGGTCGGCACCCTCAACGCGGTGCAGGGCGTGATGGTCTCGGCCCAGCTCGACGGCAACGTGGCGAAGATCGCCTTCGAGGCCGGCGCCAAGGTCAAGGCCGGCGATCTCCTGCTGCAGCAGGACGTGGCGGCCGAGACCGCCCAGCTGCGGGCGGCCGAGGCCGCCGCCGACCTGGCCAAGGTCAACCTGCGGCGCTCGCGCGAGCTGCTCTCCAGCCACACCATCGCCCAGTCCCAGTTCGACACCGACAACGCCGCCTACGCGCAGGCGCTGGCCCAGGCGGACAACATCCGCGCGGTCATCGCCAAGAAGACGATCCGGGCCCCCTTCTCCGGCCGCCTCGGGGTGCGCCTGGTCAACCTCGGCCAGACCCTGAAGGCGGGGGACGCCATCGTCTCCCTCCAGTCGCTGGATCCGATCTATGCCGACTTCTACCTGCCGCAGCAGGACCTGGCGCGGGTCGCGAAGGGCCAGGAAGTGCGCCTTGACGGCGACGGCGTCCCGGGCGGGACGGCGGCGGGCAAGGTCACCGCCATCAATCCCGACGTCGACAGCCAGACCCGCAACGTGCGGGTCGAGGCGACGGTGGAGAACCCGAGCGAGCAGATGCGGCCGGGCATGTTCGTCCACGTCCGCCTCCTGCTCCCCGACAAGCAGCGCGTGCTGGCGATCCCGGCCACCGCCGTGCTCTACGCCCCCTACGGCAACTCGGTCTTCGTGGTGAGCGAGGGGAAGGACCCGATGAGCGGCAAGCCCGCCAAGGTGATCCACCAGCAATTCGTGCGCCTGGGCGAGACCCGGGGCGACTTCGTCGCGGTGACCGAGGGCCTGAGCCCGGGCGACGAGGTGGTCTCGGCCGGCGTCTTCAAGCTGCGCAGCGGCGAGGCGGTGGTGATCGACAACTCCAAGGCGCCTCCCGCTCAGCTCGCGCCCCATCCCCAGAACTCCTGAGCGCCCCGGAGCGAACGCCCCCCGCGCCCATGCAACTCACCGACCTCTTCATCCGCCGCCCGGTCGTCGCGATCGTGGTCAGCCTCATGATCGTGCTGGCCGGCATCAACGCCTGGCGCACGATCAACATCCGCCAGTACCCGCGGAGCGAGAACGCCACCGTCTCGGTCTCGACCGTCTACGTCGGCGCCAGCGCCGAGCTGGTGCGCGGCTTCGTCACCACCCCGCTGGAGCGCGCCATCGCCTCGGCCGAGGGCATCGACTACGTCCAGTCCAAGAGCCTGCAGGGACTCTCGCTGGTCAACGCCCGCCTCAAGATCAACTACGACCCGATCAAGGCGCTCTCCGAGATCAACGCCAAGGTCAACGAGGTCCGCAACCAGCTCCCGGCCGAGGCCGAAGTGCCGGCGATCGAGGTGCAGTCCGCCGACCAGCAGACGGCCGCCGCCTACCTCAGCTTCTCCTCCAAGATCCTCAACCAGAGCGAAATCACCGACTACCTGGTGCGGGTGGTCCAGCCGCGGCTGAGCGCCCTGGCCGGCGTGCAGCAGGCGCAGATCCTGGGCGCGCGCACCTTCGCCATGCGGGTGTGGCTCAAGCCCGACCGGATGGCGGCGCTGGGGGTCAGCCCCTCCGAGGTCCGCGCCGCCCTGGGGAGCAACAACTACCTCGCCCCGGTGGGCACGACCAAGGGGAACCTGACGCAGGTCAACCTCATCGCCAACACCGACCTCCACTCGGTCGACGAATTCAAGCAGCTGGTGGTCCACCAGCAAAACGGCGCCATCGTCCGCCTGAAGGACGTGGCCGACGTCGAGCTGGGCTCGGAGGACTACGACACCTCGGTCCGCTACACCGGCCAGACCGCGGTGTTCATCGGCATCCAGCCCCTGCCGGACGCCAACACCATCGACGTGGTGGCGCGGGTGCGCGCCTCCCTCGACGCGCTGCGCCAGGAGATGCCGCGGGGCCTGGACGCCACCATCGCCTACGACGCCTCGGACTACATCAACAACGCGATCCACGACGTCATCCACACCCTGACCGAGACCCTGGCCATCGTCATCGTGGTCATCTTCCTCTTCCTCGGGTCCTTCCGCTCCGCCCTGGTGCCGGTGCTGGCCATCCCCGTCTCCCTCATCGGCGGGGTCTTCCTGATGCAGGTCTTCGGCTTCACCCTCAACCTGCTGACCCTGCTCGCCATCGTGCTCTCGGTCGGACTGGTGGTGGACGACGCCATCGTGGTGGTGGAGAACATCGAGCGGCACATCCGCGAGGGGCGCACGCCCTTCGAGGCGGCCCTGGTGGGGGCGCGCGAGCTGGTCGGCCCGATCATCGCCATGACCATCACCCTGGCGGCGGTCTACACCCCGATCGGCCTGCAGGGCGGCCTGACCGGCGCCCTCTTCCGCGAGTTCGCGCTGACCCTGGCGGGCGCCGTCACCATCTCGGGGATCGTCGCCCTGACCCTCTCGCCCATGATGTCCTCGCGGCTGCTCCGCGGGGCGGCGGACGAGGAGCGGGGCTTCGCCGGCTGGCTCAACCACCGCTTCGACCGGCTGCGGCAGGCCTACGGCCGGACCCTCTCGGCCACCCTGCGGATCCGCCCGCTGGTCTACGGCGTCTGGATCCTGCTCGGCCTCCTGGCGGTGCCGATGTTCGTGATGTCGCCCAAGGAGCTGGCGCCGACCGAGGACCAGGGCGTGATCTTCGGCATCATCAATTCCGCCGCCAACGCCACCGCCGACCAGAAGGCCTACTACGGCCGGATGGCGGAGAAGGTCTTCCTCAACACCCCCGAGCGCCTCTTCACCTTCCAGATCCTCTTCCCGCCCGCCGACCCCTTCAGCGCCGCCCTCGGCGTCGACGGCTTCAGCGGCATGGTGGTCAAGCCCTGGGACGAGCGGAAGCGGACCACGCTGCAGATCTTCCCCCAGGTGCAGGCGGAGCTGAACCAGATCCCCGGCTTCCAGATGTTCGCGGCGGTGCCGGCGGCGCTGCCCGGCGGCGACAACTTCCCGATCGAATTCCTCATCACCTCGACCTCGGACTCCGACCAGCTCCTGGAGGTGGCCCAGAAGGTCGAGGCCAAGGCGATGCAGAGCGGGGACTTCAACTTCCTGCAGCACGACCTCAAGATCGACCAGCCGCAGTCGGAGATCACGATCGACCGGGACAAGGCCGCGACGCTCGGCCTCAACCTCAACCAGGTGGGCGGCGACCTGGCCTCGGACCTCGGCGGCAACTACGTCAACTGGTTCAACATCGCCGGCCGCAGCTACAAGGTCATCCCCCAGATCGAGCGCTCGGCCCGGCTCAATCCCGGGCAGCTGCGCGACCTCTATGTCACCGGGCCGGACAACCGGCTGGTCTCGCTCGCCACCATCGCGACCATCCAGCACAAGGTCGTGCCCCGCTCCCTCAACCGCTTCCAGCAGATGAACGCGGTGATGATCTCGGGCCAGGCCCACGTCACCCTCGACCAGGCGCTGAAGGACCTGGAGGGCGCGGCCAAGGAGATCCTCCCCGCCGGCTACGGCATCGACTACATGGGCGAGTCGCGCCAGCTGCGCACCGAGGGCAACAAGTTCCTGCCCGCCTTCTCGCTCGCGATCGTGACCATCTTCCTGGCGCTGGCGGTGCAGTTCAACTCCTTCCGCGACCCGCTGGTCATCCTCGCCGGCTCGGTCCCGCTCGCGATGTTCGGGGCGCTCATCTTCACCTTCCTGAAGATGCCCAACCCCAACATCCCGTACTGGACCAACGGCTGGACCACCACGCTCAACATCTACGCCGAGGTCGGCCTGGTCACCCTGGTCGGGCTGGTGGCGAAGAACGGCATCCTGATCGTGGAATTCGCCAACAAGCTCCAGGAGGAGGGCAAGTCCAAGCTGGAGGCGGTCCACGACGCCGCCATGACCCGGCTGCGCCCCATCCTCATGACCTCGGCCGCCACCGTGGCCGGCCACTTCCCGCTCACCCTGGTGAGCGGCGCCGGGGCGGCCGCCCGCAATTCCATCGGCCTGGTGCTGGTCGGCGGCATGAGCATCGGCACGGTCTTCACCCTCTTCGTCGTGCCCTGCGTCTACGTGCTGATCGCCAAGGACCACGCCCGCGACCGGGCGAAGGCCGCGGCCCTGGCCGCGCCCCCGGGCTTGAAGCCGGCCCACGCCTGAGGCAGGCATGTCACTCCGGATCCCGCGCATGAACACATCCTCCCTGCTCCTTCCCGTCCTCGCCCTCGGCGCCGCCCTGGCGGCGCGCGCGCAGGGGCCGGCTCCGGCGCCGCTGCCCGACCCCCTCGACCTCAAGGGGGCCGTGGTCTACGCGCTGGACCACAACTACGCCATCCTTCAGGCCCGCGAGCAGGTGCGGGCGCAGGAGGGCCTGGTGCTGCAGGCCCAGGCCCCGGGCATCCCCAACGTCACGGGCAACGGCAACTACCAGCGCAACGCCGCCACCGAGCCGGGCAGCTTCGTGCCCACCACCACCGCGTGGCAGGCCCAGCTGCGCGTGACCCAGACGCTCTTCGCCGGCGGGGGCATCCACGCCGCCGTGCAGGGCGCCAAGCTGAACCGCGAGGCGGCCCTGGCCGACCTCCAGGCGACGGTGAACGCCGCGCTGCTCGAGGTGCGCACCCGCTTCTACGCCGTGCTGCTGGCCCGCGAGGAGGTCCGGGTCCAGGAGCAGAACATCGCCCTCATCCGCAGCCAGCTGACCGACACCCAGAACCAGTTCCGGGCCGGGGCGGTCTCCAACTTCGAGGTGCTGCGGGCCCAGGTCGCCCTGGCCAACGCCCAGCCCGACCTGATCACCGCGCGCAACAACGAGCGGATCGCGGTCGAGCAGCTGCGCCAGTCCCTGGGGGCGCCGGTCTCGGCGGGCGGGGCTTCGCCCTTCCCCCAGCTCTCCGGCAGCCTGGATGTCACCCGCCAGGACTTCCAGCTGGACAGCGCGGTGGCCCAGGCCCACCTCAACCGTCCCGAGCTGCTCAGCCTCTCCAAGCGGGTCGAGGCCGGTGGCAAGGGCGTGACCACCGCCCGGTCCGGCTATTACCCGAACCTGGGGGTCTTCGCCGGCTACGCCTGGAACGAGACCGACCTGGCCGGCAGCACCACGCCGGGGCTGGTCTTTCCCAGCACCTTCACCGGCCACGGCTGGCTGGCGGGGGGGCAGGCCAACTGGTCGATCTTCGACGGCCGCGCCACCGCCGGGCGGGTGGTCCAGGCCAAGGCCCAGCTCCGCCAGGCGAAGCTTTCGGAGTCCCAGGAGGATCTTTCGGTGGAAATCGAGGTCCGCCAGGCTTTCTCGGCATGGCAGGAAGCCAGCGATCTCCTCACCGCCACCCAGAAGACGGTCGAACAGGCGACCGAGGCGCTGCGCCTGGCCGACAACCGCTTCAAGGCCGGCACGGCGACCCAGCTGGACGTGCTGACGAGCCAGGTGGCGCTGACCCAGGCCCGGACCAACGCGATCCAGGCCGATTACAATTACCTCGTGGCGGTGGCGACCCTGCGCAAGGCGATGGGGCAGGGCGACGCCCTGGTGGGCGGCTGAGACCGCCCGGGACGGGGCGCGGATGAAACCGTTGCGGGCGCTTCTTGCCGTCCTGGCGGCGGTGGTCGCGGCGCTGGCCGCGGCCGCGGCCCTGGCGCTCGCGCCCCCGTTCCAGAGCTGGGCCGCGCACCGCTACCTGGCCGCGCGTCCCGGCTGGGGCCTGGCGGTCGGCCGGGTTTCCGTCGGCCCGGCCGCGGCCTACGCCGCCGGCCTGCGCCTGGAGCGCTCGGGCGCGGTGCTGACCGCGCCGGCGGTGCGCGTGGACCTCCCGGTGGCCGACGCCCTGTGGAAGCGGGAGCTGCCCATCCGCCGGCTGGCGGCCTCGGGCTGGACGCTCGACCTGACGCATTTCGAGGAGGCGGGGACGGCGCCGCCGGCCCTCCTGCCCCCGCGTTCGCGGGGCCCGGTTCCCGCGGCCGCGGCCGCGCACGTCTCGGTGCCGGCGACCATCGCACTCTTCGACGGATTCTTCCACAAGCTGCGGCTGCCGGCCGACTGCGAGCTGGATGCGCTCGAGCTCGAGGGCGACGTGATCCTGCCGCCCGCCGCCGGCGCCCCGCCGGCGCGGGTCCATCTCGAGCTGAGCGGCGGCGGCCTGGCCGCGGGCCGCGAGGGCCGCTTCGTCTACCGCCTGAGCCTGGCTCCGCCCGCGGCGGGGGCCCCGATCGGCTCGCTGTCGGCGGAGGGGGTGCTGGCGGCGGCGATGGACACGCCGCGGACCTTCTCACGCCTGGAGGCGGGCATCGACGCCTCGGCGCAGGGCGGCAAGCTCGCCGCCCCCGCCAAGCTCACCGCCCGGGTGGCCGCGGCCCGCACCGGCGCGGACGAGAGCTTCTCGGTGGCGCTGGCCGGGACCGAGAAGCAGCTCCTGGCCCTCCAGGCGGGCTACGCCGGCAGCACCCATCTCCTGGCCGGCTCGTGGAAGCTGGACCTCTCGGACGGGGATCTCGCCCCCTTCGCCCTGGGCGCGCCCCTGCCGAGCTTCGCGGCCAGCGGCGAGGGCAGGTTCGACGCCGACGCCACGCTGAGCGCGGTGCGCGTCGACGGGCGGCTCGGCCTCACGGCCGACCGCCTCGGCGTGCTGCGCCCCGCCCTGGCCGCGGTCGGCCCGGTGGGGCTGACCGCCGACTTCGACCTCTCGCACCGGGACGGGGAGGTCAGCGTCGCGCGGCTGGCCGCGTCGGTGGCCGGCGGGCAGCCGGTGGCGCGGATCGACGCGCTGCAGCCCTTCGCGCTCAACGTGCACAGCGGCGAGCTGAAGGTGGCCGACCCCGCCCGAGATCTCGTCGGGATCGAGCTGCAGGGCCTGCCGGCCGCGTGGACCGGGCCGCTGTGGCCCGGGCTGACCCCGACGGCCGGGGCGCTGCGCGGCCGGCTCGTCGCCTCGGCCCGCAACGGCGGGCTCAGCCTCCGCTCGGACGGCCCTCTCACGCTCGACGGCCTCTATGCCAGCCGCGCCGGCCATCCGGTGGCGGCGGGCTTGGACCTCACCGCCTCCCTGACGGCGGACTACGCCCCGGCGGGCTGGCAGGTTTCGCTCTCCCGCGGCGCGGCCTCCCGTGGGTCCGCCCCGCTGCTCAGCTTCCAGGGGCGGGCCGGGCGCCTGGCCGGGGCGGCCCAGCCGGTCGCGGCCGCCGGGGAATTCCACCTGCATCTGCCCGACCTCGCCGCGGCGACGGGCGGGGCGGCGCCGGCGCGCGGGGACCTCAGCGGCGACTTCACCGCGCGGATCGGCGGCGTCTCCGCCGTCCAGGCGCGGCTCGAGATTTCCGACCTGGCCGCGGACGCGGCGGCGGAGCCCTGGTCCCTGATCGCGGTCGAGCTGCGGGCCGACCAGCAGGCGGACGGCCGGTGGAAGATCGCCGCGCCGCTCGCCTTCGCGCGGGCGGGCCGCAAGTCGGACCTGACCCTGCAGGGCACCCTCGCCGCCTCCGCCGGCGGGACCGTGCTCGAGGGCCAGCTGGCCGGCGCCAAGGTCGTGCTCGGCGATGTCAGCGCCCTCGGGGCCCTGGAGGCCCTGCGCGGCGCCACCGCCGCCGGGACGGACGCGCCGGCGGCGGCCGGCCCCTTCTGGGGCCTTCTGCGGGGCCGGCTGACCCTGGCCCTGAAGGAGGTGGACGGGGGGCGAGCGGTCTGGAACGACGTGGGCGGCACGGTCCGGCTGGAGCCGGCCGCCCTGAGCCTCTCGGCGCTGCAGGGCCGGCTGGCAACCGGGGGGGACTTCTCCGGCGGCCTGAGCCTGGCCTACGACCCGGCGGCGCCCCGCGCCTACGCGCTCCAGGCGGAGCTGGCCGCCTCCGACTTCGACTACGGCGCGTTCAGCCGGGCCCGCGACCCCTCCCGGGTGCCGGTGATCGAGGGCCGCTTCAAGATTTCCGGGCGGCTCCACGCCGCGGCGGCGCAGCCGCTCGGTCTCCTCGACGCGCTCCAGGGCGACCTGCAGCTGAGCAGCAAGGGCGGGATCTTCCGCGCGCTCCGGGCGGACGTGGCCGACGCCCTCCGGCAGTCCCCGGCGCTGCTGTCGGAGGCGATCGGCTCGGTCACCTCGCTCTTCGGGCTGCGCGACGACAAGGGGGCGGAGGCCAAGGGGGTGATCGACAAGCAGGGCCAGGCGGTGGTCGCGCTGGCCGAGCGGCTCAGGGAGCTGCCCTACGACCAGATCAACGTCGCGGCGCGGCGGGGGCCCGACCTGAACATCGAGATCACCTCCTTCTCCCTGATCGCGCCCGAGGTGCGCCTGAGCGGGGCCGGGCGCATCACGCACGAGGAGGGGGTGGGCATCCTGGACCAGCCCTTCGCCTTCGACGGGCAGCTCGGGGCGCGCGGCCGGCTGGGCGAGCTGATGGGCGGCCTCGGGCTGCTCGGCTCCGACAAGGACGACCTCGGCTACACCCGGATGGGCGAGGCCTTCCACCTCGGCGGATCGCTCGGCGCGATCGACGCCAGCTCGTGGCGCGACCAGCTGCTGAAGTCGGCCCTGCACAAGGCGGCCGGAGGCGTCCTCGACAAGCTGCTGGGCAAATAGGCCGGCTCTGCGCTAGGGTGGCGCCGATGCCCAGGCTCCGGCGCATGTCCACCTTTCCGCTCTGGCTGGAGGCGCTGGCGCGGGGCGCCGCCTTCCTCCGCTACCGGGTGAGGGCGACGGGGACCGGGCGGGTCCCCGCCGCCGGGGCCGCCATCCTCGTCGCCAACCACGTCTCCTACGCTGACGTGGTCGTGCTCCAGCTCGCCTGCCCGCGGCCCCTGCGCTTCGTGGGCTACGAGGATGAGAACAGCCCCTGGTTCTTCCGGGCGATCTTCCGGCTGGCCGGCGTGATTCCGATTTCGCCGCGGAACCCGACCGGGGGGATGCGGCGGGCCCTGGCCGCCCTGGCCCGCGGGGAGCTGCTCTGCCTCTTTCCGGAGGGCCAGATCGCGCGCACCTGCCAGCTGCAGGGGCTGAAGCGGGGCTTCGCCATCCTGGCGCGGCGCTCCGGCGCGCCGGTGGTGCCGGCGGCGCACGACGGGCTCTGGGGCTCGCTCTTCTCCTTCTCCGGCGGGCGCTACCTGTGGAAGCGCCCGCAGTGGGGGAGGCGGACCGTCGAGGTGGCGTTCGGAGAGCCCCTGGGGCCGGAGCAGGCCGATGCCGAGGCGGCCCGCCGTGCCCTGCTGCGGCTCGGCGCGGAGGCCTTCGGGCGCCGCGCGTTCCTCGGCCGGCACCTCGCCCGCGAGGCGGTGAGGGCCCTGGCCACGCGGCCCGGACGGACCGCGCTGATCGACCGGACCGCGGAGCGGAGGCCGCTCTCCGCCGCCGCGCTCCTCGCCGCCGCCGCCGTGCTCTCGCGCCGCATCCGCGAGCGCGTTCCCGAGCGGCGCGTGGGAATCGTCCTGCCGCCGGGGGCCGGCGCGGCCATCGCCAACCTGGCCGTCGCCTGCGCCGGCAAGGTGCCGGTCAACCTCAACTTCACCGCCGGGCGCGCCGCGGCCGAGGCCAGCCTGAGCCTGGCCGGAATCCGGACGGTCATCAGCGCGCCGGCGATGCGGGAGAAGGTCCCGGGGTTCCCCTGGCCCGAGCGCACGCTGGATTTGCGCTCCGAGCTGGCGGCGGCGGGCGGCAAGCGGGCGATGCTGCCCTGGCTCGCCGGCGCCTGGCTTTTGCCGGGCATTCTGCTGGCGGACCGGCTCGGGCTCCCGCGCCGCGGCGGGGACGCGGAGGCCGCGCTGCTGTTCACCAGCGGCAGCTCCGGCGAGCCGCGGGGGGTCGTCCTGACCCACCGCAATCTCCTGGCGAATTGCGGGCAATTCTCCCGGGTCTCGATCTGCGACGCGGGGATCACGATGCTGGGCTGCCTCCCGATCTTCCACAGCTTCGGCTTCACCGTGACGCTCTGGTTCCCGCTGCTGTTCCGGCGGCGGCTGGTGACCTCTCCGAGCCCGCTTGAAACCCGGCGGCTGGCGGAGGCGATCCGCGAGGAGCGCGTCACCACGCTGATCGGCGCCCCCACCTTCCTGCGGCCTTTCCTGAAGAAGGCGAGCCGCGAGGAATTGGCCTCGCTGCGGCACGTGGTGGCCGGCGCGGAGAAGCTGCCCGGCGAGCTCCACCGCGCGTTTCGCGAGGCCTTCGGGATCTCCATCCTGGAGGGCTACGGCATGACCGAGGCCTCGCCGGTCACGAACGTCAACCAGCCCGATCCGCCGGTGCGCACCGCCACCGCCGGCCCCCAGGCCGGCGGGCGGGTGGGGACGGTGGGCCGGCTGCTGCCCGGGCTCGAGGGCCGCGTCACCGACCCGGAGACCGGCGCCGAGCTCCCGGCGGGAGCGACGGGCATGGTCTGCCTGCGGGGGCCCAACCTGTTCCCCGGTTATCTGGCGCCGGACGGCTCGGTCCAGCCGGCCACGCGCGGGGGCTGGTACGCGACGGGGGACCTCGGCTCCTTCGACGCCGACGGCTTCCTCACCCTTTCGGGCCGGCTTTCCCGCTTTTCCAAGATCGGGGGGGAGATGGTCTCGCACGGCGCGGTGGAGGAGAAGGTGGCCGAGCTGTTCGGGCTGGACCCGTCGGAGGGGCCGGCGGTCTTCGTCGCGGGCGTGCCGGACGAGGCCAAGGGCGAGGCGCTGGTGCTGCTGGCGGCGGCGGAGCTTCCGGCCGAGCAGATTCGTGCGCGCCTGCACGCGGCGGGCGTGCCGAATCTCTGCATCCCGAAGCGGGTCCGGCGGGTGGAGCGCATCCCGCTCCTGGGCAGCGGCAAGGTCGACCTGGCGGCCGCCCGGGCGCTGGCGCGGGAAGCCTAGGCGGCCTGCGCCGGGTCGCCGCCGAAGCCCGTCAGGGCGGCGGGCAGCTCGAGGGTGAAGGCGGCGCCGCGGCCCGGCCCCTCGCTCTGGGCGACGAGGGTGCCGCGCATCTGCCGGGCGGCCAGGGCGCTGGAATGGAGGCCGAAGCCGTGCCCCTGGGCCCGGGTGGTGAAGCCGTGGTTGAAGAGCCGCGGCAGGTTCTCCGGGGCGATGCCGACGCCGTTGTCGCGGACCACGAAGCGGACGGTGCCGCTGGGGCCGGTGTCGATCCGCAAGGTGAGGGTCTTCTCCGGGCCGCGGCCCTCGTCCAGGGCGTACTTGGCGTTGCGGATGAGATTGATCAGGATCTGCAGCACCTTGCCGCGCTCGGCCAGGACCGGCGGAACGACCTCGAATTCCCGCACGGTGTTCACGTCGTGCCGCAGCAGCGCCAGCGCGTTCATCCGCAGCGCGTCCTCCATCAGCGACTCGGCCGGGAGGGATTCCAGGACCCCCACCATCGTGGCGTAGGTCTGCTGCATCGCCACGATCTCCTTCACGTGGTCGAGGTTCTTCTGCAGCTGCTCGACCTCCTGCAGCAGCCGCGCGCGCTCCTCCACCGCGTGGCGGGCGAGCGAGCGGAGGAACTCCGGCACCAGCTTGCCCTTGGGATCGGAGGTGAGGAAGGACCCCAGGTCCGCCGCCCGCTCGTCCAGGAGCGCGCTGAGCTTGGCCAGGGATTCCGCCTTGGACTGGCGCAGGCCGGCCGAGACGACCGCGGCGGAGACGTTGAGGCTGTTGAGGACGTTTCCGACGTTGTGCAGCACCCCGGTCGCGACCTCGGCCATGCTGGCGAGCCGCGAGGCCTCCATCAGCTCGCGCTGGGTCCGCTCCAGCGTCTCGCGCAGGCGGCGGGCGCCTTCGGGGCTGTCGGCGGGGGGGACGGGCGCGCTCATCGCGGTCAGGCGGGCGCCCCCGCCGGGGGCGCGGAGGGAAGCTCGAGCCGGAATTCGGCGCCGCGGCCGGGCCCGTCGCTGTGGACGGAGAGCGAGCCCTTCATCTCCTTCGCCGACAGGGCGCTGGAATGGAGCCCGAAGCCATGGCCGTGGGTCCGGGTGGTGAAGCCGTGGTTGAAGATCCGGTCCAGGTTCTCGCGCGCGATCCCGACCCCGTTGTCGCGGACGACGAAGCGGACGGCGCCGCCGGCGCCGGGCTCGATCCGGAGGGTGACGACCTTGTCGCTCTCCCGGCCCTCGTCCAGGGCGTACTTGGCGTTGCGGATGAGGTTGATCAGGATCTGCAGCACCTTGCCGCGCTCGGCGAAGACCGGCGGCACCGCCTCGTACTCCCGCACCGCGCTGACCTCGTGGCGCAGCAGGGCGGAGGAGTTCATCCGCAGGGCGTCCTCCATCAGCGCGCTCGCCTCCAGGGGCTCGACGACCCCGACCATGGTGGCGTAGGCCTGCTGCATCGAGACGATCTCCTTGATGTGGTCGATGTTCTTCTGCAGCGAGTCGATCTCCTGCAGCAGGCGCGCGCGCTCCTCCCCGGCGTGCCGGGAGAGCGACTTGAGGAATTCCGGCACCAGCCTGCCCTTGGGGTCCTGGCTGAGGAAGCCGCCGAGGTCGGCGGCGTGCTCCTCCAGCAGCGCGCTGAGCTTGGTCAGGGCCTCGGTCTTGGAATGCTTCAGCCCGTTGGCGATGACGGTGGCGGAGACGTTGAGGCTGTTGAGGACGTTGCCGACGTTGTGCAGCACGCCCGTCGCCACCTCGGCCATGCCGGCCAGGCGGGAGGCGTCCATCAGGTCCTTGTGCGCCTTCTCCAGCGCCTCCTCGGTCTGCTTCGCGGCGGTCACGTCCTTGCTCAGGCCGAAGGTGCCGATGATCGCGCCGTCCTCGTCGCGCAGCGGCATCTTGTTGGTCATGGCCCAGGTGACGCGACCGTCGGGCCAGACCTCCTTCTCGACCTTGCCCACGATGCTCTCGCCGGTGCGCATGATGCGCTGCTCGTCCTCCAGCGCGGGGCGGGCGTGGCTGGCGGAGAAGAAGTCGAAGTCGGTCTTGCCCACCAGCTCCTCCGGGCGGGACAGGCCGAAGTAGCGGATGAAGGAGCTGCTGGCGGCGATGAAGCGCGAGTTCCGGTCCTTGAAATAGACGTTGTCCGGGATGTTGGCCAGGAAGGCGGCGACCAGGGCGCGGTCGAGGGCGGGGGCGGGGACCTCCGCGGCGGCGGGCAAGGGGGCGGGCGCGCTCATCGCTCTCAGGCGGCCACGCCGGCCGCCGCGGGCGCCGGGGCCTGGGCCGGGGCGGCGGCGGGCAGTTCGAGCCAGAACTCGGCCCCCCGGCCGGGGCCCTCGCTGTGGACCTCGAGCGTGCCCTTCATCTCCTTCGCCGCCAGGGCGCTGGAGTGGAGGCCGAAGCCGTGGCCGTGGGTCCGGGTGGTGAAGCCGTGGTTGAAGATCCGGTCCAGGTTCTCGCGGGCGATCCCGACGCCGTTGTCGCGGACGACGAAGCGCACCGTCCCGGCGGGGGTGGGCTCGATCCGGAGGGTCACGACCTTGTCGGTGGCCCGGCCCTCGTCCAGGGCGTACTTGGCGTTGCGGATGAGGTTGATCAGGATCTGCAGCACCTTGCCGCGCTCGGCGAAGACCGGCGGCGCCGCCTGGAATTCCCGCACCACCCCGATGTCGTGGCGCAGCAGCGCCGCCGAATTCATCCGCAGGGAGTCCTCCATCAGCACCGCCGCGTCCAGGGGCTCGACGATGCCGACCATGGTGGCGTAGGCCTGCTGCATCGAGACGATCTCCTTGATGTGGTCGATGTTGTTCTGGAGCGAGTCGAGCTCCTGCAGCAGCCGGGTGCGCTCGTCGAGCGAGTGCTTGGCCAGCGAGTCGATGAACTCGGGGATCAGCTTGCCCTTGGGGTCCTCGGAGAGGAACGCCCCCAGGTCGGCCGCGTGCTCGCGCAGCAGCCCCGAGACCTTGGCCAGGGATTCGGCCTTGGACTGGCGCAGGCCGGCGGCGAGGACGGTGGCGGAGACGTTGAGGCTGTTGAGGACGTTGCCGACGTTGTGCAGCACGCCGGTCGCGACCTCGGCCATGCCGGCCAGCCGGGAGGCGTCGATGATCTCCTTGTGGGCCTTCTCCAGCGCCTCCTCCATCTGCCGGGCCGCGGTGATGTCCTGGCTGATCCCGCAGGTGCCGATGATCTCGCCCTTGCCGTTGCGCAGCGGGAGCTTGCTCGTCCGGCTCCAGGTGATGCGGCCGTCGGGCCAGGAGATCTTCTGGACCTTGCCGACGATCGAGACCCCGCCCGCCATCACCACCTCCTCCTCGGCCCGCGTGCTGCGGGCGTAGGCGGAGGAGAAGATGTCGGCGTCGCACTTGCCGATCATCTCCTCCGGCCGGGCGCAGCCATGGCGCGCGGCCTTGGACTTGCTGACGGCGATGAAGCGCGAGTCGCGGTCCTTGAAGTAGATGATGTCCGGCACGTTCTCCAGGAACGCGCCCAGCAGCGCCTCGGCGATCAGGCCGCGGTCGGCGGCCGCGGCCGGAGCGGTCTCCAGGGGGGCGTCCATGGCATCAGAGCGCGGCCGCGAGCGGCGCGGACGCGGCGGCGGCGCGCTCGGCCAGGTGGCGCCGGAGGACCTCGCGCAGCTCGCCCGGCTTGACCGGCTTGGCCAGGTAGTCGTCCATTCCCGCGGCCAGGCAGGCCTCGCGGTCGCCGGACATGGCGTTGGCGGTCATGGCGATGATGCTGAGCGGCGGGACGAACCCGGCCTCGCCGGCGGCCTGGGCCTGGCGGATGCGGCGGGTGGCCTCCAGACCGTCCATCTCGGGCATCTGCGCGTCCATCAGCACCAGGGCGTAGCGCTTGCGGCGCAGGGCCTCGAGCGCCTCCCGGCCGTTGCCCGCGACGTCGGCGCCGTAGCCGAAGCTGCGCAGCTGCAGCAGGGTGACCTTCTGGTTAACCGGGTTGTCCTCGACGATCAGGATGGTGGACTCGGGGGCGGCCGCGCGGCCGGCCGGCGCCACCGGCGCGCGGGTGGGCGCGGCCTGGGCCGCGGCGGTCAGCACCCGGCCGATCGCGGTCCGGAGCTTGTCGGGATGGAGGGGCTTGAGCTCGCAGGCGGCGAGCCCCGAGGAGCGCATCTGGGCGGCGCTGAGGCGCTCGCCCCGCGAGGTCAGCAGCATCATCGGGACGCCGCGGAGCTCGCGGTCGCCCAGCACCTCCCGCGCGAGGTCGAGCCCGTCGCGCTCGGGCATGTGGTGGTCGAGGATCAGCAGCTCGTAGGGCGTGCCGGCGGCGGCGGCGCGCCGCAGCTCGGCCAGGGCCTCGTCGACCGACTCGGCCATCGCGTGGGGCATGCGCCAGCCGGCCAGGAGGTGGGTGAGCAGCTTGCGGTTGGCGGCGTTGTCGTCCACCGCCAGGGTCCGGCGGCCCTCCAGGGGCGCGGGGTCGAGCTTCGGCTCGGGCAGCTCGGCGGCGGCCCGCTCCAGCTCGACGGTGAACCAGAAGGAGGAGCCCCGGTCCGGGCGGCTGGCGACGCCGATCTGGCCGTTCATCAGCTCGGTCAGGCGCTTGCAGATCGCGAGGCCGAGGCCGGTGCCGCCGTACTTGCGGGTGGTGGAGCTGTCGGCCTGGACGAAGGGCTGGAAGAGGGTCTGCTGGACCGCCGCCGGGATGCCGATGCCGGTGTCCGAGATCTCGAAGCGGAGCGAGAGCCCGGCGGCCGTGTCGGCGCCGGGCGCCACCGTCATCACCACCTCGCCCTGCGAGGTGAACTTGATCGCGTTGCCGAGCAGGTTGAGCACGATCTGCCGCAGCCGCACCGGGTCGCCCCGGACCAGGCGGGGGACCGCCGGGTCGATCTGCATCACCAGCTCCAGGCCCTTGCGGGCGGCCAGGTCGGAGTTGAGGTCGAGCGCGAGCTCGAGGTGCTCGGTCAGGTCGAAGTCGATGTACTCCAGGGCGAGGCGGCCGGCCTCGATCTTGGAGAAGTCGAGGATGTCGTTGATGATCCGCAGCAGGGTCTCGCTGCTCTGGCAGAGGGTCTCGACCAAGTCGCGCTGCTCGGGCGCGAGCGGGGAGGACAGCAGGAGGTTGGCCATGCCGATCACCCCGTTCATCGGCGTGCGCACCTCGTGGCTCATGTTGGCGAGGAAGGCGCTCTTGGCGCGGTCGGCGCTCTCCGCCGCCTCCTTCGCCCGCTGCAGGTCGGACTCGACCTGGGCGCGGCGGGCGATCTCCTGCTGCAGCGCCCCGTTGGTGGCCTCGAGGTCGGCGGTGCGCAGGCGCACCCGGCGCTCCAGCTCCTCGGCATGGGCGCTGGCCTGCCGCAGCAGGTTCCACTTCTCGGTCAGGGCGTTGGCCAGCTGCAGGACCTCGATGGTGTCGAAGGGCTTCTTCAGGATCACCAGCCGGTCCGACCCTCCGATCCTGGCCAGCATCTCCTCCCAGGAGTAGTCGGAATAGGCGGTGCAGATGACGATCTGGAGGTCGGGCGCGACCTTCCAGAGCTCCAGGGTGGTCTCGACGCCGTCCCAGCCGGGGGGCATGCGCACGTCGACGAAGGCCATGGCGTAGGGATGGCCGGAATCGACCGCCTTCTGCACCAGGGCCAGGCCCTCCTTCCCCTGGTAGGCGGAGTCGACGTGGAAGCTGACCGCCGGGAGGGCGGGCCCGGCGGGGGCGCCGTCGCCGCCCAGCAGGGCGCTTTCCAGGGCGTCGAGCGAGGCCGCGGTCTCGCTGATCTGCGGGCACAGGATCTTGCGAACGTCCGCATGGATCGCGTGGTTGTCGTCGATCACCAGAATGCGGTTGTTGCGCTCGGTCTGCATGAAAAGTGGATAAATCGTTGGATGGCGCCGACCTAGGGGGCCCCGGCATGACACGAGCCGGCCATCCCCGCTGGGGATGACAGGATCGCGGCCGGCCGGAAGGGCGGCGGTTCGAACTGATTCGCGCCCCTCATCGTCACAAACCCCCTCCGCATAAATTGGCTTCTAGGGTCAGGACCCCAGAAAATGTGCGCGAAAAAAGGCCCAATCTTGCCGGATTGGGCCGATACCGTGCTAGGAGGCTGATGGCACCGTGATGGGCATGGCCGCGATCATCTCCGTCGACGGAGCCGGACGGATCGTCGTGCCGAAACCTTCCGCGAACGGCTCGAGCTTCCTTCCGGAAGCCGGCTGGCGCCCACCGCCCGATCCGATCACCTCCGGCTGACGACGGCGGGGGGAGCCGGCTGGCCTGGTCGACGCGGACGGGCTCTGGGTGCGTCAGGCCCGCGCGGAGGCGCCTTGGGAAGGCGCTATCGGGGGCTCGCCGCGCCGGAAAAAGCGCGTCGCCTCGCCTTTAATTGATCCCGAGCCCCGCGGTCTCGCGGGGATGTCCGGGATTTCCCGGCGCCGGGCCGTGCTCAGCGCACCACGCGGGCGCCGCCGCCGCCCATCACCTTCTCGACCTCCTTGCGGGTGGCCATCGAGGTGTCGCCGGGCGTGGTCGAGGCCAGGGCTCCATGGGCCGCGCCGTAATCGACCGCCTTCTGCGGGTCGTTGAACTGGAGAAAGCCGAACTGCAGGCCGCTGGCGAAGGAGTCGCCTCCGCCGACGCGGTCGAGGATCTCGAGCTCCGGGTACTTCCGGCTCTCGTAGAACTTGCCGTCGTGCCAGAGGATCGCGCTCCAGTCGTTCTTGGTCGCGGTGATGACGCGGCGGAGGGTGGTGGCGGCGACCTTGAAGTTGGGGAAGGCCTTCACCGCCGTCTCGATCATCGCCTTGAAGGCGTCGAGCTCGATCTTGCTGATGTTGTGGTCGGCGCCCTTGACCTCGAAGCCGAGCGAGGCGGTGAAGTCCTCCTCGTTGCCGATCATGACGTCGACGTACTTGGCGATCTCGCGGTTGACCTCCTGGGCCTTCTTCAGCCCGCCGATGGTCTTCCAGAGGGAGGGGCGGTAGTTGAGGTCGTAGCTGACGATCGTGCCGTGCTTGGCCGCGGCCTTGACCGCCTCGATGGTGAGGGCCGCGGCGGTCTCGGAGAGGGCGGCGAAGATGCCGCCGGTGTGGAACCAGCGCACCCCCTGCTTCCCGAAGATCGTCTCCCAGTCGAAGTCGCCGGGCTTGAGCTGCGAGGCGGCGGTGTTGCCGCGGTCGGGGTTGCCGACCGCGCCGCGGATGCCGAAGCCGCGCTCGGTGAAGTTGAGGCCGTTGCGCACGGAGCGGCCGATGCCGTCGTCCTCGCGCCACTTGATGAAGTCGGTGGCGACGCCGCCCTGCATCACGAAGTCCTCGATCAGGTGGCCGACCTCGTTGTCGACGAAGGCGGTGCAGACCGCGGTCTTGTAGCCGAAGCACTTGCGCAGGCCGCGGGAGGTGTTGTACTCGCCGCCGCCCTCCCACGCCTTGAATTCGCGGGCGGTGCGGATGCGGCCCTCGCCCGGGTCGAGGCGGAGCATGATTTCGCCCAGCGAGAGCTGGTCGAACTGGCAGTCTTTGGCGGATTTGATCTTGAGGCTCATGGAGGGAGGGAAAGGGTCAGAGGCCGGAGCGGGCCAGGGCGAAGACGGCGGCGGCGAAGGCCAGGCAGTAGAGGCCGAACCACCACCAGCGGCCGCCCTTGAGCAGGTTGGAAAGCAGGCGCAGGGCGAGGAGGCCGGCGAGGAAGCTGCAGACCATGCCGATCAGCCCGGGGGCGAGCAGGCTGCCGAGGTGGAGGGCGCCGCCGGCCTCGTGCCGGGCCTTGAGCAGCCGCAGCAGCTCCTGGCCGATGGCCGCCGGGGTGAGGATGACCCCGAGGGCGAAGCTGAACTGCTCGGCCATCGGCTTGTTCACCTTCAGCAGCAGGCCGGTGGAGATGGTCGAGCCCGAGCGCGAGAAGCCGCGGAAGGGGATGGCCAGGCCCTGGACCACGCCGATCCAGCCGGCGGCGCCGAAGGACATGTCGACGTCGGGCTCGTCCTTCTTCTCCGCCAGCCCGGCGACCAGGATGAAGACGCCGACTGCGGCGAGCGCGGCGGCGATGAAGGTCAGGTTGCCGAAGAGGCTCTCGATCTCGGTCGCGTCGCCGTTCGGCGCCCAGACCTTCTCGATCACGACCTTGAGGGTGAAGGCGATCGCCAGGGTGTAGACCGTGGCGATGGCCAGGTTGCCGATCGCGGTCCGCAGCTGCTCGCGGTTGGAGCAGAAGCTCCCCTGCCAGGCCTTCCAGAAGTAGGCGATGACCGCGAACATCGTCCCGGTGTGGAGCATGACCAGGAGGAAGGTCATCTCCGGGGCGGTCGGATCGAGGTGCATCAGCTTCTCCGCCACGATCACGTGGGCGGAGCTCGAGACCGGGAGGAGCTCCGCCGCCCCCTGGATCAGGCCGAGGACGACGATCTGGAAAAGGCTGAGGGGCATGGGCGCCTCAGACCGTGACGGTCTTGAAGGACTCGAGCTTCCAGAGGGGCTGCTTGGCCTCGGCGGCGAGCTCGTTGAACGCCTCGACCTCCGCCTTGCTGAAGAGCAGCCCGCCGGCCGCGGCCGACTTCCTGGCCCACTCCGCCTCGAGCTGGCCGGGCAGCATGGACTTCTCGTTGCCGTGCCCGAGGATGTCAGCGATCACCTCCTTGACGTTCTGGAACTGGCTCCGGCCCTTGGCGAAGGCGTTGCCGTTGATCGCCTCGGGATGGATGACCTGGAAGAAGAAGGCGCAGGTGTGCTTGTCGCCGTCCTCCGCCCAGCGGCTGCGGAGGGTGGGGAGCGAGCCGCCGATGTAGCCGCCGAAGATCTCATTGATCAGCGCCAGCCCGTAGCCCTTGTGGGCGCCGAAGGGCAGGAGCGAAACCGCCGCGTTCGGGTCGGTGGTGGGATTGCCGTCCTTGTCCACCGCCGCCAGCGGCGGGAGCGGCTTGCCCTCGCGCTTGAGCTGCTGGACGCGGCCCATCGCGACGACCGAGGTCGCCCAGTCCACCACGATGGGGTAGCCGATCTCCGCGGTGGTGGGGAATCCCCAGCTGTGGGGGTTGGTCCCGAGGGTGGGGAACTTGCCGCCGAAGGGCACCACCTCGGCCAGCGCCGCCGTGCAGTTGGTGTAGGCGATGTAGCCCTTCTTCGCCGCGGCGATCATGTAGCCGCCGCCCCAGAGGTAGTGGAAGGCGTTGTCGACCGAGACCGTGCCGACGCCGTACTGGTCGGCCAGCTTCATCGCCGCGTCCAGCGCGCGGTAGGCGGTGGACTGGCCCAGCTTCTTGTTCGCGTTCCAGACCTTGGCGGCGGGGAAGCGGGAGGGCTTCTCCTCGATCTGGGCGCCGGGGACGCAGCCGTGGGAGCCGCTGCCGAAGAGATGGTCGAGGTGCAGCGCCTTGAGCGCGTTGTGGGTGCGGATGCCGTGCCGGGTGGCCTCGGCGCAGAAGCGGGCGCCCTCGGCCGCCTCGTCGGCGTGAAAGCCGCGGTGGCGGTAGGCCGCCTCGACCAGGGCGTTGTGCTGGGCTTCGGGAACGACGTGGAAGGTTTCGGGCATGGCGGCGCGGGCTTAAAGCTTCTGGACGGGAACCTCGGGATTGACCTGCGCGATCGGCTTCTCGCCCTTGGCCGCGTTGAGCAGGTTCTGGACGGAGGTGGTGGCCTGGCGCACGACGCTCTCGAAGGTGCGGGAGGCCACGTGGGGCGTGACCACGACGTTGGGCAGCTTGAGCAGCGGGTGGTCCGCCGGCGGGGGCTCCTGGTCGAGCACGTCCGCGCCGTAGCCGCCGACCTGCCCGGACTTGAGCGCGGCGACGATGTCCGCGGTGTGGACGATCTCGCCCCGGGCGCAGTTGAGGATGAGGACCCCCTTCTTCATCTTCGCGATGGTCTTGGCGCTGACCAGGTCCCGGGTCTCCGGGGTGAGGTTGGTGTGGAGCGAGATGTAGTCGGAGGCGGCCCAGATGTCGTCCAGGGTCTGGGCCCGCTTGACGCCGTGCTGCTTCGCGAAGGCCTCGTCCCAGTGGAGGTCGTAGCCGATCACCTCCATCCCGAAGGCGCGGGCGCGCACCGCGACCTCCTTGCCGATGCGGCCGAGGCCGACGATGCCGATGGTCTTGGCCAGGAGCTCGTGGCCGGTCTTGCGCTTCCACTCCCCCCGGCGGGTGGCGTCGGTGGCGAAGAGCAGGTTCTTCTCCAGCGCGAGGAGGAGGAGGAAGGTGTGCTCGGCGACGGTGGTGTGGTTGACCCCCGGGGTGAAGAGGACCGGGATCCTCTTCTCCGTCGCGCACTTCACGTCGATCTTGTCGACGCCGATGCCGTACTTGCTGATGATCTTGAGGCGGGGCAGCGACTTCTCGATCACCGCGCGGGTGATGGCGTCGTCGCCGCAGAGGAAGGCGTCGAAGCCGCCGGCGAGCTCCAGCATGCGGGACTCCGGGAGCGGACCGCGCTCGGTGACGATCTCGAAGCCGGCGCTGGCCAACAATTGGTGGTGCGCGCCCGGCGTGTCTTGGAACGAGGTGGTCGTGAGGAGGACACGTGTCATAGGGATAGGGAGGGAGAGTTATCCAATCGGATGCCGGCGCGTTGAAAAGCAGAAAGGAGGGTTTTGGAACATCCGCCCAACGAGCGGCTTGCAGGGCCGGGAGAGCCGCGCAAGATGGGCCTTCCGATGCGAACCCATCCCGCCGCCACCCGCCTGCTCCGGCGCCGCCTGGGCGCGGCGGCCGTGCGCACCGCGGCGGAGGCGCTGCGGGAGGCCTCCTTCGACAGCCTGAAGATCCCCTTTCCGCCGGAGGCGGTGGTGGCGCCGCGGCGGCGGGAGGAGATCGGCGAGGTGCTGCTCCTGGCCAACCGCCACCGCGTCCCGGTCACCGTGCGCGGGCGCGGGACCTCGCTGACCGGCTCGGCCGCGCCGCGCCGCGGCGGGTGGGTGATCGACCTGACCGGCCTGCGGCGGCTGCGGATCGACGCGGAGACGGGCCTGGCGCAGGCCCAGGCGGGCGTGCGGGTCGCCGACCTCCAGCGCGCGGCCGAGGCGAAGGGCTGGTTCTATCCGCCCGATCCCTCCTCCCGCGAGTACTGCACCGTCGGCGGCAACATCGCCTGCAACGCCGGCGGCATGCACGGCGGCAAATACGGCGTGACCCGGGACTTCGTGCTGGCGCTGCGGGGCTTCCTGCCCACGGGCGAGTTCGTGAGCTGGGGCACGCCGACGCGGAAGTTCTCGGCGGGGTACAACCTGCGCGACCTCTGGATCGGGAGCGAGGGGATGCTCGGGGTGGTGACCGACGCGGTGCTGCGGCTCATCCCCCGGCCGGCGGCGCGCTGGACGCTGCTCGCCTCCTTCCGCGACGAGGTCGCCGCCGTCCGGGCGGTGCGGCGGCTCTTCGCCGCGCGGATCCAGCCGGCCATCTGCGAATTCCTCGACCGCGAGTCGGTGCTCTGCGCCGAGCGCGCCACCGGCCGCGCCGTCTTCGCGGGGCAGGCGGGCCGGCCCGTGGTGCTGCTGGAGCTGGCCGGAGGCGCGGCCGAGCTCCGCGAGCTGAAGCCGGCGGTCCTGGCCTGGGCGCGGGCCTCGGCCCTGGCCCACCGGGCCGCGCGCGGCCGCGCGGAGGCCGAGGAGCTCTGGGCGGTGCGGCGCAAGTGCTCGGGCGCGATGTTCGAGCTCGGCGACACCAAGCTGAACGAGGACGTCGTCGTCCCGGCGCGCGCCTACGCGGAGTTCGCGCGCTTCCTCGCCGGGCTGCGGCGCCGGTCCGGGCTGGCCATCCCCACCTTCGGCCACCTCGGCGACGGCAACCTCCACGTCAACATCATGTACCGGCGCGCCGACCGGGCGCAGTGCCGGGCGGCGGAGCGCGCGCTGCAGCGGCTGATGGAAAAGGTCGTGGCGCTGGGCGGGGCGATCTCCGGCGAGCACGGCATCGGCCTGGCCAAGAGCCCCTTCCTCGCGCTGCAGCACGGGCCGGCCGAAATTCGCGCCATGCGCGCGGTCAAGCGCGCCCTCGACCCGCGGGGGATCCTCAATCCCGGCAAGATGTTCGAGCCGTTCCGGGTCTGGGAGCACGAGAAGCTCCAGATCAAGCTGCCCTGGGACCACAAGTAGGGCTAGTGGCGTCCGTCGTGGCCGTCATGGCCGTCGCCGTGCGGATGGCCGCCGCCGCGGGGAGCCTCGTGGTGCTCCGCATGCGGCTCCTCATGGTGGACCGACGGACGCGGCGCAAAGTGCCGGTCGGGCGCGTGGGTGATGATGACGTCGTTGTGGTACCAGGGATGGCCGTAGTACACCGGCCCGCCATAGGCGGGGCCGTAGTAGTCGACGTCCGCTCCGGCGTAGCCCTCCCCGACGCAGCCGGAGAGCAGCAGCCCGGCGCCGGCGAGGGCGCCCAGGCCGCAGAGGATCCGGAGGCGCCGGCTCATGGCTGCGCCCCCTGGTTCTGCACCGCGGCGGGATCGCTCATCTCCATCACGCCGACCGCGCCGTCGACCGGGTCGGCCAGGATGGCGATGCGGCTGCCGGGCTGGGTGGACTTCGGGTCGACCAGCACCCGGCCGCCGAGCGAGGCGACCCTGCCGACCGTCCGGTCGACGCTGGCGACGCGGACAAAGGCGAGCCAGCCGGGCATGGCGTCGGGGCGGTTGGGCAGGGGCCCAAGGGCGCCGCGGGCCAAACCCTGGCTGCTCAAAAGGTAGACGTCCGGCCGGTTCCGGGCCGTGTCGGGGGTGACCGAGTATCCGAAGACCGCCTGGTAGAACCGCATCCCGTCGGCCGAATCCTTCGCGAAGACGTGCGCCCAGGCCCAGTCGCCGACCTCGGGCTCGTAGTCCTCGGGATCGCCGCTCGAGGAGTGGAGGATGCCGAAAAGCCCGCCCTGGTCGTCCGCCAGCATCGCCTGGGTGCCGCGCGCCGGCAGCTCCTTGGGGGGGAACACCACGCGGCCGCCGTTGGCCAGCGCGACCGCCACCGTCCGCGGCACGTCGGCGACGGAGAGATAGACGATCCAGCGCCCGCGGCCCTGGTCCCGCGCCGCCGCCGGCCGCTCCGCCACGCCCGCCACCGGCTGGCCGCCGGAGGAGAGGATGGTGTAGGCGCGCCCGTGGCGCCGGAGCGTGTTCGCCGTCCAGCCGAAGAGCGCGGTGTAGAAGCGGATGGCCGCTTCCGGGTCGCTGGTGTGGAGGTCGGCCCAGACGATCTTGCCCTGGAGCGACTGGTTGGTCGGAGGGGTGTTGATCGGCGGGAGGCTCGGGCCTTGCGCCCGCAGGCTCGCGGCGGCGAGGGCCAGCGCCAGAAGTGGACCGAGGAATCGCACCTCCCGCATAGACCGGCATTGCCCGGAGTGGTTTCAAAGCCGGGCCCAGACGGCGTGCAGCTCGCGCATTTCGGGCAGGGTGGCGGCCGCCCGCAGCCAGACCGGCCCGGGATAGCGGCGCTCCGAGGCGGCGATGCGGTCGGGCCGCAGGACCGCCAGCAGCGCGTGCCGCCCGTCCGCGCACCGGCGGCAGGGGAGGTTGCCCTCGGGAGGGAGGCCGGAGCGGGCCCAGGCCTCCGCCTCCTCCCGCCACCCCACGCGGCCGTAGCGGTGGCAGCCGTGGCGCCGGATGAGCCAGCTGAGCCAGGCCGCCTCCGGGACCAGCTCGGCGCCGGCCAGGAGGTATTCATTGAGGGTGGCCTCCTCGGGGTGGCCGGCCGCGGCGGCCATGCCCTCGAGGATGTCCGGGGTGAGGAGCCCAGCCTCCCGGAGGTCGGCCAGCAGGGTGGCGTCGGCGGCGCCTCGGACGCGGATCATCGGCGGGGGCGGCCGGGGCGCAGCAGGCCGGCCAGCGCCAGGGCGGCGCCCGCCGGGCCGAGGATGCGGCCGTGCCCGGTCGGCAGGAAGCAGAGCGTCGCGCTGTAGGCCAGGCCGCAGGCGAGGGCCGCGCGCCGCCAGTTGAAGGCCAGGCAGCCGATCGCGGCCACGGCGCAGTGCAGCCCGGCCGCGAGCCACAGCTCGGCCACCAGCCGGCCGTGGGCCGCCGCCAGCGCCGGGGAGAGTTCCGGCAGCGCGAGGGGAAGCGGGGGCATGGCGTCAGGGTCCGGGCAGGGGAGCCCTCCAGGGCCCGGGGCGCAGCGCCTCGCCGGGCGGGAGAGCGATCGCCGCCGGCCGGGCGTCCCGAGCGGCGGCCGTCGCGGCCCGGGCCGCCAGGTAGTCGCGGAGCCGCGGGTCGCGCAGGAGCGCCGCGCGCTCGGCGGGGGTGAGGTCCGCGAAGCGCCGCGGGGCCGCCTCCGCCAGGTAGGTGTCGAGCGGGGAGGGCGCGGCGCCTTCCGCCGCCGCCCGGGCGCACGGCGCGGCGGCGGCGAGCGCGGCGGCGAGCCGCAGGCCGCTATTGGAAGAGGATCGGCAGGTCATGGCGCCGGGCGGCCTCCGCCAGCTCGCGCAGGCGGCCGATCAGGTCCTCCCCGTCCACGTCGGTGAACGGGCCGAAGGGGGCGCCGGCCCCCGCCTCGCCGGCCAGGGCCGCGAGCTCCGCCGCCAGCAGGGCGCATTCGGCGGGGGTCCATTCCCCCTCGCAGTCCGAATGGCGCATCAGGGTGGGAAAGCGCGCGCCGGGCTCGCCCGCCTCGAAGCGCTCGGCCACCGCGCGGCGGAACGCCCCGAAGTCGGCATAGGAGCCGAGGTCCGCGCCCGCGAGCTCGCGGGGACCGTCGAAGACGCAGAGATAGAGGCTCATGGCAGGTCCTCCCGCGCGATCACGCCGGGCCGCGCCTGCACCAGCCCGAGGAGGTCCGGCTCGAAGCGGCAGCCGGCGGGCACCTGCAGCACCAGCTGCCGGCCGCGCTCCTCGGCGAGGAAGGCGAGCAGCCGGATCTGGTAGGTCGCGCGCAGGCGGCTGACGCGCTTGATGAGATAGAGGCGGCCGGCGGCCTCGGCGTCGGGCCGGGCGCCGCGGAGGAGGGGGGCGACGAGATCGGGATTCATGGTTCGGGTTCGGGAAGGGGCTTGACGGCGACGCCGTGCGGGCCGAGCCAGCGCCGGAAGTCCGGGCCGACCGGCCGGCTGGTGTAGATGGTGAGCGGGCGGTTTTCCTCCAGGGCGCGGTAGGTCTGGAGCCGGAGCTGGTAGCTCGAGTCCAGGACGCTTCCCCCGGCCTTGATCTCGGCGAGTCCGGCCGCGACGCTGTCGAGCACCGTCCCGCGGACGAGGCCGGTGGAGGTATAGTGGGGGTCGCCCACCACCTCGCGGAAGTGGGGGCTGGCGGTCTGCGCGGGGGTGGGCCGCCACACCGCTGTGTTCTTCGGCAGGTTGAGCGCTTCCAGGGCCCGGGCCTCCGCTTCCTGCCCCCGGCTCAGCGCGGCGGGGGGCTTGGCGGAGGCGAGGGGATCCTTCACGGTCCGGAAAATGATAGCAACCGGCCGGGGCACCCGGCCGGGTTGCTATCATCATGGGCATGCCCCTGCTCCGGCTGCTCCTGGCCCTGGCCCGTTCCGGCGTCGTCCGGCTGGCCGCGCTCATTCCGGTCGATTCGCCGGCCTGGTGCATGGCGCTCAGCGCGCTGCTCGGGCTCAGCGCGGCCTGCCTCCTGCCGGGGCTCGAGGCGAGCGCCCGCGCCATGCCGGCGGTGGCGGCGGCCTTCGACGGCTTCGCCGGGGGCTGGCGCTGGCTGCGCGCCGCCGAGGCCGCGATGGGCGCGGGGGCGCTCGCGGGCGTGGCGCTGCTGCAGGCCCGCTGCCTCCAGCTCTGCCTGCCCGAGGCTTTCGAGGGCCCGGGGGGGCCGGCGGTGGCGCTGTTCGGATTCCGGGGGCGGCGCTCCGGCCTGGTCCTGGCCGGGATGCCGATTGCCGGCGACGACCTGCGGACCTCGGTCCTGGTCACCGGCGTCACCGGCTCCTCGAAGACCGCGGGGGTGCTGCTGCCGCTGGTCTCCCGGCTCTTTGCCGCGTACTCCCGCGAGACGGCGGAGGAGAACTCGCCGGACGAGTTCCAGAAGCTCGGCGCCTTCATCCCGGAGGTGAAGGGGGACCTGGTCGACGCCTGCATCTACCTGGCGCACGAGGCCGGCCGCTGCGTCTCGCGAGACATCCTGGTGCTGACGCCCGCTTCCCGGATCCCGGTCGTGCGCTACCGGGACGAGCGGGGCCGGCGCTGGCACCTGAGCGGCCGGGGCGGGGCGGGCGGCTCCGACGCGGGCGAGCTGCTGCCGGAGCTGCGCTTCCCGGCCGGCCATCCGCGGGCGGGGCGGCGGGTGGCCGGCGGGATTTTCGAGCGGCCGGAGGAGTTGCGCGCGGTGGAGGCCGAGCTGCGAAGGGGGGAGTTCGTCCTACGCGGCCGCCGCCCCCGGTTCATCGGCTGGCGCTGGCGGGAGCGGGACCTGGCGCGCGTCAGCCACACCGAGGCGCGCGAGCGGCCGGTCTGGCTGCCCGGCCGCCGGGCGGCGGCGCCTCCCCTCCGGCTGGCCTTCGAGGGCGTCGAGTACGTGGACAACGGGCTGCACTACAACCTGGTGGACCCGCGGCTGCCCGCGGTGGAGGCGGCGGAGCGGCTCACCCGGCTGGCGGCGCTGGCCCGGGGCGGCGGGCCGCGGGGGGAGAACGACTACTTCTACGAGCAGGGGCGCAAGGTCATCGCCGCCTGCATCGCGCTCCACCGGGCGACCGAGCCCGAGCCGTGCACCGCCGCCGACATCGTCCGCCTGGCGACGCAGAACGATAGGCTGGCGGCGGCGCTGGAGCGCCTGGAGGCGCGGATCGGGTCCCTGGGCGGCGCGCCCGGGCCCGAGGCCGCGCGGGAAAAATCGCCCCTGGAGCATTTGGCGCTTTTTTTCCGGGAGGAGTGGCAAAAGATGGTCGCGGACGGAAAGACCGCGAACGTGATCAAATCCACGATCTCCGCCGCCTTCGACGTGTTCCTCCAGGACGCCGACCTGGCCGAGACGTTCTGCCGGCCCTCGACCTTCTCCTTCGAGGACCTGCCCCAGGAGGGCAAGATCATCGGGCTGGTCCCCGGAGACCGCTACGAGCAGCTCGGCCGGCTGATCGGGACCGCCTGCAAGCTGGACTTCCAGAGCACCCTGCTCTCGCGCAACGGCCGCTCCGACCTCAACTCCGCCCGGCTGGTGCTCTACTGCGCCGACGAGTGCCACAAGTACGCCACCGGCGGCTCGGCCACCGCGGGCGACCCCTATTTCATGAACCTTTCCCGCTCCAACAACGTGGTCAACCTCTGCGCGACCCAGAGCTACGCCTGGATCGTCGAGGTGATCGGCCGGGAGGCGGCCAACGTCTACATCTCGGCATTCGGCGTGCAGTTCTGGCTGCAGCAGACGGACCCGGAGACCTGCCGGCGCGCCGCGGAGATCTGCGGCACGGTGGTGCGCTCGCGGGCCTCGTTGGAGCAGGACTTCAACCTCGCCGCCCTGGCGTCCGCCCTGGGCGGCGGCCGGGCCCTGGCGATCCGGCGGCGGACCCGGGAGGAGCGCGAGGAGCGCATCCGGGCGGAGGACTTCGCGCGCCTGGACGTGGGGGAGATCGTGGCCTACAACAAGGGCCGGCCCGGGCGCGCGGGCAAGGTGGCGCGGGGCCGCGCGGAGTACCTGCCCTGCACCCGCCGCCCGGCGGGGCCGGCGGCGGTCAACGCCCGCGTCCGCGAGTACTACCGCGAGGTGATCGAGAACCTCACCCACCAGCGCGGGGAGGGCGGCCGCTGGGACGGGGACGCGGGGGAGGCGGCGGCATGAGCGCCCCGGCCCGGGCCCGCTACCGGTTCGTCGCGGAAACGAGGGGCGATCCGCTCGGAGCGTTTCCGGCGCTCGCCGTCGGATCCGAGCCGCTCAACCTCTGGCTGTCCCGAGCGCTGCTCGAGCCCGCCCTGCAGGCGTGGTCGGGCCTGGACCCGGCGGAGCCGGGGGCCGCCGAGGCCGTGGCGGCGGCCTTCGCCCGCGCCTCGCGGCTCGGGCGCGCCCGCTTCCAGGAGCTGCTGCCCGCGGCGGCGGCCGCGGGCGACGCCGCGCTGCTGGCGGCGGTGGGCGTCACCGCCAACCTGCAGCGGACCCTGGCGGCGCTGGGGGAGCTCCTGCTCGCGGGCGGCCGGATCGGCCCGGCGGCCGCCGGCGAGCCGGCCGAGCTCCCGCTCTCGCGCTGCTGGAGCGGGCTGCTCGAATATCCCCCCGGGGCGCCGCTCTTCGCCGCGCGCGCGCAGCCGCCGCGGGACGCGGCCACGCTCGACTACCGCCGCCGGGAGATCCGCCACCTCTCCAACGCCCTGTGGTGCGCGCCGGGCACGGTGCGCCTGCGCTGCCGCCAGGCAATCGAGGTGCTCGGGCACGAGATCCGCCGCAGCGGCCTGTTCCGGCCGGACGACCTCCGGCACCTCCGGGGCCACGGCGTGGCCGGGCGTCCGCCGCCGGCCACAGGGCATTCCCCGGTGGCGGAGACCGGGCGCGCCCGCGCTTGAATTTTTTACCGGGAGAAATCGTCCCGGCCGGAACCTGCCCGGGCGCGTTGGTTCTATTCCGGGCATGGAACTGATGGATACATTGGAGGCCGGCGCGCCGCCGGCAGAGTCCCCGTCGGCGGTGATGGACCGCGCCGCGGAGGAGGCGCCCGAGGCGCGGCTGGCCCTGGCCCACGCCTGCGTCGTGCGCAGCGCCATCCCCTCGGGACGGATCGAGCGCATCGACCCATTGGGCAGCTTCGCCGTCGAGGGGGTGCTGGCCGTGCTGACCCACGAGAACGCCCCCCGGCTGCACTGGCCGGCCCATCCCCCGCCCCCCTGCGGCTTCCGCGACCAGTGGCTGCCGCTGCAGGACAACCGCATCCACTTCCGCGGGCAGTGCGTCGCGGTGGTGATCGCGGAGTCCGCCGCGGCCGCGCACGAGGCGGCCGGAAAGCTGCAGGTCCACTGCCGGCCCGACGTTTACGATTTCGCCGCCCAGGACCGGACCTATCGCTCGCTTTACCTCAACTATGACCCCCTGGAGGCGCGGGTGACGGTCGCGGACTGGGGCAGGGACGGCCTGGTCCTCCGGGAGGCCGCGCCCTGGGTGCCGGAGCTGCGCACCGCCGTGGCGATGGCGACCGGCTGGCCGGAGAAGAAGGTCAGCGTCGTGCCGCTGCCCGGCGCGGACGAGCCCGACGGGCCCGGACACTTCGCCTGGCCGCACAGCGTGCTCGCGGCCATGGCTTCGCGCCAGGTGGAGCGCCCGGTGCGCCTGCTGGCCTGAGGCGCCGCGCCGCGATCGCCAACGCGGTCTGGCACGCCACCGGGGCGCGCGTGCGCGAGCTGCCGGTCACCTCCGCCGGCTGCTCGGGGCCGCCTAGCCCTTGGGCTGGCCGTAGTACGCCGTCTTCCCGTGCTTGCGGAAGAAGTGGCGCTTGAGCAGGTCGCGCTCGATCGCCGGCCCGCGGGGCGCGAGCGCCAGGGTATAGTAGGCGATCCGCGCGCAGAGCTCGGCCGCGACCGCGTTCTCCACCGCCTTGGCCGCCGTCGGCCCCCAGGCGAAGGGCGCGTGGCGGTTGACCAGCACGGCGGGGGTCTGGGCGGGGTCCCTCCGCCGGAAGGTCTCGCAGATCACCCGGCCGGTCTCCACTTCGTAGGCGCCCCCGATCTCGGCGCGCCTGAGCTTCCGGGTCACCGGCACCTCGCCGTGGAAATAATCCGCGTGCGTCGTGCCCAGGGCCGGGATGGGCCGGCCCGCCTGGGCGAAGGCGGTGGCGTAGATCGAATGGGTGTGGACGACGCCGGCCGCGGCCGCGAACCCGCGGTAGAGCGCCGCGTGGGTCGGGGTGTCGGAGGAGGGCCGCATCCGGCCCTCGACCACCTTGCCCTCGACGTCGACCAGCACCAGGTCGGCCGGACGGAGGTCGGGATAGTCGACCCCGCTCGGCTTGATCGCGAAGATCCCGCGCCCGCGGTGCAGCGCGCTGGCGTTGCCAAAGTTGAGGTGGACCAGCCCGTGCCGGGGCAGGGCGAGGTTGGCCTCGTAGGCCTCGCGCTTCAGCTCGGTCAGCACAGCGGGAGGTTCGGGACGCCCTGCCAGGCGGCATCGTTCCAGCGCAGCTCCTTCTCGAACTCGGGCAGCTCGGTCCGGGCGCCGATCACCACCAGCTCGACGCCGGCCATCTCGGCGAAGTCGCGCATGTGCTCGGTGGTGACGGCGTAGCTGAACCCCGTGTGGTGGGCGCCGCCCGCCCGGATCCAGGCGCCGCAGGCGGTCTTGAAGTCCGGCCGGCACTTCCAGACGGCGCGGGCGACGGGCAGCTTCGGCAGGGCCCGCGGGGGCCTGATCACGTCGACCTCGTTCACGATCAGGCGGAAGCGGTTGCCCAGGTCGACGAGGGAGGCGTTGATCGCCGGCCCCGGCGGGGCGTCGAAGACCAGGCGCACCGGGTCCTCCTTGCCCCCGATCCCCAGGGGATGGATCTCGAGCGAGGGCTTCCCCGCCGCGATCGACTCGCAGATTTCCAGCATGTGGGAGCCGAGCACCAGCGGATTCTTGGGATCGAGATGGTAGGTGTAGTCCTCCATGAAGGAGGTGCCCCCCTTGAGGTCGGAGCCGATGACCTTCATCGCGCGCAGCAGCGCGCAGGTCTTCCAGTCGCCCTCGGCGCCGAAGCCGTAGCCCTCGGCCATCAGCCGCTGGACCGCCAGGCCGGGCAGCTGCTTCAGGCCGGCCAGGTCCTCGAAGGTGGTGGTGAATCCGCGGGCGCCGCGCTCCTCCAGGAAGGCCCGCAGGCCGAGCTCGATCCGGGCGCCGTCCTCGAGCGCGCCGTGGCGCTCGCCGCCGCGGCGCAGCGGCTTCGCGACCGCGTAGCGCTCCTCGTACTCGGCGCAGAGCGCGGCCACCGCCGCGGGCTTGGCCGCCGCCACCTGCGCGGCCAGCTCCCCCACGCCGTAGCCGTTGACCGAGAAGCCGAAGCGGACCTCGGCCGCCACCTTGTCCCCCTCGGTGACCGCGACCTGGCGCATGTTGTCGCCGATCCGGGCGATGCGCGCGCCCTGCCAGTCGTGCCAGGCGCGCGCCACGCGCATCCAGGCGGCGACCCGGTCGTGGACCTCGGGGTCCTCCCAGTGCCCGACCACGATCTTGCGGCGCAGGCGCAGCCGCGAATGGAGGAACCCGGCCTCCCGGTCGCCGTGGGCGGCCTGGTTCAGGTTCATGAAGTCCATGTCGATCGTCTCCCACGGCAGGTCCCGGTTGAACTGGGTGTGGAGGTGGAGGAAGGGCTTGCGCAGCGCGGTCAGGCCGCGGATCCACATCTTCGCCGGCGAAAAGGTGTGCATCCACAGGATCAGGCCGGCGCAGCGGGGCGCGTGGTTGGCCTCGACGCAGAGGGCGTGGATCTCCTCCGGCGTCGTCGCCACCTTCTGGAAGACGATTTTCAGCGGCATGCCCGGGGCGCCGCCGAGGCCGGCGGCGACGGCCTTGGAGTTGGCCGCGACCTGCTTGAGCGGCCCGGGGCCGTAGAGGTGCTGCGAGCCGGTGATGAACCAGATTTCGGGGGCGGGGCCTTTCATGAGTTCTTGAGGACGAGCAGCTCCTTCATCGTGCGCGAGAGGTCGGCCGCGGTGGTGCGGCCGCCGAAGGCGTCGTGGAGGCGGCGGTATTCGGCGTAGATCCGGTCGTAGGCCTTCCGGTTCGCGGCCTTGGGGGTGTATTTCACCCGCTTGAGATGGGCCATCGCCTTCTGCGCCCGAGCGAAGTCGGGATGCGCCCCGGCGAGGACGGCGGCGGAGATGGCCGAGCCCAGGGCGCAGGCCTGGCTGGAGCCGGCCACCAGCATGGTGCAGCCGGTGACGTCGGCGTAGATCTGCATCAGCAGCGGGTTCTTCTCCGCGATCCCGCCCGCGCAGACCACCCGCCGGACCGGCACGCCGTACTCGCGGATGCGCTCGATGATGGCGCGGGCGCCGAAGGCGGTGGCCTCGATCAGCGCGCGGTAGACCTCGGCGCGGGTGCTGTGGAGGGTGCAGCCGGCCAGCAGGCCGGTGAGGAGCGGGTCGACCAGGACGGTCCGGTTGCCGTTGTGCCAGTCGAGGGCCAGGAGGCCGCTCTGGCCCGGCCGGAGCCGCGCGGCCTCCCGCGTCAGCTCGGCGTGGAGCGCCGGCCCGCCGCCGCAGATGCCCTCGACCCACCACTTGAAGATGTCCCCGACCGCCGACTGGCCCGCCTCGATCCCGAGATAGCCCGGCAGGATGGCGCCGGGGACGATGCCGCAGATGCCCGGGATGTCCGGGACCTGGCGGGCGGCGGACACCACCGCGCAGTCGCAGGTCGAGGTGCCGATGACCTTCACCAGCGTCCCCTCGGTCACCCCGCAGGCGATGGCGCCGTAGTGCACGTCGAACTCCCCGATCGCGATCGGGAGGGCCGGCGGCAGCCCCAGCCGCGCCGCCCATTCCGGGCAGAGCGCGCCCGCCGCCGTGCCGGCGTCGTGGGCCCGGTCGTAGAGGCGCTCGCGCAGCCGGGCCAGCTTCGGATCGAGCAGGGCCAGGAATTCCTTGTCGGGCAGGCCACCCCAGGCGTCGGCGTACATCGCCTTGTGCCCGGCGGCGCAGATCCCGCGCACGATCGCGCGCGGATCCTCCACCCCGGCGAGCACCGAGGGGATCCAGTCCGCCAGCTCCACCCAAGAGTAGGCCGCGTCGAACACCGCCGGGGCGACCCGCAGGCAGCGCCAGATCTTCGACCACCACCACTCGGAGGAGTAGGTGTTGCCGCACTTGGCGATGTAGGCCGGCCGGTGCCGGGCGGCGAGGGAGGTGATTTCGGCCGCCTCGCGCCAGCTGGTGTGGTCCTTCCACAGCCAGCATTGGGCGCCGAGGTTGCGCTTCCAGCGAGGATCGAGGGCGAGGGGGCGGTTCCGGCGGTCGACCGGCAGCGGGCTCGACCCGGTCGTGTCCACCCCCAGGCCGATCACCTTCTCCGGAGAGAAGCCGCGGGCCTTCCGCGCCGCCTTCAGGGCCCCGCGGACGGATTTTTCCAGGCCGAAAAGATAGTCGCCGGGATGCTGCCGGGCCAGGAGATGGTCCCGGGGATCGAGCAGCACGCCCTCGGTCCCGCTGGGGTAGGGCACCACGCAGCTGCCCAGCTCCGCGCCGTCGGCGCACCGCACCACCAACGCCCGCACCGAGTTGGTGCCGTAGTCGATCCCGACGGTGAACATCGCCTCCACCGGAAGATTTCGGGGGGCGGGGGTCAACCCAATCTTGGGTTCAGGAGAAAAGGTCCGGCGGGGTCCGGCTGAGGAATTCCTCCATGTAGCCGGTGGTCGCCTTGCCCTCGATGAAGACCGGGTCGGCCATGATCGCCTTGTGCAGCGGGATGGTGGTCTTGATGCCGCGGATCAGGTACTCGCTCAGCGCCCGGTAGGCCCGCTCCAGCGCCACCTTGCGGGTGGTCCCGTAGCAGATCAGTTTGCCGATCATCGAGTCGTAGTAGGGCGGGATGGTGTAGCCGCTGTAGGCGTGGCTGTCCACCCGCACGCCGTGGCCCCCGGGGGCGTAGTAGAGGCCGATCGTGCCGGGGGAGGGGGCGAAGCCGCGGGCCGGATCCTCGGCGTTGATCCGGCACTCGATCGCGTGCTTCTCGAAGGTGACGTCCCCCTGGTCGAAATCCAGCTTCTCGCCGTTGGCCACCCGGATCTGCTGCTTGATCAGGTCGATCCCCGTCACCTCCTCGGTGACGGGATGCTCCACCTGGATGCGGGTGTTCATCTCGATGAAGTAATAGTGCCCCTTGGCGTCGACCAGGAACTCAATCGTCCCGGCGTTCTCGTACTCGGCGGCCTCGGCCGCCCGCACCGCCGCCTTGCCCATCTTCTTGCGCAGGTCGGGGGTGAGGAAGGGGGAGGGGGACTCCTCGATCAGCTTCTGGTGGCGGCGCTGCACCGAGCAGTCGCGCTCGCCGAGGTGGAGGACGTGGCCGTGGCTGTCGGCCAGGATCTGGAACTCGATGTGGCGGGGCCGCTCGATGTACTTCTCGATGTAGACCTGGCCGTTGCCGAAGGCCTTCTCGGCCTCGCCCCGGGCCACGTGGTATTCCTTGGCGAAGGAGACGTCGTTGTGCGCGATGCGCATGCCGCGGCCCCCGCCGCCCGCCACCGCCTTGATGATGACGGGGTAGCCGATCTTCCGGGCCACCTTCACCGCCTCCGCCTCGCTGCCCACCGGCCCGTCGCTGCCGGGCACGATCGGGACGCCGGCCTTCCGCACCGTGTCCTTCGCGACCGACTTGTCGCCCATCATCTTGATGGATTTCGACTTCGGACCGATGAACTTCACGTTGCAGGACTCGCACTGCTCCGCGAACTTCGCGTTCTCGGAAAGGAACCCGTAGCCGGGGTGGATGGCGTCGACGTCCGCCACCTCGGCCGCGCTCATGATCCGGTCCGCCCGCAGGTAGCTGTCGGAGCTCTTGGGGCCGCCGATGCAGATGGCCTCGTCGGCCAGCTGGACATGGAGGGACTGGACGTCCGCCTCGGAGTAGACCGCCAAGGTCTTGATGCCGAGCTCGCGGCAGGCGCGGACGATCCGGAGGGCTATTTCACCGCGGTTAGCGATGAGGATCTTCTGAATCATGGAGGGGGCGTATCCTCCTCAGCCCTGCTTGATCTTGAAGAGGCGCTGGCCGTATTCGACCGGCTGTCCGTTTTCGACCAGGATCTCCAGCACCGTCCCCTTGGCCTCCGCCTGGATCTCGTTCATGATCTTCATGGCCTCGATGATGCAGACCACGGTGTTGGCCTCCACCCGGGCGCCGATGTCGATGAAGGATTTGCTTTCGGGCGAGGCCGCCCGGTAGAACGTGCCCACCATCGGTGACTTGATGAAAGCGACGCCGGGCTCCTCTTCCACCGCGCCGGCCGGGGTCGCGGGGGCGGCCGGTGCCGCCGCGGGGGCGGGGGCCAGCTCCCGGGCCGGCGCCTCCTGGCCCCGGGTTACGACCGGAACCCCGTTCATGCCCCGACGGATCTTAAGTTTGAAGCCTTCCTCCTCCACCGCGAACTCGCTCAGTTCCGAGCGCTTCATCAAATCGATGATCTGTTTGATTTGTTTTAGGTCCAAGGAGGGGGAGGGGGTTGTTGGGCCGTCTGGGGGTAGGATGCGTGGGTTAGAAGGTGAAGAAGGGTAGGCGTTCAAAAGAATTCCCGGCATTAGGCAACCCCAGTCTTTGCGACATTGTCTCAACAAATCAATTTTATCGGATTTTGCCCTTAAAACGCCCCATTTTGCCCCAAAACTCGGATTTTTTCCATTTCTCCATGATAAAAACCACCACCCCCGTTACCCTGTTTTTAGCTCTTTTTGGGCTGTCCCTGACGGCGCCCGGCCTGCGGGCCGCCGAGGCCCAGACCTACCTCTTCAGCTACTTCACGGGAAATGGGGAGGACGGCCTGCATTTCGCGCGGAGCGACGACGGCCTCAACTGGCATGCCCTGCGGGCGGGGGCGTCCTTCCTGCGGCCCGAAGTGGGCACCGAGAAGCTCATGCGCGACCCCTGCATCCTGCGGGGTCCGGACGGGGTTTTCCGCATGGTATGGACCGATTCGTGGTACGACCGGTCGATCGGCTACGCCAGCTCGGCCGATCTGATCCACTGGTCGCCGGAACAGGCCCTCCCGGTCATGGCGGCCGAGCCCAAGGCCTCGAACTGCTGGGCTCCGGAGGTGACCTATGACCCCGCCAAGGCCGATTACGTCATCTTCTGGGCCACCACCATCCCCGGCCGCTTCGCCGCCACGGACGAGTCGGGCCGGACCCGGCCGACCCAGCGCCTGCTCAACCATCGGATCTACTGCGTGACCACGGCGGACTTCGTCCATTTCAGCCCCACCCGGCTGCTTTACGACGGGGGCTTCGACGTGATCGACGCCACCATGGCCCGGGACGGCTCGCAGTGGCTGATGTTCGTCAAGAACGAGACCGAGCGGCCGAAGCCGGAGAAGAACATCCGGCTGCTGCGAGCCCCCTCCCCCGAGGGGCCCTTCTCCGCCCCCTCGGCGCCGATCACCGGGGACTACTGGGCCGAGGGCCCCACCTCGATCCGGATCGGGGGCGCCTGGTACGTCTACTTCGACAAGTACCGCGACCACGCCTTCGGCGTGGTGCGCTCGCGCGACCTGGAGCACTGGGAAGACATCAGCTCCCGGCTGCACCTGCCGGCCGGGATCCGGCACGGGACGGTCTTCCGCGTTTCCGCCCGCCTGGCCGACGCCCTCGAATGAGCCTGCCGGGCCCCACGCTGGAGCGGATCCGGCGGCTCCTCTGCGGGCTGCACGAGTCGATCCGCGACGCCCTCCGGGCCTCCCGCGCCCGGCAGGCCCGGCATTTCGCCGAGGTCGCCGGCCAGACCCGGGCCGACACGATCTACCGCATCGACCGGGTCAGCGAGGCGGCGATCCTGGGGTGGTTCGGCCGGCACTGGCCGCGCTCGCTCCCGGTCGAGCTGGTGATGGAGGGGATCGAGGAGGGAAGCCCGGTCACCTTTCCCGCCGGCACCCCGGTCGGCCGCACCCTCTGCAAGTGCATCATCGACCCGATCGACGGCACCCGCGGCCTGATGCACGACAAGCGGGCCGCCTGGGCCCTGAGCGCGCTCGCGCCCCAGCGCGGCGCGCGCACCCACCTGGGCGACCTCCTGGTCGCCGTCATGACCGAGCTGCCCACGACCAAGCAGGGCCAGGCCGACCAGTACAGCGCGGTGCGCGGCGGCGGCCTCCGCGGGATCGTGGCGACGCGCCGCGACGTGGCGGGCGGCCCGCGGCGGCGCCTCGCCTTCCGGCCTTCGGGCGCGGCCGACTTCGAGCACGGCTTCGCCTCGCTGGTCCATTTCTTCCCGGAGGGGCTGGCGCTGACCGCGCGGATCGAGGAGGAGCTTTGGGAGCGCATCCGGCCGCGGCGGTCCGGGGGCCCGCCGCGCGTCTTCGGCGACCAGTACCTCACCACCGGCGGCCAGATCCACGAGCTGCTGACCGGCCGGGACCGGATGATCGGCGACCTCCGGCCGCTGGTCTATGCCCGTCTCGGCCTGAAGTCGGCGCTGGTCTGCCATCCCTACGACATCTGCACCGCCTTCCTGCTCGCCGAGGCGGGCGGGGTGGTGGAGGAGCCGCTGGGAGGCGCCCTCCGGGCGCCGCTCGACACCACCACGCCGGTGGCGTGGATGGGCTACGCCAATCCGCGGCTGGCCCGCCTGGTCCGGCCGGCGCTGCGCCGCGTGCTGCGGAAGCATTTGGGCTGACGGCAGCTTTCGCGTCTGGCTATCCCGGGGTTTTTCTTTATCAACTGCAGCTTCCGCCATGAGCAGCGCCGCCACCCAGACCCTCCGGCCCCCCCCCGCGGTCTCGACCGCCTTCGGCGGGGTCTTCGCGCCGCTGGCCCCGCACCTGCAGGAGCTCGACCGTTTCCTCCGGGCGCAGCTGGCCGCCTTCGAGCCCGAGATCCGCAGCATGGCGGAATACTGCATCGACAGCTCCGGCAAGCGCATCCGGCCGGCCCTGGCCTTCTTCAGCGGCTGGCGCGAGGACGGGGCGGTGGTGCCTGAGGTCGTGCGGGCGGCCGCCGTCATCGAGATGGTCCACCTCGCCACCCTGGTGCATGACGACATCATGGACGGCGCCGACGTGCGGCGGAACCGGCGGACGGCCTCGCGGGCCTACGGCTCGACCGCGGCGGTCCTGCTGGGCGACGCGCTTTTCGCCCACGCCCTGCACCTCTCGACCCAATTTCCGACGCCCGAGGTCTGCTTCGCCGTTTCCGAGTCGGCCCGCCGGGTCTGCGCCGGCGAGATCATCCAGACCCTGCGTAGGGGCTCGACCGACGTGACCCTGGCCGAGTACCGCCGCATCATCGACCTCAAGACCGCCGAGCTCTTCCGGGTCTCGTGCTTCATGGGGGCGCGGCTCTCGGGTTCGGGGGCGGGCTACGCGGAGGCGGCCGGCCGCTTCGGCCGCCACCTGGGCATCGCCTACCAGATCTACGACGACCTGGCGGACTTCTTCGGGGAGGAGAAACGGATCGGCAAGACCCTCGGCACCGACTTCGCCAGCGGCAAGCTCACCCTCCCGCTGCTCCAGCTGATGGAGAGCCTGCCGGCCGGGGAGCGGGGAGCCCTGGCCGAGGAGGTCGCCGGCCGCGCCCCGCCGCAGCCCGCGCTGCGCCTGGGGCAGATGGAGCGCTTCGGGGTGTTCCCGGCCGTGGCCGGGGCGATCAACGACGAGCTGGCGGCGGCCGGCCGGGCTCTGGCCGATTGGAACGGCCCGGCTTCGGCGGCACTTCTCCGGCTGGCCGGGGTCCTGCAGGAGCAGGTCGCCGCCCTGCACAAGATCTAGGCCCCCTTTCCGGCCGTTTTCCGTTTGCCACCTGCCCCCCCGCGGCGTTGTCTTTACCCTCGTGATCGGCGCGCTCAAAAGTGCCAGCAAGACGATCGTCGCTTCCCCCGAGCGGCAGGAGGAGGCCAGCGGCGACCTCGAGGTCGTGCGCCTGGTCCAGGCCGGGGACGTGGCCGCCTTCGACCGGCTGATCGTGAAGTACCGCTCGCGGGTCCACGCCGTCATCTACAACCTGACGTCCAACCGCGAGGACGCCTCCGACCTGGCGCAGGACGCCTTCATCAAGGCTTTCCAGTCGATCCACCGCTTCCAGGGGCAGTCCTCCTTCTTCACCTGGCTCTACCGCATTGCGGTGAATTCGACGCTGAGCCACCTGCGCAAGAACCGCCTCCGGTCCTTCTTCAGCCTGGAAAAGATCTCCGAGAACGAGCCGGTGGCCCGCGAGGTGGTCGCCGCCCTGACGGACAAGGGGGGGGCGGAGCGGGACGCCTTCGTCCGGGAGCTCCAGGATAAATTGAACGAAGCGATGCAGAAATTGTCTATCAAGCATCGCACGGTGGTGACTCTGTTTGAGATCGACGGCCTCAGCCATGAGGAGATAGCTGAAATCATGGGATGCTCGGTTGGCACCGTGCGGTCCCGGCTTCACTACGCCAAGAGATTGCTGCAGGCTGAGTTACAGCCCTACATCCGCCGATGAATTCCGAGGAAACCAGGCCCCAGATCACGGTGGAGGACCTGCTCCGGCTGAAGCGGGCGGAGCGCCCTGGACCCGAATTCTGGGCCCAGTTCGAGCAGGAGCTGAGGGCAAAGCAGCTGGCCGCCATCGTGGAAAAGAAGCCCTGGTGGTGCGGCCTTCCCCGGGTCTACGTCTTTGCCCTCAGGCACCGCCTCTACCTCGGCTCGGCCGGCGCGGCCATGCTCGCGGCGGGCGTGGGCCTGCGCGTCTACACCGCTCCGTCGGCGTCCCGGCCGGCCCCGGCGATGGCCTACGCGACTCGGTCCTCCGAGGCGGTCGCGGCGGCGCCGCAGCCGGCCGCCGCTCCCGCCTCGGCGCCCGTGGCCGCGCAGGCGCTTCCGGCCCCGGCTTCCGAACCCATGCGCGTCGCGCGCGCCGCCTCCCGGCCCGCCTCGGCCCCGGCCGATCCCAGCCTGCCTCTCATCACCATGAGCGAGGCGCCCCCGGCCGCCCCGGCCTACCGCTTCGAGACCCTGAGCCGCTCGATGACCGTGGGCCTCGCCGCGGCCCAGGCCGCCGCCAGCCAGCTGGCCCGGAGCCTGCCGGGCGAGGACAGCGCCTTTGACACGCGGCTGGTGCCGGCCAGCGCGCCGGTCGCCGAACCGCTGGCCCAGATGTCCTCGCCGGCCGAGGAGCGCCGCTCGCGCCTGCGCGACGCCGAGGCGTTCTCCGCCATGGCCGGCTCCGGCAATCTGGTCCTGCCCGCCGGCGAGCGCCGCGTCAGCCGGCTGGACGACCGGGCGGACTCGGACATCAGCCGCTACAACCTGACCACCGGCCGCGACGAGATCGGGGTTTCGATCCGGTTCTGACCGGCCGGCCGCGCCCGCTCAGGCGCAGAGGCCGCAGGTGTTGACGAAGAAGTCGTTGCCCTTGTCGTCCACCAGGATGAAGGCGGGGAAGTCCTCGACATCGATCTTCCAGACGGCCTCCATCCCGAGTTCGGGATACTCCAGGACCTCGACCTTGCGGATGTTCTCCTTGGCCAGGATCGCCGCCGGGCCGCCGATCGAGCCGAGGTAAAACCCGCCGTGGCGCTTGCAGGCGTCGGTCACCGCCTTGCTGCGGTTGCCCTTGGCCAGCATCACCATCGAGCCGCCGAGCGACTGGAAGAGATCGACGTAGCTGTCCATCCGGCCGGCGGTGGTGGGGCCGAACGAGCCGGAGGCGTAGCCCTTCGGCGTCTTGGCCGGGCCGGCGTAGTAAACCGGGTGGTCCTTGAAGTACTGCGGCAGCCCCTGACCGGCGTCCACCCGCTCCTTCAGCTTCGCGTGGGCGATGTCGCGCGCGACGATCAGCGGCCCGGTGAGCAGGACGCGGGTCGTGACCGGGTGGCGGGAGAGCTCGGCCAGCACCTCCGCCATCGGGCGGCGGAGGTCGATCCGCACGCTCTCCCCGTCCTTCAGGGCCCGGGCCGCCGGCGGGATGAAGCGGCCGGGGTCGGCCTCGAGCGTCTCCAGGAATATCCCCTCGCGGGTGATCTTGGCCTTGATGTTGCGGTCGGCGCTGCAGGAGACGCCGATCCCGATGGGGCAGCTCGCCCCGTGGCGCGGCAGGCGGATCACCCGCGCGTCCAGCGCGAAGTACTTGCCGCCGAACTGCGCCCCGATGCCGGTCTTGCGGCTGAGCTCGACGATCCGCTTCTCCCACTCCAGGTCGCGGAAGGCCCGGCCCTGCGCGTTGCCGGAGGTGGGGAGCGCGTCGAGATAGCGGGTGGTGGCGAGCTTGAGCGTCTTCATCGTCGCCTCCGCGCTGGTGCCGCCGACGACGAAGGCGAGGTGGTAGGGCGGGCAGGCCGCGGTGCCGAGGTAGGGCAGCTTCTCCAGCACCCATTTCTCGAAGCTCTTCGGGTTGAGCACCGCCTTGGTCTCCTGGAAGAGCAGGAGCTTGTTGGCGGATCCCCCTCCCTTGGCCACGAAGAGGAACTTGTAGTCCGCGCCCGGGACGGCGTGGAGGTCGATCTGCGCCGGGAGGTTGGTCCCGGTGTTGGCCTCCTGCCAGAGGTCGAGCGGCGCCATCTGCGAATAGCGCAGGTTCTCGCGGGTGTAGCACTCGTAGACCCCGCGGCTGAGCCATTCGGCGTCGTCCGCGCCCGTCCAGACCTGCTGGCCCTTCTTGCCGAAGATCGAGGCGGTCCCCGTGTCCTGGCACATCGGCAGGATGCCCTGGGCGGCGATTTCGGCGTTCTTCAGCAGCGTGAGGGCGACGTAGCGGTCGTTGGGCGAGGCCTCGGGATCGTCCAGGATCGCGGCCACCTGGCGCACGTGCTCCGGCCGGAGCATGAAGGCGCAGTCGTGGAACGCCTGCTGGGCGAGGTAGGCCAGGGCCTCCGGCGCGACCGTGAGCATCTCGCGGCCCCCGAAATCGGCGGTGCCGACGCCCTCGCGGGAGAGCAGGCGGTATTCGGTGGGGTCCTCGGCGAGGGGAAGGGGGTCCTGGTAGGCGAAGGCGGGCGGTGGCATGGGCGAGGCGCCCAGCCTAGGGGCCGGACGCGGCCCGTCAACCCGCCCGGCCCGCGGCCATCTGGCGCACCACGCCGTCCAGTCGCGCCAGGTCGGCGGCCGGGGTGACGACCTCGCCGCCCTCCCGCTCCCAGCCGTTGGCGCCCGGCCAGAGGCCCCGGCCGAGAAACTGGTCCACCGTGGCCTGGAGGCCGGCGACGGTGAGGTAGTCCTTCTGGTCCTTGTCGTCGCGGACGCCGCTGACCAGGCGCGCCGGGATCGGCGCGATCCGGCCGCTGGAGACGTAGGCCAGGTCGTTGAGCGCGACGAAGGGGCGGGAGTCCACCAGGGTGGTGGCGGGCCGCTGGGTCTCGCCCTGCAGGTAGCGGTAGTACTCGAGGTGGTTCTCGGCCAGGCCGTCGAAAGGCTCGAGCTCGGCGCGCTCCACCCGGCCGTCGGTCCAGCGCACCTCGAGGTGGCGGCCCACGGCGTAGTCGAGCACCGCCCGGTCGCAGAGCACCGTCTCGACGTGCGAGCCCTGGCCGGCGCAGGCGTGGGACAGGGCGAAGCGCATGGTGATGCCGGAGTCGGTGTCGGTCTCGACGAAGAAGGTGTCCGCGCCCTCGATGGCGTGGGTGCGGTAGAGCTCGGCCCGGACCGCCGCGACCTGGGCCCAGCTGAAGAGCTGGGGGCCCCCGGTCCAGAACAGCATGTTGTGGACGAAGTGGGCCATGGCGTTGCCGAAGCAGGAGTCGAGCACGAGCTTGCCGTCGACCAGCAGCCGGCCGGCCCAGTCGGTGCGCGCGAAGTAGCTGGTCGGCCGGGGCCAGAGCGCGCTGAGGGTGGCCCCGCGCACCGCCCCGAACTCGCCGGCGAGCAGGCGCTCCTTCAGGGCGAGCCGAGGCTTCTCCACGATGAAGTTGAAGCCCACCAGCGACGCCTTGCGGGCCCGCTGGTCGGCCGCGATCATGCGCTCCAGCTCGGCGTAGTCCAGGGTGGGGGGCTTTTCCAGGTAGACCGGGAGGCCGCGCGCGGTCGCCGCCTCGTGCATTTCGGCGTGGAGCTGGATCGGGGTCGGCACCACCACCAGGTCGAGGTTGCCCGCGCAGGCCTCGAGCATCGCGCGGTAGTCGGGAAAGACGCCCACGCCCCGCTGGTCGAGGCGCCAGCCCTGCTGGGCCTCGGCGAAGGTGGCGGCCTGCGGGTCGCAGGTGCAGATCAGCTTGGCGTGGCCCCGCTCCTCCAGCCGCATGACGGTGTTGTGGTGCCAGGCGGCGAAGCCGCCCATCCCGACGATGCCGATGCGGACGGGAGTCTTCACACCAGCTTGAATTTCGGGAGGTCCTGGCCGTCGACCAGCCCGACGGGGCGCCCCTTGCGGTCCACCACGATCAGGTCGTCGATCTTGTGGGCCTCGAACAGGCGCACGGCGTCGGTTCCGAGGGCGTCCTCGCGGATGGTCTTGGGCGTTCGGGTCATGAAGCGGGAGGCGGGCTCGGCCAGGAATCCGGGCCCGGTCAGCGCGCTGCGGCGGAAGTCTCCATCGGTGAGGATGCCAGACAGGCGTCCGGTCCGCCGGTTCACCAGCGCGATGCTCCCGCTCTTGGCTTTGGTCATGGCCAGGATCGCGTCCTGGACGGTGACGGAGTCCGGGGCGACCGGCACCCGCGCCCCCGCGCGCATGATGTCCTTCACCCGCAGGAGCAGCACCCGCCCGAGGTTGCCCGCCGGGTGATAGCGGGCGAAGTCGTCCCGGGTCAGGCCGCGCGCCTCGAGCAGCACCATGGCGAGCGCGTCGCCCAGGGCGAGCGCGGCGGTGGTGCTGGCGGTGGGGGCGAGCTTGAGCGGGCAGGCCTCGCGCGGCACGTGGTAGAGGAGCCGGAAGTCGGCGCCCCGCGCCAGGTCGGAGTCCGGGTGGCCGGTGAAGGCGACGATCTTCAGGCCGAAGCGCTTGAGCAGCGGGACGAGGCGGAGCATCTCGTCGGACTGCCCGCTGTTGCTCAGCAGCAGCGCCAGGTCGCCCTCCTCGCACAGGCCGAGGTCGCCGTGCAGCGCCTGGGTCGGGTCGAGGAAGCAGGAGGAGACTCCGGTGCTGTTGAAGGTCGCCGCCACCTTCTGGGCGATGTGGGCGGACTTGCCGACGCCGCTGAAGATCAGCTTGCCGCCGGCCGCCGCCGCCGCGTCCACCGCCCGCGCCGTGGCCACGAATTCCCGGCCCAGCTTCCGGCCGGTCTGCTCCAGGGCCGCCCGCTCGAGCCGGATGCAGGCCCGTGCCCGGGCCAGGGCGGATTTCGAGTCGATGGGCATTTAGCGTTGAATTAGCGGAATTGAGGGCGAAATTTACCGTTCATGCGCGACCCTTCAATCCCTTTCCCGGCCGGGCCGGGGAGGATTCGGGCGCGCCTGGTCCTCGGGCTGGCGGCGGCGCTGGCGTTTTCCGGCTGCGGCGGGGACAACGCGCCGATGGCGAACGAGACCGACGAGCCGCTTTACCGGGAGGGCCAGCGCCTGGAGCACGAGGGGCGCTACCAGGAGGCCCTGGCCGACTACCTCAAGCTGATCGTCAAGCGCGGCGACCAGGCGCCGCAGTCGCACCTCGAGGCCGGCGCGATCGAGCTGGTCTACATCAAGGACCAGTTCCGGGCGGTGTACCATTTCGAGCGCTATCTGGAGCTGGAGCCGAACTCGCCCAACGCGGCCGACGTGCGCGGGCAGATCGCGGTGGCCAAGCGGGAATTCCTCCGCTCGCTCCCCGGGCAGCCGACCGACGACAAGACCCTGGCGGTGGCCTCGCTCGACGAGCTGGAGCGGCTGCGGCAGGAGAACAGCTCGCTGCGCGCGCAGCTGGCCGCGGCCCGCGACTCCTCCGCTCCCCCGCCGCCGGTCTACGCCGCCCCCGCGCCGACCTCGGTGGCCGACAGCCCCCCGGCGCCCGTGGCGGAGCCCCTGGCGCCGCCCTCCCGCCCGGCGGCG
>DASZWO010000059.1:0-7075 GCA_035546595.1 Opitutaceae bacterium
CCCGCCGCGACGGCCGCCGTGGCCACCGCGCTCGCGGCCCCGGCCACCAGCCCGGTGCCGAAGGCCGCGAGGAACGCCGCGCCCGCGCCGGCGCCGCGGACGAAGCGGTGCACCAGCCTGGGCGTCTGCAGCGCGGCGTAGACCGCCAGGAAGAGGTAGGCGAAGACATAGCAGAAGGAGGCCAGCGCGATGAGCTCGCCGCCGCTCGCGATCGCGGCGATGGCCGCCGCCGTCCCGTAGCCCGCCGAAGCCGCGAGGGAGCCTCCGGCCGCCGCGGGCCCGAAAATGAGGTACTTCAGGACCAGCCCCATCAGCGCGTCGACCAGCAGCATGACGAACTGGTAGGCGGGGACCATCACGCTCAGCGAGACCAGGGAGCGCAGCACGCCGTAGAACGCCTCCTCGGTGGCCGGCAGCAGCCAGAGCGGAAGCGCCAGGGTCAGGACGAAGAGGTCGACCTCCATCAGGACCCGCACGCCGAGGGTGAAGCAGAAGGCGACCGCCCGGGTGAGCACGACCCCGACCGCCCGGCCCATCCAGTCGACCAGGTCGCGCCAGCGGGCGGCCCAGCCGCCCGCCGCCGCCGCCGCGCGCTCCACCTGGTCCGAGAACCAGGCCTTCGCGCGCTGCGCCAGGCTGGGCGAGGCCCCGAGGAGCGGCAGCAGCTGGCGGTCGAGGTAGGCCAGGGCCTGCTCCTGCACCCCGGCGGCGTAGGCGCGCCGGGCGGATTCGAGGAGGCCCGCGTTCGCCGGAACGCTCGCCTGGGCCAGCGCGCTGGCGGCCTGGGCGTCCTCCGCCGCCAGGGCCGCCGAGAGCGGCGGCAGCGCCGAGGCGCGCCCGGCGGGGAAGGCGACCTCCAGGGTCGTCTCGGGCGGCAGCGAGGCCAGCGTCTGCAGCAGGGGCGCGAAGCGCTGCACCAGGTTGCGCCCGATGTAGGCCACGGCCCGGTCGTCGGGCACGGATGGATCCCATTGGGCCGGATCCAGCGCGGGGAGGGCATCCGGCGCGCCCGCGGCGGCGGCGAGCGCGTTGTACCAGCCGGCCAATGCGGCCATCTCACCGCGGGCGGCGCCGGCGGGATAGAGGGCGAGCACGCGGCGGTCCGCGGCCCGCCGCACCGCGTCGGCGCGGGCCTGGGCGAAGGTCAGCGCGCCCAGGCTCCCCGCCCGGAGGAGGTCCTGCATCGACTGGGCGGCCACCGCCTGGAGCCCGCGCGAGACCGCGCCGTTGACCGTGACCGCGAAGGCGTAGAGCAGCGGCACGTTGGCGAGGGTCACCGCGCCGACCAGGAGGCGGAAGTTCGCCTGGGCGAGGGAGGCGAGCGGGTGGCGGGCGCGCATCGTCTGCCGGCCGAGCAGCGACTGCTGCATCGCGATCACCGCGACGACCCCGAGCAGGATGACGACGGTGCTCCAGTACAGGGTGTGAAAGGCCCCGGTCGCCAGGACCTGGAAGGGATTGATGCCGAGGAAGGAGAGCACCGGCCCGCCGCCGCTGGCGCGGTAGGCCGCGGCGAGGGCGGCGAGATCGCCCGCGCCGGAGTCGGCGCCGAGCGCCTGCTGCAGCTGGGCCTGGGCGTCGGCCAGGCCGGCGGAGAGGGTCGTCCCGCCCAGCGGGCCGCTCATGGCGGGGCGTCGAGCGCCATTTCCTCCGCGTCGCGGCGGGCTTCGGCCGCCTCCCGCAGCAGCCCGGCCTGCGCCTGCGCCGCGCGCACCTGCGCCTCCGCGGTCTCGGCGGCCTCGGCGGAGGACTGCAGCAGGATGTCGTTGGCGCGGGCGGCGAGCTGGGCCCGGGCGCGCTGCTGGTCGGCGGACGTTTGGGCCCGGCCGGCCCGGTCGCGGTCCGCGGCGGCGGCGGCGGCCAGCGCCTCCAGCCGCACCCGCCGCTCGCGGCCGCGCTGCAGCCACGCGCCCGCCAGCAGCCCGCTCAAGTCGGCCGCCGCGCGCCGGGCGAGGTTGTACTGGTCCTCCGGCGCCCGGCCGGAATACCACTGCGCATAGTCCGCCGGCTCGGCCGAGCCGGCGCGTTCGGCGCCGTCCGCCGCCCAGAGGCCGCCGGCGATGGCATTGGGCCGTCCGACCGCCAGGTCCCACTGCGCGGGCGGAAGGCCGAGAAACGCGTCGAGCCAGCCCTGGGGATTGAAGAGCGTGGACAGGTCGGCGGCGGCGAGGCCCGGGACCGCCCGCACCGCCGCCTGCAGCTCGGCGGGCGTCGCCGCCCGCGAAAACGCGGCCGCCTCGGCCGGGTCGCCCAGGGCGGCCGCGAGGGAGAGCAGCTGGTCGAGCTGGCGGGTGGAGACGCCCAGCAGGCTGCCCAGCCGGTCGAACTGCTGCTGCGCCTGGCGGAGGACGTTGATCGTCTGGGCGGTGTTCTCCGGATCGAAGACGATGTCGCCGACGCCGAGGACGGCGCGCGCGGGGGCGGCCCAGGCCAGCGCGAGCAGCGCCGCGAGCGCGGCGCGGGGCAGCGGGGCGGCGCGGCTCATCGGGCGGGCTCCCCCAGCGACGGGTCGGGCGCGAGGCGCGGGCCGAAGGCGACGCCGTCGTAGGTGCCGGCGGGGTAGCGCAGGAGCGGCGCCGCCGGCGCGGGCGAGGGCGGGGCCCGCCCGGCGGTGGCCTCCTGCCAGTATTCCTGCATCAGCTTCAGGCGCTCCTCGCGGCGCGCGCGGTCCGCCGCCAGGTCCGCGGCGCTCGCGCCGGGCGCGGGAGGGGCCGGAGCGGCGCAGCCGCCGAGCACGGCGGCGGCCAGGAGCGCGGCCATCTCACGCCGCATGGGAGGGGGCCAGGCGCGAGGAAAAGACCCCGGCGGGGTGCTCGCGCGCGAACCGGCGGACGGCTTCGGCCCGGGACAGGCCCTCCGCCAGGTAGGCCTGGAGCTGGCGGCGGTCCTCGCGGGAGTTGCAGGTGAAGGCGTACTTCAGCGGGGTGGAGGCGCTGACCAAGTGCAGGGTCCGCTGCCCGTGCGGGGTCTTCTGCACGAGGAGGAACTCGGCATGGCTTCCGGGCACGGTGTTGACGGCCAGGACGTGCTGCAGCTCGGCCGCCGAGAGGCCCTTCTCCTCCGCGATCAGGCGGGCCTTGTCGTAGTTGTCCTGCTTGAGGACGAAGAGGTTGTCGGCGGCCCCGACGAAGGCGCTGCGGGCCCGGCGGTTGCCGAGGAAATCCTCCAGCCCCTGGGAGATGGCGCAGACCGCGACCCCCGTCTTCCGCAGGGTGCGGAAGCAGTACTCGATGAATTCCGCCGTGGCCTCGTCCTTCAGCATCACCCCCGCCTCGTCGAAGGTGAGGAACTTGGGCTCGGGTCCGGAGGCGAGGGACAGGCTCGAGACCGTCGCCACGATGGAATTGAAGATCACCCGGCTGAGGTCCTCGTCGCGCTGGTCGTGGACCACCCGCTTGAGGTCGAAGACCACGACGGGCGCGGCCAGGTCGACCTGGGCCGGGCCGTCGAAGAGATTGGCGAGGGAGCCCTCGTCGCACCACGGGCCCAGGCGCTGGGCGAGCGCGGCCCCGGCCTCCTCGCGTCCGAGCAGCGCGCGCACGTCCCGCAGGTAGACCGGCTCGCGCAGGTCCCGGAAATACGCCCGCCGCAGGGCGTCCTCCAGCAGGACCAGGTCGGCGGCGGGCAGCCGCTGGCTCCGCTCCCGCACCAGCCCCTCCAGCCAGAGGACCCGCGAGCGCAGCGTCTCGGCGTCCGGGGCCGACCCGGGGGGCAGCCAGAGGGGGTTGAGGCGGTTGGCCCGGCTCTTGATGTCGTAGTCGACGTAGACGCCGCCGCTCGACCCGCAGAAGTTCTCGAAGGAGCCGCCGAGGTCCACGATCACCACCCGGGCGCCGCGGCGGCGCATGGCGATGAGGTTCTCGTCCTCCAGCGCCGACTTCCCCGAGCCGGTGCCACCGACGATGAGGTGGTGCGGGTTGGCGAAGAGGCTCTCGTCGGGGACGATCCAGTTGAAGAGGCTGCGGGAGGCCGTCTGGTAGAGGACGCCAGTCGCCTTTCCCGGGTCGAGGTTGGTCGGCTGGCCGCAGAGGGGCAGCAGCCGCGCCAGCTGCCGGGTGGAATATTCCAGGAGGCGGTAGCGGTCCCGGTCCTGGGTCCAGAACGGCTGGCTCGCCCGCCAGTAGGCCCAGAGCGCCCGCCGCTCCTGGATCAGGACCATGTCCCGCGAGCGCGCCAGCGCCTGGGCGGAGGCGATGCGCTGCGCAAGCTCGGCGGGGCTGGCCGCCCAGAGCCGCAGGTAGCAGGCGGCCCTCCAGGTCGCCTCGGAATGGGCTCCCATCTCCTCCAGCTCCTGGGTGAGCTGCTCCGTCGCCGCCCGCTCCGCCGGGTTGGCCGCCGTCTCGGCGTCGGCCTGCCGCTGCCGCAGGAGGATCCGCAGCCGCCGGATCCGGTCCGCGCGGTCTCCGCGCTCGGCGTTGACGACCAGCTCGGCGCCGAAGAGGCCTCCCAGCAGCAGGAATTCGTCGAAGACCGGCCGGGCCATCGCCGCCGGGGGCTCCTGCAGGCTCAGCACCGCGTGCCAGCGGCCGTCGAGCTCCGCCATGCCCGCCGGCACCTCGCGGCCGGCGGGATCCCAGCGGAACTCGCCCTGGAGGAAGAGCTCGGTGAACGGCGTTCCGCCGCGGCCGGCGGCCGCCGGGGGATCGCCGCCCGCCTCGAAGGCCCGAGGGTTCCAGCGCTGGAAGAACAGCCGGGCCACCGCCGCCTCGTCCAAGGGCTCCGGCCCCCAGCCGAGGCCCTGCAGGACCGCGGCGAGCGACCGCGCCTGGACGAGCATTTCCGCGGCCGCCGCGGCGAAGCTTTCGCGGTCATACTGGAAGCGCTCGCGCGCGCCGGTGAAGACGTCCTCGATCCGGCGCCAGAGGGGAGGGCGCGCGCGGGGATCGGACCCCAGGCGGCGGAGTTCGCCCTCGCCGCCCGGCAGCTTGCGCACCAGCACCAGGTAGACCTCGATCCAGCGCAGGTGGCCCTCGCGCAGCAGGCCCAGCAGGTTCTCCTGCTGCTCCCGCTGCACCTCCCCGACCAGGCCGGGGGAGAACTCCGCCGCCCGCAGGCGCCGGGCCAGCTCGGCCGCGCGCGCGTGTTGGGTCCAGATCACCTGCAGGTCGAAGTGCTCCGGCAGGGCGTTGAGGACTCCCCCCAGCGCCGCGTAGGCGGCGCCGAGGCGGTCATCGCCCAGCGTCGGGGTGTACGGCGCGTCGAGGCGGAAGCCGTAGCCGAGGGAGCGGTCCCGGTTGATGACCAGACCGCGGTGGACGGCGAGCGGCGAGAGCTCCCGCTCCAGGGTGGGACCGTCCAGATCCCGGCTCCGCCCGGACTTGCGGATGAAGGGCGCGATCACGGGCGGAAGGCCGGCCGGAAGCGGCCGCGGCCGGGGCGCAGCCGGCGGGCGGCGAAGAGCGACCGGAAGAGATGCGCGTCGTATCCGGCGGGCCGGCCGAGGCGGAAGAGCGCCAGGTAGGCCGGATAGCCGCCCAGCAGGCCGATCATCCCCCAGGTGCTGTCGAAGAGCAGCAGGTTGGCGGCGAGCCCGGCGATCAGCGCCGCGAAATCGCTCGGGGTGAAGACTCCCCAGATGTAGAGGGACCGGCCCAGCTGGCGGTGGTAGCGGACGGGAGCCACGGCTCAGGGCTTCCCCTCTTTCTCCAACTCGGCCAGGCCCGCCTCGAGCTGCGCGACGACGGCGTGCAGCTCCGCCGCGCTCCACTCCCGCTTGTCGCGGAGCCGGAGCAGCCCGTCCCGCGCCTGGCGGACCAGCCCCACCGCCTCGGTCTGCGCCGCGGCCGGATAGTAGATGAAGATCGGCACCGAGGCTTCGACCTCCCGCCCGGCGGCCTGGAGGATCACCTTCTTCTGCACATCCAAAACCCGCAGGGCATAGCCGGGAATGGCGAGCGGCACCACAGGCAGCTCCGGCGCCTCGGCCCCCGGGGCGCCGGGGGCGAACGCCCAAAGGCCGAACAGGAGCAGGCGGGCGCGCATGGCTTGGATAGTAGCAACCCGTCCTCCATGCTTGCGGGGCGGGCGCGCGGACCTTAGCCTGGCCCCAGGCTGATGCTCTTCCAGCGCATCGTCGCGGCCTTGGTCCTCCTGCCTCTCGCCCCGGGGCTGGGCGGTGGCCGGCTTTGCGCCCAGGTTGCGACGGCGGCCGCCCCCGGGACGTCGATGGAAACCTCGGTCTCGCTTCTCGTCCAGGACCGGGTGGTGGCCGGAAAGCCCTACCGGATCACCCTGATCGGCCTCGAAATGCGGCCGATTCCGGCGGGCGACTTCACCATGGGAAGCCCGGAGGACGAGCCGGGGCATGATTCGAGCGAATGGCAGCACCCCGTCCGGATTTCCCATCCCTTCTGGCTCGGCAGCACCGTGGTCACCCACAAGGCCTGGCGCACCGTGATGGGGACGGACTTGGCGGCGGAGGCGGCCAAGAACACCCCGGCGGGCGGCGACCCCCGGCAGTACCTCGGGGCGACGGACGACCAGGTGGCGATGTACTACGTCACCTGGAACGAGGCGATGGCCTTCTGCCGAAGGCTGAACGACCTGACCAAGGGAACGGGAACGATCCCGGCCGGCTATGGCTATTCCCTGCCCACCGAGAGCCAATGGGAATATGCCTGCCGGGCCGGGACGCAGACCGCCACCTATGCCGGGCCGATCCGAATCCTGGGGAATTTCAACGCGCCCGCCCTCGACGCGATCGCCTGGTACGGCGGCAACAGCAGCGTCGGCTATCGCGGGCGCGGCTGGCTGGTGCGCGAGCTCCAGGGCAAGCAGTACGCGGGCGACTGGGCCGGCCCCCGCGACGTGGCCTTGAAGCGGCCCAACGCCTGGGGCCTCTACGACATGCTGGGGAACGTCTGGCAATGGTGCAGCGACTGGTTCGGAGCCTACCCGGATCCCTCGGCCGTCGCGGTCGACCCGGCGGGACCGGATTCCGGGACGATCCACGTGCACCGCGGAGGCAGCTGGTACAGCTACGCGGCGAGCTGCCGCTCGGCGGCGCGGAGCCGGAACGTGCCGGGCGAGAGCTTTTTCAACCTCGGGTTCCGCGTGGCCCTTGTGCCGCTGCCGG
>DASZWO010000060.1:0-152500 GCA_035546595.1 Opitutaceae bacterium
GTGTTGATGAGGTTGCATTCGCCGCGGTTGAGCGGCTCGACCACCAGGGTGATGCCGTGGCGCTGGGCCACCGGCGCCATCCGCTTCAGCGCCTCGACGTACTGCTCGAAGGCGCGGGTTTTGGGGAAGCCCTCGGGCACCATCCGGGCCCCCGCGCTGCCGAAGACGACCAGGCGCAGCCCGCAGCGCTGGGCCCGCCGGAAGGCCGACTCCACATAGCGGTCGAAGCGGACCAGGTCCACGGCCGGCCCCACCACCTTGAGGTCGGCGGGAAAGAGGCAGTTGGCCGCCGGCATCGGGACTCCCGCCCCCGCCAGCGCGGCGTCGTGGGGCGCGAATTCAGCCTCGGGAGCCTCGGGCAGGAGGAAGTTCTGGACGTGGCCCTCGATGAAGTCGAAGGGCAGCGGCCGGGGGAAGGACCGGATGGCGAACGGGTCGGAGCAGACTCCCAGGAGCATGGGGCCCCGCCAGCGTGGCGGGTGCCGGCCCCGAGGCGACGGTTTTCTCAGAATCCGTTGGGGTGCAGGATCACCTTGGTCCAGCCCTGGTCGCGGCAGTCGAAGTGCTGGTAGGCGCCGGGGGCCTGGTCCAGCTCCAGCTCGTGCGAGATGATCCAGGAGGGCTGGGCGCGGCCGGCGTGGATCAGGTCCCGCAGCTGGCGGTTGTACGACTTCACGTTGCACTGGCCGGTCCCCATATGCAGGCCCTTGGAAAAGAAGGCGCCGAGGTCGAAGGCGATCTCCCCCTTTTTCGCCAGCGCGTCGGCGCCGCCCGGGTCTTCCGGGGTGAAGACGCCGACCACGCCCAGCCCGCCGGTCGCCCGCACGGACTTGACCAGGTCGTTCATGGTCTGGTTCGGCACCTCGTGGCCGGCGGGGTCGTGGCACTGGTAGCCGACGCACTCGCAGCCGCAATCCGCCCCGCCCTCGGTCAGGTCGATGATCTGGTCGACCGGCGAGCCCTTCGAGTCGTCGAGGGCGACGGCGCCGATCCGCCTCGCCAGGTTCAGGCGGTCCGGATGGCGGTCCACCACGATGACCTGGCGAGCGCCCCTGATCATGGCCGAATGGGCGGCCATCAGCCCGACCGGGCCGCACCCCCAGATGACCACCGAGTCGCCGGGGCGGAGGCCGGCGAGCTCGGTCGCGTGCCAGCCGGTGGGGAAGATGTCGGAGAGCATCACGTAATCCTTCTCCTTCTCTTCGGCGTCGTCCGGCAGCTTGAGGCAGTTGAAGTCGCCGAAGGGCACGCGCAGCAGCTGCGCCTGGCCTCCGCTGTAGGGCCCCATTTCGGCGTAGCCGTAGGCCGCGCCGGCGCTGCCGGGATTGGTGGTCAGGCAGAAGCCCGTCAGGCCGCGCTCGCAGTTCTTGCAGAAGCCGCAGCCGATGTTGAAGGGCAGGCAGACCCGGTCGCCGACCCTGATCCGCGCCACCGCCTCGCCCACCTCGACCACTTCGCCCAGGTTCTCGTGCCCGAGCACCTTGCCCTTCTCCACGCTGGTCCGTCCCTCGTACATGTGGAGGTCCGAGCCGCAGATGTTGGTGGTGGTGATCCGCACCAGCACGTCGGTGGGTTTTTCGATTTCGGGGTCGTCGACGTTTTCCACCCGGACGTCGCGCGGACCGCGGTAAACGAGGGCTTTCATGCCGCACCGTAGCCCGGGGCCCGCCGCCGGGCCATCGGGGCGGCCCCACAAAGTCAGGCCGGGCCCGTTCCCTACCTGGCGAAGGATTTCGCGAAATCGTCCGCGGAGGTCCTGGCCTTGATCCGGCGCTTCGGCTTCGAGGCGGCGATCTTCCTCTTCAGCCAGCCGGCGTACGCCCGCGCGTTCATCGGCAGCTCGATCGTCTTCCCGGTCCAGGTCGAGAGCAGCATGGCGTTGGCCAGCTCGAGCGAGCGGATCCCCTCCGCCGCGGGGCAGAGGAGGGGGGCGCGGTCGAGGATGGCGTCGGTGAAGTTCTGGAGCACTCCGAGGTGCTGCGGACCGTGGTCCGGCGCGGTGAACACCGTCTCGCGGGTGGCGGGCTGCGCGAAGGAGGCCTCGGCCCTGCGGGAGAACTCCGACATCGGGACCTCGTTGCGGGTGAAGGCCATCTGGTCGCGCTCATAGACCACCCGCCCCCGTTCCCCCGCGACCTCCAGCCGGTTCGTGCCGGGCGCCTCGCCGGTGGTGGCGAGGAAGACGCCGGTGGCGCCGTTGGGAAACTCGAGGTAGGCGGTGACATCGTCCTCGACCTCGATGTCGTGGTACCGCCCGAACTGGCAGAATGCCCGCACCCGCCGCGGCAGGCCGAAAAGCCACTGCAGCAGGTCGAGATTGTGCGGGCACTGGTTGAGGAGCACGCCGCCGCCCTCGCCGGCCCAGGTCGCGCGCCAGGAGCCGGAGGCATAGTAGCGCTCCGTCCGGAACCAGTTGGTGATCGTCCAGTTCACCCGCCGGATCTCGCCCAGTTCCCCCCGCACTATCAGCTCGCGCAGGTGCAGGAAGTAGGGGTCGGTCCGCTGGTTGAACATCGCGGCGAAGACCCGGTCCTTGCGGCGGTGGGCCGCGATCAGGCGCTGCGCGTCCGCCTTGTGCACCGAGATCGGCTTTTCCACCAGGACATGCAGGCCCGCCTTGAGTGCCTGGATGCCGAGGGGGGTGTGCTGGAAGTGCGGGGTGGCGATCAGCACGGCATCGATCGTCCCCGAGGCGATCATGGCCTCCGGCGAGGCGAAGGCCCGGACGCCGTCGAGGCCCTGGAGCTTGTCCGGATTGGTCTCGGCCGCCGCCGCCAGGCGCAGCCGCGGGACCTTCCCCGCGAGCACGTTCGCCGCGTGATGGCGCCCCATCACGCCGAGGCCGATGATGCCGAGGCGGACTTCCTGGGGACGTGAGCGCATGGTGCGGAGCCTACGGCCGGGCGAAGCGTTGCCGAGGCCTAAGCTGTCGGACCGTCTCGGAATGGGCTCGCCCGGGGCCCGCGGGGGGGATTCGATGCCGCATGCTCTTCCTGGCGGCCCTGCTCGCGGGCGGGCCCTTCCTGCTCGATCCGCGCGCGGACGACCCCGCCGCCCGCGCCCGGCGGGCCGACGCCGCGCTCGCCGCTCCCCTGGTGTTGATCGTGGACAAGCCGGCGCCTTCGCCCACCGGCGACGCGCGCGACTACGTGAGCTACGCGCGATACTGGTGGCCCGATCCCAAGTCCCGGGACGGCCTGCCCTTCGTGCGCCACGACGGGCACGCCAACCTGGCGCAGGTCCGCCTGGGCGACGAGGGCCGGCTGGGCACGATGCAGGATGCCGTCCGCGACCTGGCGCTGGGCTGGGCTGCGACCCGTCGCCGGGAATACGCCGACCGGGCGGCGGTATGGCTCAAGGCCTGGTTCGTCGCTCCGGCGACGCGGATGAGCCCGAACCTGGAGTACGCCCAGGTCCAGCTCGGCCGCCACCACGACCACGGCAATCCCACCGGAATTCTCGACGCGCGGAAGTTCGCCGAGACCGTCGACGCGCTGCGGCTCCTCCGGGATTCGGGGGCGATCGCGCCGCCGGACCAGGCCGCGATCGACGGCTGGTTCCGGACCTACCTGGAGTGGATGCTCCATTCCGAGAACGGGCGGGCCGAGCACGCGGCCCGCAACAACCACGGCTCCTGGTTCCTGGCCCAGGCCGCCGCGATCGCCCTTTATGTGGGGGACGAGGCCGCCGCCCGCGGACTCTGCGAGGAGGACCGCGCCCGGATCGGCTGGCAGATCCGGCCGGACGGCAGCCAGCCGGAGGAGCTCTCGCGGGAGGACGGCCTGACCTACAGCGCCTTCAACCTCCAGGCTCAGTTCGAGCTCGCGCGCCTCGCCCAGGGCGTCGGCGTCGATCTGGCGCACTTCCGCGCCCCGGGCGGGGGCAGCCTGCAGGCGGCGCTGGACTTCCTCCGGCCGTACGATCAGGCGCCCGAGCGCTGGCCGGGCAAGCAGCTGAACCGGCCCAAGCGCGGGTTTCTTCGCGCGGTCCTGGCCGACGCCGCCCGCGCCGGGGTGAAATAGCCCGCGTCAGAAAACGCGGGAGACCCCCGCGTAGACGCCCCGCCGGCGGCCGTACCGGGGGGCTCCGACGCCGACGCCGGTGCCGTCATCGAGCAGGTACACCTGGTCGAAGGCGTTGATCAGGTCGAGGCGCACGCTGATCCGCGCCCAATGGTAGGCGGCCCCGAGGTCGACGGGGTAGTTGGCGGGCAGGCTGTCGCGGTTGGCGAAGCCGGAGCGGATGCCGCTCCCGTAGATCGCGTCGGCATGGACGTTCAGGCGCCGCCAGGAATAGGAGAGCCCGGCCGACGCGGTGTAGAACTGGGTCTGGTCGGGATGGATGGCGTGGGCGTTGACGGCGGCCAGCTCGTCGGGATCGAACTCGAATTCGCTGGAGACGATGCCCTGGGCCCAGGACTGGGCCGCGGCGAAGCTGCCATAGGCCGACAACCCGCCGCGGGCGAAGCGCAGCGAGGCCTCGAGCCCGTAGATGTGCGCCCGCCCGAAATTGTAGGGCGAGTAAATATTGGCCGCGCCGAATTGGCCGTCGTCGATCTGGTCGCGCGCGCGCTTGTCGTAGGCGTCGAGGCCCCCCTCCCACCCGCCGCCGAAATCCTGGGTCAGGCCCGCGTCGAGGTAGTCGGAACGCTCCGGCTTCACCGGGTCGTCGGTCTCGATCCCGGCGGCGTTGGTGGTGCCGTCGAACTTGCTGACGCTGGCCGGCGAGACGCTCTCGAGGGGCGGGGGGATGAAGTAGCGCGCGTAGCCGGCGTGGAGGACCGTGCCCGGGGCGAGCTGATAGGTGGCGATCAGCCGCGGGCTGAGCTGGCTCGCCGTCACGTAGGCGTGGGTGGTGTCCAGCCGCAGCCCGAGATTCAGGGCCAGCCGCGGCGCGGCCGCCCATTCGTCCTCGGCGTACAGGCCCGTGTCCACGCCGTACTTGTCATGGCGGTCCGTGATGCGGAACGGTGGGACCGAAGTGACGATGGTCTGCCCGGTGACGGGGTCCCGGTCGTCGTCGTCCGCGGCGAAGACTCCGACGCCTTCGCCGGTCCGGGTATAGGACACGGCCAGGCGGGCGCCCGCGCGGAGGGTATGGTGCTCGGCCCAGCGATGGCTGGCGTCGGCGCGGATCTCGTCGCTGAGGATGCCCCGCGCCACCCGGCTGGCGACGCCCTGGAAGTACAAATCGCCCGGGGCGTCGGGCCGGAAGATGACGGCGCTGAAACGCGTGGCGTTGGAAAGGGCCCAGGTCGTCTCGCCGCCGGAGGCCTGATAGGCCTCGATGGCATAGTCGGACTGCTCCGTCTGGGTCTCGTTGAGGGTGGCGGAGGCGGCGACCGGAACCGCCCGGGCCCGGCCGCGGAATTCGATGGCGGAAACCTGGCCGGGGAGGTCGGGGATTTCGAAGGAGGACCAGGAGCCCCCCAGGATCGCGCTGAACCGGCGGTCGCCCGTGAGGGAGCGGGAGAGCGAGGCGAAGGCCTTGTACTGGTCGGTGAGGTCGTGGAGCGGGGTGGACGAAGGGGCCGGGTTCTCGATCCCCAGGTCGTCGTGGAGATAGCTGGCGGAGACGAAGAGATCGGTGGGGCCGGAGGCCCCGGAGTAGGCCACGCTGGGATGGACGGTGTCGTAGCTGCCGCCGTAGCTGGAGACGGTCAGGGTCGGCGGGGTGGCGCCCGCCCGGGTCTGGACGTCGACGATCCCGTAGCTTCCCCAGGCGTATTGGGCCGGCAGCGCCCCGACCGCGGTGGTGACCGATTTGACGTCGAGGGTGTCGAGGTCCTGGCCGAAGCCGCTGATGCCCGAGGGCAGCGGGATGCCGTTGAGATAGTACTGATAGTAGGGGTCCTCCTCCCGGAAATGGACCAGCCCTCCGCTGTCCTGGGAGACCCCCGGGACGGCGAGCAGCGCCCGGGTGAAGGGCGCCGCCAGCCCCTGGCCGCTCACGTCGATCTGGGCCGCCGTGATGGTGGAGGTGTTGCCCGCGGGGCTGGGGGCGAGGGGGGCGGACCCGTGGACGAGCATGTCGGGCAGGACGGTTGCCTCCGCGGCCGAACCGTCGCGGAAGGCGGGAAGCTGCGCCGTTTCCGCGGGATTGCCGGGGCCGGCGAATGAGGCCACGGGCAGGAGCAGGGGAAGGAGGAGCAGGCGCGGCAACACTGAAGAAAGACGTTGGGTGCCGAAAAAGGCCCGGTCAATCAGGCCGACGCCTGGATTTCGAGTAGTGCCGGCCGCCCGCCCGCCATCGTCGGTTCGCTCCTCGGAGAACGCGCCCTGCTCAAGGTTGCGTCCGGGGGAGCCGGCGGCGGACGCGAATCTCGACGAAATCGCGCGATCCTGCGGGACGGCCTCCGCCGGGAAGCGGCGATCCGCCTTCTCACGCCGGTCGCGGAAAGGCCTGGGGGTTCGCGATCCGCCGCCGCGCTCTCGGCGGCTAAGTCCCTAGCAGTCAGAAAATTGGTCGGGCCGGGGAGATTCGAACTCCCGACCTCTTGCACCCCATGCAAGCGCGCTACCAGACTACGCTACGGCCCGACAAAAAGAGGAAGGATCAGGAGACAGCGTTCGGCAGCCGGAAGCAAGGCCGATTTCGTGTCACCTTTCGGGCTGGGTGGGCCACCTACAGACGATATGCTGCGCTCATCCGCCATGCCCTCCGCCGCCAGCGACGCCGAACTCGTCCAGGAAAGCCTGGGCGGCAACCGCGACGCCTTTAACCGGATCGTCACCCGCTACCAGTCCCTGATCTGCTCGCTGGCGTACAGCGCGACCGGCGATCTGGGCCGCAGCGAGGACCTGGCGCAGGAAACCTTTGTCGCCGCCTGGAAGCAGCTGGGGAGCCTGCGCGAGCCGGAGAAGCTCAAGTCCTGGCTTTGCGGCATCGTCCGCAATCTGACCTCGGGCGCGCGGCGGCGCGACGGGCGCGAGCCCAGTCACCGCGCGGAGGAGCTCGAGGCCGCCGGGGAGCCGGCCGCGACCGAGCCGCTTCCGGCCGACCAGGCGGTGAGCCGGGAGGAGGCCGCCCTGCTCTGGAGCTCGCTCGAGCGGGTTCCGGAGCTCTACCGCGAGCCGCTGATCTTGTTTTACCGGGAGCACCAGTCGATCGAGCGGGTGGCCGCCGAGCTCGACCTGAGCGAGGACGCGGTGAAGCAGCGGCTCGCGCGGGGCCGCAAGCTGCTGCAGGAGCAGATGCTGGCGGTGATCGAGGGCGCGCTGGGGCGCAGCGCGCCGACCGCCGTCTTCACCGCCGGCGTGATGGGCGCGCTGCCGTTGGCCTCGGCCGGGGCGGGGCTGGGGGCGCTCGGCGGTGTCGGGGTTACGGCCAAGGGGGCGGGCTGGCTGGCCGTGCTGGGCACGCTGCTGGCCCCCGTCTCCGGGTTTCTGGCCGGCTTCCTGGGCTACAAGATCGAGATGGAGCGCGCCCGTTCCCAGGCGGAGCGGGATTTCATCCGGAGCTTCTCGATCCGGCTCTGGATCGGCATCGCCTTTGTCATCCTGGTGCCCATCGCCCTCAGCGTCGCGCCGTTGCCGCTCCGGGCGCGCACCCCCGGGGTCGGCCTCTTGCTGATGGGCGGGGTGGCGCTGGCTTTCATCGGCCTGGCCGGCTGGCTGCTGCTCTGGTGCCGCCGAAACTACGGGCGGGTCATCCGGACGACGCCGGGGGCGGCCGCGCCGCACGAGCCGGCGCCGGTGGCCTTCGAATACCGAAGCGCGGCCGCATTCCTGGGCCTGCCGCTGGTCCACGTGCGTTTCTGCCGCCGCGGCGCGGGCCGGCGCCGGCCGGTCCGGGCGTGGATCGCGCTGGGCGACATCGCGCTCGGCGGACTGGTGGCCTTCGGCGGGGTGGCGGTCGCCCCCTTCGCGCTCGGCATGCTCGGCGTGGGGCTGGTGTCCTGGGGATGCGTGGGCGTGGGCCTCTGCGCCATCGGAGGCCTGGCGTTCGGCGCCGGGGCCTGCGGGGGCATCGCCGTCGGCTGGGACGCGGCCGGGGCGATCAGCCTGGCCTGGCACGCCGCGCTCGGCGGATGGGCCCTGGCGCACGACTACGCGCAGGGCCGCACGCTGTCCTACGCCGTCCTTCCCCGCGGCGCCGACGCCTGGGCGATCCGGCGGGAGATCGAGGGCTTCGGCCTCTTCATCCAGCGGAGCATGCGCTGGATGAGCCTGGTCTGGGTCGCCTCCGTGGCCTTCAACTGGCACATCCTGAGGCGCACCCGCCGCCAGAAGCGGGCCCTCGCCCGCTGACCCGCCCCGTGCGCGCGACCGATTTTGAATTCCGCTGGCGCTTCCTCGCCTTCGGACTGGGCTTCACCCTGGGTTTCGAGGCCTACGCCTTCGACCACCGCAACCTCGCCGACTGGCTCGGGCGGCTCAGCGGGACCGGCGGGCGCCCCTGGTTCTTCCTCGGCGCGGCGATCGTCGTGGCCGCCGCGCTGCTGCGGACCTGGGCGACGGCCTACCTGAGGACCGACGTGGTCCATGACCTCTCCCTCCGCACCGACCGGCTGGTCGCCGACGGACCCTACCGCCATTGCCGCAATCCGCTCTATCTCGGCGGGATCCTGCTCGCGGCGGGGCTCGGCCTCTATGCGAGCCGCCTGGGATTTGTCCTCATGGTCGGAAGCATCCTGCTGCTGAGCCTGCGGTTGATCGGCCGGGAGGAGGCGGACCTGCGCGCGGGCCGTGACGCTTCCTACGCGGCCTATTGCCGGGCGGTCCCGCGGCTGGGCTTCGCCCTGGGCCCCCGCGTCCCGCCGGGGGATGGCGCCGCGCGCTGGCTGCAGGCCTGCTGGGGCGAAGCCTGGATCTGGCTGATGGCCGCGGGGGCCGCCGCCTTCGCGCTCACCCTCCGCCGCGCCTATTTGACCGGCGGAATGGAGCTGGGGCTCGCGGTCTACGTGGCGATGCTGCTGGTGCTCAAGGCGCGGCAGTCGGCCGCGGCCTGACGGCGCGGCCGGCCGCCCCGGGGGCCGGAAGCGACGCGGGCGGGGGGAGCGGGCACCTCCGCGCCGTGCGGAATGAGCTTGAGCCGGTAGTGCCAGTAGCTCCACGAGGCCGGACGGAACCAGCCGTAGGCCGCCTGCCGCAGGGCCCGGCGCATCTGGGCCGCGCCGAAGAAGCTCCGGACAAGCGCGCATTCGTCGCCATCCCCCTCGTCCATGATGGCCGCGACCAGCCGCAGGGGATGCTTCAGGGTCGCCTCCAGCGACTGCCACCAGAGACGGCGCTTCGCCAGGTAGAGGATCTCCGGCGGAATCGGTCGGACATTCCGGGCCATGGCGCGATGCAATGCCCGCAAAATCTTGCGCACAAGGGCGGGAATTGCGTAGCCCGCGCCACGCGGGTCTTGCCCGGAGGCGCGGCGTCGCCGTAATCGGCGGGCATGGACTCCGCCCAGGCCCAGAAGCGCATCGCCGCCCTGCGGACCGAGGTCGCCCGCCACGACGAGCTCTACTACCGGAAGGCGAAGCCGGAGGTCTCGGACCGGGATTATGACCGGCTCAAGCGCGAGCTGGCCGGGCTGGAGAAGGAGTTCCCGCAGGCGGCCGGGGCCGCCGGCGCGGACTCGCCGACCGGCCAGGTCGGCGACGACCGGGCGGAGGGCTTCCAAACCTATCGGCACCGCCAGCCGATGCAGAGCCTGGACAACACCTACTCCGAGGCCGAGCTGCGGGAGTTCCACGTCCGGCTGGCCAAGCTGCTCGGGCGGGAGAGCCTGGCCTATGTGGTCGAGCCCAAGATCGACGGGCTGGCGGTGAGCGCGACCTACGAGCACGGCAGGCTGACGCGCGTGGTCACCCGGGGCAACGGTGTCGAGGGGGACGATGTGACCGCCAACGCCCTCACCATCGCGGCGCTGCCCCGGGAGCTGAAAAAGGCGAAGTCGGCCCCGGTGCCGGAGCTGGTCGAGATCCGCGGCGAGGTCTACATGACCCTGGCCGAGTTCCGCCGCATCAACCAGTCGCGGGAGGAGGAGGGGCTCGAGCTCTACGCCAATCCGCGCAACCTGGCGGCCGGCACCCTGAAGATGCTCGACCGGGCCGAGGTGGCGGCGCGCAAGCTGGAGATCGTGCTCTACGGCGCCGGGGCCTGCGAGCCCGCGGCCGCGGCGGGGGAGAGCCAGGCCCAGCTCCACGCCCACGTCCGCGCCTGGGGCCTGCCCACGGTGGAGAAGTTCTGGGCGGTCCTCGGCATCGACGAGGTCTGGCGGGCGGTGCAGGAGCTGGACCGGATCCGCGACCGGTTCGCCTACGCCACCGACGGCGCGGTGGTGAAGCTCGATTCCTTCGCCCTCCAGCGCGAGGCGGGCCGGACCAGCAAGGCGCCGCGCTGGGCCATGGCCTACAAGTTCGAGCCGGAGCGGGCGGAGACGAAGCTGCTCGGGATCACGGTCCAGGTCGGCCGCACCGGAGTGCTGACCCCGGTGGCGGAGCTGGAGCCGGTGCTGCTGGCCGGCACCACGGTGTCGCGGGCCACCCTGCACAACGCCGACGAGATCGCGCGCAAGGACGTGCGGGTGGGGGACTATGTCCAGGTGGAGAAGGCCGGCGAGGTCATCCCCGCGGTGATCGCGGTCAATCTCCAGCGCCGCGCCCCCGAATGCCGGCCGTTCACCTTTCCCGCCCGCTGCCCGGCCTGCGGGACCCCGGTGGTGCGGCACGAGGGCGAGGTGGCCCTGCGCTGCCCGAACTACGACTGTCCGGTCCAGGTGCGCCGGAGGGTGCGGCACTTCGCCTCGAAGGCCTGCGTGGACATCGAGGGGATGGGGGAGGCCATGGTCGACACCGTGGTGGAGAAGGGCTGGGTCAGGAGCCCGGCGGACCTCTACCGGCTGAGGCGGGAGGACCTGCTGACGCTGGGGAAGGACGTCGCCAAGTCGACCGACAATCTCCTGGCGGCGATCGAGGCGAGCAAGGGGGCCGAGCTCTGGCGCTTCATTCACGGACTCGGCATCACCCACGTCGGGGCCGCGGCGGCCAAGGACCTGGCCGGGCGGTTCGGGAGCCTGCCGGCCCTGGCCGAGGCGCGCCGGGAGGATTTCCTGGGGGAGAAGAAGGCCAGCCTGATCGAGGGGATCGGGGAGACGATGGCCGACGCGATCGTCAGCCATTTCAACCAGCCGCGCAACCGCGCGCTGGTGGGCGAGCTGGTCGGCCTGGGGGTGAGGCCGGCGGCGCCGGCCGCGAGGCCGTCGGGCGGCGCCCTCGCCGGAAAGACCTTCGTCCTCACCGGCGCGCTGGCCCGTCTGACCCGCGACGACGCGGCGGCGAAGATCGAGGCGGCGGGGGGGCGGGTCAGCGGCAGCGTCAGCAAGAAGACCAGCTACGTCCTGGCGGGGGCCGACCCCGGCTCGAAGCTCGAGAAGGCCAGGGAGCTGGGCGTGCCGGTCATCGACGAGGCGGAATTCCTGCGCCTGCTGGGATAATCGCGCCCGCCGGGGGTACCCGCGGCCGAATCCGCTGTCCAAGGACCGGACCCAGCCCGTCCAGCATGCCGGAAAACGCCAACGACAGCCTCGAGCTCAATTCCCGCTTCTTCGCCATCGCCACCTTCGTCCTGGTGGTGGGGATCCTGAAGTGGTCGCGGGACATCCTCATCCCGATGGCGCTGGCCGCGATGCTGGCCTTCCTGCTCTCGCCGGTGGTCGACTGGCTGCGGCGCCACCGCGTGAACCGGATCGTGGCGGTGTCGCTGACCAGCGCGGTGGCCCTGGGAATCTGCGTCGGGTTGGGCTGGGTGGTGTTCGTCCAGGCCTTCAACGTCGTCGAGGAGCTGCCCCGCTATGAGTCCAATATCGACGCCAAGATCCAGAAGCTCCACCGGCCCAACGGGTCCGGCGCGCTCTCGGAGGCGGCCGGGGTGTGGGAGCGGATCGAGCAGCAGCTCAAGTCCAAGCCCGACCTGAGCCATCCCCCCGCCGGCTCCGCCCAGACGCCGGTCCCCGTCGAGGTGGAATCGACCGGCGGGTCCTTCCTCGAGGTCACCCGCAGCCTGCTGACCCCCCTGATCGGCCCGCTGGCGGATGCCGGCATCGTGACGATCTTTGTCGTGGCGATCCTCCTGCAGCGGGACGACCTGCGCGCGCGCTTCATCCGGCTCGCCCGCGCCGAGGGCCTGGATGAATCCGTCCAGGCCATCAACGACGCGGGCGAGCGGGTCTCCCGCTATCTGCTGATGCAGCTGGTGGTCAACGCGAGCTACGGAGTCCCGGTCGCGCTCGGGCTTTACTTCCTAGGGCTACCGAATGCGTCGCTCTGGGGCCTGCTGGCGACGCTGCTGCGCTTCATTCCCTACCTCGGCGTCTGGATCGCGGCCTCCTTTCCGGTGGCCCTGGCGCTGGCGGTCGACCCGGGCTGGACCAAGGTGATCGTGGTCCTCGCGCTCTTCGCCCTGGCCGAGGCGGTCACGGCCAACATCATCGAGCCGTGGGTCTACGGCGTGCACACGGGGGTGTCGACCCTGGCGCTGATGGTGGCGGCGGTGTTCTGGACCTGGCTGTGGGGTCCGGCCGGGCTGTTCCTTTCCACCCCGCTGACCGTCTGCGTGGTGGTGCTGGGCAAGCACGTCCCCGCGCTGAAGATCTTCAGCATGCTCCTCGCGGCGGACAACGGGCGGGCCGCCAAGCCGCGGCGGGCCGCTATGGCCGGGCGCTGATCTTCACCAGCACCACGCCGTGCGAGGCGACGGAGGCGGAAAAGTCCCCGTTGAAGGACCCCAGGTCCTTCTGCCGCCAGAGATCCCGCACCGTCTTGGGTCCGGAAAGGGCCAGGTCCTGCCAGCGGACGGCGACCTTGGCGGCCGCCGGCCCGAGGTTGAAGAGCCCCACCGCCCAGGAGCCGTCCTCCAGGGGCTTGGCGTAGACCGCGGCATCGCCGGAGATGCCGATGCTGGTCGCCTCCCGGCCGAGCGGATCCTGGTCGATCGCCAGGACCTCGTCGTTGGTGAGCAGGCCGAGCGTGAAATCGTCCAGCTTGTCCAGGTCGCAGCCCAGCAGCAGCGGCGAGGAGAGCAGGCACCAGAGGCTGATGTGGGTGTACTGCTCATCGGGGGTCAGGCGGGTGGGGTGGAGCTTGGGCCCCCAGCCCACCGAGCCCACGACCAGCATGTCGGGGTCGTTCCAATGGCCCGGGCCGGCGTAGGGGAACCATTTGTCCTGCGAGAATCCATTCCCGCTCATGCTCTTCCAGGTGTCGCGGATGTCGCCGGTCGTGCGCCAGCAATTGGCGAGGCGGGCCCAGTCGGCCGCGCGGGCATAGGGCGCGGAATTGGAGAGGCTGTAGACGATGTCGCGCCCCGACGCCCGGAGCGCGCGGGCCATCTCCTCGGTCTCGGGCACCCGGTTGGGGGCCCAGTCGTACTTGAGGTAGTCGACGCCCCAGGCGGCCCACTGCTCCACGTCCTGCCGCACGAAGTGGTACCGGCCGATGGCCCAGGGCAGCTCGTCGCGGTTGAGATGGCCGTTGCGCGGGACGGTCGGCTTCGTCCAGGTCCCCTCGGGATTTTCCGAGCTGCCGCCGATCCGAACCGCGTAGGAGGTGGTCCAGGGCGTGGAATAGATGCCCAGCTTGAGACCCATGGCGTGGATCGAGTCGGCCAGTCCCTTCATGTCGGGGAACTTCGCCGGATCGGGCTGGATGCCGTGGAAGGGCCCGCCGCGCTCCCCCTGCCAGGTGTCGTCGATGTTGATGTAGGTCCAGCCGTGCTGGGCCAGGCCGGAGGCAACCATTCCCCGGGCGGATTGGAGCACCTTCTGCTGGTCGACCGCGCCCGCCCAGCAGTTCCAGCTGTTCCAGCCCATCGGCGGGGTCAGGGCGATCCTTTCGCCCGCGATGATGCGGAAGGTGCGCGCGTCGGCGCCGAGCGCGTTCTTCGCCCTCAGGGTGACGTCGTATTCGCCCGCCGCCGGCAGCGAGCCCGTGATCGCGCCGGTGGCGGGGTCGAGCTGCAGCCCGGCGGGCAGGTTGTCGGCGGAGAAGGACATCGGCCGCTCGCCCGTCGCCGGAATCGAGTAGAGGAAGGGCGAGCCGGGGCGGACGCCGAAAATTCTCGGGCCGTTGATCCGCGGCGTGGGCGGGGGCTTGGGCGTGAGGATCTCCGGGGCGGGCGCCGCAGCGGGCTGAGCGGCAAGGTGCGGGGCGGAGGCGAGGGCGGCGAGGAGCGCCAGGGGCAGCCAAAGGCGGGGCATGGACGTCATGCTGGCATCTTTACGACCACAAATGCAGTTGCGCCAAGTTTAATAATTATTACTCCCTTCGCGGCATGAATCCCCGCCCCCTCCGCCGGGCCCTGGCCCTGCTGTCCGCCTTGCTCTCGCTGCCGCTCTCCGGCGCGCCCGCGTTCTTCGCCTCGCCCTCGGGCGACGACGCCAATCCCGGCTCGGCCGACCGGCCGGTCCGTTCGCTGGAGCGGGCGCGGGACCTGGCGCGCGCCGCCCTGCCCGCGGCCGACGGCGACGTCGTCGTCACGTTGCAGGGCGGCGTATACCGCCTCGGCCGCCCCCTGCTGCTGGACGCCCGCGACTCCGGGACGAACGGCCACGCCGTGGTCTACGCCGCCGCGCCCGGCCAGGTGCCGGTGATCAGCGGCGGGCGCGCGGTCACGGGCTGGCGGCCGGTGGATCCGGCGCGGCACCTGTGGGCGGCGCCCGCGCCGGCCGGGCTGGAGAACACCCGCCAGCTCTATGTCGACGGCGTCCGCGCCGCGCGGGCGCGCGGCCGCCTGCCCGTGGCGCTCCGGGAGACTCCGGCGGGCTACGTCGCCAGCTCCGACCTGATGGCCGGCTGGCGCAATCCCACCGACATCGAGTTCGTCTACACCGGCGGCAACGCCCTCTGGTCGGAGCCCTCGGTGGGCGCCGGGCCCTGGACCGAGCCGCGCTGCCCGGTGGCCGCGATCCACGGGGCCGAGATCACGATGGCCCAGCCCTGCTGGGACAATTCCACCAAGCGGGTGCCGCTGCCGCCGCAGTGGCACTCCCCCCGCATGGCCAACCTGGTCGGTCCCGCCGGGGTGGGCCGGGCCCCGGTGGCGGTGGAGAACGCCTACGAGCTGCTGGGCACCCCCGGGCAATGGTACTTCGACCGGCCCGCCCGCACGATCTACTACGTCCCGCGCGCCGGCGAGGACCTGACGAGGGCGGACGTGGAGGCTCCGGCGCTCGAGCAGCTGGTGGCGGGGGCCGGCACGGCGGGGGCTCCGCTCCATGACATCGTCTTCCGCGGCCTGCAGTTCGCCTACGCCACCTGGCTCTTTCCCAGCTCGCCGGAGGGATTCTCCGAGATCCAGGCGAATCTGATGGTCACCGGGCCCCACGGCTACGACCAGCAGGGCCTGGGCGATCTGTATCCCGGCGGACGGCATCCCTTCGGCGACTGGACCATGACGCCCGGCAACGTCGCCTTCCGCTATGCGCGGAGGATCCGCTTCGAGCGCGACGCCTTCGTCCACCTCGGCGGGGCCGGGCTGCAGCTCGGCCACGGGGCGCAGGAGGACACGGTCGAGGGCTGCGTCTTCACCGACATTTCCGCCAACGCGATCGAGCTGGGCGCGGTGGACCTGCCCGAGGCCGGGCCGGCCGAGCTCGTGCGCGACAACCGGATCGTGAACAACCACATCGCGAACATCGCCGCGGAATACCACGGCGGGGTCGGGATCCTGGTGGGCTACGCGCAGCGGACGCGGATCGAGCACAACCAGCTCGACCATCTTCCCTACACCGCCATCTCGATCGGCTGGGGCGGCTGGCCCGACAAGATCGGCCTGCCCGGAGTCGCGAACAATTCCGCGGGCAACCTCATCGCCCGGAACCTGATCTTCGACCATCTCCAGATCCTGGCCGACGGGGGCGGCATCTACACCCAGGGCATCACCGGTCCCGACCTCGCGGGCGGCGAGCAGGTGATCGGCAACGTGGTCCGGGCCCAATACGGCAGCGGGCACGCAATCTATTCCGACAACGGCTCCTGCAACATGACCGTGGCCGGAAACGTGATGCTGCAGGCCAACTTCGACGACTGGGGCGCGCGGCACAAGGACTACTACGACGGCGGCAAGGGCGACGCCTACGACCCGCTCGCCGTGCGGGACAACTGGTGGCAGCAGGGCGACGCCGACTCCGAGGCCAAGAACGTGGTGGAGCGGGGCAACCACCTCGTCGCCGACCTCCGGGAGGTGCCGGCCGACATCATCGCCCGGGTCGGCCTGGAGCCGGCTTTCCGGGATATCCTCGAGCAGCGCTTCGCGGCGCCGGGGGCGCCCGAGGCGCCGGCGCGGATCTCGGCGGCGGCCGGCGACGGCCGGGCGCTGGTCGCCTGGTGCCCGCCCAACTACAACGGGGGCTCCGCCATCGTCTCCTACACCGTGACCTCCTCGCAGGGCGCACGCGCGACGATCGCCAACGCGGATTTCCACGCCAGGGGCTATGCGGTCGTGGCGGGCCTGGCCGACGGGGTGCCGACGACCTTCACCGTCACCGCGCGCAACGCCCGGGGCGCCGACAGCCCGCCCTCGCTGCCCTCGCTGGCGGTGACGCCCCGCGCCGCCCCTGTCTCGCTTCCCGGCGCTCCCGGCCGGGTGGAGGTGCGGGCCCGCGACGGCCGGGCCAGCGTCCACTTCCAGGCTCCGGCCTCGGATGGCGGCAGCCCGGTCACGGCCTATGTCTTCATCGTCAATCCCGGCAACCGGAGGGTGAACTTCGGCGGCCGCACCGCGGTGGTGCTGGCCGGCGCGCATGAGACTTTTGGAGTGGTCGACGGGCTCGTGGCGGGCCGGAGCTACACGATCGGGGTGGCCGCGATCAATGCCGCAGGGGAGGGCCCCGCGGCGACGGCCCAGCCGTTCGTCCCGCAGCCGTAGGCTCCGGCGTCGCGGGCAGTTGCGGCGCGGGGCCGGCGATGTATATCCTGCATCGCCGGCCCCCCATGAGACTGCCCCTTTCCGACCACTGCAACGGGAGCCGCTTCTTTTACCCCGGCTTGGCGCCCGGCCGGGGCTTCCGGGACTTCCTCCGCTGGCGCCTCACGCGCAAGCCCGCGAAATGGCCGGAGCGGGTGCCGATCCGCCCCGCGGCGCCGCCGCCCGCTCCGGACGCGGGGGTGAGCGCGACCTGGATCGGGCATTCCACCTTCCTGCTCCGGACGGCCGGGGCCAGCTGGCTGACCGATCCGGTGTTTTCCGAGACCGTCGGGCCGTCGAGGATGCTGGGGTTGCGCCGGACGGTCGCGCCCGCGCTGCCGCTGGCGTCCCTGCCGCGGATCGAGGGGGTGCTGCTCAGCCACGACCACTACGACCATTGCGATCTGCCGAGCCTGCGGGCGCTGGCCGCGCCGGGGACGGCGGTGGTGGCGCCGCTCAACTACGGATTCCTCCGCGCCGCGGGCGCGGCGGCGGAGTTGGTCGAGCTCGACTGGTGGCAGGCCTGCGAACCGGGGCCGCAGTTCCACCTCCGCCTCGTCCCGGCGCAGCACTGGTGCCGGCGGCTCCCCTTCGGCACGAATCTCCGCCTCTGGGGGGGATTCTTCCTCCGGGCCGGCGGCCGGTCGGTGTATTTCGCTGGCGACACCGGCTACGATCCGCAGCTCTTCGCCGAAATCCGCCGCCGCTGCGGCTCCCCCGACCTCGCGTTGCTGCCCATCGGGGCCTACGAGCCGCGCTGGTTCATGCGGGACGCCCACATGAACCCGGCGGAGGCGGTGCAGGCCCACCGCGACCTCGGGGCGCGCCGGAGCGCCGCCATGCACTGGGGCACCTTCGGCTTGGCGGACGAGCCCCGCGAGGCGCCGGTGCGAGAGCTGGAGGCGGCGCGGGAGGCCGCGGGGATTCCGGCCGCTGAATTTCGAATTCTCTCCTTCGGGGAAACGATTTTGATCTGAAGCCATGGAGCGCGTCCTGGTCCCCGAGCTGCTCGACTCCCTCCCCCACGAGGACCCGGCCGCGCTGCACAGCCGGCGCGACCTGCGGAAGATCAACCGGCTGATGCGGACCGAGCCGTGGTTTGTCGCCACCCTGGGCGCGCGCCTGCGGCCCGGAGAGAGGGTGCTGGAGCTGGGGGCGGGGATGGGCGAGCTGGGCCGCAGGCTGATCGCGGCCGGAATCCGGGTCGACGGCCTCGACCGCCGCCCGCGGCCCGCCGACTGGCCGCCCGAGCGTGGCTGGCACGAGGTCGATCTGCTGGAATTCGACGGGCTGGGCGCCTACGACGCGGTCATCGCCAACCTGATGCTGCACCACTTCTCGGCCGGGCAGCTGGCCATCCTCGGGCGCCGCCTGCGGGAGGGCCCGCGGCTGGTCTGCGCCTGCGAGCCGGCGCGCTCGCGGGTGAATCAAATCTGGTTTAGGATCCTCGGGCCCTTCCTCGGCATCAATTACGTCACCCGGCACGACGCCCACGTCAGCATCGCGGCGGGATTCCGGGGCGAGGAGCTGCCGCGGGCGCTGGGCCTGGCCGGCCTCGGATGGGAGGCCCGCTGCCGGGTCGGGATCTTCGGCGGCTACCGGATGGTCGCCGAGCGGCGCGGCTAGCGCGCGCGGCGCCGAGCGAGCGCGGGGCAGGAGGGCCCCTCCACCCATTGGCCCGCCAGAAGGGTGGCGGTCGCATGGGCGGGGATCCCGCGCTCCGCGTGCTGGATCATGCCGGCGAGGCGGTCCACGGCGGTCGCGGCGATCTCGCCCGGGAGCTCGTCGATTCCCGCCAGCCCCGAGGCGGGGTCGGTGTAGGTGCTGACGAAGGCCACCGGGCCGCCGAGGGTCAACCCGAGCGCGGCGGCGTACTCCCGGCTGCGGAGATGGTCGCTGGCGATGAGGGCGTCCGGCCGTTCCCGCCGGAACCAGGCGGCCAGCCCCGCCGGCCGGGGCGGGGAGAAGATGAGGGGCGGAACGACGGCGCGCTGGTGCTGGAAGCTGTGCCAGGTGACGGCGGCGCTGAAGGCGTGGTTCACCCGCATGTCCTGCACCGCGTCGATCACCAGGCCGATCCGGCGGTAGCCCCGCGCTTCCAGCCGGTCGCAGAGCTGCAGGGTGTTGGCGTAGTGGTTCGGGGTCACCCGGTGCAGGTCGGGCGAGAGGATGCTGGAGGTGGCGGCCACCGCCGAGATGTCCTTCCACGGGAGCAGGCCCTCGAGGGCGACCGGCGCCTGCAGGGGGAGGAGCAGGACGCCCTGCGCGCCGCGCGCCCACAGGACGCGGCGGAGCTGCCGCCAATGGTCCTGGTCCTCCTCGAAGCGCATCAGGTCGAATCCGTAGCCCCGGCTTTCCGCCCGCCGCCGCGCCCCCTCGACCATCGCCTCGAGGTAGGGATGGCCCAGCGCGGAGGGCCGGTCGGTGATGGCGCAGATCAGCCCCTGGAAGACCGGCTTGGTCCGGCTCCGCAGGTGGTTCATCAGCTTGGTCAGCTCGGGGTCGGGGCGGTAGCCCAGCCGGCCGGCGATCTTGAGGATCCGCTCGCGCGTGCGGCGGGCGATCTTCGGGGAATTGCGCAGGGCCTTCGAGACCGTCATGGCGCTGACGCCCGCCAGCGCGGCGATGTCCCGCATCGAGGGGCGGGAGCCGGCGGCGAGGGAGGGGCGGCGGGGCACGGCCGGACGGTTACGGTAATCCCCGGCCGCGTCCAGCGCGGACTTCCGGCGGAGCCCCGCTTTTCCGCATCGACCGGGCCGGGCTGCTGCGCCATTGCGGTGCCGATGCACGCACGCGCGCAGCGCTGGGCCTGGGCCGCCGGAATCGTCCTGGCCGGCGCCGCCGCCTACTATCCCTCGCTGGCGGGAGGATGGCTTTGGGACGACGACCAATACGTGACGCAGAACCCGCTGCTCCGTTCGGCGGCGGGGCTGCGCCGGATCTGGCTGGAGCCCGCGGGGGTGAACTACTTCCCGCTGACCCAGACGGCGCGCTGGCTGCAGTGGCACGCCTGGGGCGCGGCCCCGCTCGGCTACCGGGTGACGAACCTGCTGCTGCACCTCGCGGCCGCGCTCCTGGTCTGGCGGGTGGCGGCGCGGCTGCGGGGGCCGGCCGGGTTCCGCCACTGGGGCGCGGCGCTCGCCGGCCTGCTCTTCGCGGTCCACCCGCTGGCGGTCGAGTCGGTCGCGTGGATCGCGGAGCTGAGCAACCTCCTCGCGCTGGTGCTGCTGCTCGCGGCATTCGATGCCTGGCTGGATGGGGAGGGGAGCCGCTGGCGCGCGTTCGCCTGGTTCGTCGCCGCGCTGCTGGCCAAGAGCACGGCGGCGGCGTTTCCGCTGGTGCTGCTGCTTCACTCCGCCTGGCGCCGCGGCCGGCCGGACCGCGCCGACCTGCGGGCGATTCTCCCGTTCCTGGGGGCGGCGCTGGGGTTCGGCGCGGTCGCGGTCGCCTTCGAGCGCGCGCGGGCGATTGGCTCCGCCGGGCCGCCCCTCGAGGGCCTCGGCTGGCGGGTGATCGGCTCCGGACGGCTGGCCCTGTTCTACCTCGGCAAGTGCCTCTGGCCCGCCGGCCTGATGCCGATCTACCCGCGCTGGCGGGCCGCTCCGCCGGGGGTCGCCGCGTTGCTGGCCTGGCCGTTCTGGGCGGCCCTCCTCGTCCTCCTCTGGTCGCGGCGGAAAAGCTGGGGCCGGCCCGCGCTCTTTGGGCTCGGCTGCTTCCTCGCCGCGCTTCTGCCGCTGCTCGGCTTCATCCCGATGGCCTACCTGCGGCTCTCCTGGGCGGCGGACCACTTCGCCTACCTGGCGCTGCCGGCGGCCGCGATCCTCGCCGGCGCGGCGGCGGAGGCACTGGGGGCGGCCGGCCTGGCGGCGGGCCTGGCCGCCGCCCTGGCCCTGGCGGCGGCGAGCCGCAGCTACGCCCGGGCCTTCACCGGCCCGGAGGCGCTGTGGACCCTGGCGCTCGAGCGCAATCCCGGCGCCTGGTCGGCGCACAACGACCTCGGCTCCATCCGCTTCGACCAGCGCCGGCTGGCCGAGGCCGAGTCCCAATTCCGCGAGGCGGTGCGGCTGAATCCCGGCTATGCCGAGGCCTGGAACAACCTCGGGGTGGCGGAGGCGGAGGAGGGGCGGCGGGGCGAGGCCGAGTCCGCCTACCGCCGGGCGCTCGCGCTCCGGCCCGCCTACGCCGACGCCCGCTGCAATCTCGGCAACGCGCTGCTGCAGGACGGCCGCCCGGGCGAGGCGGCGGCGGAGTACGAGGCCGCGCTGCGGCTCAAGGAGCCCTTCCCCGAGGCCCACTACAACCGCGGCCTCGCCCTGCGGGCGCTGGGGAGGCCGGAGGAGGCGGAAAGGGAATTCGCGGCGTCGGGATTGCCGCCGCCGGTATAGGATTACTGTAATCCCGAAAACGAATCGATTCGCCCCGCGCTTTGGGCTGGGGTGGCGTCACCCCAAGCGCCTCACATGAAACACCCCGCACCCCGCACCCTCCCGCAGGCCTCGCTCCTGCGTTTCACGTCCCTCCCCCTGCTCCTGCTCGCCGGCGCCCTCCGCGCCCAGCAGGCCCCGGCGCCCTCGCTGCCGCCCGCGCCGGCCGGACCGCCTCCTCCGGTCGCCAGCGTCCCCGCGGCGCCCGCCACCGACCAGAACAAGGCGGTGGTGCTCTCGCCCTTCGAGGTCACCGGCTCGAACAACGGCTTCGTCCCCACCTCGGAGATGGCGGGCACCCGCCTCGGCACCGACCTGAAGGACACCCCGGTCCCCTATTCGGTGCTGACCAGCCAGTTCCTCGAGGCCTTCGACATCACCAGCATCGACCAGGCCTACAGCTTCTTCCCCGGCACCTTCAACCAGATCGACGACAACACCGACCAGGCCTTCAGCATCATCCAGAACTACAACATCCGCGGCGCGGTCCCGACCCAGGCCCAGTATCCAACTGTCAATTACTTTCCGGAGAACGTCGTCGCCGACCTCTTCGACGTCGACCAGGTCGAGCAGGGCCGCGGCGCCAACTCCATCCTCTTCGGCTCCGGCCCCTTCACCGGCAACATCAACGTGGTGACGAAGCAGGCGATCACGGAGCATCCGATCTACTCCGTCACGGCCCAGTACGGCTCCTTCCGTTCCTTCCGCTTCACCGCCGACATCAACCAGCCGATCAACTCCAAGGCCGCGGTCCGGGTCGACCTGGTCTCGACCGACAACGGCACCTACCAGATCGGATCGCGCAAGAAGAACAAGGGCGCCTACTTCAACGTCCGGCTGGACCCGACCCCGACCACGACCATCCACCTCGACGGCGAGCATCTCGAGACCTGGAACCTCCTGCCCAGCACCCACATCAACGACGACCTCTCCGGCTGGGACGGCAAGACCACCTTCGCGACCTTCAGCCCCTCGCTCTCCATCCCGACCGCGACCCGCAACGCCGAGGGTCTGAGCCAGTACGGCAGCCACTATGTCTTCGATCCCATGGGCGGGACCGCGACGATCATGAACTACCAGAACGTGCCCGACACCCAGCCGGGCAGCGCCGTCGGCCAGTTCATCGGCGGCGCGCCGATCGTCGGCGCCTCGATCCAGGGGGGCACGCCCTTCATCGGCCAGAACCTCTTCAGCGACCGCTTCGCCAAGGCCGCCGCCGGCTCGTCGTTCTTCTACGTGCCGGGCCGGGCCTGGAACAACTCCTACACCGGGACCCCGACGTTCACCCAGAACGCCAACGAGGCGACCCTGACCATCGACCAGCACATCGGCGACTTCCTCTTCTTCAACCTCGCCGGCAACCTGGAGAAGGAGAGCTCCTGGGGCAACAACGCCAACGGCACCAACGCCGAGTTCATCGACGTGAACCAGCAGCTGCCCAACGGGCAAGCCAACCCGGAATTCCTCCATCCCTACAACGACATCCGCCGCTACGACGAGCCCCGCTGGGTGGACTTCCGCAACCTGCGCTTCGCCGCCGCCTTCACCAAGAAGGTCGGCTCGGCCAAGGTGCTGGTCAACATCCTCGCCGGGATGCAGTACCAGCACACCGAGAACCGGGCCTACATGGAGTCGCTGCCGATCTTCTCCTCCTCCCTGCCCGACTTCCGGGCCATCGCGCAGGGCGGAGCGGGGAACGCCGACGTGATCTTCTACCGCCAGTACTGGGACCAGCCCAACCGCAGCATCTCGGACTTCACCGCGCCGGTGACGGTCTTCAACCCGCAGACCAGCACGACCGCGACGTTCAATCCGATCAACGTGCTGGACATCTCCCGCACCGACAACACCGCCAGCAGCCACAACAACTACAAGTACCTGCAGTCGACCGCCAACCTCACCCTCTTCAACGACAAGCTCGTGCTGCTCGGCGCGGTCCGCCGCGACTTCTACTACAATATCACCCGCGGGCCGCTCCATCCCTCGGAATATCCGTCGAACTGGGATGGCCGGACTCTGATCTTCAAGCCGGACGCGCCCGCGAACTACCTCAACCTCACCTATCAGCCGCTGACCACGGCCGGGGTGGCGTCCGGTCCGGTCCAGCCGGCGACCACCCGCCCGCGCACCACGGTCAACGGCATTTCCACGCCGCAGCCGCAGTACGCCAACGTCGCCTTCCAGGACGACTTCAATCCGCCGGCGCTGCACGGGGCCCAGAACACCGCCTCGGTCGGGGCCGTGGTCAACGTCACGCCCTGGCTGGGGGTCTACGGCGACATGGGCCAGACCTTCGCCCTGCCGGTGCCGCTGATCAGCTACCAGAACACCCTGCTGCCCAACACCGCCTCCCGCGACTACGACGGCGGCCTGCGCTTCCATCTCCTGCACGGCGCGGTCGAGGCGTCGATCGGGGCCTATGAGTCGGTCCAGAACCAGACTCCGATCAAGGCCATCGGCAACAGCGACATCAACGGGATCCTCAACCTGGCCCCGGTGGCCGACGCCAACCCGGGCGACGCGAACGCCCTGGGGGTGCCGCTGCTGCCCACGGTGATCGAGGACACCGCGAGCGAGCGGACCAAGGGCCTGGAGATTTCGGTCACCGGCAACCTGACCCGGAACTGGTCGCTGGTCGCCAGCTTCGCGACCCCGCGGATCTGGGTCTGGAACGCCGACCAGGGCTTCCTCAACTACTACAAGGGGCACCTCTCGCAGTTCCAGCAGATCCTGACCCAGGGCGGGCTGGTCTACAACGCGTCAACCAACACCTACGCCCAGGCGCCGGGGGTGACCTACCTCAACAATTCCGGGGGGCAGGTGACCAACGCGATCAACGGCTGGAACGCCCTGCAGAACACCGACCTGGTCAACGCCGCCGCCGGCAGCGCGATCCTGCCGCTGCCGGGCAGCGTCCGGATGGTCGCCTCGCTCGGCACGGTCTACCGCTTCGACCGCGGGCCGCTCCACGGCCTGTCGGCCGGCTTCAGCGCCACCTACCAGGGCGAGCAGGACCTCGGCTCCACCGCCGGCAACACCATCGTCAATCCGGCCAATCCGACCGGCGCCGGCCTGCCGGTCGGCAGCGCCTACCAGCTCATCTATTCCGACCCCACCATCCTGACCAACGGAAACCTCGGCTACACCTGGCACTTGGCTGACGGCCACACCCTCGGGCTCAAGCTCTACGTGACCAATCTCCTCAACTACAGCCAGCCGATCTATTTCGTGGCCCAGTCCGGCGGCGCCCCCGGCAGCGACCTCGCATCCCGCGCGGTGAACGGCAACGTCTCGAGCCCGGCGCGCATCCAGACCCCGAACAACTACAACTTCGCCACTCCGCGCAGCTTCACGCTCACGTGCACGTTCACCTACTGACCGGCCTCCTGCGGCGGGCGCTGTGCACCTGCGCCCTGCCCGCCGTCGCCCTGGCGGCGGAGCCGGTAGCGGTGACCGTGACGCTGCGCCTGGACCAGCCGGGGTCGGAGCTTCCGGCGGACTTCTGCGGGGCGAGCTACGAGGTCGCGCTGGCCAAGCCGGGCGGCGACGGCGTGCGCTACTTCCGCCCGGACCACCGGGCGCTGGTCGACACCTTCCGCCTGCTCGGCATCCGCAGCCTGCGGATCGGCGGCAACACCTCGGACCGGGACGCGGTCCAGCCGCCCTCGCGGTCCGACCTCGACAGCCTCTTCGGCTTCGCCCGGGCGGCGGACGCCAAAGTGATCTACTGCCTGCGGCTGCACGGCGGCGACCCCGCGGCCGACGCCGCCACCGCCAAATACCTCGTCGACCGCTACGGGCCGCTGATCGATTCCTTCTCGATCGGCCAGGAGCCGAGCGCCTACCCGGTCGGGCCGGCGCGGCCGCGCACCCCGGAGGAGGAGCGGGCCGGGGCGCCGGACAAGTATCCCTACGAGGCCTACCGGGACGACTGGCGGCGCTTCGAGGCGGCCATCGCCGCCGCCGTGCCGGGAATCCGGTTCTGCGGGCCGAGCGTGCACAACAATCCCGCCTGGACGCGGAAGTTCCTGGCCGACTTCGGGCGGGGCGCGCATGTCGCGCTGGTGACCGAGCACCTCTATCCCGGCGGCGCGGCGGGCCTCGTCTCCTCGCCCGCGGCCGGCCGCGACGAGATGCTGGGGCCGGGTTTCGTGCGGACCTACCAGCGGCTCTACGACGGATTCGTGCCCGAGGCCCGGGCGGATGGCCTGCCCTACCGGCTGGAGGAGGCGAACAGCTTTTACAACGGCGGCGCGCAGGGCGTGAGCGACACCTTCGCCTCGGCCCTCTGGGGCCTCGATTTCATGTGGTGGTGGGCCGCCCACGGCGCCGCCGGGATCAACTTCCACGGCGGCGACACGGTCGCGGCCGGCGGGCGGCTGCGGATTTCCCGCTACGCGGCCTTCGTCACCGCCGGGCCGGGCTTCCACTTCCGCCCGCTCGGCTACGGGATCAAGGCTTTCGAGCTCGGCGCCCGCGGCCGGATCGTTCCGGCGGAAATCTCCGCCAACCCCGGCGGGCTCAACCTTTCGGCCTACGCCTCGCTCGCGCCCGACGGCACCCTGCTCGCCACCGTGATCAACAAGGAGCACGGCCCCGGGGGGAGGGCCGCGCGAGTCGCGCTGGCGGCCGGTCGGGGGCGCGGCCGCGCCTCCACCCTCGCGCTGGCGGCCCCCGGCGGGGACGTGGCGGCGACGGCCGGCGTCACCCTCGGCGGCGCCGCGATCGGCGACGACGCCTCCTGGGCTGGGACCTGGGCGCAGGCCCCGGCGGCTGACGCCGCCGGCACCCTCGCGATCTCGCTTCCCCCCGCCACCGCTCTTGTGATCAAATACGCGGCGCCTTGACCGCCCCGCCCCCCTCGCGCCCCGAGCCCTCCGTTCCGGCCCGGGAAAAGCTCGGCCTCGGCCTGGGCTTCGCCGCGAGCCAGGGCGCGACCAACGTCGTCTACGTCCTGTCCCACCAGGTGCTGAACGTGATGTTCGGCCTGAACCCGGCGCTGGTGACGCTGATCGGCGCGGCGCAGCGGATCTGGAACGCTCTGCTCGACCCGGTCTTCGGGCGGCTGTCCGACAACCTGCGGGGCCCGCTGGGGCGCCGCCGCCCGCTGCTGCTGGCCGCGATCGTCCCCCTCGCCGCCTCCTTCGTCGCGATGTGGTGGTTCCCGCGGGGATGGGGCGGCCTGCGGCTCTTCGCCTACAGCCTCGCCGCCTCGCTCCTGCTCTACACCGCGATCTCGCTCTACTCCTCGGCGCTCGGCGGCCTGCAGGTCGAGGCCGCCTCGGGCTACCACGAGCGGACCCGCGTCGCCGCCTTCATGCAGCTGTGCTTCCTCGCCTTCACCGTCGCGGCCCAGTGGGTCTTCCCGCTGATCCAGGGCTTCGCCGACCCGGTGCGGGGGCTGCGGGAGCTGGCGCTCGGCGCCGGCCTCTTCTTCCTGGCGGCCGGCCTGGCGCCGGTCTGGCTCGCCCGGGACCGCCTCTACGCCTGGGTGGCGGCCCGGCAGGGGAGGCTGCGCTTCGGGGAGCGCCTGCGGGCGGCGCGGCGAAACCCGCCGCTCCTCCGGCTGCTGGCGGCCGACGGCGCCATGAGCCTCGGCTTCTACCTCTCCTCGGCCCTGGGCTTCTATCTCAACTACTACTACATCTACGCGGGCGACGTGAAGGCGGCGGCGGTGATGCAGGGCGTCCTGGGCACGGCGTTCCAGCTGGCCGCCTTCGGCTCGGTGGTCGCCTTCCGCCAGCTCTCCTTTCGCATCGGCAAGCGCCGGGCCTTCCAGCTGGCGGCCGCCTGCCACTTCGCGGGCGCGGCCGCCAAGCTCTGGCTCTTCCGGCCGGAGCATCCCTCCTGGCAGATCTTCGCCTACCTGGCGAGCGGGGCCGCCTACGCCGCGACGGAGATGTTCTCGCTTTCGATGCTGGCGGACGTGGTCGACCTCGACGAGCTGCGCACCGGCGTGCGCAGCGAGGCCCTGCACTGGTCGCTGCTGAGCTGGGTGGACAAGCTGGGCGGCGCCGCCGGCACCCTGCTTTCCGGCCTGCTGCTGGTCGCGGTCGGCTTCGATTCCCGGCTGGGGGGCGCGCAGTCCGCGCGGTGCCTCCTGCTGATGCGCGTGCTCTACGCCGCCTGCCCCGCCGGCGGAGCGCTCGCCGCGATCGCGCTCCTCGCCCGCTTCCCGGTGACCGAGTCCTCGGCGCGGGCGGTGCGAGATGAGCTCGACCTGCGCCGGGCCGCGGCGGCGGGCTGAGCCGCGGCCGCCTTTTGAGTTGCGCCGGCCCGAAACCGGAGGAGGATAGGGGGGTCTGGCGCGAACCCGCTCGCGACCGGACGCTCAAGTTCAACCTCCCTTCGGATACCGAGGCTTCATCGCCATGCGAAAAGCACCCAGGTCGGTCTTGGCCAGCCCGCTGGTTTTCCGTCGCCGGAAAACAGCGAGGGCGGCGTGACCCCAGCCTCCTTCCTCTCCGCCGGCCCGCGTCCCGCATCCGTTCCCGGCCTTCCCGGCGGGTTCGCCTCGGTGCGCGACTTCGCCCGCGCCAAGGCGGCCGGGCGGAAGATCGTGATGGTCTCGGCCTATGAGGCCTGGTCGGTGCGGCTCCTGCCCGCGGAGGCGGCGGACTGCATCCTGGTCGGGGACAGCGCGATGATGGTGGTGCACGGCGCCGCCGACACCCTGGAGGCGACCCCGGAGCTGATGGCGCTGCACACCCGCTCGGTCGCCCGCGGCGCGCCGGGCCGGCTGCTGGTCGCCGACATGCCGTTCCTCTCCGTGCGCCGCGGACGGGCGGCGGCGCTGGACTGCGCGGCGGGCCTGCTTCGGGCCGGCGCGCGCGCGGTGAAGGTCGAGGGGGTGCGCGGACACGGCGAGGTCATCCGCCACCTGGTCGAGTCCGGCATTCCGGTGATGGGACATCTCGGGCTCACGCCGCAGTCGGTCCATGCCCTGGGCGGCTACCGGGTGCAGGGGCGCGACGAGGCCTCGGCCGCGCGCCTGGAGGAGGACGCGGCCGCGCTGGAGGAGGCGGGGGCCTTCGCGCTCGTGCTGGAATGCGTCCCGGCGAAGCTGGCCCTCGCCATCACCGCCCGGCGCGGCATCCCCACCGTCGGGATCGGCGCGGGCGCCGGCTGCGACGGCCAGGTGCTGGTGCTCCACGACCTGCTGGGGCTCAATGCGGACTTCCGGCCGCGCTTCGCCCGGGCCTTCGCCGACGGGGCCGCCTTGGTCCGGGATGGGGCCGCCCGCTTCGCCGCCGCCGTGCGCGGGGGCGAATTCCCCTCCGACGGGGAGCAATTCTGACCATGAGCACGAACACCACCGTCCGCCTCATCGCGACGCGGGAGGAGTGGCGGCAGGAGCGCGCCGCCGTCGGCAGCGGCCTGCGCGTCGGCTTCGTGCCGACCATGGGCGCCCTGCACGCCGGCCATCGCGCGCTGCTCCAGCGCGCGCGGGCCGAGAACGACTGGGTCGCCCTCAGCGTCTTCGTCAACCCCACCCAATTCAACGACCCGGCCGACCTGCAGCGCTACCCGCGCACGCTGGAGGCCGACCTGGCAGCCGCCGAGGGGCTGGCCGACGCGGTCTTCGCGCCCTCGGTGGAGGAGATGTACCCGGACGGCTTCAACTACCGGGTCACCGAGTACAACCTCAGCCCCCGCTGGGAGGGGAGGCACCGCCCGGGCCACTTCGAGGGGGTCCTGACCGTGGTGCTGAAGCTGCTCAACCTGGTCCGGCCCCACCGCGCCTACTTCGGGGAGAAGGACTGGCAGCAGTGGCAGCTGGTGCAGGGCATGGCCCACGCCCTCTTCCTGCCGGTGGAAATCGTCGGCTGCCCGACCGTGCGCGACGGCTCGGGGCTGGCCTTGAGCTCCCGGAACCGGCGGCTCTCCCCCGAGGGGCTGCGGCAGGCCGCGGAATTTCCCCGCATCCTGCGGCGCTCCCCCGATCCGCAGGCCGCGGCCGAGGCCCTGCGGCGCGCGGGGCTGGAGGTCGACTACGTGGAGGACTACGCCGGGGTGCGCCTCGGCGCGGTCCGCCTGGAGGGGATCCGGCTGATCGACAATGTCCGGCTCTAAGATCCTCTGCGTCCTCACCGGCTCGATCGCGGCCTACAAGGCCTGCGAGGCCATCTCCCGTCTGGTCCAGCGGGGGCACCGCGTCCGGGCCGTCGCGACCGCGGGGGCGCTGCGCTTCGTCGGGGAGTCCACCCTTGAGGGCCTGACGGGCGAGCGGGTGCGCACCGACCTCTTCGCCCCGGGCGGGGCCCTCGAGCACATCGAGCTGACCCGCTGGGCCGACCTCGTGCTGGTCTGCCCTGCGACCGCCCACACCGTCAACCGCCTGGCGGCGGGCCTGGCCGACGACCTGGCGGGCGCCCTTTTCCTGGCCCACGACCGCTCGAAGCCCTGGCTGGTGGCCCCGGCCATGAACCCGGCCATGTGGTCCCACCCGGCCACCGCGGCCTCGGCGGCGCGGCTGCGCGAATGGGGGGTGGGACTGCTTCCGCCGGGGGAGGGCCGCACCGCCTGCGGCGAGAGCGGGGAGGGCCGGCTGGCCGAGCCCGAGCGGATCGTCGCGGCGGTCGAGGCCGCCCTGGCGCCGACCGGACGGGGACTGAGCGTCCTGGTCACCAGCGGCGGGACCACCGAGCCGATCGACGGGGTCCGCGTGCTGGGCAACACCAGCACGGGCCGGACCGGGGCGGGGATCGCCGCGCACCTGGCCCGGCGCGGGCACCGGGTGACGCTGCTGCGGGCCGCCCGCTCGGCGGCGGCCGGCCCGCCCTGCCGCGAGCGCGAGTTCAGCACCTTCTCCGACCTCGACCGCGAGCTTTCGCGGCTGCTCGGCGCCGAGGAATTCGACGCGGTGATCCACGCGGCGGCGGTGGGCGATTTCGGGGTCGAGTCGGTGCGGGTGGGGGGGCGGGAATTCGCCCCCGGCGCCGGCAAGCTTGGGTCCGGGGCGGCGGCGGAGCTGCGGCTGCGGCCGCAGCCCAAGCTGGTCGAGGGGCTGCGGGCGCGCAGCCGCAATCCCCAGCTCAGGCTGGTCGCCTTCAAGCTCACCTCGGGCGCGCCGGCCGAGGCCGCCCGCGCGGCGGTCGCGGACCTGTTCGCCCGGTCCCGCGCCGACTGGATCGTGCACAACGACACGGCGGAGCGCTCCGGCGCCGAGGCCTTTCCGGCGGAGATCTACGCTCCCGACGCCCCTTCGCCGCAGCGCTGCGCGACCCGCGCCGAGCTGGCCGAGCGGCTGGAGGGCCTCCTCTCCGCCCAGCAATTCTCCCACTGCCACCCATGAGCCATCCTCCGCTCCTTTGCCTCGATGCCGGCAACAGCCAGATTCACGGCGGCATCTTCGAGGGCGACGCCCTCCGGGTCCAGTTCCGCAAGTCGACCCATCCGCTGGGTTCGACCGACGAGCTCGGCATCTTCTTCAGCGCGGTCCTGCGGGAGAACGGAGTCGACCCGCGCGGGATCAAGACGGTCGCGATCTGCTCGGTGGTCCCGGCGGCGCTCCACGCCCTGCGCGGCGCGGCGCGCCAGTACTTCGGGTGCGAGCCGTTCGTCCTCCAGGCCGGGGTGAAGACCGGCCTCAAGGTCCGCTACCGCTACCCGGTCGAGGTCGGGGCCGACCGCATCGCCGGCGCGATCGGCGCGGTCCGGCGCCACCCGGGCCGCGACCTGATCGTGGTGGACTGCGGCACTGCCACCACCTTCGACGTCGTGACCGGCGGCGGCGACTACCTCGGGGGGGTCATCCTGCCGGGGGTCGGGGTCTCCGCCGAGGTCCTGGCCAGCCGCACGGCCAAGCTGCCGCGGGTCGAGATCGCCCGTCCGGAGGTCGTGCTGGGCCGCTCGACCGTCGAGAGCATCCAGTCCGGGCTCTATCACGGCCATGTCGGGGCCATCCGGCACCTGCTGGTCAAGCTCAGGCGCGAGGCCTTCACCGGCGAGGAGCCCCGGATCATCGGCACGGGGGGATTCGCCCAGATGTTCGAGAGCGAGGGCCTCTTCAACGAGATCGTGCCCGAGCTGGTGCTCTGGGGCCTGAAGCAGGCGGAGGAGCTCAACCGGGAGCCCCCCGCCGCGCGCTGACCGAATTGTTCCCGATTTCGTTCGGTTACCGGGGGGGGAGCTGAGGAACCACACCCCGGCGGGCGGTTCCATGGCGGGGGAAAGCCATGGAGACGGAGCCGCGCCTTTCCCCGCCTTCGCCGCTTCCGGAGCGCCCGCCGCCGCGGATCGTGATCGAGCGCATCCAGCCCGAGCTCGACGGGGGGCTGTTTCCGGTCAAGCGGGTCCGGGGGGACATGCTCGAGGTGACGGCCGACCTGCTGCGGGACGGCCACGAGCGGATCGCCGCCGCTCTGCACGTGCGGCAGCACGGCGAACCCTGGGCCCGCGTTCCCTTCCGCCCGCGGGACAACGACCGGTGGGGGGGGCGGATCCGGCTCACCCGGATCGGCCGCGCCGCCTTCGCCATCGAGGCCTGGACCGATCGGTTCGGCTCCTGGCGGGAGGAGACGGAGAAAAAGCGCGCGGCCGGCCTGCGCCTCGGCCTGGAGCTGCAGGAGGGCTACGCGCTGGTGGAGGCCGCCGCGGCCCGCAGCACCGGCGGCTTGCGGACCCGGCTGGAGGGCTGCCTGCAGCGCCTCCGCGAGCTGGCGGGCGAGGAGGCCCCCCGGGCGGACCTGCTCCTTTCCCGGCGGGTCGGGCTCTGGATGAGCCTGGCGCCGGACAAGTCCGACGCGGTGCGCTCGCCCGAGCGCCTGGTCACGGTGGACCGGCCGGCGGCGCGCTTCTCGGCCTGGTACGAGATGTTCCCCCGCAGCCAGGGCACGGATCCGAATCGCTCGGCCACGCTGGCGGACTGCCAGGCGCGGTTTCCCGAGCTCCGGGCCCTCGGCTTCGACGTGGTGTATTTCGTGCCGATCCACCCCATCGGCGAGGTCAACCGCAAGGGGGCCAACAACCGCCCGCAGGCCGGGCCGAGCGACCCCGGGTGCCCCTATGCGATCGGCAGCCGCGCCGGCGGGCACACCGCCATCGACCCCTCGCTCGGCTCGCTCGACGACTTCCGGCGCCTGGTGGAGGATGCGCGGCGGCGCGGCCTGGAGATCGCGCTCGACTTCGCGGTGCAGTGCGCGCCCGACCACCCCTGGGTGCGCGAGCATCCGCGGTGGTTCCGGCGCCGCCCGGACGGCTCGATCAGGTACGCCGAGAACCCTCCCAAGAAGTACGAGGACATCGTCAACGTCGATTTCGAGCAGCCCGACTGGCGGGAGCTCTGGGAGGCGCTGCGCGAGGCGGTCCTGTTCTGGGTCAACGAGGGGGTTCGGATCTTCCGGGTCGACAATCCCCACACCAAGCCGGCCGCGTTCTGGCGCTGGCTGATCGAGGAGGTGCAGGGCGGCCATCCCGACGTCCTCTTCCTGGCCGAGGCCTTCACCCGGCCGAAGATGATGCGGCTGCTGGCGAAGGAGGGCTTCAGCCAGTCCTACACCTACTTCACCTGGCGCAACACCAAGGCCGAGCTGACCGACTACCTCACCGAGCTGACCCGGGGCGAGTCGGTCGAATACCTCCGGCCGAACTTCTTCACCAACACGCCCGACATCCTGCCCTTCTTCCTCCAGGGGGGCGGCCGGGCCGCCTTCCGCATCCGCCTGGCGCTGGCCGCGACCCTCTCCCCCTGCTACGGGATCTACAACGGCTTCGAGCTCTGCGAGGCGCGGGCCGTGCCGGGGCGGGAGGAGTACCAGGATTCGGAGAAGTACCAGTACAAGGTCTGGGACTGGAATCGCCCGGGGAACATCAAGGACGACATCTACCGGCTCAACCGCCTGCGCCGCGACAGCCCGGCGCTGCAGCTCTTCGACAACCTGCGCTTCCACGAGGCGAGCCACGGCTCGGTGCTATTCTACAGCAAGAGCTCGCCGGACGGCTCGGACCGGATCGCGGCCGCGGTCTCGCTCGATCCGCGGACCCCGGTGGACACGGACATCGTCTTCCCGCTGGCGGAATGGGGCCTGCCCCCGGACGCGCGCTTCGTCACCACCGAGCTCTTCTCCGACTGGCGCCAGGAATGGGCCGGCGCCCGCCACCGCATCCGGATCGATCCCGCGGCGCAGCCGGCCCTGGTCTGGAGGCTGGGATGAGCGCGCTGCCCCCCGACCCCCTTTGGTACAAGGACGCGGTCATCTACCAGCTCCACGTCAAGGCGTTCTTCGATTCGAACGGGGACGGCGTCGGGGACTTCCGGGGGCTGACGACCAAGCTGGACTACCTGAAGGACCTCGGGATCACCGCGCTCTGGCTGCTCCCGTTCTACCCGTCCCCGCTGCGGGACGACGGCTACGACATCGCGGACTACCGCGGCATCCACCCCTCCTACGGCACGATGCCCGATTTCCGCATCTTCGTGCGGGAGGCGCACAAGCGGGGGCTGCGGGTGGTGACCGAGCTGGTGATCAACCACACCTCCGACCAGCACCCCTGGTTCCAGCGGGCGCGCCGGGCTCCCCCGGGCTCGAACTGGCGCAACTACTACGTCTGGTCCGACACCGACGAGCGCTTCAAGGGCACCCGGATCATCTTCTGCGACACGGAGAAGTCCAACTGGTGCTGGGACGCGGTGGCCAAGGCCTACTACTGGCACCGATTCTACTCGCACCAGCCCGACCTGAACTTCGACCACCCGGCGGTGATCAGGGAGGTGATCCGGATCATGCGCTACTGGCTGGACGCCGGCGTCGACGGGCTGCGGCTGGACGCGGTCCCGTACCTGGTGGAGCGGGAGGGCACGATCAACGAGAACCTGCCCGAGACCCACGCGGTCCTCCGGCGCCTGCGGGCGGAGGTCGACGCGGCCTATCCGGACAAGATGCTGCTGGCGGAGGCGAACCAGTGGCCGGAGGACGTCCTGCCCTACTTCGGCGCGGGGGACGAGTGCCACATGGCCTTCCATTTCCCGCTCATGCCCCGGATCTACATGGCGCTGGCGCAGGAGGACCGCCATCCCATCACCGACATCATGCGGCAGACGCCGGACATTCCGGCCGCCGCCCAATGGGCCATCTTCCTGCGCAACCACGACGAGCTCACGCTCGAGATGGTGACCGACCGGGAGCGCGACTACCTCTGGAACTTCTACGCCCGCGACCCGCGGGCCCGGATCAACCTCGGCATCCGCCGGCGGCTCTCCCCGCTGATGGAGCACGACCGCAAGCGCATCGACCTGCTCAATTCCCTGCTGCTGTCGATGCCGGGGACGCCGGTGCTCTACTACGGCGACGAGATCGGGATGGGCGACAACGTCTACCTCGGCGACCGCGACGGGGTGCGCACGCCGATGCAGTGGGCGCCGGACCGCAACGGCGGCTTCTCCAGCGCCGACCCCGCCCGGCTCTACCTGCCACCGATCATGGATCCGGTCTACGGCTTCCAGGCGGTGAACGTCGAGGCCCAGGCGCGGCTGTCCACCTCCCTGCTCAACCAGATGCGGCGCATCCTCTCGATCCGCAGCTCCCGCAAGGCCTTCGGCCGCGGCACGGTCAAGTTCCTCTACCCGCGCAACCGGAAGATCCTGTCCTACGTGCGCCAGTACGAGAGCGAGATCATCCTCTGCGTCGCCAACCTTTCGCGCGGCTCCCAGGCGGTGCAGCTCGAGCTGGCCGAGCACAAGGGGCGGGTGCCGGTCGACCTCTTCGACCGCTCGCAGTTTCCCGCGGTCACGGACCGGCCCTACCTGCTGACGCTGCCCGGGCACAGTTTCTTCTGGTTCACCCTGCTCGAGCCGGCCCAGCTCGACGGGGGGCTGGCCTCGGCGCCGCCGGAGGCGATGCCCGAGATGGTCACCCTGGTCATCCGCTCGGACTGGAGCGACCTGCGCAGCGGCCGGGCCGCGACCGAGCTGGCCCGGGATGTCCTCCCGCTTTTCCTTCCCACCCAGCGCTGGTTCTCGGCCAAGGACCGGGCGATCCGCGACGTGCAGGTGGAAAACGCCGCCACGCTGCCGGTCCCGGCCGGCGGCCAGGGGGACGGCTGGCGGCTGCTCCTGCTCAAGGTGGGATTCACCGACGGCCACGAGCAGCACTATTTCCTGCCGCTGGGGCTGACCTGGGGGGCGCCCACGACCGAGCCCATCGCCCAGCTGATGCCCCAGACGCTCGCCCACGTCCGGCGCTTCCGCGCCGAGGGGGCGCTCTTCGACGCCGCCGGCCAGGAGAGCTTCATTCTCGCGGCGCTCCGGGCGGTGGGCGAGGGGAGGGCGCTGGCGGCCGAGAACGGCGGGAAGGTCGAGTTCCGCGCGGAGGCGGCCTTCGCCGGTCTCGCGCTGCCCGAAAACCCGTCCGTGCGGCGCCTGGGCGGGGAGCAGTCGAACACCTCGGTCCTGGTCGACGACGCGGCCATCTTCAAGAGCTACCGGCAGGTTCACGCCGGCATCCACCCGGAGGTGGAGATGATGGCCTACCTCACCGCCAAGGCGCCGGAGGTGTCGATTCCGCCGCTTCTGGGCACCGTCACCTGGACGCTGCCCCACGGCGAGCCGATGGCCGCCGGCCTGCTCATGGCGTTCGTCCGCAACCAGGGGGACGCCTGGGTCTACACCCGGGAGCACCTCAAGCGCTCCTTCCAGGACTCGCTGCACGCTCCGCCGCCCGCGCCGGGCGATCCGCCCGGCCGCAACGGCCTGCATCACGCCCTTTACCTCGAGATCGCCGGCCAGCTTGGACGGCGCACCGCCGAGCTGCACCGCGCGCTCTGCCGCCCCGACGAAAACGATCCGGCCTTCGCGCCCGAGCCGATCACCGCCGCGGACCTGGAGGCCTGGCTCCAGACCATCCTGGTCCAGGCCGAGGTGGTCTTCAACGACCTGCGTCCGTGGATGGACGCGCACGCCGAGGCCGATCCCTCCACGCTGGCCGACATCCGCCGGCTGCTCGAGCTGGCCCCGGAATTGCGCTCGCGCGCCAAGCGGGTGACGATCGAACGGATCGAGGCGGTGAAGACCCGCTACCACGGCGACCTGCACCTCGGGCAGGTGCTGGTGAAGCAGAACGACGTCGTCCTGATCGACTTCGAAGGCGAGCCGCGCCGCAGCCTGGAGGAGCGCCGGAGCAAGCACAGCGCGCTGAAGGACGTGGCCGGGGTGCTCCGCTCCTTCGACTATGCCGCCGCCGCCGCGGGGCGCACCGTGGCCGAGCTGCCCGCGGTGCAGCTGACGGATTTCCAGAAGTTCTGCGCCGAATGGCGGGTCCTGGCGGAGCGGAAGTTCCTGGAGCGCTACCGGGAGACCATCGACGGCTGCCCGGTCTGGCCGCGCAGCGCCCAGGCCGCGGAAGACCTCCTCAACCTGCTGATCCTGGACAAGGCGATCTACGAAATTGGGTACGAGATCGCCAACCGGCCGAACTGGGTCGGGATACCGGTCCGGGCGGTGGTCGAGATGCTGGAAGCGGCCGGACCGCGGGGCTGAAGGGTCCGGGACTGACGGCGCCGCGCGGCGGCCTAATGTCCGGCCCTACTGGAAATCCGGAAAAGATACCGGTTTAGGCCCCTTCGATCCTGCGCCTTACTCGTCTGGTTTCCCAGGTGGGGTAACTGTGAGGACCGAACCCCAACGCCAGCTTGGCTCGTTGGCCGGGGCGCGAAGCGCCGCGGTCGTCGGCGCTGCTGTCGGATTTCTCGTATTGCTGGGCTGGGCGCTGGGTGCGCCATCGCTCAAGCATGTTCTTCCGGAATGGCGGGAAATGGCGCCCCTGACCGCGGCCGCCGCCCTTCTGGGCGGCCTTGCCCTTTGGCTGGGGCTGGCCGGGGGGAGGGGCCGAACCGCCTGCAGCCGGGCGGGGGCCATCCTCGTCGGCGTGGCGGCCGCTTACCGGCTGGGTTTGTATTGGACCAACCAGCGCACGAGTTTCGATCTGCTGTGGTTCGCTCCGGACGCGGCCCGCGCGCCCGCCCTGATGGCGCCGTTGACTGCCTTGGGATTTTTATTCCTGGGGCTGGCGCTGGCCTTTCTCCCATCGCGGAAATGGGGCCCGGTGGCACCCAGCTGCGCGCTCACTGTGGCGCTGGTCGGCTTCCTGGGATTCGGCGGCATCCTCTACGGCGGACGGCCGCTGCTGTTCGCGCGGGGCATGGCGCCGCATAGCTGCCTGGCCCTGCTTTCCCTGGGGCTGGGGGCCTTGCTGGCGCGGCCCAGCCAGTTGCCGATGGCTCTGATCCTGGGGGACACCCCCGGCGGCGCGACCTGCCGCCGCCTGCTGCCGGCGGCGATCGTGCTCCCGTTCGTCCTCGGCTGGCTGGGGCTGCGGGGACAGCGTTCGGGTTGGTACGGCACGGAGGGGGGCCTGGGGCTGCTGTCGATTGCCTATCTCCTCGCTTTTGGCGCGCTGATCTGGATCGCGGCGCGGGCGGCGGACCGGGTCGAGACCCGCCGCCGGCGGGAGGGCGGCCAGCTGCGGGAGGCGCGCGAGCAGCTGGCCGCGATCGTCGAGTCCTCGGACGACGCCATCATCGGCAAGAGGCTCGACGGCACCATTGTCAGCTGGAACCGGGGCGCCGAACGGATCTTTGGCTATCCCGCGGGCGAGATCGTCGGCCGGAATATCACGGAGCTCATCCCGCCCGACCGCCCCGACGAGGAATCCGAAATCGTCGCGCGCATCGGCCGCGGCGAGACCGTGGAGCATTACGAGACCGTGCGCCGGCGCCGGGACGGGAGCCTGATCGACATCTCCGCGACCATTTCGCCGATCCGCGACGCCTCGGGGCGGATCGTCGGGGCCTCGAAGATCGCGCGCGACATCACCGCGGGGAGGAAAGCGGCGGAGGCCCTCCGGGCCAGCGAGGAGCGGTTTCGGCAGATGGCCGAGAACATCGGCGAGGTCTTCTGGATGACGGATCCGGGGAACAACGAGATGATCTACGTCAGCCCCGCCTTCGAGCGCATCTGGGGACGGCCTTGCGCGGAGCTCCGGAGGGAGCCGCGGACCTGGAGCCGGGCGATCGTCCCGGACGACCGCGCGCGGGTCGAGGAGGCGGCCTCGGCCGGACGGGCGACGGGGGCGTACGACGTGGAATATCGCATCACCCGGCCCGACGGCGCGGTGCGTTGGATTCGCGACCGCGCCTTTCCCATCCGCACGCCCGGCGGTGCGGTCTACCGGGTCGTGGGCATCGCCACGGACCTCACCGAGCGCAAGAAGCTGGAGGAGCAGTTCCTGCACGCGCAGCGGATGGAGGCCATCGGCACCCTGGCCGCCGGGGTGGCGCACGATCTGAACAACATCCTCTCCCCCATGCTCATGGCGGCCGGCTTGCTGAAGGAGCGGACGAAGGAGCCCCGGGACCGGCACATCTTGGACCTGGTGGAGAGCGGCGCGCAGCGGGGGGCGGGCGTGGTCCGGCAGCTCCTGACCTTCAGCCGCGGCCTCGGCGGGGAACGCCTCACGGTGCAGCTGCGGCATCTTCTGCGGGAGGTTTCGGACCTGATGCACGAGACATTCCCCAAGAATATCGCCATCGACCGGGAAATCGCGGGGGACCTGTCGCCGGTCAGGGCCGACCCGACGCAGATCCACCAGGTGCTGATGAACCTGTGCGTCAATGCCCGCGATGCGATGCCGGGCGGTGGCCGCCTCGTCCTGGCCGCCCGGAATTGGGCGGCCACGGAGGACGACCTCCGCGGCGAACCCCAGGCCAAGGCCGGGCCATGGGTCCTGATATCGGTCACGGACTCGGGGCACGGGATTCCCCCGGAAATCATCAAGCGCATCTTCGATCCGTTTTTCACCACCAAGGGCGTGGGCAAGGGGACGGGACTGGGGCTGTCGACCGTCCTGGGGATCGTGAGGAATCACGGCGGCTTCGTGCGGGTGCGCAGCGAGCCGGGCCAGGGCGCGTCGTTCCAAATCCATCTTCCCGCCGAGAGCGCCGCGCCCCAAGCCGAGAGCCCGCAGGCAGCCGGTGCCCAGCCCCGGGGAAGAGGCGAGGTGATTTTGGTCGTGGACGACGAGGCGCCGATTCGGGAGGCCGCCCGATACGCGCTGGAGGCCCGCGGTTACCGGGTGGTGTCCGCCGCCAACGGCGAGGAGGCCATCACTCGGTTCCTCGAGCACCGCCAGGACATCCGGCTCGTGCTCACCGACATCATGATGCCTGTCATGGACGGCCCCACTCTTGTCCGGTCGCTCCGCGTGCTCAACCCGGCGCTTCGGTTCATCGGCACCAGCGGCCTCGACCAGCTGGAGCGGCGGGCGGAGTTTTCGGCGCTCGGCATCAGTGAATTCCTGGCCAAACCCTATGAGGCGGGAAGCCTGTTGGACGCCGTGCGGCGGCAATTGGAGCCGGCTTGAGCGATGGGTTCATTTTGCCGTTCCGCCAACCAGCCCGGCACCTGCCAATCCAGAGGAGAACGGAAAATATCCGGGGACCAATCCGCAAGAAACGCGCAGCCAGGACTGGGGATCCGCGCTAAACTGCAGCATCAGGCCACTCCCGTGAGTTCCACCCCGTTTCAAATCAGCTATCACGGCGTCGCTCATTCCCCGGCCTTGACCGGCCGCGTCACCGAAGAGGTCGCGAAGCTTGGGCAGTTCTTCGACCGGATCACGTTTTGCCGAGTCGTCATCGACCGGCCGAATCACCGGCACCGGCACGGCGACGCCTATGCCATCCACATCGAAATCGGTGTGCCGCGGCAGCGGATCGCGGTCCACCACGATCCGCCCCCGGCCCGCGATCCCTATTGCGCGGTCCATGAGGCCTTTTCCGTCGCCCGCCGACGCCTGGAGGATTACGCCAGGCGGCTGCGGAGCGGCTAATCCAAACCAAACCAGGAGGCCGAAATGCCAACCATTCGAATCCATGTTGAACACGAGGAATTGGCCGCCATCAGACGGCGGGCCGAGGCGCAGGGGGTCAAGGTCGCGGATCTGGTCTACGGAGCCCTCAACTGCTCCATGAGCCACAGCCGGGAACCCTACTGCACCGGTCGGATCAAGGACGCCACCCACGGCTCCCGCGCCGATCTCCCGCCCTGGAGCGACAGCGCGCGGTCCATCGGGATCTATCAAGGCCAGCCCGACATCGGGGAGCAGCGCGGTCCGCGCCCGGCGGACTGACGGCTTCGAAAGCGCGCCGCCGAGGACGCGGCGCCGCGTCAGGCGGCCGCGACTATGGCGGCCGGGGTGAAGGAAGGGCTGCGCCGGAGCCAGCCCCGGGTGCGGCCCGCCAGGAAATCAATGTAGGGAGCCTGGTCGTTCAGGCAGGGGACGAGCGTGAAGGACTGTCCGCCTGCGGCGAGGAAGGTCTCCTTGCCGGCGACGGCGATCTCCTCGAGCGTCTCCAGGCAGTCGGCCACGAAGGCCGGGCAGAGCACGAGCAACCGTCGGACGCCGGACTGCGCAAGGCGCTGCAGTTCCTTGTCGGTGAACGGCTCCAGCCAGGGCTCGCCCGCCAGCCTCGACTGGAAGGCGATCGAATGGCGGTCGGCCGGGATGCGGGCGAGCCATGCCAGGGCGCGGGTGGTGGCGAGGACCTGCGAGCGGTAGCAGCTGCGGTGGGCGGGCGAGCCGGGAGGGCAGCAATCCGATGCGCCGGCGTAGCCGCCTCGGCAGCCCGCCTTCCGTAGGTGCCGGACCGGCAACCCATGATAGCTGAACAGGACATGATCGTAGGGCTGGGCCAGGTAGGGGGCGGCGGTGTCCCGGAGGGCGAAGATATAGTCGCGGTCCGCGAAGAAGGGCTCGACCAGCTGCACGCGGATCTCCGGCGCCTGGCGGATCAGTTCCTCCTGGGCGCGGAAGGCGACGGTTTCCCAGGACGACATGGCGTAGTGGGGATACTGCGGAAAGACGAGCAGGTCGGTGACGCCGTCGGAGCGGATCTGTGCGACGACCTCGGCGATGGAGGGCCGACCGTAGCGCATGGCCAGGTAGACGCCGCAGTCCGGGCCGAGCTCGGCCTGGAGCTTCTCCTGGACGCGCTGCGAGGTGCGGATCAGGGGCGAGCCCTCCGGTGTCCAGATCGAGGCGTAGGCGTGCGCGGATTTCCGGGGCCGGGTGCGCAGGATGACTCCTTCCAGCAGGAGCCAGCGCAGTGGCGCGGGAAGGTCGATCACCCGCTCATCCCCGAGGAATTCGCGGAGGTAGCGCCGGACGTGCGGCACCGAGGGCGACTCGGGCGAGCCGAGATTGATCAGAAGGACGGCGGCTTTGGGCATGGATGCTTGGCGGACCTGGGAATGGCCGGGCTGCGCTATTTGAGCCCGGCCGGCCGGTCAGGATTTGGTGGGTTTGACGCAGCAGCGCGGCTCGGTCTGCTTGCAGATCGGGCAGGTGATAGTCATCTGGTTCGACTCCTGGCCGCGGACGATGGCGATGGGCCCGCCGGCGCAGCTGTCGCAGGCGTGACCGAGGCCGACCGTTGCCACGCTGGGGGCGAGTTTGCCTCCCGCGGCGGTGGCATGGGTCTCCTGGATCGAGACCGAATGGCAGTAGGGACAGGCCGGCCAGTTCTTCGGCGTGGCCGCGGGCGCCGCATCGGCGGCGGATGCCGGGGATGCGGATGCGAATGCGATCGCGAGCGGCAGAATCAGGCCCACCCCTAACAGCGGGCGAAGCACGGGAATGGTTTTCATGACGGCTTCAGCATAGCCGAAGAGGTGGCCCCGCGCCCCGCGCTCCTTGGCCTAATTAAGGCGGATTTTGCCCGGAGGGAACCGAGCCCCCGGCGGCTCTCAGGCCAGCTGGAGCTCCCGGATGACCTTCCGGGCCATTTCGGCCGGATGAGCCAAGTCATTTTCGGTCAGCGAAATCTGCCGGACTCCGACCGAGGGATGAAACAGGTGCAGCTGCGTGCCCGAAACATGCGCCCCGAGGGCCGTGTGACAGCCCGCCCCCAGGGCGGCTTGGAGGGCGCGTTCCACGCGGACAGCCCGAGCGGTCGCGGGATCGAGCGCCGGAGAGAATTGCCCGGCCTCGCCGGCGCGGCATTGGACGGCGATGGCTCCCTGGCCGACCGCCGGGACGAACTCCGCCAGCGAAAAGGGACGAAATTCCAGCTCGGGCCACGAGGCGATCCCCAGGCGCGCCAGCCCGGCCGCGGCCAGCACGGTCGCTTCAGCCTCGCCCGCGGCTATCTTCTTGAGGCGGGTGTCCACGTTTCCGCGGATTTCGGTAAATTCGGAGCCGGGAAAAAGACGCTGCAGCTGGCTGCGCCGCCGCGGGCTGCCCGTCGCGATCCGGCGAGGAGCCTCCCCGCCGTGGCGAACCACCAGGACATCCCGGGCATCGGCGCGGGGCAGGAATCCGGCGAGTTCCAGCCCCGGCGGCATGTCGCCGGGCAGGTCCTTGGAGCTGTGCACCGCCAAATCGGTCTCATGTTTCAGGAGGCTTTCCTCGAGCTCGGCGGTGAAGAGACCCTTGCCGCCGCGCTGCTCCAGGGACCATTCGGTGCGGCGGTCTCCGGTAGAGACCATCGGCAGCAGCGTGCATTCGGCGCCGATTGCCCCACGAAGGCGGTCCGCCACCATTCTCGCCTGGACTAGGGCCAGTGGGCTCTTGCGGGTGGCGAGTCGGAATGGCATGGAGGGCGCAGTGGTTCGGCTGGAAGGCAAGCGGAGCCGACCGCGGCGCCCGATGCAAGTCGGGACAGGCCGTTTCTCAGGCGACCTTGATTTCGACGGACTTGGCGGCGGGACCCCTGGCGTCCTTGGGCAAATGAACTTGCAGGAGACCGTCCTTGAAATCCGCGGCAACCCGCTCGCCCGAAGTTCCGGCCGGCAGGGTGAAGCTGCGTGCGAAGGCGCCGTATTCGCGCTCGATCCGGTGGTATTTCTTGTTCTTTTCCTCCTTCTCCAGCTTGCGCTCCCCGGCAAGGGTGAGGACTCCGTCCTCGACGGTGACTTTGACGTTTTCCTTCTTCATGTCGGGGAGTTCCGCCCTGATGAGGAATTCGTGCTCATCTTCGATGATGTCCACGCGGGGCGTCCATTCGGCCACCGTGAGGTTTTCCTTCGCACCGGGAGCAAAGGCGGGGAGCCAGACGGCAGCGAGGCGGTTCTGCAGATCGTCCAGATCCTTGAACGGGTTCCAGCGGGTGAGTTGAGTATTCATGGCTGTCATTGATTGAGTTTGGTTTCTGCGCATTAACTTCGCCCATCGCTCCTCCCTGCGCTTGGCGTTTATTGCGTTTTTTGCCGCGAAAATTGGCCCGGACTCGGCGGCAAGATCCGCCCCGACTTGCGCAAGAACCGCGGGGCGCGGGAGCGGGAACCGGGGTAGGTTTGCGGCATGGACGATGAACATTCCAGACTGCCGGCCGAGAATCTGCTCCGGGAAATCCAGGCGATCGCCCGCGACGCCGAGAAGATTCTGGGAGCGACGCTGACCGAGTGCGCCGGGGAAACCGGCGCCAATCTCGCCGTCCGGCTCGCTGATGCGGAGAAGCGCCTGGTGGCGCTCTGCGGTGAGGCGAAAGACCGAGCGGCGTCCGCCGTGCGGCGCACCGATTCCACCGTGCGCTCTCACCCCTACGAGGCCCTGGCCGCAGCATTTGGCGCAGGCGCGCTGCTCGGCCTCGCGCTGCGTCGACGCCATGCTCCGGAGCCCGCGGCTCATCACCGATGAGCCTGATAAGGGAGATGATCAACCCGATGGTGAGAGCTCTGGCTGGCCGGACGGTCGGCCTGCTGGAAGCGTTCTCCCGGGAGCTTGAGATGGAGCGGAACCGGCTGATTTGCACGATTGCTTGGACCTGCGCGGCAATTTGCTCCTGCTCTCTCGCCATCGGGCTCGCTTGCCTGCTGGCGGCCTTCGTACTTCCGCTGAGGGCGAGGGTCGAGCTGCTCGCTGCCTGCGCCGTTGGATTCGCGGCGCTCGGAATTCTTCTGGGCTTGGCGATCCGGCGCCGATTGCGGAATGAGCCGATCCGGCTGCCTCTTCTCAGCGGAATCCTGGCGGTGGGACAGATTCTGAACTCGGCGCTCGACCGGGAAGATTCGGGCTAACCCCGAAGCTCGGCGCCCAAGGCGGCGAGAGCGCGGGCCGGGGCTTCCCGCCGGAACAGCTGTTTGAGCGCTTGCTGGCGCCGGCGCCCGAGTTTGGTCCGGAGGCGGGTTCCGGCGGACGCCCCGATCCATCCCTTGCGTTCCCACCGGGGCAGCCGCCTCAGGAACTGATCATAGTCATGGATCTTTCCCAGTGCGGATGCTCGCGCCTCCAAGACCCGGCGGGAATCGGCCGGAAGGCGCCAACGGCAGGGCGCCGCGGCAGCGGTTAGCGCCAGATAGCGCTTGAGCGCGATGCGCGCCGCATGCAAATCGCCGGGAAGGCGTCGGCTACGGGGAAACAGAGCCAGCGCTCTGCGGCGGCTCCGGCCCAATTCGGCCCTCACCCGGCGAAAGGCGCCCGCGGGGAGTCTGCCGGCCCGCGGCGGATTGCGATCCAGCCGCCGACGGTCCAATTCCCGCCGTACCCGGCGGCGCATCTGGTGTTCCCGGCGGCGTAGCGCCCGCCGCAGCCGTCGGCAATCCGAAGTTCCGCCGCTGAGCGACCGGAGGTATTGGCGCTCCAACTGCAGATCGCGGAGGCCGCCCAGCTCGGCAAGCCGATCGAGGACGTCCTTCTGGCGCGCTGGGAGTTCGCCTCGGCGCCACACCGCCGCGGCCAGTGCCAGCGAGCCCTCGAGGCGGCGGCCGGCGGACCGGGCCTGATGAACCCGCTCCCGGCCCAGTTTCCGGCGGCAGCGGGCCAGCCGGCGCCGAAAACTTCGCCAATCGCGGCCGAGCGTCCTGCTGAATGCGGCGGCATCCTTGCCGGTGGCATGCATTAGTCGGGTCCGGGCGGTGAGGCCCGGATGTGGTTTCCGTGGTCGCGCCTATTCAGCCCACGAGGATGTCGTCCTGAACGCGGACGACCCCCGGCGCCGACCAGGCAGCCCGCTCGGCATCCTCGCGTTCCATCCACGAGCCCACGGTGCCTCGGAGCGTGACCGTGCCCCCTTCGGTGGTGACGCGGATCTTAGCGGCGTCGAGCGCAGCGCTCCGCTTGATCGCCTCCTCGATCCGGTTCTTGACGTCCTCGGAGGTGGGCTTCGGGTGGATCATGATCTCGTTGATCACGCCCTTGACCCCGCTCATGAAGCGCACGGCGGTTTCCGCCTCCAAGCGCTGATACTGCCACTCGACCTCGCCACTGAGGGTAATCCAGCCTTTGGCGACCTCGACCTTCACCGTGTCGGGCACCGCCGAGTTCCATCGCAGGTGATCCAACGCCGCACGGGCGAGGTCCTCGTCCGTATGGGTATCGAGGCCGGCCAAGACGACGTCGATTTCGACTGCCACTGCCTTTACATCGGCTACTCGAAGGGCAGCCCGTTGAGCCGCATACTTCTCGGCAAAGCTGCCGACCTGGCCGGAGAGTTGCACAATCCCGTCGTTGACGGATACCCCGATCTTTTCGGCCTTCAGGCTGGGTTCCCAGCCGAGTTCATTTTCGATGTCCGCTTTCAATTGTTTGTCTGTTTTCATCAGATGGTTGAGGGTTGACGGTCTCAGTTCTGCGAGGCGGCGGCGCTCGCGGCGGGTTCCGGAAGCGTCCGGCAATGCGGCGGGATCACCAAGACTGGGCAGGTCGCATGCTTGATCACGTGCTGGGTGGTGCTGCCGACCAGCAGGTGGCGGAGAGCGCCGTGGCCCTGCGAGCCGAGCACGATCCAATGGGCGCCTTGGCGCTCGGCCTCGGCGACGATACTGGGCCCCGGGGCCCCGAGGAGCAGATGGGCCGTGGCCTCGAAATTGTCGTTCTCCAGCCCAACGCTCAACCGCTCCAGCTTGGTTCGGGCCTCATACTCCGACTCCAACGCCGCCTGTTGGACTACGTTGGCGTAGGGGTCGAGGATCGGAGCCGATTGGAAGGCGTGAACCAAGATGATGCGGGAAGGAGTTAACCGGGCAAGGCAACCCACAGCGGTGAGAACGGCGTCGGTGGACGGCGAGAAATCCACGGGGACCAGGATGGTTTGCATAGTGCCACTTTAGCCGGCCGGTGTCGGGACGGCTCCGCGCCGCTTGGCGAAGTCTGGTTGCTTTTTGGCCGCCAAATTTCGCGCCGAGTTTCGCAAGCGGCGCGGAGTGCTTCCGCCGCCGCCGCGATAAGCTCCCACGGAGAAAATAACCATGTCCGCTAAGAAGCTCATCTTTCATTCGGAGGCGCACGCGAAGCTGCTCGCGGGGATCAATACCCTCGCCCAGGCCGTCCGGGTGACGCTTGGGCCCAAGGCCCGCACGGTCATCCTCGAGCGCGCCTATGGCGCGCCGACTATCATAAATTCAGGGGTGGTGGTGGCCAAGGAAGTCGAACTCAAGGATCATTTCGAGAACTTGGGCGCGCAGATCGTTCGAGAGGTCGCCAGCAAGACTTCGGACGTGGCGGGTGATGGCACTTCGACTGCCACCGTCTTGGCCCAGGGCATCGCGGTCGAGGGCATGAAATACGTGGTGGCGGGCATGAATCCGATGGACCTGAAACGGGGCATCGAGCGGGCCGTGGACGGCATCGTCGCCCAGCTGAAGTTGCTGGCGCAGCCGTGCTCGGCCCGCACGGAAATCGCCCAGGTGGCGACGATCTCGGCCAATTCCGATCCGGCCGTCGGGGCCGTTGTGGCCGACGCCATGGAGCGTGTGGGCAAGGATGGAACCATCACGGTCGAGGAAGCGAAGTCGATCGACACGACCCTCGAGGTCGTGGAGGGAATGCAATTCGACAAGGGCTATCTCTCACCCTATTTCATTACAGACGCCGAGGCCGGGGAAGCCGTGCTCGAGGACGCCTACGTCCTGATTAACGAAAAGCGCATCGCCAATGTCGCCGATCTCTTGCCCCTCTTGCAGGCCGTGGCCAAGGCGTCACGGCCGCTGCTCCTCATCGCCGAAGACGTTGAGGGCGAGGCGCTGGCCGCCTTGGTCGTAAACAAGATCCGTGGCACGCTCGCCGTCTGCGCGGTCAAGGCGCCGGGCTTTGGCGACAGGCGCAAGGCCATGCTGGACGACATCGCGATCCTGACCGGGGGCAAATGCCTATCCGAGGAATTGGGGCTTAAATTGGAGAACGTGTCATTGGCCGATCTCGGCCACGTCCGCCGCGCCAAGATTGACCGGGACGCCACCACCCTGATCGAGGGTGGCGGCCAGGCCGCCGCGGTTCAGGCCCGGGTTCATCTGATCCGACGCGAAATCAACGAGGCCACATCCGACTACGACCGCGAGAAGCTTCAGGAGCGGCTTGCCCGCCTCGCGGGCGGCGTCGCCGTGATCCGGGTCGGGGCAGCCACCGAGACCGAAATGAAGGAGAAGAAGGCCCGCGTCGAAGATGCGGTGCACGCGACCCGGGCCGCGGTCCAGGAGGGCGTTCTGCCGGGAGGGGGCATCGCGCTCCTGCGTGCTCGGGCGCGACTGGCCGACGTTCGGGGCGAGAATCCCGACCAAGAGGCTGGCATCAAGATAGTATTGCGGGCGATCGAGGAGCCACTGCGGCAGATCGCGGCCAATGCCGGGGCCGATCCTTCGGTGGTCCTCAGCCGGGTGGCCGAGGGCTCCGGCAATTTCGGTTTCAACGCCCTCACCAACCAATACGGCGACCTCGTCCAGATGGGAGTACTGGACCCTTGCAAGGTGACCCGCACGGCCCTGCAGAACGCCGCCTCGATCGCCGGCCTCGCGCTGACCACCGAATGCATGATCGCGCAATACCCGGAGGATAGGAATGCCAAGGCGGGGGCCGATCCGGCCGACGAACTCTAGGGATTGCAAAGGCCATCAGCCATGAACACTTCCTGGAAAATCGGCCATGTGGCGGGCATCGCGATTCGGATGCACATAACCTTTGCACTGCTGCTGGCCTGGCTGGTCGCCTCCCAGCTCTACCGCGGCGGCTCCTGGGTGGTGTTCAGAGAGGAATCTGCCTTCCTGGCGGCGCTGTTCGCCATCGTGGTGCTGCACGAGCTCGGCCATGCGCTGGCGGCCCGACGATATGGGATCCGAACGCGGGACATCACGCTCCTGCCCATCGGCGGCGTGGCCCACCTCGAGCAGATGCCAGAGCATCCCCGCGAGGAACTGGTCATCGCGCTGGCCGGACCAGCCGTCAATTTGTTGCTTGCGGCACTCTTGGACGCCGCGGGCTGGATGTCCGGCGACAATACCCGCCCGGCGATGGCGGCATTCCCAGGCGCGAGTTGGACGGACCAGCTGTGCCTGGCAAATCTGGCCATGGCGGCATTCAACCTTATTCCAGCCTTTCCAATGGACGGAGGAAGGGTCCTGCGCGCTCTGCTCGCACTCCGCCTTGACTACCTCCGGGCCACCACGGTGGCGGCCAGGATCGGCCAGGGCCTGGCCATGGCGGCGGGGTTTTTGGGGCTCTTTACCAATCCATTTCTTACGCTCATCGCGGTCTTTGTCTGGATGGGCGCAAAGCAGGAAGAGAGCATCATCCGCCTGCGGTCATCCCTGGCCGAGACCGAGGCCGGCCAAGCCTGCGTTGCCCGATTCGAGGCGCTAGACGCCAGCTTGCCAGTTGCCGCGGCGGCGCGACAGGCCATGCGGCATTTCGATCCTGTGTTCCCGGTCATCGGACCGGACGGCCTGGTCGGTTTGGTCGCCCGAAAGGAACTACTCAAGGCCGCCCACCTCCACCCCACCGACTCCCTGCTTCGAATCGCCTGCACTTCGGTGCCTCCGGTCGCTGCCGGCGAGAAGGTCCGCGACCTGCTTCCACGGCTGATTGGAAGCCCGGTGCACGCTTTGCCAGTGACTTCTAGTGACCGGCTCATCGGCCTCCTGACGGTCGGGACGATCGCCGAATACGCGGACTTGCACCAAACTGCCTGGTTTTTCCGGGACTCGACCAGCCTCGAGCCGGCAACCCCCATCCGCGACTAGCCTCGTGGAGGCCCGAGCCCGAGCGACGCCAAAACCGCCGTGGTCCCCGGGATCGGGGTCAGGCGGGCACCTCCGCTCCGGAACAGCGCTAGCATGGGTTCATTCGCCTTGTCGACTTGGGCCACCAGGCGGTCGACGCCGCGCTTACGCATCAGCCCGGCTAGGCAGCGGAAAAGACTTCTAGCGATGCCGAGCCGCCGGCGGTCCTCCCGGACCACGAAGGCGATCTCTGCGGAGCGCGCAGCAGTCAGCCGGCAGCAGCGGGCCACCGCGATCAGCTGTTCCGCCGCGCCGCTGCCCTCGAACACACCTAGGGCTGCATCCCATTGTTGGTTCACTCCCACGAGTTCGGCCGCGCGCTCGGGCGGGAGCCGCTTGAGGGAATAGCCGTAGCGCGAGCGAATCGTCTCGGGCGTGTGCGTGGCGAAGAATCGAAGAAGACGGTCCGCGTCGTCTGGTCGCAAAAAGCGCATCACGGCGGGGCGCCCGCCAAAAAACGCCGTGGCGGGCAGCGAGGCCGCGTCCGGAGGCGGACAGGCCCGATTCATAAAATCGCCGGCCGATTCAGGCGGTGAAGCCGAAGCGGAATCGCTCCTCCTCGGGCTTAATATGGAGGGAGGCGCAAATGCGCGCAGCGGCAATGGCGGAGGCCGCCACCTTGACCACCCGATCGAATTCGGCGGGCGGCAAGTCGGCCCCATCATGCTTCACCGTATGGATCAGGGCCCCGCGCTCGAGCAGGTCCTGGACGGCGTCCTCGCAGGCCAAGGGGTCGTCGGTGTAGAAGAACTGCCGCTCGGAGGGAAACCGCCGGCGCAGGCGTAGGCTGTATTCGATCGTGTAGGTCTTAAGCATGGGAGGGAGGGGGAGGCAGATGCTCGCGGGCGGCTTCGACGCTCGCGATGTACCGGCACCAGGGAATCGCCCGCAGCCGGGCAGCAGGGATGGGCTGGCCGCTGGCCTGGCAGGTGCCATAGGTGCCGCGTTCGATGCGCCGGATGGCGTCGTCGATTTCGGCCAGGGTCTGGCCTTCGGCCCCCAGCAAGGCGAGGGCGACGTCACGGTCCAGTTCCTCGCCGGCGCGGTCGATGGAATCGCCTTCTGCTCCCCCTGTCGCGACCGCCTCGTTTACCCGTTCGGTCAGCTCCCGGTGTAGACGTCGCCGGGCCGCAGTCAGGGTCCGAAAATGCCAGGCCCAGCGCGGGTCGATTTGCGAGGCGGTGGAAGGGAGCGGATTCATGGGCTGGATGCTGTCCTTAGACTCAGCATCGCCGATTTTTTCCCGCCGCGCTGCGCGCCGCTTGGCCAAGGTTGCTCGCTTCTTGCCGATGGCCGGCGCTGCCAGGGCAAGATCTGACCCGAGAAGGCCAAGCCACGAGCAGACAACGCTTCGGGATGGCGCTAAAATCATAGAAAAGTAAAGGCTCATGAAAAACATCCTTGTTCCCCTCGATTTTTCTCCCGTCTCACGCGCCGTCCTGCGCGAGGCTCGGGCGCTGGCGCGGGAAACCGGCGGCCGGCTTGTTCTCCTCCACGTCATCAGGTCTCCGGTCTATCCCGATTATCCCGGCATGCTGGCCGATGTTGCGGCCTTGGATGACTATGCGTTGAAAGTCAGTCGTGCCCATCTCGGCCGGCTGGAACGCACCCTTCGGGCGGATCGAATTCCCGTCGCGCAGCGCATTTTCTTCGGTCCGGCGGCCCCGCGCATTGTCGACGAGGCCAGACGGATTAAGGCCCGGTACATCGTGATCGGGACCCGGGGGCATAATGCCCTGCATGATTTCGTGCTCGGCAGCACGACCTCGGTGGTCTTGCGGCGCTCGCGCTGTCCGGTGCTGGTGGTGCCGGTTCATCCCCGCCCCCGCCAGCGCGCCTAGGAGTCCGGGGTTGCCCGCGCCTGGAGGCGGCGGCGGATGGCGGCCTCCGCCATGCGCTGGCCCGAGGCCAGGCAGGCCGGAAGCGAGACTCCGTCGCGGCAGGCGCCGCCAAGGTGGATCCCCGGCGCGGACGCTTCGGCCCGGGCGCAGGCGTCGAGGAAGCGCTGATGGCCCAGATTGTACTGCGGGATGGCGCGGACGTGGTGCCGGATGCTGACGTAAACCGGTTGGGCGCGGGCGCCGGCCAGCGCGGTAAGTTCCCCGCGCACGAGCTCAAGCAGGCGCCCGTCCTCCAGTAGGCCGTTGTGCGGCTGGCGCGTGCCCCCGACAAACGTCGTCAGGGCGACATGGCCAGCCGGCGCCCTTCCAGGGAAGAGGGAGCTGGAAAAAAGCGTGCCCAGAATGGACCGTCCTTCCCGCCATGGGATCAGCATGCCAAAGCCGTCGAGGGGATGGACCACGTCCTCGCGGCGGAAACCGGTGAAGACGGAGGCGACCGGGGGGTGATCGATCTCGGTCAGGCAGGCCAGCGACGGTGGCTGCGGGATCCCCTCGAACCGCAACCGGGCGAGCGCGGCCGCCGGCAAAGCGCAGACCACATCCGAGAATACGGCTGACCGCCATTCGCCGCCCTGCTCGAAGGTGACCTCCCAGCCGCCGGCGGCGGCACGAAGAACCTCGGCCCGGGCGCCTAGCCGGAGGGCCGCGCCCAATGGAGCAGCCAGTGCCCAGGTGAGCTCCTGGAGGCCCTGCGGAAATGAAAAGATGCGGCCGCGCGGCCCGCCACCGGGATTGCGCTGACAAATGGCGCCGCGCAGCAACGAGCCATGACGCTCCTCGAGGCGGGCCAGCTTCGGAAACGCATGTCGGACTGAAAGCCGGGCGGGGTCGCCGGCGTAGACTCCGCCGACAAAGGGATCGACAGCATAGTCCAGGAATTCTTGGCCGAGCCTCCGTCGCGTGAAATCTGCCACAGACTCGTCGCCGGGCTCCCGGCGGCGCGGCCGGATTATCTCGCTGGCTAGGCCGAGCTTGGCCCGCCACGAGAAGAGATTTGTCCCGAGGAACGAACTGGGCGAGACGGGCATCGCGCGGAGGCGGCCCCCCCTCAGGACATAGCGATGGCGCGCCGCGTCCGCAGCATACAGGCGGCGGTCTGCCAGCCCCAGCGCGGCTAGCAGCGCGCCCAGCCCATCAGATCCCTCCAGGAGTGAGTTCGGCCCGCCCTCATGGAGCCAGCCGCCTTCGGAAATCGTCTCGACCACCCCGCCGACGCGGGCTGAGGACTCGAAGACCGCGACCTCCAGGCCGGCCCGGTGGAGATGCCACGCCGCGGCCAGACCAGTGACCCCGCCGCCGAGGACGGCGACCGGAGCGCGGGAAGGAAGGGGGCCGGCGGGCATGCGAGTTCAAGCCTAGCCGCAGCCGGTCCGGCTGGCTGCGCATTTCTTGGCGGGAATGGTGCATCGGACGGTTTGCCGGTCGCAGGATGATGCCAAGAAACGCGCATCACCCGGCAACCGGCGCGGAGCCGGCTCAGCCGGGCTCTGGCATGCTTGTGGCCAATTCCCAAATCCGCCATGAACGAATCGCCGTCCGCCCCCGCCACCTCGCCCGACCGGGCCTTTTCCCTTTGGAGAAATTGGATCAGCCTGGCCGGCGGCATCGTGGCGGCGGGGGCGCTCTTCGCCTTCCTCTTCCTGTTCGTGCTCGATCTGAGCGGCCGTGGCGCCAGCAACCCCTACTTAGGGATTCTGTGCTATGTGGTCGCACCGGGCTTTCTCATTCTGGGGATGGCGATCGCCGGGGCCGGGGCCTGGCTTGAGGCCCGTCACCGGCGCCGCGGGATCAGCGCCGCGGAGCGGCATCTTTCAATCGACCTCGCGCGCCCGCGGGACCGCCGGATCCTCGTTTGGTTCAGCTTCGGCACCATGACCTTTCTGCTCATGACCGCTGTCGGCAGCTACCAAACGTTTGTCTATACGGAGTCGAACCAGTTTTGCGGTGAAGTCTGTCATGCGGTGATGGGGCCGGAATACAGCGCCTACCGTCGTTCACCGCATGCGAAGATCGCCTGCGTGGAGTGTCACGTCGGCTCCGGCGCGACCTCGTATGTGAAGGCTAAGGTCAACGGCACCCACCAGCTCATCGGGGTGCTGACGGGTAAATACAGCCGGCCGATCACGACCCCGGTCAAGAACATGCGGCCGGCCGACGAAACCTGCGCCCAATGCCACTGGCCGAAGCGCTATGTCGGGAGCCTCGAGCGCACCTACCACCGGTACCTGGCGGATGAGAAGAACACGCCTTATACCGTCCGGATGCTGGTGAATGTCGGCGGTGGCGGCGGAGGAGATGGGCCTGCCGGCGGCATCCACTGGCACATGAATGTCGCCAACCGGGTGGAATATTTCGCCTCGGATGCAAAGCGGCAGGCCATCCCCTGGGTCCGCGTTACCGGACCGGACGGCAGCGCGGTGGTCTACCGCACCGCCGACTTCAAGGGCGAGCCGCCGGCGGGACAGATCCGGCGGATGGATTGCATCGACTGCCACAATCGGCCCGCCCACCGTTACCAATCGCCCAACGACGCGGTGGACGAGGCGATCTACCTCGGCCACATCGACGCGGGATTGCCGTCGATCAAGCGGACTGCGGTCGAAGTGCTCACCAGGAGCTATCCGAGCCAGGATGCGGCGCGCGCGGCGATCTCGGAGGAGCTGCACCGGCGTTATCCCGCGACGACCCGGATTGTCCCGACGATCGCCGCGGTTCAGGCGATCTACACCGAGAATTTCTTTCCGGAAATGAAGGCCGACTGGAGCAAATATCCCGACAACAGCGGGCACCTCGACTCGGCCGGCTGCTTTCGCTGCCACGACGGGAAGCATCTGGCGGTGGGCGACAGCCGCAGGATGCCGGCGACCGATTGCAATACCTGCCACACCATCCTGGCCCAGGGCTCGGGCGCCGAACTGGCCAAGGTCGCCCCTGAGGGGCAGGCCTTCCGCCATCCCTCGAGCGACATCGACGGCCTCGGGCTGCTCTGCAACGACTGCCACAACGGCAAGAACCAGGAGAATTGACCATGATCCGACCGGACCAAGAGCACGCCGGCGCCGGCGCATCCGAGCTCGATATCGACCTTATCCGCAAATACTCGATGCCGGCTCCCCGCTACACCTCCTATCCGCCCGCCACCAAGTTCACGGAGCGATTCGGCCGGACCCAGGCGGAGGAGGCGATTATGGCGGACAACCGGGCCGGCGGGGGGCCGCTGTCGCTCTATTTCCATCTGCCGTTCTGCGAGTCCCTCTGCTGGTACTGCGGCTGCAACACCGTGATCACCACGCGCCGGGAGTCCGCCGGAGAGTACGTCGACGACCTGGCCCGAGAGGTCGGCCATACCGCGTCATGGATCGACCTGAGCCGGAGGGTGGAGCAGGTCCACCTGGGGGGAGGCACCCCGACCTTCCTGCCGCCGGACGAGCTGGCCCGACTCGGCGGCCTGATTTACGACACCTTCAACGTCGATCCGAGCTGCGAATTCGGGGTCGAAATCGATCCCCGCCGCCTCACCGAGGCCCATGTCGAGGCGCTCAAGGTCATCGGAGCCAACCGGGCCTCGCTCGGCATCCAGGACACCGACCCGGAGGTCCAGCTGGCCATCCACCGCTGGCAGCCCTTCGACCTCGACGTGCAGGCGATGCGCTGGCTGCGCCGCGCCGGCTTCAAGTCGATCAACGTGGACCTGATTTACGGGCTTCCCCGGCAAACCCCGGATTCCTTCGGGCGCACCATCGACGAAGTCCTGGCCCTCAGGCCTGACCGACTCTCGGTGTTCAGCTACGCCCATGTGCCCTGGATCAAGCCCTCCCAGCGGATTTTCGACCAGCGGAAGGAACTGCCTGGAGCCGAGGAAAAGCTTGCGATGTTCGCCATCGCCCACGCGAAGCTGACCGCGGCGGGTTTCGTCGATATCGGTCTGGATCACTTTGCCCGCCCCGGGGACGAACTGGCGGTGGCGCAGCGCGAGGGAACCCTGCACCGCAACTTCCAGGGTTACAGCACCCTGGCGGGAGCCTCCCTTTACGGCTTCGGCCTGAGCTCAATTTCCTCCACGGCAAACACCTATCGCCAGAATTTCAAGGACCTGGACGCATGGCGCGGCGCCTTGCGGCTGGAACGGCTGCCGGTCGAGCGGGGATTGCTGCTTTCGTCGGAGGATCTGCGGCGCCGGACCCTGATCATGCGGCTGATGTGCGACCGTCGGCTGGATTACGCGGCGCTATCGCTAAAGTTGGGCTTCGATGTCGCCACCGCCTATGCGCCGGAGATCGCGGGCCTGTCGGACCTGGAGGCTGACGGTCTGCTCGTGCGCACCCCGGGCGGCTTTGCCGTCACTCCTCGCGGGGTTCCGCTCCTTCGGGTCATCGCCATGCGCTTCGACGCCACCCTGGTTGCCGAGACCAAGCGCCACGCCCAAACGATCTGAGGTCCGTCATGAACACCGTGCTGGCCGCCATCGACTTTGCTGCCGCATCGGCCCGCGTCGCCGTCACGGCGTCGGATCTGGCGGCGGCGCTGGGGGCGCGGCTGGTTCTGTTCAATGCCTTTCCGCTGCCGGAGTTGCCGGCCAACTCCCAGGTCTCCTCGGAGGAGATCGACGCTTTGATAGCGGATGCGCAGGCGGCCGCGCGGAGCCGGCTGTCCGGGCTGGCCCCGGAGACGCGGCCGCGGACGTGAACGCAGCCTGTTCGAACGATTTCGCCTCGGAAGCGATCTGCCGGGAGGCCCGCCGGCTCGGAGCCGAACTGATCGTGATCGGCTCGCCTCGCCGCGGCGCGTTTCACGATCTCATCATTGGAGGAACGGGGCGGGAACTGTTGAGGCACTCCCCATGCCCGGTCCTCATCATCCCCGAGCTGGCCTCGGAACCGAAGGGCCTGGCGGCCGGTTCATAGGCCGAAGACGACTGTTCGCCCTCATGCAAACATTGGCCGACGATCAACTCGTCCTAAGGGTCAACCGGGGCGACGAATGCGCCTTCCGAGAGATTGTCTCGCGGCACGCCGGCAAGCTGAGCGGCCTGGCCTGGTGCATCGTGCGCAATTCGTCCGATGCCGAGGAGATTGTCCAGGACGCTTTTGTCCGCGCCCATCGCGGCCTTGCCGGCTTCCGCGGCGACTGCGCGCTCTCAACCTGGCTCTACCGCATCACGACCCGCCTGGCCTTCCGTCGTCGGCGTACGGTGCAGCGGCGCCGCCGGCATGAGGTCGATCCTGAAAAGGAACCCGCGGATGGGCACAATCGTCTCCGGCCCGAGAACTCACCCGATCCGGCCCTGGGGCCGGTGGGAGAGGTGGAGCTGGCCGAACTCAAAGCCGCGATTGACCGGTCCATCCGGCGCCTGGCGCCGGGCCACCGCCAGATCCTCTATCTCAGGAACCGCCGGCGCCGTTCCTACCAGGCCATCAGCGGGCAGCTGGGAATCGGCGTCGGTACGGTCAAGAGCCGGCTTTTCCGCGCCCGCGAGGTGCTGCGGCGTGATGTGCTCGATATCTATCCGGGCCTTTATGGGCCGGGATGAAGCAGGAGTCCGGCGGCGGTGGCCGCGGCCGATAACACGAAGCTTTCCAGCGTCAGACGTTGGGCCGGGATGATCCCGGAGGTATCCTCCGGGGAGGACAGCGTGCGCCGTCCGGCGGCCGCTGCGAGTGGCAGTCCCGCGAAGCCGAGCCAGCTGGCCCACGGCCAGCCGAAGGCCGGCAGGGCTGCTTGGCATCCGAACGCCGCGGCCAAGATCAGGACGAACGCGGCTGCCGCCCGCGGACGCCCGAGCCGGACAACCCAATTGCGCTTGCCGGCGTGGCGATCCGCCGGGTAGTCGGGGAATTCATTGATCCAAAGGAAGGCCCCGACCAGGAGGCCGATCGGAAGCGAAAGGAAAACGATCGCCCCGTCGAGGCGGTGTCGCTGGACGAGATAGGCGCCGCAGCAGATCAACGGGCCGTAATTCAGAGCGACGGCCAGCTCGCCCAATCCGTGATAGGCCAGCTGCAGGGGCTTGGATCCATAGCACCATGCCAGGGCGGTTCCCAGCAGGCCGACCGCCAGCACCCGCGGCTCATGGCCGATGGCGATGATCACGCCGGCCGCGATGCCAATGCCATATCCGCAGCCCGAAATCGCTGCGGTTTGGCGCCGGCTGAGCAGCCCATCGACCAGGACCCGACGGCCTCCGGAAAAGGGGCTCCGGTCGGCGGGCGCCACCGCTTGGTCCGCGCCGGAGTCGAAGTCGGCGATGTCTCCGGAGGCATTTTTCGCCACTTCGATGGCGACGATGCCGACGACGGTGAGGACCAGCCAGCCGATCTGCACCGGGCCCCGCGCGCCCGCCGCCGCCGTCCCGATGGCCAGGGAGCTGAGCGAAGCGAGGGTGAGCCGGGGGTCGCCCAGCCGCCAGAGGCCCAGCCAAAATGCCGGCTTGGTCATAGGAAGGATTCGATTTCGCCCACCTCGACGCGTCCCCAGAGGAAGCAGCGGTCGCGCTCGGCTGGATCGGGGCCTGCTGGATCGGAGGGAAGCCCGAAGCTGCGCAGGATGATCAGGCTGCCGGGGCGGCCGGCGCGGTGGGCCGCCGCGAGCAGCCGCTCCCAATAGGCGGGGCTGGCGCCGTCCGCGATGTTCGAGAACGAGAATCCATCGAAGCTGCCTGGCAGCTGGGCCTCCAGGTATCCGGCGATGTCCGCGTGAACGAACGTGATCGGGCGGGGCGCTGGCCCGGGAGAATCTGGCTCCGCCGTTCCGAGGAGCAGCGCATGCGCGTAAGGGTTGGATCGGTTGGGATGCCGCCCCCAGCAGCGCTCCATCCTTCCGCGCAGCACCCGGCTGAAGTGTGGCGGCAGCGCGTCGAGCAGCGCTGGCTGATAAAATCCCGCCAGCAGGCGGGCGGACAGCAAAGTCCCGAGCAGGCGGCGAAAGCGCCGGTTGTCCAGCTGGTCCTGCCAAAAGGCCGTCTGACTTGGCGGATCGTCGAGGTCGAGGAATGCCCCCAGCCGCGGGCGTGTCCATCCCGCCAGCCGCAGGAGGACGCGTCCCCGCGCCATCAGGCGCTCAGCCGCCCCGGGTTCCATCGGCGCTCCGGCCGCGCGGCTGCGTGCATAGGCAAGCTGGATCGGATTGATGTCCACTGCCGTGACTTCGTGGTGTTTCGCCAGGCGGATGGCGGTGCAGCCGGCCGAAGCGATGCAGCAGATCCGGCCGCCGGCCGGGAAAAGGGCTTCCTCAAGGCTGGCGTCCTCGTACATCCGACCAAAAAGCAGCCGGGGGGACCGGGGCGAGCGGACGAGGTCCCCCGCAGCCCAGGCGGTCTCCGGCTCCGCGATCATGGCCGGGGCGCCGCCGCCACCCAGGCGAGCACCAGCAGCGCGAAATTCTTCAGCACCATTCCGGGCGGATCGTGAATCAGCTGCCGCGCATAGGTCAGGCCGACGGCATTCATCGCCACCAGCGTGACGGTCTGGACGAGCGCGGCCGCGGTGGGCTGCCATCCGGCCAGGATCCAGGCCCCGAGGGCGGTTTCCGCATATCCGAGCAGGACCAGGAACTTGCCGCCGCCGGCGCCCCCGAGGGAGGGCACCGCCTTGACGATGCCCTCCTGATGCGGCGCCCGCCCCAGCACCTTGCACCAGAATCCCTCGTAGAGCCAGACGAGCGCCACGGCCAACCGGATGAGAGGGAGGGGAGGCATGGCGGCGAGGAATGGGCCCGGGCGGCCTTGCTCAAAGGGCGAATGTCAGCGCGGCATAGGCCAGCGGACCATGGTAGTTGGTCAGGCCGTTGTTGGTGCCATCGGTGCTGCGCAGGTAGCCGGCCTTGGCCTCGCCGAATAGCCGGTCGCTGAACTTGTGCTTCAGGCCGATGGTGGCGCTTTCCATCAGGTAAGTGGCGCCATAAGGCACGCCGCCGGCGGCAATCCAGCGGTTGTAGTTGTTCGCCTGCTGTCCGTTGAGCTGGAGCTGCGCGTCATCGCGCTTGTCGAGGACGAAGCCGGCCAGCGCGCTGCCCACCACGTAGTTGTTGTTGGCGTTGTGAAAGGGCGGAGGAATGGGGCTTGTGGCTGAAACCACGACGGTCGGATAGGCCGTCTGCACGTAGTTGTAGACGACGTTGACCGAGCCCTGCGCGTAGAACTGCTTGATCGGATTCCAATCAACCGTCTCGCTGAACGACTGGATGCGGATCTTGCCCGAGGGGCTCTCGGTGCCCAACCCGCCGTTCACGGCGTTGGCGGTGACCGCCAGATCGCCCGCCTGCGGCTGGTAGGCGCTCGTGAAAGTCAGGACCGGGAGCGGCTTCCAGATCAGGGTGCTCCGGATCCCGTCGAGCTTGTAGCCGATCGCGTAGAGGGCGCCATAGCTCCCAGTGCCAACCAGGTCGTTGGCGCCGATGAAGCGGTTGACGTGATCATTGTGGAAGATCTCGATCCGGAGGGTCAGGGCCGCCGAGGCGTTCCAGTTGGCGCCGACCTTGGCGTTTTCCTGGTCCTGGTTGGCCTGCTGGAAGAAGATGTTGCCGATCGGGGCCGAGGCGGTCGTCACGACGCCCGTGCCGGTCGTGGTGACCGCGGCATAGGGATTGATCCAGTGCTGATGGCCCCGATTGATCCGGTCATCCGCCGAGGCGTAGAGCGAGACCCGCGAAATCCCGAGGTATTCCAACGAGACCTCGGGAGTCGAGACATGGTCGGTCTCATGGGAGTAGGTGACATCATTGGCGGTGGTGATGCTGCTGGGGGCCAGCGTCTTGGCGCCGGTGGCCACGCTGGTGGTGTAGAACCCGCCGGCATCCGCGATCACGTTGTACTCCTGGCGGAAGCCCGCCTCGGCCCGCCAATCGGCTGTCGGCACATACTTCAGCAAGAGGTTGCCGACCACGTCATCAACCTTTGGATTGGCGAAGATATTGCCGGCGGTCGCGGCCGAGAAGACCGCATTGGCCCCGGCGTTGAAGGCCGGGGTGATCCACTGGCCGCCGTCCTTGCCGGTGAGGTGCGAATAGCTCAAGCCGGTCTCGAGGGTTAGCTTATCGCCCAGGCGGGTTTCGGTCTGGTTCAGCACATGGAAGCTGCGGGTATGGACGGACTCCTGGTCGTCGAGGACATTCGTCGGGGTGTCGGCGATCACCCGCGAGCCGGTATACCGGGTATAGTAGCGGGTGTCGACATTGTCGACCCACTCCAGGGTGCCCTTCAGCGTCTCGGTGGTCTTGCCCAGATCCGCGGTCATGCCGCCTTCGAGGATCTGGTGGTGCTCCGCAAGCTGCGCCAAATTCGGGGCGATGGCGACGGTGTTGGCAGGGGCGGCATTTCCGACCAGCGCCCCGTTGACGACGGTGGCCAGCGGATTGACCACCAAGCCCCACTCCGACGAGGCCTTCTCGCCGCTCCGGATTTCATTGCGGTAGCTCAGGGTGAACACCGGGGCGTTGGGCCGCGCCAACTTCAGGTCGATCCAGAAGGCGCCGCGGTCGACATGCCGGGCCTCTGGGCTCATCAGCAGGAAGGTATTGCTTAGCGGAAAGAAGCCGCCGACGCCGTCGTAGAAGATGCGGTAGCGCTTGTAGCCGACCTCGGCCGATCCGAGGTTGTTGCTCGTCAGGTCGAATTGGGCGAGGTAGTCCTCCGCGCCTTCGAGCGCCTTCGCCTTGACGGTGAGATTGGTGTCGTTCGACAGATCCTTGGTGAGGAAGAGATCCTCGAGGCCGAAGGCTCCCGCGTTGGGGAAGCCCGTATGCTGGGCGGCGGCGGCGCGGTCCCCGGCAATCCAGGGTGCGTAGCCGGAGACCTTGACATAGCTCTCAAAGGTCGGGAACGAATCGACCGCGGCGGCCGGATCGGCCGCGCGAGCGCCCGAGAGGGCGAGGCCGCCACCCAGGGCGATCAGCCCGAGGGTGCGGGAAAGAGGGAAATTGCGGGCATGCATAGGATTACTCCTGGTAGAATTGAGTTAGGGGCGGACCGAGGCATTGACATTGGAACCATGGACGTCCTCGTGGCAGCCGGCCGACCAGCAGGTGCCTTCCGAAAGGCGCGAGCCGATGGCGTTGGCGTGGGCGCTGCCGGTCTTGAAGCCGCCGACGTTGAAGCCGGGCGTAAGCTCGGTCAGGTGGCAGCGCAGGCAGAGATTGGCGTCCCGGGCGATCAGCATCTTGTCGTTCACCGAGCCGTGGGGGTTATGGCAGGCGGTGCAGCCTTCGGCGCGGATCGCGCCATGGGGATAGATGAAGGGGCCGGCCTGCTGGGTATGGCAGCGCAGGCAGGTCTCGGTTTCGGCCGCGATGGCCGCGCCGCCGCCACGGACCGCGTCGCCCTTATGGACGTCGTGGCAGTCGCTGCAGCTCATCTTCCCGGCCAGCACTGGATGGCTGTGGGCGAGGCTCATCTCGCCGCGCTTGTCGAGGTGGCATTGGAAGCACGCTTCCGGGTTCTTTCCCGGATTGATGATCGTACCGGCCGCGCCGCCGCTGGTGACGTGCAGGCTGGCCGGGCCGTGGCAGCCCTCACAGCTGATGTCGCCGACCTTGGCATCCTTCAGCGCGAGGCGCGAATGGGTCGCGCCGGCGAAATGGTCGGTCTTGTCCTGGTGGCACTGCTCGCAGGACTTGGAGCCGGAGTAGATCGCGCCGGCGATCCTGGGAGGGGCCACCACGGTACGGTCGACCGTGGTGCAGGCGACCAGCACGAGGCTCCAGGCGGCGAGGCCGCCGAAGAGGAGCTGGTTGCGGGAGGGATGAAGGGAAATCTTCATGGCAGGAGCGGATTGAAGTGAGGCTTGGTCGAGGCGGCGGGATTTTTTGGTCGAGGGCTATCCTGCCATCTTATCGGTCCGAGGGCTCCGCATAGGTTGGTGGGGATTGCGCATCCCTTGTTGGATATCCGGGTGCTTGCGGGCCGCCGCCCGGCGCCGCAGTTCTTGCCCGTCAGCCCATCGCCGCTAACGGACGCCAAAATCTGCGCAGGCTTGGGCAACCGGTGCGGCGAGCCGCCGGAGTGCTTTCTGCTAGAGTGGGAAGATCGAAATGAATTTCCGCCTTTCCTCGCTCGCCCGCGTGGCCCCCGCTCTGGCATCCGCCCTCACTTTGGCCGGTTGCGGCGATACCGGCGTCCGGTCCTATCGCATTCCGAAGGACGATGCCGGGTCCCCGCCGCCGGCCACCTCTTCCACCACCCCGGCTGCCGAGGTCTCGGTCGGCGCCGCCCTAGCATGGGCCGTTCCGGCGGCCTGGAAGGCAAAGCCGCCCTCCGAGCTGCGCAAGGCGAGCTTTGACGCCTTCGGCCCCGCCGGCGACCGGGCGGATGTCTCGGTCATCTCGTTTCCGGGCACAGGCGGCGATGACCTAGCCAACGTCAATCGCTGGCGTGGCCAGCTGCAGCTTGCCCCCGTGGAGGCCGGGGCGCTGGCCAGCCAGACCAGCATCCTGCAGGCGCCGGCAGGCCAGCTGGTGGTCGTCGATCTCACCGGCACCCTCGCCAGCGATCCGTCGCCCCAGCGCATGATCGGCGCATGGCTGCGGCAGCCCGGGCAGACCTGGTTCTTCAAGATCGTGGGGCCGGTTTCGGCGGTCGCAGCACAAAAGGACGCATTCTCCGCTTTCCTGCGTTCTGTTAGCGCCTCCGGGCCGGCACCGGTGGCGGGAGGATTGCCGTCAGGGCATCCGGCGCTGGCCGAGAGTCCCCTGAACTCGGTTCCGATCCAGGCCGATCGTTCATCCGCGTCGCTCACCTGGCAGGCCCCCGCCTCTTGGCGGGCCGGCCCGGCCAATGCCATGCGCAAGGGGAGCTACCTGCTCGATGCCGCCGGCTCGGCGACGCTCGCCATCTCCGCGTTCCCGGGCGACGTCGGCGGCATCGCCGCCAACGTCAACCGCTGGCGCGGCCAGGTGGGGCTTCCCCCCCTGGCCGAGGCCGAGGCGCAGGCAGCGACGCAGACGATCACCGCGCACGGCCTGACCTTCGTCGTGGCCGACGCCGCCGCACCCGGCGGCCCGCGCATCCTCGCCGCCCTGGTGCCCTGGCAGGGTGCGACTTGGTTCTTCAAGGTATCCGGTCCGGACGAGGCCGTGGGCCGCGCCAAGCCGGAATTTCTCCAGTTCCTCCAGTCCATCCAAGCCCCATGAACAGGTTTCTTCGAACGACGGTCGGATTCCTCACCTCGTTGCGCCTCACCGTGGCGCTGCTGATCCTTTCCATCCTTCTCGTCTTCGCCGCGACGCTCGACCAGGTCCATCTCGGAGTTTGGGGCGTCCAGGCCAAGTATTTCCATTCCTTCGTCGTGATGACCAAGGTGCCGGGAACGGCGGTGCAGCTGCCGGTCTTTCCGGGCGGCTACCTCCTGGGGTTGCTGCTGCTGGCGAATCTGATCGCGGCGCACACCTGCCGCTTCCGCTTCACTTGGAGGAAATCCGGCATCTGGCTCACCCATTTGGGGCTTATCGTCCTGCTGGCGGGGGAGGGCCTTTCCGGCCTCCTCCAGCATGACAACCAGATGCGGATCGATGTCGGCCAGACCCGGCGCTATACCGAAAGCGTTCGCGAGACCGAGCTTGCGGTCGTGGATGTCACCGATCCGAGCTATGACCAGGTGGTCGCGGTGCCGGTCTCGCTGCTTCAGGCCCGGGGCGCGATCCAGCACCCGAAGCTGCCCTTCACGCTCAAGCCGGTCGCATATCTCGCCAATTCCAGCCTGGTGCCCCTAGCCCAGGCGCCGAACCCGCCGGCCGCAGCCACCCTCGGGTTCGGCACGCTGGAGGCGGCGCTGCCGGCGCCGCTCACCTACAAGGAGGACGAGGGCAACTGGCCGAGCGCCTATGTCGAACTTGCCGGTCCGGAGGGGGCCATCGGGACCTTCCTCGTCTCCACCATGCTGGTCGAGCCGCAGGAATTCAGCTACGGGAACCGCACCTGGCGGATCTCGCTCCGCGCGGCGCGGGACTATCTTCCTTTCGCCATCACCCTGCTCAAGTTCACCCATCAGCTCTATCCCGGAAGCGACATCCCCAAGGATTTCGCCAGCACCATCCGCCTCAAAAGCGACGATGGGGCCGATGACCGGCAGGTCCGGATTTTCATGAACAATCCCCTGCGCTACGGAGGCCGGGCCTTTTATCAGGCGGGCTACGCCAACAATGACCATACGGCGGTGCTCCAGGTCGTGAGCAACCCCGGCTGGCGGCTGCCCTACCTTGCGTGCGGGCTCATGGCTCTCGGCCTGGCTGTCCAATTCGGCATTCACCTGGCCGGCTTCCTCCGGCGGCGCGTATCCGTGCCCGCCGGCGCCCGCCCCGTTTCCGCCCCCGTCGCCGCGCTTCCATGAAACGCTTCCTTCCCGCCGCAATCCTGCTTTTTGCCGTCATCTGGGTCGCCCTGTCGCTGCTTCCGGCCCCGGAGCGCGGCGCCTTCGACTTGGCCGCCTTCGGGCGGCTGCCGGTTCTCGCCGACGGCCGGATGAAGCCGTTGGACACGATCGCGCGCAACGCCCTGCTGATGCTGCAGGGACGCCAGCGCCTGGAGACGAAGGAAGGAAGGACGGTCGCGCCCGTGCAGTGGCTGCTCGATGTCTTCTACCGCCCCGCTGAGGCCGACGCCTACCCGGTGTTTCGGATCGATAATCCCGACGTGCTCTCCCTCTTCAACCTGACGCCGGCCGACGGCCAGGGACGCGTGCGCTTCTCCTTCATCCAGCTGCAGGCCGGCGTCGGTGAGCTCGACCGCCAGGCCCGGCTGGCGGCGGAAACCGAGTCGGCGCTTCGCAGCCCATTCCAGCGCGGGGTGATCGATCTGCAGCAGCATCTGGCCTACTACGAGCGTCTGGGGTACTCCTGCCAGCCGCCGGACCGGCCGGATTTCGCCGCGGATTTGGCCGACGCGGCCCGGTTCCGGGCCTGCCGGCCGGGCTTCGAAGCGATGAACACCTTCGGCCTGCTTCGCCTCATTCCGCCGGCGGCTGGCGGGGAGTGGTCCACGCCAGGCCGCATCCTGGCGGCGGCGGCGGCGCCCGCCGACGTGGACACCCGGGTGTTTCTCTTCGCCGCCATCGGCCACGCCTGGTCGGACGGCCAATCGGAATCCTTCAACGCCTTGGTCAGGAACTACCGCCTGGAGCTGGCGGCGGGATTCCCCGGACTGGTCCGCCGCTGCGGGCTTGAGGCCTATTTCAATCGCGCGGATCCCTTCGCCACCAGCGAGAGCCTCTACCTGCTGGCCTTCCTCCTGGCCGCGATCTCCTGGCTGCGATGGCCCGAAACTCTCGGGCCGGCCGCCTACCGGCTCGCGGGGCTTGCCTGCGCCCTCGCCACCGCCGGAATCGCCGCCCGGATGTGGCTGGAAGGGCGTCCGCCCGTTACGAATCTCTACTCCTCCGCCCTCTTCATTGGCTGGGGCTCGGCAGTCCTTTGCCTGGTCCTGGAGCGGTTGAACCGCAACGGCGTCGCCGTGTCCGCCGGGGCGTTTCTCGGCTTCGCCACGCTCGTCATCGCCCACCACCTTTCGCTTGGCGGCGACACGATGGAGATGATGCGGGCGGTGCTCGACTCCAACTTCTGGCTCTCGACCCACGTGGTGACCGTCACCGTCGGCTACGCCTCTACCTTCCTGGCCGGCTTTCTCGCGATCGTCTATATCCTGCGGGGGGTCCTGACCAAGTCGCTGGACAAGGCCACGGCGGACTCCCTCGGCCGGATGGTCTACGGCATCGTTTGCTTCGCCACCTTCTTCAGCTTCATCGGCACCGTGCTGGGCGGCATCTGGGCCGACCAGTCCTGGGGCCGGTTCTGGGGGTGGGACCCGAAAGAAAACGGCGCCCTGATCATCGTGCTTTGGAATTCCACCATCCTTCATTGCCGCTGGGGCGGGCTAATCCGCCAGCGCGGCCTGATGGTCCTGGCCGTCATCGGCAACATCGCCACCGCCTGGAGCTGGTTCGGGGTGAACATGCTCGGCATCGGCCTGCACAGCTACGGCTTCACCCAGGCCGCGTTCTATGGGCTGGTCGTCTTCGCCGCAAGCCAGCTGCTTCTTATCGGCCTGGCGGGCCTGCCGCTGGCCCGCTGGCGCAGCTTCCGGCCGGCGGCCGCCTGAACCCGTGACCGCGAGCCCTTCCCCGCAATGCCCGGTGCCGCTGCCGCACCGCACCGAGATCACCGTCGGCCACGGGGGCGGCGGGCGTCTCACCCAGGAGCTGATCGACCGAATCTTCCGTCCCGCCTTCGCCAATTGCGCCCTTGAGGCGCAGCACGATGGCGCGCTGCTCGAGGTTGGAGGCGCGCGGCTGGCCTTTACCACTGATTCGCATGTGGTTAGCCCTCTGTTTTTCCCTGGTGGGGATATCGGCCGGCTGGCGGTCAACGGGACGGTCAACGACTTGGCGATGTGCGGGGCGAAACCCCTCTGGCTCAGCGCGGGCTTCGTTCTGGAGGAGGGCCTCCCGATGGAGACCCTGCGGAAGGTGGCGGCGTCGATGGGTTCGGCGGCGGCGGCCGCCGGCGTGGCGCTGGTCACCGGCGACACCAAGGTCGTTGAGCGGGGCAAGGGCGACGGACTTTATGTGACCACGGCGGGCATCGGCGTGATCGACCACGGCAGCATCATCGCCCCCGCCTCGATCCGCGCCGGTGACGCCGTGGTCCTGAGCGGCGACATCGGGCGCCACGGCGTCGCCATCATGGCCGCCCGCGAAGGCCTGGCGTTCGAGTGCCCGGTCGAGAGCGATTGCGCGCCCCTGGCCGGCCCGGTCCGGGCGCTGCTGGAGGCCGGTTTGGAACTCCATTGCCTGCGGGATCTGACCCGCGGCGGGCTGGCCACGGCCCTGGTCGAACTGGCCGAGAGCAGCGGGCTGGCCATCGCCGTGGACGAGTCGGCGATTCCGGTGAGCGAGCCGGTGCGTGGTGCTTGCGAACTGCTCGGGCTGGAGCCGTCCTATGTGGCAAACGAAGGCCGGTTTGTCTGCCTGTTGCCGCGGGCGCAGGCCGGGGCCGCCTTGGCGATCCTGGCCGGCGCCTCGGCTGGCGCAACCCCCGCCCTGATCGGCGAGGTCCGCTCCGGCCCCGCCGGCACGGCTCTCCTCCGAAGCCTGATTGGCGCCGAGCGCATCCTCGACCGCCTCAGCGGCGAGCAGCTGCCCCGAATTTGCTGAGCGCTCAGGCCGCCGGGACGGCCCGGTGCCGGTAACGGTAGTACGCGGCGCAGGCGCCTTCGCTCGAGACCATCGGCGCACCGAGCGGGCGCTCCGGAGTGCAGCGGGTGCCGAACGCCGGGCAGTGTTGCGGTTTCGTCACCCCACGCATGATTTCGCCGCTGATGCATTCGCCGGGCCGATCATCGGCGGCGGACGGCAGGTTGAACCTGCGGGCCGCATCGTAGTCGCTCAAAGCGGGGCGGAGGCCCCAGCCGCTGGCCGGAATTGGCCCCAGTCCGCGCCAGCTGCGGTCCACGACCTCGAACACCTCCTCCACAATCGCCCGCGCCGAGGCGTTTCCGGCCGGGCGGACCGCCCGGGCATAGGCATTCTCCACCTCGGACCGCCCGGCTTCGAGCTGTCGGACGCAGCGCAGCAGCCCCTCCAGGATGTCCACCGGCTCGAAGCCGGTGACGACGATCGGCGCCCCGAAGGCCGAGGCGATCGGTCCGTATTCGGCCGTGCCCATCACCACGCAGACATGCCCAGCGGCGAGGAAACCCCGCACGCGATTGTCGGGTGCGCCGAGAATCGCGCGCATCGCCGGGGGGACGAGGACATGGGAGGCTAGGAGCGAGAAATTGCGCAGCCCGGCGCGGCGGGCGTGGAGCACGGCCATGGCGTTGGCCGGGGCCGTGGTCTCGAAGCCGACCCCGAAGAAGACCACCTCCCGCTCGGGCTGTGCCCGGGCCAGCGCCACCGCATCGAGCGGCGAATAGACCATGCGCACGTCGCCTCCGCGTGCCTTGGCGGTGAGCAGGTCGACGCCATTGCCCGGCACCCGCAACATGTCGCCGAAAGAGCAGACAACGACGCCGGGGCGCAGCGCCAGCTCGACCGCTTGGTCGATCATCTCGGCCGGGGTGACGCAGACCGGACAGCCCGGTCCATGGACCAGGGTGATGCCGGGCGGCAGCAGCTCGTCGAGCCCGAACTTGACAATGGCGTGCGTCTGGCCCCCGCAGATCTCCATCACGGTCCATGGCCTGGTAGTCTCGCGGGCGATGGCGTCGGCCAGCGCGCGGACGACCCCGGCGTCGCGGAATTCGTCGACGAACTTCATGGAGTGAGGGCGGAGGCTGGCTCGGGACCTTCCAGGCCATCGAGGTCGCCCATGGCCTTGAGGTAGGCGAAAGTCTGCGCGGCCTCGGCGGGGTCGATCACGCTGATGGCGACCCCGACGTGCACCAGCACATAGTCGCCGACTCTCGCTTCCGGGGCGCAGGCCAGGCTGATCCGCTTGACCACCCCGCCAAAATTGACTCGGCCGGCGCGCAGCAGCGGGTCGTCGTCGCCTTCAATGTCGAGCAGTTGTCCGGGAACGGCGAGGCACATGATCAGGGCAGGCTGACGGACGTGAGGCCGAGGAGGGCGCCGAGCGCCTGGCCGGCTGCGATGCATCCGTCGTTGGGGGGCAGCTGCCGGGGAATCAGGACCTCGAAGCCGTTCCGGCGGAGTGCCTCCGTGGTCAGCTCGAGAAGGAGGGCGTTTTGGAAGCAGCCGCCGCCGAGGGCGACGGTCCGCACCCCGGCCGCGAACGCCACCTCGGTGGCGGCATGGGCCAGACCGCGGTGCAGGGCGAGGGCCGCTCGGGCCGGGGGCAGGCGCCAGCGGTCATCCGGAGTGATCGCGTCCAGAAGCGGGGCCAGATCCAGTTCGAAACGGGCTGTGCCGCCGGGGGCGACCGGCCGCAGCGGAAACGAAAAGGCATCGTCGCCCTCCGCGTGTGAGGCCGCAGCCTCGACTGCCAGGCCGGCCTGGCCCTCGAAATGGTTGCGGCCGCCGATCCCGAGCAATGCGGCCACCGCGTCGAAGAGCCGGCCGATGCTGCTGGTGAGGGGCGAGTTCAGCCCGCGCGACAGCATCTGCGCCAGCCCCGCGGCGTCGGCACCGCCGAACCCAAGCATTGTCGCGGCCTCCGCCACCTGCGCCGGGGCTACTTCGTGGACGAGGCCGAGCGCGGAGCGCCGGCCATCGCGGATCGCGGCCTCGCCGCCGGGGAGGCGGAAGGGCCGCAGCCGGGCGAAGCGCAGGGCTTGGCCGCCGCCGAGGAGCAGGAACTCGCCGCCCCAGATAGTCCCGTCCTCCCCATAGCCGGTCCCATCCCAGGCGATGCCGAGGATGCCTTCCGGATCGCGGCCGTATTCGAGGAGGCAGGCGAGCACGTGGGCCAGATGGTGCTGGACCGCGGTCCGCGGCAACCCGGTCGCCTCGGCGAAGCGGGTCGAGGCATAGTCGGGATGGAGGTCGCAGATCACCCGGTCGAATTCACGGCCGTGCAGTCCCCGGAGGGTCCGGGCGGCGCCCTCAAAGGCCGACCGCGAGGCGGGATGGTCCAAGTCTCCGATATGAGGGCTGAGCGTCAGGCGGTCGGCGCAGGCGACTCCGACCGCCGCCTTCATCTGGGCCCCGACGCTGAGCCAGCAGCCATCCGCGCTCGCGGGCAGGCGGAGGGTGGCCGGGGCCAGGCCCCGGGCGCGGCGCAGAACGATCGATCCGCCAGCGGCGGGGCGGACGACGGAGTCGTCGACCGGATGGACGATTTCGCGGTTGTGGTCGAGAAACGCATCGGCGATGCCAGCGAGACGTCGGGCCGCCTCGGCTCCGCCGAAGCAGAGGGGCTCGCCGGAAAGGTTTCCGCTGGTGGCCACAACGGGGCGGCCGAGAGCGCCGAGGAGCAGGATTTGGAGCGGAGAACTCGGCAGCATCGCTCCCACCCAGGGATTGCCCGGCGCGATTTCGGCTGCGAGGGGCGCTTCCGCCCGGCGACGCAGGAGCACGATGGGAGCAGCCGGCGAAGCCAGCAGCCGACCCGACTCGGGTGAAACCTCAGCGCAGGCGGCGACGGAGGCGAGGTCCGGGAAAAGGACCGCGAAAGGCTTTTCCTCGCGATGCTTCCGGCGGCGCAAGCGGGCGATAGCGCCGCCATTGGCCGCATCAACCAGCAGATGAAAGCCGCCCAGACCCTTCAGCGCCACGATCCAGCCGGCGGCGAGGGCGGCGGCCGCGCTCGCAATCGGATCCGGGCCGGTGGGAAGACCAGGCGCGGCGGGGATGAACCGGGCCTGCGGCCCGCACTCCGGACAGGCATTGGGCTCGGCGTGGAAGCGGCGGTCGGCGGGGTCGCCGTACTCCGCGGCGCATCGGGGGCACATCCGGAAGGCCCGCATGGTGGTGCGCGGCCGGTCATAGGGCAGCGACTCTAGGATGGAGTAGCGGGGGCCGCACTGGGTGCAATTGATGAAGGGATAGAGGTGGCGGCGGTCTCCCGGATCCAGCAGCTCGCGGCGGCAGTCGGGGCAGACCGCCAGATCGGGTGGAATGGCCGTTTCCACGCGCCCATTGGGCGCGCTGGCCAGGATCGCGAAGCCCGGTCCCGGCGGTTCGGCGCCGGCAGCCAGAGCCTCGGAGATCACCGAATCCACCCGCGCGGCCGAGGGCGCCTCGGCGGCCAATGCCGCGGCCAGGTCGGCAACAGCCGCCCCGGACCCCACCGCGCGAATCAGTACTCCTTCGCCGTCATTGAGGACCCAGCCGCGCAGTCCCCGGCGGCGGGCGGCACGGTGGACGAAGGGACGGAAGCCGACGCCCTGAACCAAGCCGCGCACCCGCAATTGGACGTCCGCTTCGGAAGCCGCGTTGCGCCGAGGGGTGCCGGAGGCGGGCATGGCGGTTTATGCGGGAGGAAGGAGCGATCGAAGGAAGCCGTACCATTCGGGCAGGCCCTCGCCGCTCACGGCGGAAAGCTGGATGATCCGCGCCTGCGGCGCGATCAGGCGGAGATTGCGGACGGCCTCCTCCCGGTCGAAGCCCAGCACCCCGGCGATCTCCACCTTGGTCAGAAGCACCGCGTGGGCAGACTTGAAAATTGGCGGATATTTCAGCGGCTTGTCTTCGCCTTCGGCGCAGGAGAGCAGGACCACCCGGATATTCTCCCCCAGGTCGAAGTCCGCCGGACAGACGAGATTGCCGACATTCTCGATGAAAAGCAGCCTGGCGCCTGTCAAATCCAGCCGGGGCAGTCCGCGGGCGACCATCGAGGAATCGAGGTGGCAGGCGGTGCCGGTGGTGATCTGAACCACCGGGCAGCCGGCCCTGGCCAGTCGCTTTGCGTCGTTGTCGGTTTCGAGGTCGCCGACCAGGGCGGCGCAGCCGACCTCGGGCCGGAGCTCCCGCATCGTCCGCTCCAGCAGGGTGGTCTTGCCCGCCCCGGGCGAGGAGACGAGATTGAGGGCGATTAGGCCGCGGCCCAGGAAGAATCCGCGGTTGCGCTCGGCCTGGCGGTCGTTCTGGTCGAGAAGCGAGGTTTGGACCTCGAGCGAGCGAAGGGACGCTTCGGTCGTCGGATGATCGCGGGCTTCTCCCGCGGCGGCGGAGGAGGAGGGAAGGCACATCGGGATGGATGGGTCAGGACATTTCGACGCGGGCGAGCACGAGCTCCCGGCCCTGCAGCAGTTCGCCGGAGGGGCGCCCGCAGGCGGGGCAGAGAAAGATGAATCCAGGGGCGGCGCCGAACTGGAGGTCGCAATCCGCGCACCGCGCGCGGGCCGGCACCGTGTCGATATCGAGGGCGGCGCCGGCCGCGGGCGTATGCAGCGTCACCGCCTCGAAGGCGAACCGAAGCGACGCCGGCTCGACGCCGGCGAGGGCTCCGATGCGAAGAACGATCCGGTGGACTCGGGTGGCGCCCTGCTCGCGGGCGAGCGCCAGGGCCGAGGCCACGGCCGATTCCATGATTCCGACTTCGTGCATATGACGGATAACAAATAAGCGGTGCGGCAGCGAACGCGTCCAGCGCACTCCGCCTTTGGGGCAAGAAACGCCCAGAGGTTGGCAAGAGCTGCGTTTTTGCCGGACGGAATATGCCGTAGGCTAGGGCAGTTACCCAAGGCCCCATGAAATCCATCGCCACCGAACAGCCCCCGACCGTCTACGAGCAGATGGCCGCCCGCGGCGTCAGCCGCCGCGAATTCCTCAAGTTCTGCGCCTGGATGGGAGCCTACCTCGGCATCGAGCACTCTGGCGCGGCCCAAATTGCCCACGCCCTTGAGACCCGCCGGCGGCTGCCGGTGGTTTGGATGCATTTCCAGGAATGCACCTGCTGCAGCGAGTCCTTCCTGCGCTCGTCCCATCCCATTGTGGCGGACATACTGCTCGATAAGATCTCGCTCGACTACACCGAGACGCTGCAGGCCGCCTCCGGTTTCCAGGCCGAGGAGGCCCTGCGGGACACCATCACCCGCTACAAGGGCGAATACCTCATGCTGGTCGAAGGCTCGATTCCGCTCGGTGCTGGCGGCGCGTATTGCTGCGTGGCCGGCAAGTCGGCGCTTGAAACCATCCAGGAAGTCGCGGCGGGAGCCAAGGCGATCATCGCCTGGGGTAATTGCGCCTGCTCCGGCTGTGTGCAGGCGGCCAGGCCGAATCCGACGGAGGCGATGCCGGTCAGCGCCGTGATCAAGGACCGCACGATTGTGAACGTCCAGGGCTGTCCGCCGATCGCCGAGGTAATGGCGGGGGTGCTGGTGCATCTGCTGGCGTTCGACCGGGTCCCGGAGCTGGACCGGCTGGGCCGGCCCAAGGCTTTCTACTCCCGCCGGGTCCACGACACCTGTTACCGGCGGCCCAACTACGACGCAGGCCTCTTCGTCGAGACCTTCGACGATGAGAACGCCAAGAAAGGCTACTGCCTCTACAAGGTCGGTTGCCGCGGTCCCACCACCTACAATGCGTGCTCGGTCACCAAGTGGAACAACGGCACCAGCTACCCCATCCAATCCGGCCACCCCTGCATCGGCTGCTCGGAGGCCAAGTTCTGGGACAACGGACCCTTCTACCAGCGCGAGAGCGGCCTGCCGGGCTTCGGCATCGAGGCGACCGCCGACCGGATCGGGCTGTCCCTGGTCGGCGCCACGGCCGCCGCGGTGGCCGGCCATGCCGTCCTGACCAACCTCCGCAAGCGCCGAACCATCGGCGCCCAGTCCGGCGAGCGGGTTGGGGAGGTGGAGGAATCATGAGCGAGCGCATTGTCGTGGATCCGGTGACCCGGATCGAAGGGCACCTCCGCATCGAGGCGGAGGTCAAGGACGGCCGGATTGTCGACGCTTGGAGCGCCGGCACAATGGTCCGCGGCATCGAGATCATCCTCAAGGGCCGGGACCCGCGCGACGCCTGGGCCTTTTGCGAGCGGGTTTGCGGCGTCTGCACCACCGTCCACGCCCTGGCCTCGGTCCGGTCGGTCGAGGACGCACTCGGAATCCAAATTCCGCCGGCCGCGGAGCTGATCCGCAACATCATGTACTGCACCCAAAACGTGCAGGACCATGTGGTCCACTTCTACCACTTGCACGCCCTGGATTGGGTCGACGTGGTGGCGGCGCTCAAGGCCGATCCGAACGAGACCTCCCGTATCGCCGAATCCATCTCCCGCTGGCCGAAGAGTTCCCCTCGATACTTCGCGGATCTGCAGAAGCGCCTGACCGGCTTCGTCCAAAGCGGCCAGCTGGGGATCTTCGCCAATGGCTATTGGGGGCACCCCGCCTATAAGCTTCCCGCCGAGATCAATCTGATCGGCGTAGCCCACTACCTCGAGGCGCTGGAATGGCAGAAGGAGCTGGTCAAGGTCCACGCCGTCTTCGGCGGCAAGAACCCCCACCCGAACTATTTGGTGGGCGGCGTGCCTTGCTCGATCAATCTCGACGAGGTTAATGCGATCAACGCCGAGCGGCTGGCGCTGGTCGGCAAGCTGCTGCAGGACGCCAAGGACTTCGTCGAGCAGGTCTATTATCCGGATCTGCTGGCGGTGGCGCCGTATTACCTGGATTGGGCCGGCATCGGGGGGGGGCTGGAGAATTACCTCTGCTACGGCGACCTTCCGACCCTGGGCTTTTCCAATCAGGCCAGCTACAAGTTCAAGCGCGGGGCGATCCTTGGGCGCAATCTCAACGAGATTTTGCCAGTCGATCCGCGGGATACGCAGGAAGGGATCGAGGAGTTCGTCGATCATTCCTGGTACGACTATTCGGTGGGCGCCGGCCGCGGGCTGCACCCTTGGCAGGGCGAGACCCGCCTGAACTACAGCGGCCCGAAGCCGCCCTATGCTTACCTCGACGTCGAGTCCAAGTACAGCTGGCTCAAGACGCCACGCTGGAAGGGCCACGCCATGGAGGTCGGCCCTCTCGCCCGCATGCTGGTTGGGTACGCCGGCGGTAACACCGAGATCAAGGAGGCCGTGGCCGAGGCGCTCGGGGCGCTTAAGGCCCCTGCCAGCGCCCTCTTCTCAACCCTGGGTCGCACGGCGGCCCGGGGCATCGAGGCGCGCCTCACCGCGGGGTGGAACCTGGAATTCTTTCGTTCGCTGCTGCAGCTGATCAAGGACGGAGACACTCGCACCTTCACCAGGGAGCGCTGGGATCCTTCCACCTGGCCGGCCGAGGCCCGCGGCGTGGGCACCTCGGAGGCGCCCCGCGGGGCGCTGGCGCACTGGATCGTGATTAAGGACCGGAAGATCGACAACTACCAGCTCGTGGTCCCATCAACCTGGAACGCCTCTCCGCGCGATGCCGGAGGGCAGCGCTCGGCCTACGAGGCGGCCTTGGTGGGGACCCCCGTCCACGATCCGAAGCAGCCGCTCGAAATCATCCGCACCATCCATTCCTTCGATCCCTGCCTGGCCTGCGCGGTCCATCTCTACGAGGACCGCAAGGAGATCGGCCGGCACGAGGTCGGCGTCCGCTGAGATCGCCATGGACGCGCCCCGCACCTACGTTCGGGTTTACGTCTGGGAACTGCCGGTGCGAATCTTCCACTGGCTCAACGCCCTCTGCATCGCGGTCCTCTGCGTCACCGGCTACCTGATCGCCCATCCGCCCGCCCTGGTCACCTCCCGCGAGGCCGGGGACCTCTACACCTTCGGCGTCATTCGCTTCATCCACTTCGCGGCCGCCTATGTCTTTGTCGGGGTCCTGCTCCTGCGCCTCTACTGGGCCTTTGCAGGCAACCGATTCGCTCGCTGGAATAATTTCCTGCCGCTCACCCGGCGCCAGCTGCAGGAGACGCTCGACGTGGCAAAAATCGAGGTGCTGCAGGTCAGCGACCGGCCGCTGGAGCCGCTCGGCCACAACGCGGTGGCGTATTTCTCCTACACGGCGATGTTCCTTCTCGCGCTCTTCCAGATCGTCTCCGGCTTCGCGCTCTACGCCGGCGCCAGCGGGTCGTGGTTTCCCCGGCTTTTTGCCTGGGTCACGCCGCTGTTCGGAAGCGAGTACCGGCTTAGGACCTTCCATTCCGCCGCGATGTGGCTCTTTGTGGCTTTCATCCTGATGCATGTTTATCTCAGCTGCTACGAGGACTATGTGGATGGCCGGGGTGCGATCTCCTCGATGATCGGAGGCTGGAAATTCAAGGAGCGGAAGAAAGACGATGGCCCGGCCCGCTGACTCATCGCGGGTGCTGGTCATCGGGATCGGCAACATTCTGATGGGGGACGAGGGAGCCGGCGTCCACGCCCTGCGCCGATTGGCCGAACAACCGATGACGACCGGCGTCTCTCTGCTCGATGGAGGGACTGCCGGCGTCGACCTTCTCGCCGAGTTCGACGGTCGCGCCGTGATCATGATCGACGCCACCCGCGACGGCAGCGGCGCCGGCACGCTGGGTTACCATTACCGGCGCCACGGCTGGACCGGGGGCCTGCCTCAGGGCCTTGGTGCCCATGACTTCGGCCTGCGCGATTTGCTGGCCGCTGCCGCGCTGCTGGGCAAGCTGCGCGAATTCCATCTCTATACGATCGCCGTGGAAACGGTCCGCCCGATGTGCCTGGACCTCTCCTCGGAGGTCGCGCTGGCGCTGCCCGCCATTGTCCAGGCCGTCCGGCTTCAGGCCGGACGGCTGGCCCGGGCCGGGTTCGGCGGCGGGCCGCAGCCTCAGCCGAAAATCAGCCAGGCGCCGGCGATGGCCACCGCCGCGCCGGCAGCGCGGGGTACGAGGGCGGGGGAGCGGCGCGCGAGGGTCCCGAGCAGGACGCCGGCCCCCAAGAGGAGCGCCGTGGCGGCGGCAAAGCCTGCGCTATAGGGAAGCAGGCTGCTGCCGGACATTTCGGAACCGTGTGCATAGCCGTGAAAGAGGGCGAAGAGCCCGGCGATGACGGCGCCGTCGAAGGCCGGCAGGCGGACCGCGAAGACCAGCAGCAGGCCCAGTACGACGACGGACGCGGCGATGGCTTGGTCGAGGCCGGGAATCGGGCCGAGGTTCCGCCCTTCGAAGGCTCCCACCGCCATCAGGGCGAGGAAGGAAGCGGGCATCACCCAGCGGCTGCGACCGCCCATCAGGGCGGCCCAGGCCCCGATCGAGACCATGGCGAGGAGGTGATCCCAGCCGGTTAAGGGATGGAGGAAGCCTCCGATGAGGTCCTGGGGGCCGTGGCCCGGATGGGCCTGGGCCAGGGAAGTGAAAACGAGGAAGGCGGCGAAAGCCAGCCGCCGGGGGACGATGGGGAATCTGCGGTTTGAGTTCATGAGGTGATCGGGATTGAGGATGCGGTGCAAAAACTGAAATGGCGGATGCCGGCGAGCTCGCGGCGGAGTTCGGCGCGAAAATCGGGATGAGCGATCGAGATCAGGGCCTCGCCGCGTTCTCGGAGCGTCTTGCCGCGAAGATTGACCGCTCCGAACTCGGTCACGACCCAGTGCACATGTCCGCGCGTCGTGACCACGCCGGCCCCCGGGGCGAGTTGGGAGACGATCCGCGAGACCCGGCTCTGCATCGCGGTGGCAGGCAGGGCGATGATCGGTTTGCCTCCGGGGGAGAGCGCGGCGCCGCGGATGAAGTCCATCTGGCCGCCGATTCCCGAGTAAATCCGATTGCCGATCGAGTCGGCGCAGACTTGGCCGGTCAGGTCGATCTGCACCGCCGAATTGATCGCCACCACCTTCGGGTTCTGGCGGATGATCGAGGTGTCATTGGTCCAATCGCACGGGTAGAAGGCCACCTGCGGATTGTCGTGGACGAAATCGAACAGCCGACGGGTGCCGTTGATGAAGCTGGTGACGATGCGGCCGGCGCCCACCGCTTTGTGCCGGTTGGTCACCGCCCCGGCCTCGATCAGGTCGACGACCCGGTCGGAGAACATCTCGGTATGGATGCCGAGATCGCGCTTTTCCATCAGCCGCGCAAGCGTTGCGTCCGGAATACCTCCGATGCCGGTCTGGAGCGTCGAGCCATCCTCGACCAGCTCGGCGACGAATTCGCCGATGCGCGCCTCGACGGGGGTCTCCGGTCCCTGACGGTGCTCGAGCAGCGGCCGGTCGGTGGCGATGAAGGCGTCGATCCGGGAGAATGGCACCACGTTGTTGCCGTGGGTCCGCGGCATTCGCTCGTTGATTTCGGCCACGACCAGGCGGGCGGTTTCGACCGCGGCCTTGGCCGCGTCGGCCGAGGTCCCGAGTGAACAGAGTCCATGGCGGTCGGGGGGGGAGAGCTGGACGAAGGCGACATCAAGGGTGACCGCCCCGGAAAGGAACAGTCCGGGGATGTCCGAGAGGAAGATGGGGATGAAATCCGCCCGCCCCTCGTTGATAGCGGCGCGCAGGGGCTCCCCGACGAAGAAGGAGACGGAGCGGAATTCCTGCTCCCGCCCGGGATCAGCGAAGGGGGCGGGACCGGAGGTGTGGAGGTGATACAGCCTGACATCAGCCAGATCGCGCCGGAACGCCAGGGCTTCGACCAGCGGCGTCGGGGTGGCGGCGGCTCCATGGAGAAAGATGGTCTGGCCGGAGCGCACCAAGGCGGCGGCGGCGGCGGGCGAGACGGCGCGATTGCGGGCCGCGGTCCAGAATGCCGAAGCCGGTCCGGCCGGGTCGGAAGAAGAGGCTTCGCTCATGGCTGCGTTCAGCGGACTTTTCCCGCCGACTGGGCCGCCGATTGCAGTACGCCCTCCAGGCTGGGCCATTGTTGAGAAGCCACGCCGGTTGAGTCCAGCAGCGTCACCAGGCCCGAATGGATGAACTGCCCCGGAGCCCGCTGGCTATAGGCGATTCCGAGGGTCGCCGACAACTCGCGCACCGACTCCGCGTCGCCATGGAGCAGGATCCAATGCTCCCCCTTGAGCCCCATCGCCTCGCGGTAAGCCGAAAGGACCGCGGGGGTATCGCCTTCGGAGTCGAATGAGACCAGGACAAATCGCACCTTGGTCCAAGTGTCCGGCGGCAGGGCCGCCTCGATCCGCTTGAGCTGTGCCACCGTCGCCGGGCAGACCGAGCCGCAGCGGGTGAAGAACATGGCCAGAAAGGTCGGATGGCCGCGCAGCGCTTCGAATTGGAAGGGGAGGCCGTGGTCGGTGGTCCAGGTCCGGCCGAGATCATACAGCGAAGGCGGCGAGCTCGGAGCCGCCGCCCCGCGGCAGGCGAAAAGCCCGGCGGCCAGGAGCAGGAACGGGCGGAGGCCGAATTTCATGAGGAGGAGGGAAGGGAGCGGGCGCAGCGGAAGCCCAGGTTGGGCAGCGTGTAGCTCGCCCGGAGGGAACTGCGGAAGGCTGAGCGCATGAACGCAGGATAATCTGTGAAATCCCGGACGCCCTCTCCCGTCCCGCCGCAGGTGACTCCGCCGGCAACCTCGGCGGAATTGAAATCCTCGACCCACTCCCACACGAGGTCGACCAGATCGCGGACGCCGTAAAAGTTCGGCCGGCCGCGCCCGGCGGCAGGCAGCGGAGTGGGCAGGGAGGCGGCATACCAGGCCAACGTGGCTTCGCGGTAGGCGGGCTCGTCGGCGCCGCGGGCCTCGGCGAATCCGGCCAGGGCGGCGCGCTCCCACTCGGCGATCGTGGGCAGGCGCTTGCCACGCCAAGCGGCATAGGCGCGGGCGGCGAACCAGGACACATTGACGACCGGCGCGTCCGCCGGTGCTTCGGGGCCCGGCTCGAAATCGGCGGTCCAATCCCCGAGGTAGCCCGGATCGGCATAAAGCCGGACGACCCGGGACCGGCTCCACTCCGGCCGGGCCCGCACGAATTCGAGGAAATCGGCGTTGGTCACGGGGCGGACGTCCAGCTCGAAGGCGGGTACGTGCAGCGTCGGCGCCCCGGGAGCGACAGAGATGGGGTAGGCGTAGGCGCCGGCGGGAATGCGCGCCATTCCCGGCGCCACCTTGGCCGTGGCGCCCGGCACGGCTGCGAGGCCCAGAAGCAGGATGCGGAGCGGAATCATGTCGGATCAGTTCAGGCCGGCTCGCGCCTGCTTGACATCGTCGGGCAGGACCCGGCCCCAATCATTGCCCCAGCTGTTCATCACAAAGGTCAGGACGTCTGCGATCTGCGCGTCGGAGTACGGCTGCGGGGGCATCAGATTGTTGTAGGTCTTTCCATTCACGGTGATCGCGCCGCTCAGGCCCTTGATCGGGATGACGGCGGACCTGACGCCGCGTTCGCGCAGGAAATCCGAGCCGGCCAGCGGCGGATAGACCCCCGGCAGCCCCTTTCCGTTGGCCTGATGGCAGGCGATGCACGAGGCGTTGAAGACCCGCTGGCCGCGCTTGAGCTGGATCGCCTTGGTCAGGGGCGCCCCCGGAGGCAGATCGTCGGCCGCGGCCAGCGGCGCCGGCGCGACATTTTCATGGTAGCCCTCGAACAGCCCCCCGGAATACGGAGCGTCGGAAAGCTTGCCCGAGAAGACGCCTTCCATCGCCGGACCGGAAACGGCCAGCAGCCCGAGCGCTCCTTTGCCGAACGCGCGGGAGAGGGCATGGTCGACGATCGCGAAATTGCCCGGAACCCGGGTCGTCAGCTCCACGATCGTCGCGCCGCCCGGCGGCACCGTCGTGGTCTGCACGTTATGTTCCACCGGCCCCATGCCCGCTTCGGGGTAGACCGTGCTGAAGATCTGGCCGATGACATGGAACGAGGAGGTGAGGTTGGGTCCGCCGTCGCCGAAAAAGATCCGGACCCGCTCGCCGGTCCGCGCCTGCAGGGCGCCGTCGCCGGAAACCGCGCCGACCGAGCCGTTGAAGACCACATAGGGGGGCCGCTCGTCCGCGGCCTTTTCCGGATCGAAGGCCTGAAGGCCGGGTTCGCCGTAGCGGCCGGCGGTGTAGACTTCGCCCTGCATCAGGTAGTATTCGTGGTCGACCGGGGGCAGCCCCCCCTTGGGCTCGACGAGAATCAGCCCGTACATGCCGTTGCCGACGTGCATCGGGACCGGCGCAGTCGCGCAGTGGTAGACATACAGGCCCGGGTTCATGGCGGTGAAGGCGAAAGTCGAGGTGTGGCCGGGGGCCGTAAAGGAGGCGGCCGCGCCGCCGCCCGGTCCGCTGACGGCATGCAAATCGATATTGTGGGGCATCTTCGAGCTGGGATGGTTGTGCAGGCGGACTTCGACATAGTCGCCCTCCCGCACGCGGATGAAGAGGCCGGGAACCGTGCCTCCGAAAGTCCAGTAGGTGTAGGTCACCCCATCGGCCAGCTGCCGCACGAGCTCGCGGACCTCGAGGTCGACGATCACATGCGCCGGGTGGTCGCGGCGGATCGCGCCCGGTACCGTCGGCGGAGGGGTGAGCAGCGCATACTCGACCGGCAGGGCCGCGGCCTCATCCGCGGTGTAGGCGTGCGGCGGGAGCGGGCGCGAGCAGCCAGCGGCGCCGAGGAGCGCCGCGGCCGAGAGGGCAATGAGGAACCGTCGTTTGTGCATGCAGGAAATATCGATCATTCTAGCGCGCGATGGCGCGCGGCGGAATGGGACCCGCCGCTGCATCTGCCTAGGGGAATCCCTTAGGATTCAGCGCGGCCACGCCAGGCCCACCGCCAGCGCGAACGCCGCTCCCAGCACCAGCTCCTGCACTCCGAGGAAGCGGGCGCCCACCTGGGGGTGGGGCCGGTTCAGGTAGATTCCGGAGCGGACGGCGAGCGCGGCCAGCGCGACCACCGCGAGTCCCGGGCCCATTCCGGCGCCGGCCAGAATGACGGCGACCGCCACGGCCGCCAGGGCGGCGATCCAGGCCGGGGCGGTTCCGCTGAGATGGCCACGTCTCTGCCGAAGATAGGTCCGGATGAGAAGGACGGTGGGAAGCGACCGGCCGCAGGCGATCAAAGCGGGAGCGCCGGCCCAGCCGGGAATCGGAGCGGAGGCGGCCATGGCGGCTGGCAGGAGGGCGAACGCGGCGGCGCCCGCGATTTCGGGGACGAGTTCCCGGCCGCGATTTCGCAGATCGAACGCGAGATAGACCCCGCCGGCCAAGCCGGCCGGCGCCAACCAGACCATCCAGGCTCCGCGAAACAGCCAGAGCTCAAGGGCGAAGGCCGCGGCCGCGGCGCTGGCGGCGCAGGCTAAGGCCGCCCAGGCCAGCGGCTGCGGCCCCCGGTCTCGTCCGCGAACGACGAGTTTGAGCGGACGGCGCGCCAGGAACGCGGCGAGCGCGGCGACGGCCAGCAGGATCGCCGGCCGCACCGGCGCGATCAGCAGCCCAAGGGCGAGCGGCTCAAGGGCCAGCGACCAACTTCCATGCTCGGCGGGAGCGAGCGCAGGCCGGCGCGCCTTCGGCGCCGGAAGCGGCGGATGTGGCGCCGGTGCGAGGACATGCGCTTCGAGCGTCATGGCGGCGGCCGATCAGGAGGCCAGGGCGGCCCGGTTTCCGGCCGACGGCGCCTCGGCCTGCCGCCAGATCGCATCGGCCCGGGCCGCTACCAGGCCTTGGCACTTGGCGATCTCGGCGGCCCGGGCGGCTCGGTTGTCTTCCGCGATGCGGGCAAGATCGTCGAGATTGTAGAGGAAGACATTGGGAATTTCGGCGGCGGCCGGTTCGATGTCCCGGGGCAGGGCGAGGTCGACCAACAGCATCGGGCGGGCCGGCCGGACGCGCAGCGCCGCGCGGGCAGCGGCGGCGCTCACGACCGTGCCGAGGGCGGCCGTGGCCGAGACCACGATGTCGAATTCTCCCAGCCGGGCCTCGCGCTCGGCGAAGTCGAGGCTGGAGGCGCTGAGGCCGGCAGCCAGGGCATCCGCGCGCTCGCGGTGCCGGTTCGCGACCGAGAGCGCCCGGGCTCCGCGGCTGGCGAACGCGCGGGCGGTCTTCTCGCCGATTTCGCCGGCGCCGAGCAGGAGCACGCGCGCGGATTGAAGGTCGCCGAAGATTTTGAGCGCCAAGTCAACCGCCACGTTTGCCACGCTGACTTGTCCGACGGTGATCGCGGTGTGGGTGCGCACATGCTTCGCGCCCTGGAACACCTTCTGGAAGATTCGGTTCAGGGCCGGGCCGGCGGAATCCCGGGACTGCGCTGCGGCATAGGCCCGCTTCACCTGGCCGAAGATTTCCGTCTCGCCCAGCATCTGGGAATCGAGGCCGGCGGCGACTTCAAGCAGGTGACGCACCGCGTCCCGCCCCTGGCGGCACTGGCGGACCTGGGCGAATTCGGCCCTGGAGACTCCACAGCCGGCCGCCAGGGCGTGCTCGGCGGCGTCCAGAACGGAGGGGTGATGGGCCACCCCGTAGAGTTCGAGGCGATTGCAGGTGGCGAGGATGACGAACTCCCGCAGGCCGGCAATCCGCGCCATCTCCCCGGCGAGGCGCGCTTCGGCCTCGGCCTTGAGGGCCAGCCGCTCCCGGAGCGCCAGGGGAGCGGTGCGATGGGTGGCCCCGACGACGAAGAGCAGGGTGGCGGCCGGCGCGGTCGCGGCGGCCTGGAATTCGAGGACGGGCGCGAGGGCCCGGGGCGCGAAGGGGATGGAGGCGGGATGCGCGATCATGGTTGGGATATCGAATGCGATGTCATCCTATCGGTTGTTTCGGACCGATCCCATTGGAGGTGCAGCCAAGCATGGCTAAGGGATTTCCCTAGCGGGCCCCGCAACCGACGCGCGGGCCCCGCCAAGAAACGCGGAGCCGGAGGGGGCGGGTTTGCGGTATCTTTCCTCGCCCCAATCCCCATGAGTCTTTCCACCAGTTACCTCGGCCTCAGGCTTTCGACCCCGCTGGTGGTCGGAGCCTCTCCTTTCGCCGACAGCGTGCCGCTCGCGCAATCGCTCGAGGATTTTGGCGCTGGCGCGATCGTGATGCGTTCGCTGTTCGAGGAGCAGATTTATCTCGCCGCCCTGGCCGCCGCGCCCACGCCCCGGCCCGGCTTTCCCGCCCAACCCGACTTGGTCCGCTCATTTCCGCCGCCCGCTGAATACCAGCTCTCCCCCGAGCGCTACCTCGCCCAGATCCGGGCGCTCAAGGCGGAGCTGGCGATCCCGGTGATCGCGTCGCTCAACGGCTGCCGGCCGGGCGGATGGCTCGACTACGCGGCCCAGTTCGAAAAGGCCGGCGCGGACGCGATCGAGATCAACCTCTATCAGGTTGCCGCCGATGGCGCGGTCTCGGCCCTCGAGGTCGAAGCCGAGATGCTGGAGGCGGTCCGCCTGGCGCGCGCTTCGATCAAGATCCCCTTGGCGGTCAAGATCTCCCCCTTCCTCACCTCGCCGCTCAATTTCTGCCGGCAGCTGGAAAAGGTCGGGGCCGACGGGGTGGTGCTATTCAACCGCTTCTACCAGGCCGGCATCGATCTGGAGGAGGAGCGGGACGAGTTGAAGCTTGAGCTTTCGGAGCCATCCGAGCTCCTCCTGCGGCTCAGGTGGATTTCGCTGCTGGCGCCCAATTTCCAAGGCACGATCGCGGCCAGTGGCGGCATCCACGGGGGCAAGGACGCGATCAAAGCCATTGCGAGCGGAGCCCACGCGGTGCAGGTCGTCTCGGTGCTGCTGCGGCACGGGCCGCGCGTGCTGGCCACGCTGCTGGCGGGGGTCTCGCAGTGGATGTCGGCCCACGGCTACGCCGGAGTCTCCGACCTGCGGGGCACGCAGAGCCGGAAGGGCCTGGATCCCGCCGGGGAGGAACGCGCTGACTACCAGCGGCTGCTCCAGGCCTGGCGGGTCTAGCGGCGGAGCAGGACCCGGGCGCGCTCCAGGGCCCGGGGCAGGTCCGGACAGACATTCTCCGGACCGACCCGGTCGAGGAATCCAGCCTTGGCCATCAGCGCGTGGGGCTGGGCATGCGATCCGCTCAGGACCAGATGGCGGCCGTGCCGCTCGAGCTTCTCGTGCAGGGTGTCGAGGATCCCGAGGGCGGTCCGGTCCATCGCGACGACGGCCGAAAGATGGAGGACGACCACCCGCGAATCGCTCCCCATCCGCCGTATGACGGCATCGAGCTTGTCCGCCGCGCCGAAGAGGAGGGCGCCGAAGACGCGATAGACCAGCGCGCCGGCCGGCACATCCCCCGCCGGTTCGTGGCCGAAGGCGCCGGAGGCGTCGACAATCTTGTCCAGTTCCCCCACCTCGGTGGCATCGCTGATCCGCTTGATGAAAAGGAAGGCGGCGAGGAGCATCCCCACCTCGACGGCGAGCGTCAGGTCGAAGAACACAGTCAGCACGAAAGTCACGAGAAAGACGGCAGCATCCCCCTTCGGCTGGCGATGGAGGATGAGGAATTCGTCCCATTCGCCCATGTTGATCGAAACCACGATCAGGACGGCGCCGAGGACGGTCAACGGCACGTATTGGGCCAGCGGCGCCGCGGCTAGGACGATCGCCAGGAGGGTGAGGGCGTGCACGATGCCGGCGACGGGGGAGGTGGCCCCGCTGCGGACATTGGTGGCGGTTCGGGCGATGACGCCTGTCACCGGGATCCCTCCGAAGAGGGGCGACACCACGTTGGCGACGCCCTGAGCCATCAGCTCCTGGTTGGAATCGTGGCGATCATCGATCATCCCGTCGGATACGACAGCCGACAGCAGCGATTCGATCGCCGCCAGCAGCGCGATCGCGACGGCGGGATGCGCCAGGTCGCCAAGATGGGCCCAGCTGAACGCAGGCCAGTGCAGGGCCGGCAGGGCCCGCGGAATGGCCCCCGGGCCAAAGCGGGCGCCGATAGTGGCGACCGGCAGGCGCAGCATCCGCGCGGCCAGGGTGCCGAATACCACGACGACGATGGATCCCGGGACTCGGCGCCCCCAGCGCTTGGGCCAGAGCTTGATCGCCGCGGCGCAGGCCAATCCCAGCAGCGCGTCCGCTGCGCTGGTTTGGGGGAGGTGCCGGCCGAACGCCAGCAATTTGCCCGCAAAGGAGGCGGGCAGCGCCGGGATGGGCAGCCCCAGGAAGTCCTTCACCTGCGTCGAGATAATCGTGATCGCAATGCCGCAGGTGAATCCGGTGGTGACGGGATGGGGAATGAACTTGATCAACGAGCCGAGCCGGAGCGCTCCGAGAAGAAAGAGCAGCCCGCCCGCCATCATGGTGCAGACCAGAAGGTCCGGAAGGCCGTAGCGGACGATGGTGGCATAGACCAATCCGACGAAGGCCCCGGCGGGACCGCCGATCTGGACCCGCGATCCGCCCAGGGCGGAGACGAGGAGACCGCCGATGATGGCCGTATAGACGCCGGTGGCGGGACTCGCGCCGGAGGCGATGCCGAAGCCGATGGCGAGCGGCAGCGCCACAACTCCGACGGTCACGCCCGCGAGAAGATCGGCGCGAAACTGCGCGGGGTCGTAGCTCGCCGCGCATTGCGCCAGGCGGGGGCGGAAGCGGATCATGCCGGGATCAGTCGATGGCCGCAGGCGGGCTGGCCTGGCCGTGAGACGAGGCCGGAATCACCAGCACGGGGCATGACGCGTGGCGTAAGACGCCTTGGGTGGTGGACCCGATCAGAAGCTCGTAGAGGGCGCCGTGGCCATGAGAACCGATGACGATGAAGTGGGCGCCGGTTTCGCGGGCCCGGCGGCAGATTTCAAGCGCCGGCACGCCCACCTGGCAAAAAGTCTCGAGCGGCACCTCGGTCACGACGCGGCCCGCGGAGGCCATGCGCCCTTCGGCTTGCGCTTTGGCGTCGGCAAGAAGGGGGGTCATCTCGGCGGCGGCGAGGTCAAAATTGACGGCGGCGGGGGGCACGGTGATGACGTGCTCGAGGATCAGGCGCGCATCGCGAGAATCAGCCAGCTGCACCGCCGCGGAGATCACTTCCGAGGTGATGGGGGAAAAGTCGATCGCGGCCAGGACCGTCGGGCGAGCTGCGGAGTTCATCGCATTCAGGCGGCGAACACGTGCGCGGCGCCCGTGGGAATGGCGGATCCGTGGAGCCGCGTGCGGTAAAGGGTCGGCGCCTCGCCGGAGATCCGGCGGAAAACGCGGTTGAATTGGGAGAGTGACTGGAAGCCGGCTTCGAACGCGGCTTCGCTGATGCGCTTGTGGGGGTTGAGCAGGATCTGCTTCACGCTCTCGACCCGCAGCCGGGCCAGGTAATCGACGAAGGTCACGCCGGTCACCTTGCGGAAGGTCTTGCAGAAATAATAGGAGCTCATGTTGACCGCTGCGGCGACGTCACCCAGAGAAATTTCCTCGGTCTGGTGCTCGGCGATGAAGGCGCGCGCCTTCGCCACCGCCGGCAGCTCGGCCGCCGCCTGCTTGACCATGAGCTGGTTGGTCAGGCTCGAAAGATGCTCGGCGAAGACCGCCAGCAGCTTGAGGATGGACTCGTACTGCGGCTTGGTCACGACCCGGCTGGAAAAGTAGGCCTGCTTGAGCTCAACCTGGTCCACCGGCGCCGCGCCCCATTCGGCCAGCTGCTTGATGGCGCGGGAGAATTCGGCCAGCGAGGGCCGGCGGAGCAGCACCTGGCCGGTCTGGAGGAACGCGATGGTCGTTTCGCCCAGGCGGATCGGAACAGTCGATTCCATCAGGCCGGCATAGCACTTGCGGGTGCAGACCTCCTCGCCGGAGGCATTCTCGACCTCCTGCTGGAGGCGCAGGCAGCCGGCGCAGCCCTTGCTCACCGAGGCCATCAGATTGCAAAAGGGATTGGCATTGCGGGCGCCGTGCAAGGGGGACTGGAGGCTGCCAAGCTGCCGAAGGGCGAGCGGCAGTCCGGTCGCAACCTCGAAGGCCTCCCGGTAGGAGCGGAAGATATCGGACTCGCGGATGTGGGCGACGATTTCGCGGCTATGGCGGACTGGATCATGGTTGTGACCGGGGGCCTCGGAGGGCGGAAGCTCGGATTTCATGCTCCCATCCTACGGGACATCCGCCGCCGGCGGAATTGGAGCAGGGGCCGATTGTCGGTAGGGAATTCCCTTAGCTGCCTTGTTTACCGGAAGCCGCCCACGCTGGGATTCTAACCGGATCCCCGCGCTTCCGCTCCGCACTGCTTGCCATTTCCTTGCCGGTTTTGGCGGTCGGCCCCGGCCAATTTATGCGCGGCATTCTCCAATGCATGGCGGGCGCGAGACGACCGCCACAAATAGAATCTGCCTGATGGATTTCCTCCGTTCCAGGCTCGAGGAGCTGGCACTGGACCTCCGCTGGGCCTCCCACCATGCGGCCATTCGGATTTGGAGACGGCTTGATCCGGATCTCTGGGAGAACACGCGCAATGCATGGTTCCTGCTCCGTTCGCTGCCGGACTCCCGCCTCGCCGCCGCCTTGTCCGATCCGGCGCTGGCCGGCGAGCTCGAGATCCTGCTTCGCCGGCGGCGCGAAAGAACCGCGGCAAAATCCTGGTTCGAGCAGGAGCACCCGCAGCCGGGCCTTGGGACCGTGGCCTACTTCTGCATGGAATTCATGCTGAACGAGGGCTTGCCCATCTATTCCGGGGGATTGGGCAATGTTGCGGGCGACCAGCTGAAGGCCGCGAGCGATCTGGGCGTTCCGGTTGTGGGAGTCGGCCTTCTCTATCAGCGCGGTTATTTCCGACAGCAGATCAACCAGGACGAAACCCAGCAGGCCCTCTATCCCTTCAACGATCCGGACCAACTTCCGATCCGCCCGGTGCTTGACCCCGCTGGGCAGCCGGTGCGCCTGGAGGTCGCGCTGCCAGGTAATCCGGTCTGGCTCCGCGCCTGGGAGACCCGGGTGGGGAGAGCCCAGCTCTATCTGCTGGACACCAACGACCCGGCCAATTCTCCCACGCGCCGCGGAATCGCCAGCGAGCTCTACGGCGGCGGTGCGGAGGTGCGGATTGAGCAGGAAATCGTGCTTGGCATTGGCGGCTGGAGGCTCCTCTGCGCCCTGGGTCGGCGGCCGGAGGTCTGTCACCTGAACGAGGGCCATGCGGCCTTCGCGGTGCTGGAGCGTGCGGCAGATTGCATGCGGCGGACCGGGCTTTCATTCCACGCCGCGCTGGCCGCAACCCGGCCGGGCAATCTGTTCACCACCCATACCGCAGTGGCCGCCGGCTTCGACCGGTTTCCGCCGAAACTCGTCGAGGGATACCTTGGGCCATACGCCCGAGAATCCCTCGGACTGGATCTAGCTGCGTTTCTTTCCCTTGGCCGTCCGGAGGGGGCTCGCCCCGAATCTGAATTCAACATGGCCTACCTTGCGGTTCGAGGTAGCGGCTCGATCAATGCCGTGAGCCGGCTGCACGCCTCGGTCAGCCGGCGGATCTTCCTGCCGCTTTTCCCGCGGAGCCCCGAGGGAGAGGTCCCGATTGGACACATCACGAACGGAATTCACATCCCGAGTTGGATCTCGGATCCGGCAGACGGAATTTGGGCCGCCGCCGGCGGGGAATCGCGCTGGACCGGAACGCCCGAGACACTGGAAGCCGGGCTCCGCCGCCTGCCCGCCCCAGACCTCTGGCGAATGCGCTGCGGGGGGCGCACCGCGTTGGTCGAATATGCCCGCCGGCGGTTGTCCCGCCAGCTCGCCACCGCCGGCGCTCCCGCGGAAATTGTCGCTGGATCAGCCCGGTGGCTCGACCCGAATGCCCTTACCCTCGGTTTTGCCCGGCGCTTTGCCGGCTATAAGCGTCCCAACCTGCTGCTGCAGGACCCCCAGCGTCTTCTCCGGATTCTGACCGATGCCCACCGGCCGGTGCAGCTTATCATTGCCGGCAAGGCTCACCCTGCCGACCGCGAGGGCCAGACCATGGTCACCGAATGGCTGCGGTTCATCCGGCACACCCCGGCTCGGGGCCACGCCATCTTTCTCAGCGACTACGACCTCACGCACGCGCTCCATCTCGTGCAGGGGGTCGACCTTTGGATTACCACGCCCCGAAGACCCTGGGAGGCCTGCGGCACGAGCGGGATGAAGGTGCTGGCAAACGGGGGCCTGAATCTTTCCGAACTCGACGGCTGGTGGGCTGAGGCATATGCGCCGGAGGTGGGCTGGTCGATTGGCGATGGCCGGGATCGGGGGGACGACCCGGACTGGGACCGCATCGAGGCGCTGCAGCTATATGCGCTGCTCGAGCGGGAGATTATCCCGATGTTCTACGAGCGCGATTCCGACGGCCTGCCGACGCGCTGGCTGGAGCGCATGCGGGAGAGCATGGCCCGGCTGACGCCGCGCTGCTCGGCGATCCGCGCGGTGCGGGACTACACCACCCGCTTCTACCTGCCGGCGGCGGCGGCCTTCGCCGCTCGGGAGAGGGCGGGCGGGAGGGAGGCAATCCGGCTTTCGCAGGCCTTCCGCGATTGGCGGGCCAACCAAGAGCGGATCCACTTCGGCGAAATCCAGGCTCTCGCAGCCGGCAGCGAGTGGGTGTTCGAAGTGCCGGTCTATCTGGATGGGGTGGCTCCCGATCAGGTCAGCGTGGAACTTTATGCCGAACCGCGGGAAAGGGATGAGGCCTGCGTTTGGCCGATGGCGGCCGACCGTCCGCTTGTCGGTTCCCCGGATGGTCTCCTTTTCAACTGCCGGGTGCCGGCGAGCCGGCCTTCCGGAGACTACACGCCTCGGGTCGCGCCCCGGATCGCAGGCGCGATTCTGCCGTTGGAGGCGCCCGGAATCGCCTGGGCACGATAGCGATTAGCAAGGGAATCCCATGAAACCGATGCTCCTGCTCCCGCTCCTGCTCTCGAGCTTGGCGGCTGCTCCCTCCGCTGCGCCGGTTCCTCCTCAGCCGCATTTCCCGACGACCGGTCCCCGCGTGCCGCTCAGCCCGCTCAGGATCGTGCCGCCCGCGCGGCACTTCGCGCTCCCGGCCCGGGCGCTGACCTTTCACGAGGCGCCGCCCCGCCTGCGAATCGACCTGCGCCCCGTCCTGCCGGCGCCGGGCGAGGCCGCGGCCGGGCGCCGGCAGGCGCGTTTCTCGATCCTCAGGCTGGAATGGTGACAGCGGGGGCCGGAAGCCACCGCCAGTCTCGGACCTCCGGCAGATCCTGGCCGTGCTCGCGAATATAGCGGGCATGGACCAGAAGCTTGTCCTGCAGCCGCTCGTAGAGATGGGCGCCCCGGGCCCCCAGCTGCGGCAGCCGCCGAATGACATCCTGGGCGAGATGGAAGCGATCGAGGTCGTTGAGGACCGTCATGTCGAAGGCAGTCGTGATCGTCCCCTCCTCCTTGTAGCCCCGAACGTGGATATTGGGGTGGTTGGTGCGCCGATAGGTGAGCCGATGGATCAGCCAGGGATAGCCATGATAGGCGAAGATGACGGGCTTGTCCCGGGTGAAGAGCGCGTCGAAGTCCCAGTCGCTCAGTCCGTGCGGATGTTCCGACGCGGGCTGGAGCTTCATCAGGTCGACGACGTTGACGACCCGGATCCGGACTTCCGGAAGCTCGTGGCGCAGCAGGGAGGCGGCCGCCAGGGTCTCGAGGGTCGGCACATCTCCGGCGCAGGCCATCACGATATCGGGCTCGCCGCCCTGGTCATTGCCAGCCCACTCCCAAAGGCCGATGCCCTTGGCGCAATGGTCCCGGGCTGAGTCCATGTCCAGCCATTGGGGGGCGGGATGCTTTCCCGCCACCACCACGTTCACGTAGTGGCGGCTGCGGAGGCAGTGATCCATGACCGAAAGGAGGCAGTTCGCATCCGGGGGCAGGTAGACGCGGACGATCTCGGCCTTTTTGTTGACCACATGGTCGATGAACCCGGGATCCTGGTGAGTGAAGCCATTGTGGTCCTGGCGCCACACGTGGGAGGCTAGTAGATAATTGAGCGAGGCGATCTTGGGCCGCCATGGCAGGCGTGCGCTGACCTTCAGCCACTTGGCGTGCTGGTTGAACATCGAGTCCACGATATGGATGAAGGCCTCGTAGCAGTTGAAGAGGCCGTGGCGTCCGGTCAGGAGGTATCCCTCGAGCCAGCCCTCGCACTGATGCTCGCTCAGCATTTCGAGCACCCGGCCGTCGCGGGCCAGGCCCTCGTCAACGGGTTCGACCGCGCCTTCCCATTGCCGGGCGGTGGCGGAGAACACCGCTTCCAGGCGGTTGGAGGCCGTCTCGTCCGGGCCGAAGATCCGGAAATTCCGCTGGGAAGAGTTGAGGCGCACCACGTCGGCCAGGAAGCGGCCGAGCACCGCGGTGTCGCAGGCCTGCGTGGCGCCCGGAGCCGCGACCTTGACGGCATAGTCCCGGAAATCCGGAAGGCGCAGCTCGCGCAGCAGCAGGCCGCCGTTGGCGTGGGGATTGGCCCCCATGCGCCGCGCTCCGCCGGGGGCCAGCGAGGCAAGCTCGGTCCTCAGGGTTCCGGCGGAATCAAACAGCTCCTCGGGCCGGTAGCTCCGGAGCCAAGCCTCTAGCTGACGGAGATGCGCGGGGTTCTGGGCGGGGTCGGAAATCGGGACCTGATGGGAGCGGAAGGCGCCTTCCACCGGCTTGCCATCCACCTGCTTTGGGCCGGTCCAGCCCTTGGGCGAGCGCAGCACGATCATCGGCCAGCGGGGCCGCTCCAGCGAGTCATCGGCGCGGGCGGCGCGCTGGATCTTGCGGATGGTGATCACGGCCTGATCGACGGCGGCGGCCATCGCCTGATGCATGGATTCGGGCTCGCTGCCGGCGACGACGATCGGCTCCCAGCCATAGCCGCGGAACAGGGCCTCGAGCTCCTCGGGGCTGATCCGGGCCAGGACCGTGGGGTTCGCGATCTTGAAGCCATTGAGGTGGAGAATCGGGAGCACCGCGCCGTCCTGCGCTGGATTGAGAAACTTGTTCGAGTGCCAGGCGGTGGCCAGGGGGCCAGTCTCCGCCTCGCCGTCTCCTACCACGCAGGCGACGATCAACTCGGGATTGTCAAAGGCGGCTCCGAAGGCATGGCTCAGGGAGTAGCCCAGCTCGCCGCCCTCATGGATCGAGCCTGGGCATTCGGGCGACACATGGCTGGGGATTCCGCCGGGAAACGAAAATTGCGTGAACAGCCGCTTCAAGCCGGCCTCGTCGCGGCTGACCTCGGGATAAATCTCGCTATAGGTCCCCTCGAGATAGGTGTTGGCGACCAGCGCCGGCCCGCCGTGGCCCGGGCCGGAGAGATAGATCATATCCAGGTCATGCTCGCGGATGGCGCGGTTGAGGTGGGCGTAGATAAAATTTTGCCCCGGCGTGGTGCCCCAGTGCCCCAGCAGCATGTGCTTGATGTGCGAGGGCGCCAGGGGGGAGCGCAGCAGAGGATTGTCGCGCAGGTAGATTTGGCCGACGGAGAGGTAGTTGGCGGCGCGCCAATAGGCGTCGATTCGGGCCAGCAGGCTCGGCTCAAGGGGATGCAGGACGGCAGGGGAGGTTTCCATGGGAAGAGGTGGGTCGCCCGAGGCCGAGGAGGCGGCAGGCGGACCGGGCAATGGTGAGCTCTTCATCGGCCGGCAGGGCGTGGACGCGCACGCGGCTGTTCGAGTCCGAGATCAGGCCGGCGCCGGCGGTGTTGGCGTCGGCATCGAGCCCAAGCCCGAGGAAGCCGAGCTCCGCGCAGATTCGGGTGCGGACGGGGGCGCTGTGCTCCCCGATGCCCCCGCTGAAGACCAGGAGGTCGAGCCCGCCGAGCACCGCGGCAAAGGCGCCGATGCCCTTGCGGACCTGATAGCAGAACATGGCCACCGCATCGGCCGCGCGGGGATCCGTCGCTTCGGCCTTCAGCAGCGCCCGCATGTCGGAGCTCGTCTCCGAAATTCCCAGGAGGCCGGACTCATGGTTGACCAGGCGGTCGAAACGTTCCGCAGTCATGTCTTCTGTCCGGGCGAGGTACGCCACCAGGCCCGGATCGAGGTCGCCGGAGCGGCGGCCCATCATGAGGCCCGCCGCGGGGGTGAACCCCATCGTGGTGTCGATGCAGCGGCCGGCGCGCACCGCGGCCAGGCTCGCGCCGTTGCCGAGGTGCGCGAGGATTACCCGGCCGGAAGCGGCGGCGGGCTCGCCCAATCGGCTGAGCTCCTCCATCAGGTGCTCATAGGCCAGACCGTGGAATCCATAGCGCTGGACCCCGGCGGCGGCATACCGGCGCGGCAGTGGCAGGAATCGGGCCTCGCGGGGCAAATGATGGTGGAAGGCGGTGTCGAAGCAGGCGACCTGCGGGAGGTGGGGCAGGCGCCGCTCCAGGGCCTCGATCAGTGCGATCTGCTCCGGCAGGTGCTCCGGCGCCAGGGGCGTCAGCCGGCGCAGTTCCGCCATCAACCCTGCATCCAGGCGGCGGGGCGCCCGGTGGCGGCTGCCGCCGTGGAGGACGCGGTGGCCGGCGACAGCGAGGCCCTCCAGGCCGCCGATTTCCGCGATGCGCCCGAGGATGAAATCGATCTCCTGCCGGTAACCCGTGCCGTCTCGGTCCCGGACACGGTCGATTTCGCCGGCCAGAGCGCGCTCAGGCGCCGACCCAGCGAAAAACAGCGCATACTTCAGGCTGGACGAGCCGGCATTCAGCGCCAGGACGGCAGGTTCGGCCTCGCGCGCCTCCCGCGGCTTGGAATCGGTGCTCACCCCCAAGGGTAGCCCCGGGGCCGGGGCCGGACAATGAGTACCCCGGCCGATCCTGGCTAAGGAAAACCCGTAGCGCGGCCGATGGCCTAAGCCGGGGCCGATTCGGCCCCGCCCGACTCCACCCAGCGGACGGCGTGGCGTACCAGGGCGGTCGCGTCCCTGAGTTCGAGCTTCTCCTTGATGTGGCTGCGGTGGACGTCGACCGTCTTCGGGCTGAGGTGGAGCTGCCCGGCGATGTCACGCGTGCTCTGGCCGCGCCCGATGAGCTGGAAGATCTCGAATTCGCGGTCGGTCAGCTTCTCGATCGGCGAATTCGAGCCCCGGGGCCGGCGGCTGGATAGGTCGTTGAGGATGCGCGAGGATTGCTTCGGGCTGACGTAGGTCTCGCCCTCCAGCACGCAGCGGATCGCGGTCAGGAGGTTCTCGCCTCCGGCCTCCTTCATGATGTAGCCCTTCGCCCCCGCCCGCAGCGCCCTCTCGGCGTAGATCGCCTCGTCGTGCATCGAGACGACCAGGATGACGAGCTCGGGATGCTGGGCCTTGAGGTCCTTGATGAACTCGAGGCCGCTTCGCCCGGGCATGGTGATGTCGGTCAGCACGAGGTCGGGCAGCGTCGCCACGATCTGCTTCATCGCCCCGGCCGGCTCGCCGGCCTCGCCGCAGACGAGCAGGTCGGGCTGGCGGTTGATCAGCTGGGCCAAGCCCGCGCGCATGAAGGGATGGTCGTCGACCAGCAGGATCCGGCGCTGGCGGGGCGGACTGGCGGGGCGGGCCTTCACGGTTTCTTGATCGGAAGGACGCAGCGCACGGTCAAGCCGGTTCCCGGCCGGGACTCGAGCGAAAGCTCGGCGCCGATCTTGCCGGCCCGGTAGCGCATGAGGCGGAGCCCGAGCCCCTTCGGGGCCTCGTCCGGGAGCCCGCGCCCATTGTCGGCGACCGCCAGGCCAAGGCGATCCCGCGCGGCTTCGAGCCGGATGACGACCTCGGTCGCCCCGCTGTGCTTGACCGCATTGTTCACCGCCTCCTGGGCGATGCGGAAGAGATGCACCGCCTCGGCGCGCCCGGGATCCACCGGCCGGGCCGGAAGCTCCGCCCGGCAGCGCACGCGGCCCGCGCCGTCGATTTGGGCCGCGAGGCCGGCCAGGCCGGTCTGGAGGGCGTCCGGCGCCTCGTCGAGCGGAGCCAGGCCGCGGGACATGGCCCGCGTCTGGGCCACGGCCTCGCGGAGGGCGTCCGCAATCCGGGCCAGCTGATCGCCGAGCTTGCGGTCCAGGGCCGCCACGTCGCCCTTCAGGCCGACGCACATGAGCTGGATGGCCGTCAGCTGCTGGCCGATGCCATCGTGCAGATCGGCGCCGAACTGCCGCCGCTCGTTCTCGCTGATCTCCAGGATCTGGGCCTCCAGGCGGCGGCGCTCGGCCTCCGCCTCGCCCAGGGCGCGCTCGCGCTCGAGCTGGGCCAGCGCGCGGCGGACCACCGCCGGCAGCAGGTCGAGGATGGCCGTGTCCTTCATGACATAGTCGAGCGCCCCCTGCTTCATCATCTCGACCGCGACTTTCTCGCTGCCCTGCCCGGTGACGACGACGAACGGCGCAAGGGCTTGTTCGCGCCGCAGCCGGGCGATGAGCTCGGGTCCGCCCGCGTCCTTGAGCTGGAGGTCGAGCAGCACGAGGTCGGGGCGCCGGCTGCGGATGGCGGCGATGGCGGCGGCCGCCGATTGGGCGGTCCGGACGGCGTATCCGGCCTCGCGCAGGGCGTCGTCGATCAGCAGCCGGAGGCCGTCGTCATCGTCGACCACCAGGATGTCGGGAGGCGGAGGCAGCAGCTCCACGCCGGCTCAGGTCGTGCCGACCTTCGGCATCTGCGCGAAGGAGACCAGGCCGCCGAGCCGGCGGATGGCCTCGGTGAACTCGTCATAGTCGACGGGCTTGCGCAGGTAGACGTTGCAGCCGAGCGCGTGGCAGCGGTCGACCTCTCGCTGGTCGTCGGTGGTGGTGAGCATGATCACCGGAACCTTGCGCAGCTCCGGGTCCGACTTGAGCCGGCGAAGCACCTCGACCCCATCCACCTTCGGCATGCGGATGTCGAGGATCAGCAGGTACGAGGCCGCGGCCGCCTTCGGCCGCTCGCCGTTGGGAAAGAAGAAGTCGAGCACGGCCTGGCCATCCTTGACGTGCCGGATCGGGTCGGCGACCCCGGCTTCCCTGAGGTTGTCCCGCACGAGGATGGCATGGCCTTCGTCGTCGTCCGCGATGATGATGGAGGGCATGGGTCCCATGGCGCCGGAAGTGGTCCCGAATGCTAGCGGGGGGCGGCGGGCAGCGAAACAAAAAAAGTGGTGCCGGCGTCCGGAGCGCTCTCCAGCCAGATGCGGCCGCGCTGGCGCTCCAGCGTCCGCTGCGCGATGGTCAGGCCAAGGCCTTCGCCGGGCACGTCGGCTTCCGGATTCAGGCGGTGGAAAATCTCGAAGACCTTGGCCTGGTGCCCGGCGGGGATGCCGATGCCGTTGTCGGAGACGGAGTAGACGGAGGCGCCGCCCTCGCGGCGGCCCTCCACCCGGATGGCGGGGCGGCGGCCCGGATGCCGGTATTTCAGGGCGTTGTCCAGCAGGTTGCTGAACACCTGGCTCACCTGGCCGCGGTCTCCCAGGCAGGAGGGAAGGATCCCCACCGCGACCTGCGCCTGGGTGGTGTCGATTTGGAACTTCATCGCGGCCACGACCTCGCCCAGGACGGCGTTCATGTCCAGCGGGGCGATCGTCAGCGCCTCCCGCCCGAGGCGGGAAAAGCGCAGGAGGCCGTTGAGCAGCATCTCCATCTTGGCCACCCCGGCGTTGATGAAGCGGAGGGCCTGCGGGATGGTGGCCTCCGTCAGCGGCTTGAGGCTGGCCGGCGGCACGGGCGCGCCGCCGGCCGCAGCCGCCTGGATTTTCTCGCAGGCCCGGCTCAGCTGGCGGGAAAACCCCTGCACGTTGACCAGCGGCGAGCGCAGGTCGTGCGAGACCGTGTAGACGATGGTCTCGAGCTCCTTGTTCTTGCCCGCCAAGTCCTCGGCGTACTGCTGCAGCTGGGCCTCGTCGGCCTTCCGGCGGGTGATGTCGGTGCGGATGGCGACATATTGCACCGGCCGGCCCTGCTCGTTCAGGAAGGGGTAGATGGTGGTGTCGACCCAGTAGAGGCTGCCGTCCTTGGCGCGGTTGCAGATCTCGCCGTGCCAGACCTTGCCCCGCCCGATCGAGCCCCAAAGATCGCGGAAGAATTCATGGGGATGATGGCCCGAATTGATGATGCGGTGGTCCTGGCCCATCAGCTCCTCCCGGGAGTATTTCGAGATGGCGCAGAACTTGTCGTTGACGAAGGTGATCTTTCCGGCGGCGTCGGTGATGGCGACGATCGAATGCTCGTCGAGCGCGGCCCGGATGTCCTGCAGCTCCTTGACCTTGGCGAGGAAGCGGGCGTCCGCCTGCTTCCGGTCGGTGATCTCGCGCGCGATGCTGGAGGCGCCGACGATCGTTCCCGCCGCGTCCTTCACCGGCGAGATCGTGACCGAGACGTCCACCCGCCGGCCGTCCTTGCGCACCCGCACCGTGTCCCGATGCTCGATCCGCTCCCCCCGGGAGATCCGGCCGAGGATGTCCGCCTCCTGCCCCCGCAGCTCCTCCGGAAAGAGCGCGAGCATCGGGCGTCCGATCGCCTCGTCGGCGCGATAGCCGAAGGTCCGCTCCGCGGCGGGATTCCAGCCGGTGATGATCCCGTCCAGGGTCTTGGTGACGATGGCGTCGTCGCAGGAGTCAAGCAGTCCCACGAGTTCCTCCCGGCTGAGGATGGAGTAGCGCTTGGGCATCGGCGGTGACATTGGCCGAACGCAGCCCGAAAGTCACGATTGCAAGGGAGAGGAGGGAGCTGGCGGGCATCAGGATCGCGGCCGCCAGGGGCCCGATCCGGCCGGCGGCGGCGACGCCCACGGCCGCGAGGTTGTAGGCCAGCGAGTAGCCCACGACCATCCGCTGGGTGCGGGCGTGGGCGCGCCCGACAGCGAGGAGGTCCCGCACCCCCCCGATCCCGCGGCGCAGGTAGTAGAAGTCCGCCTGGGCCTCGAGGATGCCCCGGTGCACGACGGGCGTGCCGCGGCAGAGGGCCTCCCTGAACGCCAGGGTGTCGTTGGCGCCGTCGCCGAGCATCAGGGCCGAGTGCGGGGCCCGGGCGGCCAGCCAGCGGGCCTTGTCCTCGGCCGACAGGCCGCCATGGGCGTTGGCTTCCGGCAGGCCCAGCGCCGCGGCCAGCGCCCGGACCTTGGCGGGGTGGTCGCCGCTGAGGATGAAGACGGGGAAGCCGGCGGCGCAGAGGCGGCCGATGTCCTCCCGGGCGTCCGGACGAACTGCGTCGCAGAAGCGGAAATGCGCGATCGGGGCGCCATCGCGGGCCAGCACGGTGTCCTCGCCGGCCGGCCCCCGGTCCGCCCAGCCCGCCTTGCCGAGGGACCAGGCCCCGAGGGTCACGCCCGAGCCCGGCGTTTCCCGGACGTCCCCGGCCAGGGGGATCGTCCCGCCGGCCACGAGCAGCGCCTCCCATAGCGCCTGCCCCACCGGATGGCGGTCCCCTTGAACGAGCGCAGCCAGCGCCGCCCGGGCCTCCGGCGCGAGCGCGCGGAGTTCCTCCGGGTTGAGCAAGACCGGGGACTCGAGGGTGAGGGTGCCGGTCTTGTCGAAGGCCACGGCGCGGACCCGGCGCAGGCGGTGCCAGAGGTCGCTTTCCCGCACGAAGACCCCGCGCCGGCGCAGGCCGGCGATGGCGATCTCGTCAGCCAGGGGAAGGGCGAGCCCGATCGCGCAGGGGCAGGAGACGACGAGGACGGCGACCGCCGCCGCACCCGCGCGGGCCGCGTCGCCCGTGGCGATTTCCCATCCGAGGCCGGCGGCGGCCGCGGCGGCGATGATGCCGAAGACATAGCCGCGGACGATCCGGTCGAGCCAGGCGGCGCTGGCGGCGCGGCGGCGCGTCGGCGCGATGAGTTGCGAGAGGAGGGATTGGCCCCAGCCCTGCCTGGCCGCCAGGGAGGCCGGCCCGCGGCCCACGTTGGCGGCGCCGGCCGGGACCAGCTGGCCCCGCTCGAACGGGCGCGGCAGGGGCTCCCCGCTGATCGAGGCGAGCGAGAAGTCCGCGCCGGCTTCGAGCAGCTCGCTCTCGACCGGTACCGCCTGCCCGGCGGCGACCTGGAAGTGCTGGCCCGGCCGGAGTTCCTCGCGGGCGACCTCGCCGCCGGCGCAGAGCCGATACCGCGGAGGCAGCGGCTGCAGGCGCAGGATCCGGCGCCGGTTCCGCTCGACGGCCCGGACCTGCGCCCACCGGCCGGCGAGCATCAGCAGCGTGAAGGTCGCGACAAAATCGAAGTACTGCAGGCTCGGCCGCCCGGAAATCCAGCCGAGCAGGGATCCGGCGTAGGCCCCGGCGATGCCCAGGGCGATCGGCTGGTCGACATGGGTGGCGCCGGCCCGCAGCGCGGCCAGCGCGCGCGAGCAGAAGTAGCTGCCGCCCACCAGGACGCTGAGGGTGGCGAAAAGCAGCGCCAGCAGCCGGAAGACGCCGGCGTAGGCGAAGTCCGGGCTCATCCCGAAGTACGCCGGGAGGGTGAAGAGCATCACGTTGAGGGCGAACGCCCCGCAGAGGCCGGCCCGGCGCCCGAGGGCGGCGCTCTCCAGGCGCTCCGCCAGCTCGCCGGCGGGGCCGACCAGGTAGCCGAAGGCCTGCAGCCGGCCGGCCCAGGCGGGGGCGTCGAAGGACCCCGGCGACCAGGCCACCTCCAGCGAACCGGCCGAGGCATCGGCGCGGACCTCGCGCATCCCCGGCTCGCGGCGGGTGGCGGCCTCGATCAGCCAGACGCAGGCGGCGCAGGAGATCCCCTGGACTTCGAGGGTCAGGCGGGGGGCGCCGCCGGCCGCCTCGGCCGCGCGCTGGCGCTCCGCCAGCCAGCCGTAGTCGCGCGGCTCGAAGACCGCGGCGGCGGCCGGCGCGGTGACGGCATCCTTGATCCGGTAGTAAGCCTCGAAGCCATGCTCCTCGATCAGCCGGTGGACGTAGGCGCATCCCGGGCAGCAAAAGTCGCCCCCCGGCGCCGCGGGAACGGGGGAGCCGCAATGCCGGCAGGCCGGCCGGCGGGCCCGCGGCGGCGCGGATTTCAGAAGCACAGCCATGGGCAGGTTTCGCCGCCGCCGAGGAAGGCGGCGCGGGCGCGCCAGGCGGAGGCCGCGGCGGCCAGCAGGGCCAGCCCGATCCGCAGCCGCCCGAGCCAGCGGGGCGAGAGCCGGCCCTGGATCCGCCAGAGCTGGGCCTGGGCGATCCAAAGCAGCGGAAGGGTGCCCAGGCCGAAGGCGAGCATCAGTTCGGCGCCGCGCGCGGCGGAGCCGGCCAGCAGGGCGAGGCCGAAGAAGAAGTAGAGCGGGCCGCAGGGGAGCAGCGGCGTGGCCAGGCCGACCGCCGCGGCCGCGGCCGCGGCGGAGCGCCGCCCGAGGCGCCGGGAAAGGCGGAAGATCGCGCGGGCGGGCGCGAGGGGCTTGGCCCAGCGGCGGTCCCAGCCGAGCGCGAGCCCCAGGAAAAAGAGGACGGCGAGCCAGGGGGCGAAACGGAGCACCCCGAGGGGGAGCCACGAGAGCGGCAGGCGGCCCAGGCCGCCCGCGGCGGCGCCGAGCAGAGCGTAGCCGCCAATCCGGGCCAGCTGGTAGGCGCTGGCGACCGCCGATGCGTCCTCGCCCGGCCGAGGCGGCGGCAGGACGGCGCAGGCCAGCGGACCGCACATGCCGGCGCAATGCAGGCTGGCGATCAGGCCGGCGGCGAAGGCGGCGCCGGGGGAAAGGTAGGCGGCGGGAGGCATCGGCTAGCCCTTGGCCAGGGGCACCTCCGCCACGGGATGGCGCCCGGCGAAGGCGAACCACGCCGTCCAGACGGCGAGGTGCGCGAGGAGGACGGCGGCGATGACCCACGGGACCAGCCGGGCCCGGCCGCGGGGGGCGCCGGCGGCGTTCATGGTCCGTCCCGCGCGGGCAGCGGACCCAGGAATTCGAGGGGCCGGTCGGCCTCGGTGACGGCCCGGCCGTCGTCGGCGCGGAGCCGGACGGCGAACGAGCCGCGGAAGGCCGCCCGCGCCTGCTCGAGGATGAGGGGGCGGACCTCCTCGCCCATCGGCGCGACGGTGAGCGGCGCCTCGCAGCCGCGCGCGGCGGCGCCGGGCGGCAGGCCGGACAGCGACAGCTGCAGGCGCACGGGGTGGTCCTGCTTGTTCACCACGCGGATCAGGAACTGGTCGCGGACGAAGTTTTCATCCACATAGTAAGGCGCGCCCACCATCCGCGTCGCGCTGAGCAGGAGCGGATGGATGCCGGCCGCAGCCCAGAGCGCGGCGGCGGCGCCAAGCGCGAGCAGCAGGCCGTACATCCCCAGCCGCGGCCGCCACCAGCGCCGGCCGCGCCCGGCGAAGCCGGCCTGGGAGTCGTAGCGGACCAGGCCCTCCGGCCGGCCGACCCGGCGCATCACCTCGTTGCAGGCGTCGATGCAGGCGGTGCAGCCGATGCACTCGAGCTGGAGCCCCTGGCGGATGTCGATCCCGGTCGGGCAGACGCGCACGCAGCGCTCGCAGGCCAAGCAGTCGCCGACCCCGGGCTGGCCGGCCGGCCCGCGCGGCTCGCCGCGCGCGGCGTCGTACCCGACCACGAGGGTGTGCTCGTCGGTGAGGACCGACTGCATCCGGCCGTAGGGGCAGATGATGATGCAGAGCTGCTCGCGGAACCAGGCGAAGTTGAAGTAGGCCAGGCCGGTGGCCAGCCCGACAAAGAGGAAGGCGCCGGGATGGGCGGCCGGCCCGGTCCGCATCATGGCCCACAGCTCGGGAAGCGACACGAAATAGGCCAGGAAGACGTGGGCGACGCCCAGGGAGACGAGGAGGTAGGCGCCGTGCTTGGCCAGCGCGCGGGCCGCCTTCTCCGGACCCCAGGGGGCGTCGGCCAGCCGGCGGCGGGCGAGCGCGTCGCCTTCGAACCAGCGCTCGAAGCGGCGGTAGACATGGTCGAGGAACACCGTCTGCGGGCAGGCCCAGCCGCACCAGATGCGGCCAAAGAGGGCGGTGACGACGAAGAGCGAGAAGCCCAGCCCGGTGATGAGGAAGAACATCAGCCACAGGTCCTGGGCGGCGAGAGTGAGCCCGAAGAGGTGGAAGCGGCGGCGGGCGACGTCGAGGAAGACCGCAGGGTAGCCGCCGACGCGGATCCAGGGCAGGGCGGCGTAGAGCGCGATCAGGCCGAGGGCGGACGCGCGCCGCGCCCGGGTGAGGGGGCCGCGGCTGTCCGCGGGGAAGAGGAAGCGCCGCGACCCATCCTCTCCGATCGTGGTGACGGAGTCGCGGCGGGGGGGAGGCGCCACGCTCATGGCGGCGGCGCGGCCTGGATCGGCTCCCCCTCCTGGTGGTGGCTGTAGACATAGGCCACCGCCTGGCTGATGCGCCGCGCCCCCAGGATGGGGCCCCACGTCGGCATGCCCTTTTCGGGGACTCCCTGGGTGACGGTGCGGTAGGCGTCGGTCGGGCGCCCGCCGTGGATCCAGGTCCGGTCGGTCAGGTCGGGGCCGATCGCGGCCGGGCTCTCGCTCTTGCCGCGGAGGCTGGAGAGATGGCAGGGGATGCAGTTGGCCTCGAAGACCTGGCGGCCCTGCTCGACGATGACCGGATTGCGGCTCATCGCCCAAAGGCCGGCGTCGTCGATCCGGGCGGCCGCGGTCGCGGCGAGCTTGGTCGCCTCGATCTGGGTCAGGGCCGCCTGGACCTGCTGCGGGCCGTCCTTGCCCTCGCGGAACCACTGGTAGTAGCTCCAGGAGCCGATCCAGAAGATGATCGCGCCATAGAGGGTGAAGAGCCACCAGTTGGGAAGGCGCTGGTCGAACTCCTGGATGCCATCGAAGCGGTGCGGCCGCAGATGGGGCTCAGCGTTCGGCGGAATGGTCGGCTTGGTCATGGGCGGTTTCAGGGGAGGAATCGAAAGGGAGCCGGGCGAGGCGGTCGGAGCGGGCCCGGTCCATCCGCAGGGCCCGCCACGCCATCGCGAAGAAGATCGAGGCGGCGAAGGCGAAGGCCAGGACGGTGCAGATCGCCTGGGGATTGCCGGTGACGAGGCGCTGGAGCATGGCGGGAGCTTATTGGGCCAGCCGGCTGGAGCGGGCGGGTGCCGGGGCGCCCACCGGCTCGTAGCGGCCGAGCTTCTGCAGGTAGGCGATGAGCGCGACCACCTCCCGGTCGGCCGGGGTCGGCGCTCCCGCCTTGGAGAGGTCGGCGGCGATGGCCTCGGCTTGGCCCTGGGCCTCGCCGATGATTTCGGCCGGCGACGCCTCGGGATAGGGCACGCCGAGCCGGCGCTGCACCCGGATGCGGCCCGGCAGCGTGCTCAAGTCCAGGCGGTTGTCCAGCAGCCACCGGAAGCTCGGCATGTTCGATCCCGCGGAGATCGCGCGGGGGTCGTCCAGATGCCGGAGGTGCCAGACATTGGGATACTTGCCGCCCACCCGCGCCAGGTCGGGGCCGTTGCGCTTGGAGCCCCACTGGAACGGATGGTCGTAGATCGACTCGCCCAGCCGGGAGTAGTCGCCATAGCGCAGGACGTCCGGCACCAGGGTCCGGATCATCTGCGAGTGGCAGAGGTAGCAGCCCTCCCGCACGTAGAGGTCGCGTCCGGCGAGCTCCAGCGGGGTGTACGGGATCTGGCGGCGGTCCTCGACATTGATGGCCTGGTTGGCCACGACCGTCGGGATGATCTGGATGAGGCCGCCGGCGACGACCGCCACCAGGGTGAGGATGGTGAAGGGCAGGGCGGTCACCAGCAGCCGGTCGTACCACGCCGCCCACGCCTTGCCGTCCGACTCGAGGTGGCCCATCGCCAGCGCGAAGCAGAGCATCGCGCCGACGAGGCCGGACAGCTTGACGAACTCGCCGCCGAACATCCAGGCGCAGAGGAAGCCGCCGCCCACCAGGGCCAGAAGCACGGGGGGGTTGAAGAAGGCGCCGGCGACGCGGAGGGGGCGGACCGGATCCGGCGCCTCGGCTTCGGGCGACACCTCGATGCTGCCGTTGACCGGCTGGGCGCCGCGGACCGTCCGGACGGCATTGTAGGCGAGCAGGAACCACCCGGTGAGGTAGAGCCCGCCGCCGATCACCCGCATCAGCATCATCGGCCGGATGGCGTTCACGGTGTCCAGGAAGTTGGGGTAGGCGAGGACGGTGCCGTTCTCCGTCGTGGCGTTGAGCATCACCCCCTGGGTGATGCCGCTGGTCCACATCGCCCCGACATAAAGGAGGATGCCGACGGTCCCGATCCAGAAGTGGAGGTTGGCGAGCGCGGTCGAATGCAGCGGCCGGTTCCAGAGCCGCGGCAGGAGGTAGTAGGTCATCCCCGCGGCCATGAAGCCGTTCCAGCCGAGCGTGCCGGCGTGGACGTGCCCGATGATCCAGTCGGTGTAGTGGGCGAGGGCGTTGACCGAGGGGATCGAGAGCAGCGGCCCCTCGAAGGTGGCCATGCCGTAGAAGGTGATCCCGGCGGCGAAGAACTTCAGCACCGGGTCGGTCCGGACCTTGTCCCAGGCGCCGCGCAGCGTCAGCAGGCCGTTGAGCATGCCGCCCCAGGACGGAGCCCAGAGCATGAGGGAGAAGGTCGTGCCCAGCAGCTGGAGCCATGGCGGCAGGGCGGTGTTGAGGAGATGGTGGGGGCCCGCCCAGATGTAGACGAAGACCAGGGACCAGAAGTGGACGATCGAAAGGCGGTACGAGTATACCGGCCGCTCCGCCGCCTTCGGAACGAAGTAGTACATGATGCCGAGGATCGGCGTGGTGAGAAAGAAGGCCACGGCGTTGTGCCCGTACCACCACTGCACCAGCGCGTCCTGGACCCCGCCGAAAACCGGGTAGCTATGGGTCAGGCTGGTCGGAATCGAGAGGTGGTTGACGATGTAGAGCATCGCCACCGTCACGATCGTCGCGATGTAGAACCAGATCGCGACGTAGAGGCTCGGCTCGCGGCGCCGGGCCAGGGTCCAGAAGAAATTGACCCCGAAGACGACCCAGACCACCACCACCATCAGGTTGATTGGCCAGATTAGCTCCGCGTACTCCTTGCCGCGGGTGAGCCCGAACGGCAGGGTGGCGGCCGCGGCGACGATGATCGCCTGCCAGCCCCAGAAGTGAAATTGGGAGAGGAAGTCGCTTGCCAGGCGCGCCTTCACCAGGCGCTGGGTCGAGTAGTAGATGCCGGCGAACATCATGTTGCCGACGAAGGCGAAGATGGCGGCGTTGGTGTGCAGCGGCCGCAGGTGGCTCCAGGTCAGCCAGGATTTCCCGAAATTGAGCTGCCAGAAGTTGAGCTGCGCGGCGATGAGCACCCCGACGAGCATGGCGACGGCGCCCCAGATCAGGGTGGCGCAGAGGAACTGGCGGACGATGCGGTCGTTGAATTCGACCGTGGTTTTGCCGTCGCTCATCGGCGCGGGAGCTGGGGCCGGCGGATCTCATCCGCCAGGGGCTGGAGGGAGTCGCGCTCGGCGCCGCCGCTGGGGCCGCGCTGCTGCTCGCGCCAGAAGAGCGCCAGGAAGCCGAGGGCCAGGCCCAGGCTGACGGCAAGGGTGAGGGGAATGACGTTCATGCGAAGGATGGAGACTACCGGATACATCGGCCGAAGGGCTGCGCAGGCCTTGCCGGGGGCTGCGCATCTTTTGCCGGAACGGGCGCCGCGGACGCGGAGGCCAAAACATGCGGCATGGGGGCCAAGCGATGCGGAGCCGGCGCGCCCCGATTCCGCCACAATCGCCCGATGCAACCATGCATTCTCCAGCACCTGCGCGAGCGCCGGACCGCGATCAAGCGGGAGTGGCTCACGCTGCTGCGGGCCGAGCCCGTGGCGACTCCGCTGGGCAACCCCGAGGCGCTGGCGCACCTCATCGACCGGACGCTCGACGAGGTCTTCGCCGAGCTTAGCCGGGCGCGCCCGGCGCGCGAGGAATCCACCGCCTCCTACGCCGTCGTCCGCGGGGAATGCGGCTGCGGCCGCAATCCCCTCCTGGCCTATTTCCTGGCGGGCGAACGGGCCCTGCTGGAAGCCCTGATCTGGGCGCAGGGGGCCCATCCGGCGGCCGAAGCTTCGGCTCGCCACACCGAGTTCACCGAGCTATACCTCGTCCTGCGGCGGATCGCCCGCCGGGAGGTCCGCCTTTTCTGCTCGGTGTGCCAGCTGCCGCGGGCCGAAGAGCCCACGCGGGCCGGTTCCTCCGTTTTTCCTCCCATGAGCACCGCTAAAATCGCCTTCGCCGCGGCCTCGGCCGCCGCTCTTCTCGCCCTCACCCCGGCCCGCGCGGCCGAGGGTTCCGAAGTCTACGCCCAGAACTGCGCCTCCTGCCACGGGCAGGACGGCGCCGGCCACACCAAGGCCGGCCGCATGCTCGGCGCCAAGGATCTCGGCTCCTCCGACTATCAGAAGACCTTCACCGACGATGAGGCCTTCAAGAGCCTGAAGGAGGGCCTGACCGTCGCCGGCAAGCAGAAGATGAAGCCCTTCGCGGGCAAGCTCTCCGACGACGATCTCAAGGCCGTCGTGACCTACGTCCGGACCCTCAAGAAGTGACTCATTCCGGGTCCCCGCGCCGGGCGCGGGCCCGGATCTCTCCGGCCGGGCACCCGGCGCAGCGGCATCCCGTCCGGCGCGTTCTCGGCCAGGCGCGGCGGAGGCAGTAGCCCGCTGCGGCGGCGACCGCGGCGAAGGCAAGGAAAGTCTGGAGCCGGGCGTCCATCGCTAGAATCCCAGCGCCCGTCCGGTCTGGTAGACCGCGAAGCACACCAGCCAGGCCGTGCCGGTGAGATAGGCGAGCTGGAGGGCGGGCCAGCGCCAGGAGCCGGTCTCGCGCCGGACCACGGCCAGCGTGCTCGCGCACTGCATGGCGAAGACGTAGAAGAGCATGAGGGAGAGGCAGGCCAGCGGGGTGAAAAGGGGGCGGCCGTCGGGCCACCGGGCGCGGCGCAGGGCGGCGCGGAGCGGCCCCAGGGCGCGCTCGTCGCCTCCGGGCGGATCGCCGGTGCGGAAGACCACCGCGGTGGAGCTGACGAAGACCTCCCTCGCCGCCATCGAGCTCACCAGGCCGATGCCGATCCGCCAATCGAAGCCCAGCGGCCGGATGGCGGGCTCGAGCATCCGCCCGATCCGGCCGGCGAAGCTGGCCGCGACCTGTTCAGCGGGAGGCGCGCCGGCGGGGAGCTTGGGGTAGGCCGAGAGGAACCACAGCACGACGCTGAAGGCGAGGATCACGGTGCCGGCCTGGCGCAGGAACATCCAGGCGCGGGTGAGCATGTCGCGGGCGACGTCGCTCAGGCGGGGCAGCCGGTAGGGCGGCAGCTCCATCACCATCGGCGGCACCGCGCCGCGGAGGAGGGTGCGCTTGAACAGCCAGGCGAAACCGAAGGCGCCGCCGGTGCCGATGAGGTACATCAGGAGCATCAGGCCGGCCTTCGCGGCCAGGGAGCCGCCGTCGGATGGCAGCAGGGCGGCGATGAGCAGGAAATACACCGGCAGCCGGGCGGAGCAGCTCATCAGCGGGGCGACGAGGATCGTGGTCAGCCGGTCCTTCGGTTCCTCGATGGTGCGCGCCGCCATGATGCCGGGGATGGCGCAGGCGTAGGAGCTGAGGAGGGGGATGAAGGATTTCCCGTTCAGCCCGACCCGGCTCATCAGCCGGTCCATGATGAAGGCCGCCCGGGCCATGTAGCCGGTGTTTTCGAGCAGGCCGATGAAGAAGAAAAGGATGAGGATCTGGGGAAGAAAGGCCGCGACCGAGCCGACGCCGGCGATCACCCCGTCGGTCAGCAGGTCGCGCAGGTCTCCGGGGGCCATGTGGCCGCGAAGCCAGCCCCCGGCGGCGTCCGCCGCATGGCCCATCCAGCGCATGGGAATTTCGGCCAGGGTGAAGATGCCGAGGAAGAGGAGCGCCATGACAGCCCCGAAGACCAGCCAGCCCCAGACGGGGTGGATCGCAACGGCGTCGATGCGCTCGCTCGGGGTGATCGAGGGGGAATTCGGAATGCGCACCACCCTTCCGGCCAGCGCCGCGACCGCTTCGTACCGCGCCTGGACGAGCTGCACCGGGCCGTCGACCCCCTGGACGCGCCAGCGCGTCCGCCAGCGCTCGAGGATCTCGGCGACCGCCGGGGCCGGGCGCGCCGGCGCGGAAGTCTCGGCCAGAAGGAGCAGCGCCTCGGCGCGGGCGAGCGAAGCCCCCCGTCCGGCCCGGACGAGGGCTTCCTGCAATTCGGCGGCGGCACCGGCGAGCGGGAGCGGGATCTCCCAGGCGTGTCGCGCCGGGGGGATCTCGCTCCGGCCCAGCGCCAATTTCAGTTCCGGCAGGCCGCGGCCGTTGACCGCCTCGCAGGGCAGGACGGGAACGCCCAGCTCGCGCCCGAGGGCGTCGGCGTCGATCGCGATCCCATGGCCGGCGGCCAGATCCATCATGTTGAGCACCACCAGCACCGGCCGCCCGAGGTCGAGCACCTGGTGGACCAGGTACAGGTTGCGCTCGAGGTTCGCGGCATCCACCACGCAGAGGATGCGGTCGGGCTGCGGAGTGTCGGAGCGGCGGCCCAGGAGCACGTCGCGGGTCACGGCCTCGTCCGGCGAGCGCGCGGCCAGCGAGAAGGCTCCGGGAAGGTCGATGACAGTCACCGCCTGCCCGTGCCGGGTATAGGCGGTCCCGACCTTCTTGTCGACCGTCACGCCGGCGTAGTTTCCGACCTTCTGCCTCAGCCCGGTGAGGGCGTTGAACAGCGTGCTCTTGCCGCAGTTGGGATTTCCCACCAGCGCGTAGACCGGCGCGCCCGCGCCGGCAGGGCGCGGGAATGCCGCCGGCGGCGGCGCGGGCTCAGCTCGGCTCGACGAGGACATGGGAAGCTTCGGCCTTGCGCAGGCTGAGGTGGTACCCCCGCAGGCGGATTTCGATCGGGTCCCCCAGCGGAGCGGTCCGGACGAGGGTGAGCCGCGTGCCGGGCAGCAGACCCATCTCCAGAAGGCGCAGCGGCGGCCCGGCCTGGGCCGAAAAGCTGCGGACGGTGGCGGAGGTTCCGGGGGCCAGTTCGGACAGCTTGCAGGCGGTCATGGCGCTTCAGGCGGCGATGAACTCGACTACGATGCGGCGGGCCGCGGCGGAGCTGAGCGCGACGTGGCTTTGGCACAGGCGGCAGAGCAGGGTTTCGGTGCCGCCCAGCCGCTCAATCAGGGCGGTTTCGCAGAATCCGATCTCGCGCAGGCGCGTGCAGAATCCGCTATCGCCCTCAAGCGAGCAAATCCGCGCCCGGCTGCCCCGCGGCAATTCGGAAAGAGGAATGCGCCGGGGCGGGCCGGAGAGGGCGGGGCGGTTGTCTTGCATCCCGCAGACTCTAGCGGAGTTCCGGCCGCGGCGGAATTGGACCGGGGGCCGCATCTCGCTAAGGGAATTCCCTAGGCGCCCCGGCCCGCGGCTTGGGCCGGGCCGCCGCGCCGGCGGCCGCCGAACGGCTCAGACCGCGATCCTGTTCCCGGCGGCGGCCCCGGGAAGTCGCTGGCGGTGCAGGCGAGTGCGGGAGTGCTCCCGCGGGACGCTCGCCCGCAGGCACGCCTCGGCCTCGAGCCAGTGGTCGAGGTCATGGCCGTCCACGCATCCCTCCTGGGCGTAAAGGTGGTAGGCGTAGTCGCGGATTTCCTCCGTGGTCGGTTCGCGCGGCGCGGTGAGGGCGGGGATATTGTTTTTCATGGTGGGATTCTCCGATCGTCGGCTTCGAATGTAGGCCGGTTCGCCGCGTTTGCTCCGCGGATCTTGGCCGAATCCGCTCATTTGTTGCGGCAAATTACGCGGCGATCCGGGCAAGCGGCGCGGAGCCGCCAGCGCGGGCTGGCGCTAGGATTCGGCCATGAAGCCCGCCTTGGTCCGCCGCCTCCGGCAGGGGATGCTCGCCGCGGCGGCAGCCGCGGCCCTGGGCGCGGGTCCGGGGAGCTGCACCGAAAAGGACCCCCGCAAGGCCTACGTCGCGCTTTCCCCCCTGGCCACGGTCGTCCCCGCGTCGGAGGTCCGCAAGGCGGCGGAGTATTATGCCAGCCTCCGGCCGGGCGCGGTGGTGCTGAACGGCGAGGGCGACGGAATGATGCCGCTGTACAGCTCGGGCACGCTGATCGTGGTCGAGCGGCTGGATTTTGACGCCCTCAAGGAGGGAATGACCGTCATCTACAACGATCGGAAGGGCCGGAGGGTCTGTCATTTTCTCGCCGCCTACGGCCTGCAGGGATGGGTGACGCGGGGGCTGAACGAGCCGGAATACGACGCCGAACCTCTGACGCGCGACAATTTCGTCGGGGTGGTGACTATGGCGTTCACGCCGCAGTCCCCGCCGGCGCCCTGAGCGCCGGAAGAGATTGTAGGATAGAATGCTACAAATCAGGCCCGCGGCGGGGGAGCGGGGATACTGGAAATCCAGTAAAGGCCGAATTCGCCTCCCTCAGGCATCGGCCAGAGGATGATTCCGACCTAACTGATCGATCGTTCGAGTGGGCTCCCAGCCCCGCCGGAAGTCGGCCGTGACATCCATCTTTCCAGCTATACCTCAGCGGCGCGGGCCGGGGACGCGGGACGCCAGCGCGGGAACGCGGCCATGAGCGAAGCCCAGCTCCAGAAGCTCAGGGTCCTCCTGGTCGAGGACAACGCCGAGGACGCCGAGCTCGTGGTGCGCGAATTGAAGCACGCCGGCTTCGATCCCCAGTGGCAGCGGGTGGCCACGGAGGCCGCGTTTCAGACGGCCCTGGACAAGGACTGGGACGTCGTCCTCTCGGACTTCGTGATCCCCCAGTTTGGCGGGGAGCGGGCGCTCGCGCTGCTGCAGGCCGCGCATCGCGACGTCCCCTTCATCCTCATCTCCGGCACGATGGGCGAGGAAGTCGCGGTGGCGGCCATGCGCGAGGGGGCCGCCGACTACCTGCTCAAGGACCGGCTGGCCCGGCTGGGACCGGCCATCCGCCAGGCGATGGAGCGGCGCACGCTCGAGGAGCGCTTCCTCCACGCGCAGCGGATGGAGGCGATCGGCACCCTCGCGGCGGGGGTGGCCCACGACCTGAACAACATCCTGACCCCGATGCTGATGGCCGCCGGCATCCTGCGCGAGACCCTGAAGGATCCCAAGGACCGGCACGTCGTCAGCCTGGTCGAACAGGGGGCGCAGCGCGGCGCCGGGATCGTGCGCCAGCTGCTGACGTTCAGCCGCGGCATGGCCGGAGCGCGAATCAGCGTCCAGGTTCGGCACCTGCTGAAGGAAATCGAGAACATCGTGCACGAGACCTTTCCCAAGAACATCGCGATTCAGCGCCACGGGCCGGTGGACCTGTGGACGGTCAAGGCCGACGCCACCCAGCTGCATCAGGTGCTGCTCAATCTCTGCGTCAACGCCCGCGACGCCATGCCATCCGGGGGCAGGCTGACCCTGGAGGCCGACAACTGCGTTTTGACGGAGGCGGAGGCGCGGGCCGATCCGCTCGCCAAGCCGGGACCCTACCTGCGGATCATCGTGGCCGACACCGGCCACGGGATCCCGCCGGACATCATCAAGCGAATCTTCGACCCGTTCTTCACCACCAAGGGGGTGGGCAAGGGCACCGGCCTCGGCCTCTCCACCGTGATGGGGATCGTGAAAAACCACGGCGGGTTTGTGCACGTCTACAGCGAACCGGGGCGCGGGGCGAGTTTCCGGATCTACCTGCCGGCCGAGCCGAGCTCGACCGCGGCCTCGCCGCCGCCGGCGGAGCTGCCGGCGGCCCGGGGGACGGGCGAGCTGATCCTGGTGGTCGACGACGAAAGCGGGATCCGCGAAATGGCGCGCCACATCCTGGAGTCCCATGGCTACCGCGTGGTGACGGCGGCAAATGGCGAGGAGGCGGTGAACTGCTATCTCGAGCACCGGGAGCAGATCAGGCTGATCCTGACCGACATGATGATGCCGGTGATGGACGGCCCGAGCCTGATCCGCGCGCTGCGCATCTTGGACACCCATCTTAGGGTGGCTCCCATGAGCGGCCTGGAGCATGCTCAGCGCGATGCCGAGCTGGCCGGCATGGGGCTGGAGGAGATCCTGATCAAGCCCTTCGACGCGCGTTCGCTGCTGGAGCGGGTGCGGCGGCGCCTGGCATCCGGGTGAGCGGCGCCGAACCTGCGCATTTCTTGCGAAAGCTGCGCATTTATTGGACAATTGGCCGGCGCGGCTCAAGGGAGCGACTGAAAAGGACGATGGCGGACGCCAGGACCCGCCATGCCCCGATTCCTCTCAGAGAACCTGGATTTCTTCCTCCTGCTGCAGGGCGTTGCCCTGGCCTTCCTGACCCTTCCGGCGCGCTCGGCCGCCCGCCGGGAACGGGCTTTCCCCTGGAACTGGCTCGGCGGATTCGGCCTCGCCAGCGGCCTCGCCACCTGGGCGATGATGATCGCCCCGGATGGGGTGGACCGTCCCGAGGTGGCGTTGGTGGGGCAGGCCGCCCGCGCGGTTGCCGTCTTCTGCCTGGTTGAATTTGTCCGCCGCGGCCGTCCCGCCGACCGGCGGCTGCGCCGCTGGACGGCCGCCGGGCTGGCGGCGGGCGTCGAGTTCGCCGCCGCCCACCTGGCTGCGGCTGGGGGGCTCTGGACCGAGGCGGCCCTGTCCGCGCTGGCGTCGGGCTGGGCCGCCGCCGAGCTCTGGTTCATGCCGGCCACGCCCTCAGGCTCCCGCTGCGCGCGGGGCGCCGCCGTGGGCCTGGCCGGCTATGGGCTCGCCTCCGCGGCGATCGCGCTGGCCGACGGATTTGACCTGGGATCGCAGCTGACCGCCGGCGCATTCTGGGCCGGCCTGGGTTTGCCCGCGGAAGCGGCGCGGACCGCCTGCGCGCTGCTGCTGGCAGCGGCGATCTTCCAATACCGCTGGCGGCTGGAAGGGGCCAAGTCCAGCGCCTCGGCGCGGTTTGAATGGCGCCATCGGCTGGCCTGGGTGGGCGGCATCCTCGCCGTCCTGGCGGCCGGCTTCGTCGCCGCGAACGCGGTGGGGCGGCACCGGGACGCCGCGATGCGCCAGGATGTGCTGGTGCGCACCCGCCTGGCCGCCGCCGCCGTCGACCCGGAGCTGGTCAAGGAGGTCCACTGGGACGATTCGGACCTGTCCCGGCCGGCCTATCTCAGGCTGAAGCAGCTGATGATGGCCCTGGTCCGGTCCAATTCCGACCTGCGCTTCGTGCTGCTGATCGGGCTGAGGGGCGACAAATGCTACTTCCTGGTCGATTCGGAGGACCCGAAATCCAAGGACTACTCCCCGCCGGGCCAATGGTACGAGGAGGCCTCCTCCGACTACGTCGCGGGAATCGCCCGGCGGCGGGAATACGTGATCGGCCCGGTCACCGACCGCTGGGGCACCTGGATCATCAGCTCGGTGCCCCTGATCGATCTGGGCGCCCGGGGCCGGGTGTCGGCGGAGATCGATATCACCGCCAACGGCTGGTACGCGCGGATCCGCGAGGCCCGCCTGCCGGTCATCGCCATCACGCTGCTGCTGGCGCTCCTCCTCATCAGCTTCGCCTATTCCGAGGACGAATTGCTCCGGGCCAAGGCGCGGGCGGAGGCGGCCAATCAGGCCAAGAGCGAATTTCTCTCCGTCATGAGCCACGAGATCCGCACCCCGCTGAGCGGCGTGATCGGCATGCTCGAGCTCCTGCACCGCCAGCCCCAGAGCGCGACGCAGCGGCAGTACACCGCCCTGGCCCAGGACGGCGCCGAGACGCTGCTGCGCCTCCTCGACGACATCCTGGACACGGCCAAGATCGAGGCGGGCAAGGTGACGATCGAGCGGATCGCCTTCAGGCCGGAGGAGGAGTTCCGCTCGCTGGCGGAGAACGCCCGCCTGCGGGCCGGCGCCAAGGGCCTCGAGTTCCACTGGACGATCCGTCCCCAGGTCCCGGCGGTGCTCTGGGGCGATCCGGTCCGGCTGCGGCAGGTGGCCAACAACCTCATCAACAACGCGCTGAAGTTCACGGCCGAAGGGAAGGTGGAGGCGGAACTGGCCGGCGAATTTCGCGGCGAGCTGTTCCAGCTGCGCCTGGCGGTGGCGGACACCGGCGTCGGCATCCCTCCCGAGGTCCAGGGGCGCCTCTTCGAGAAATTCGAGCAGGCCGACGTCTCGACCACCCGCCGCTACGGAGGCACGGGGCTGGGGCTGTCCATCGTGAAGCAGCTGGCCGGCCTGATGGGCGGGTCGGTTTCGGTTTCCAGCCTGCCGGGCCGCGGGGCCCGGTTCGAGGTCCTGCTCCCGCTGGCGGCGGGCACGCCGCAGGATGCGGCCGGCGATCGCTCCCCCCGGCCCGACGCCGCCAAGTCCTCCCGCTCCCTGCGGATCCTGCTGGCCGAGGATGATCCGACCAACCAGATGATCGCCCGGAGCGTGGCCGAGGCGCTGGGCCACGCGGTCGAATGCGTCGGCGACGGGCGCGCCGCGCTCGAGCGCCTGCGCCGCGGCGGGATCGACGCGGTGCTGATGGACAACCGCATGCCGGTGATGGACGGATTCCAGGCGACGGAGGCAATCCGGCGGCCCGAATCGGGCGCGGCGGATCCGGCGCTGCCGATCATCGCGCTGACGGCCAACGCCTCCTCCGCCTACCGCACCCGCTGCCTGGAGGCGGGAATGAACGACTATCTGACCAAGCCGGTGCGCCAGGCGGAGCTCTGGGCCGCGCTGGAGCGGGTGATCGGCCGCCTGCCCGGTCCGGCGGAGGCCGCGGAGGCCGCCGTTCCCGAAGCCGAACAAAAATGGGACGCGATCGAGATCCTGGCGGAGATCGACGCCGAGATCTCGGTCCGCCCCAGGATCGATTACCGGAAGGAGCTGCCGGCCGATGTGGCTGACAAGCTGGCCGACCAGTTCCACGCCAGCGCGCTCGGCCGCTTCGCGCAGATGCGCTCGGCGATCGACCGCGCTGATCCGGCCACGCTCGCCTTGGCGGCGCATTCGCTCCGCGGCGCGACCCCCTACATCGGGGCGGACCGGCTGGGGGCGATCCTCGCCCGGGTGGAGGATCGGGCCGAGGCCGGCCAGATGGACACCGCGGTCGCGCTCTTCGAGATCGCGGCGCGGGAGTTCGAGCGGTTCGTCGAGTCCCAGGGGGTCTCGGAGCGGGCTTAGGGGCCTTCGGCGGCCGGGCCTCCCGCCGCCATCCGCTCCAGGAGGGCGGCGCGGTCATCGGCCCGCAGGCCCGGGCTGCGCCGGGCGTAGTCGTCCGCGGCGGCCGGGTCGGACCCGGCCCAGTCCTGCAGGACCGAGGCCAGGGTGCTCGAGCGCAGCGCGGGGTCGGCGATGCTCTCGGCCCAGCTCGCCGCAACGTCGGGGTGGCGGGCGATCACCGCCGGCTGGGTCGCGACCGCCGCCACCCCCGCGTCGAATTCCGGCCGGGCGGCGAGGTCGTTGAGCCAGGCGCTGGCCGCGCCGGGGCTGTCCTGGACCCATTGGCCGAGTGCGATCGAAAGGGCCTGGGTGCGCTCGCCGCCCGGGGGCAGGCCCAGGGCATAGCGGGCGAGCCCGGGGGCGTCGGCCTGCGACCAGCCGGAAAGGGCGCCCTCGAGCGCGCTCTGGCGGTCGTCGCCCGCCGCCAGGCGGACCGCGCCCGCATAGGCGGCCGCCGGATCGGTCCGGCCCCAGTACTGGAAGGCGGTGCCGAGCATTTCCGGATGAAGCTCGGCGGGCAGGCTCAGCGCGAAGGCGGCCGCGGCGGCATAGTCGCCGGTCTCGTCGAAGGCGCTGAGCAGATGGTTGGCGTGGGAGCGGGCGCCGGCGGGATCGGCCTCGATCAGCCGCAGCGCCAGGTCGGCGGCCGCGTCGGGATCGGCCGCGGCGCCCTCCAGCACGGCGGCCTCCGCCGCCTCGCGCTCGTCCTCCGGCAGGCGGCCGATCTCGGCCGCCGCGGCGCCCGGGTCGGTCCGCGCCCAGCCGCGCAGCACCGCGTGCAGCCAGCTGGCGCGCCGCCGGAGGTTGTGTTCGCCCAGGGCCAGCGCCAGGGCCCGCCCCGGCTCGCGGCCCGCGAGCTCGCCCAACGCGCCGGCGCGGGCCGCGTCCGCCTCCAGCGAAGGGCGGGCGGCGGCGAGGTCGCGCCAGCGCCCGTCCCAATCGGCGGCCCGCGGCGGCCGCGCGGCGGGGAGGGAGGCCGGCGCGGATGGCCGCGCCGGCCCGGGAGGAAGCCTGCGCGCCCCGGATTTCCAGCCGGCGACGTATCCGGCCAGCGCCAGCGCGGCGCCGGCCAGGAGCACGGCCGGGAAGCGGAGGGAGGAACGCAAGCCGGCTCAGTTCGGGTTCCAGCCCCCGAGGACGTTGGACTTGGTGTATTGCGCGGCCTGGGTGGAGGTCAGGCGCTGGTCCCAGGAGACGCGGCCCGACGGGCAGACGTATTCCGCGATGCGGGCGGTCTTGCTGTTGGTGGTGCCCTGGAACTCGATCCAGCCCGCCGCGCCGATGCAGCTGCCGATGGTGCAGTTGATGAAGGCGCACTCGCCATTCGCGCCCCAGGGACGGCCCAGCCAGGTCGAGCCCGCGGGGACGCCGGCGGCCGAGGTGACGGTGCAGCTCGAGAAGACGATGCCGTAGTTCTGGCTCGCGTCCGTGTTGGGCGCGGCGATGGTGCCGCCGGTGGGGGAGGCCCGCATCTGCTCGATGGTGCAGCCGGTGAGAAAGATCCGGCCATTGCCGTAGACGAAGTCGACGGCGCCCTGGACCAGGCAGTTGCTCACGTACATCTGGGTGTTGGAGCCGCTGTAGAGCGTGTCCTCCCAGCCGTCGATGTTCGCGTTCTTCACGATGCACTTCGCCCCGAAGTTGCGCAGCACATGGTTGGTGTTGGTGTTCGCGGTCGAGGTGTTGCGGAGGGTGAGGTTCTCGAACGTGATGCCGGTGCCCTGGTTCAGGACCGTGATCTGGTTGGCCCCCGAGGAGACGATGCTGCCGGAGCGGCTTGATCCCTCGATGATGAGGTTGCTCTTGCTGCTCGAGATCGTGACCTGCTCGTTGTAGGTGCCGGCCGCGATCAGGATCGTGTCGCCCGAGGCCGCGGCGTTCACGGCGGCCTGGACGGTGGAATACTGGGACGGGACGTTCCGGGTGGTGGCCAGCGCGTAGGGCGTGGTGAGCGCCGCCGCGAGGCAGAGGGTAGCTAGTCGATGCATGATAGCCTTTCCTGCTGAATCCGCCGCGGGTGCGGCGGAGGGGTGTGTTATAGGTGGGGAAACAAAACGAAATCTCCCCGGGGGTGGAGGCCGCGTAGGGCGTTTTGTCGGCGCTTGGTCCGATGCGGCCCGCATCTACGCAATTCCGCAGGTGGTTTCGGTCAAGGACACGTGTCTTAATATTGTATACTAATGTCCCCTGGGGTGTTTCACCTAGAAGTGGACGCCCGCTCCCTGTGGCGCCCGGGCGCCCGCCGAGCTCGCCCGCCCCGCCTCCCGGCATCTGTCCTTTTCCCTTCCGTTGCGGGAGAACAGGGGGCAACGAAGCCTTGTTCCCGGATGCGCGGGGCCCAAGCTCTGGCGCAGGAATGTCGGGCTTCGAAATCATCGCGCTGCTGCTGACGATCACCGCCCTGCTCAGCTATCTCAATTTCCGCTGGCTGCGGCTGCCGACGACCATCGGCGTGATGGCGATCGCCCTGGTCGCCTCCCTGGCGCTGATCGGGCTGCGGGAGTTCGGCCTCCATCTGGAGCACGAGGCGGCCCGCATCGTCGCGGGGGTCCGCTTCGACCGGACCCTGATGCAGGGGATGTTGAGCATCCTGCTCTTCGCGGGCTCCCTCCACATCGACCTCGGGCAGCTGCGGCGCGAGATCGGGGTGGTCCTGCTGCTGGCGACCGCCGGGGTGTTCCTCTCCGTGCTCCTGACCGGCGCCGGCCTGTATTTTCTCCTGCCGCTCCTCGGCCTCAATCTCAGCCTCGTCTCCTGCCTGCTCTTCGGGGCGCTGATCAGCCCCACCGACCCCATCGCCGTCATGGGCATCCTGAAGACCTTCAAGGTGCCGGCCAGCCTGGAGATCCAGATCGCGGGCGAGTCGCTCTTCAACGACGGCGTGGGGGTGATCGCCTTCATCCTCCTGTCGGAGGTGGCCGCCGGCGCCGGCTCCGTCAGCGCGGGCCACATCGGGGCGCTTTTCCTGCAGGAGGCCCTGGGCGGGGCGGCCTTCGGCTTCGCCGCGGGCTGGGTGTTCTACCTCCTGCTCAAGAGCGTGGACAACTACCAGGTCGAGGTCCTGCTCACGCTGGCGCTGGTGACCGGCGGCTACGCCCTGGCCACGGCCCTGGGGCTTTCCGGGCCCCTCGCCATCGTGGTGGCGGGCCTGCTCATCGGCAACCAGGGCCGGAGCTTCGCGATGTCGCAGCGCACGCGGGAGCACCTCGACCTGTTCTGGGAGCTGCTTGATGAGATCTTCAACGGGGTGCTCTTCGTGCTGGTCGGGCTGGAGGTGCTTGAACTCCAGTTCACCGGCGTCTGGCTGCTCGCGGGGCTGGCGGCCATCCCGCTCCTGCTCGCGGCGCGATGGCTGAGCGTCGCGCTGCCGCTCGGGGTGCTGGGGCGCTGGCGGAAGTTCAGCCAGGGCACGGCCGCGATCCTGACCTGGGGCGGCTTGCGCGGAGGGATTCCCGTGGCGCTGGCCCTTTCGCTCGATCCAGGCCCCGAGCGGGGGCTGATTCTGGCCATCACCTACGTGGTGGTCGTCTTTTCCATCCTGGTGCAGGGCTTGACGGTGCCCTCGCTCGTCCGCCGCTACTACCCCGCCCACACGGCGGAGCCCGGCTGAGGCGGGCGCAGACGCGCTTAGGCCCGGCGGGCCGCCGGCGCCACGACCCCGAAATGCCCCAGCCCCTCCAGGACGCCGTCGGCCATCGCCGCATGGGAGCCATAGTGGCCGCGCGGGTCGATTTCGGCGCGGAGCTCGGACAGGGCGTTGCCCACCACGATCCCGCGGACTCCGGGAAGCTGGAACATGCTGGTGTCATTGGCCGTGTCGCCGGCGACCAGGACGTCCCGCAGGGCGATGCCGAGGTAGCCGCAGAGCCAGGCGAGCGCGGGGCCCTTGCCGGCCGTGGCGGGCACGACATCGAGAAAGCGCCGGCTGGAATAGATCACCTCGGCGCCGACCCCGGCTTCGCGCAGGAGGGCGCGCAGCTGCTCCAGCGCGGCCGGATCGGCCTGCTCCCAGTACCAGCTCGACTTGAATTTGCTGAGGAATTCGGGGGGCTGGGGCCGCGCCTTCCCGAGGCCGCCGACGATCCCCTCGACCGCGGCGAGGTTCCAGCCCGGATCCAGGCGGGAGCGGAAATCGGCGCGGATGACGTAGAGCCAGCTGTGCAGCTCGGTGCCGATGGCGCCGATGACGAAGTCGGGCTTGGGCAGCGCGCCGGCCGCGATCAGGGCGCGGGTGTCGAGGACGGTGCGCGCGGTGTTGTAGACCAGCAGCGGCCGGCGGCGGCGGTCGAGCGAGGTCCAGGCGCGGGCGAAGCGGGCGGCGGCTTCCGGGCAGCCCAGCAGGGTGCCGTCGAGATCGGCGGCGAAGAGCCGGGGGCCGTTCATGGGCGCGTGGGCCGCCCCGGCCCTGCCGGCGGCATGCTCGGGCGTTCGTTGGGAAGCGGACTGGACAATTGGAGCATGCTGCAAGGAAATCGCATCATTTCCCCGGGGGTAATGCATCCGCCTGACGTTCTCGTCAGGAAGTTCACCCGTTAATGAAGCCTTTTCTCCCTTTCCGGCTCCGGCGCCTGGTGCGCCTGGGCGCCTGGGGGGCGCTGCCGGCGCTCCTCGGGGGCTGCCTTTCGCCCGGGGTGCGCCCGGCCCCTGCGCCCTCGTTTGCGCTCGCCCGGCCCGAGGACACCCGGCTGGGCGCGGCGCTCGCCGGCAGCGAGAGGCTCCATCCCGGGCGCTCGGGCTTCGCCCTGCTGGACTACGGACTGGAGGCGCTGCTGGCCCGGATCGCGGCCGCCGACGCCGCCGAGCGCACGCTCGACGTCCAGTGCTACATCTACGACCGGGACCCGGCCGGCGAGGTCCTGACCCGCCACCTGCTGGAGGCGGCCGACCGCGGGGTGCGGGTCCGGCTGCTGCTGGATGACTTCAATTTCGAGGCGGGCCGGCGGCTGGCCGCGCTGGACGAGCACCCGAGGATCGAAGTGCGCATCTTCAACCCCGTCTCCCGCCGCGGCCCCTGGCCGCGGCTGCTCGCCTATGCCCTCCATTTCCACCGGGCCGACCGGCGGATGCACGACAAGGTCTTTGTCGCGGACAACGAAGTCGCGATCCTAGGCGGCCGGAACATCGGGGGCGACTACTTCAACCTCGGCGCCAAGCGGCCCTTCCGCGACTTCGACCTCCTGGGCGCCGGGCCGGTCGCGGCCGAGGCCTCCGCCGTCTTCGACCGCTTTTGGAACAGCCCCTGGGCGGTGCCGGCGGCGGTCGTGACCGGGCGCGCCCCCGCGCCCGGGGACCTGGCCTGGCTGCGGCGGCGGCTCGCCTCGCCCTCGGCGCCGGCGGCCTGGTTCGAGGAGCGCTATGTGGATTCCGGCCGGTCTTACCGCGACTCCTTCGCCAGCGACCGGAACACCCTGGTCTGGGCCGAGGGGGAGATCGTGAGCGACCCGCCGGCAAAGGCCGGCGAGTCCGACCCCTCCCTCGACCCCGTGGCCCGGCGCTTCACCGAGGAATGGGCGCGGGCGCGCCGGGAGGTCCTGCTCGAGCAGGCCTATTTCCTGCCCGGGGCGGACGGGGCGCTGGATTTCCCGGATTTCCGCGCCACCGGCGCCGCCGTGCGGGTCCTGACCAGCGGGCCCGATACCACCGACGTGCCCCTGGTCTACGGCGCCTATCACGTCGCCCGCCGCCAGCTGCTGGAGGAGGGCGTCGAGCTCCATGAATTCCGGAAGCAGCCGCCCCGGAGCCCTCCGGGCAACCCCTGGTTCCGGGTGCGGCCGGCCTACGCCGCCCTCCATTCGAAGGTCGCGGTCTTCGACCGGCAGGTGGCCTGGATCGGGACCTTCAACCTCGATCCGCGCTCGGTCCGGCTGAACACGGAAATCGCCGCGGTGATCCGCAGCCCGGAGCTCTCGCGCCGGCTGGCGGCGGCGATCGTCGATGACTTCTCCCCGGAGCGGAGCTGGCGCGTCCAGCTGGGGCGGGAAGCCGGCTCCCGGCCGGTGGTCCTGACCGGCGAGGTGGGGGGGCGGATGGTCGTTCGCCGGAGCCAGGCCGTCGGCCTTTGGCGCCGGCTCGAGGTGTTTCTCTTTTCGCTTATCCCGGAAATCCGGGACCAGCTCTAGCTGCCCTGGCGCCGGGATCTCCAGCAGTCGCCAGAACTCTCTTGTGCGTCGCCTGCCTTGGTTAACAACGGCGGGGCGTGCCTGCCATCTTGACGACGAACAGCTCACCGAAATCGTCGAAGCCATCCGTCAGCCGACGGCTTCGGATGGGCCGGAGCACGGCCGGAAAATCGGATTTAACCCTGAAAATGTCCCGAGCGCTTGAACTTCCGCACTTCCGGAGCCTGCCGCGCCGCCACGTCGACGATCTGGTTGAGCGTCACGACTTCCCAATGGGTCACTTGACCGAGATGGCTCGAGCAATCCAGAATCGTTTTCCCGATGAAAACCGCGAAGTCCGAATGCTTGTATCGGCGGAAGAGGCGCCCTTCGTAGGATTCCCGGGGAGGGGCACGGGCCTCGTTTTCAAGGGTCACCGCATAGGCCGCATAGGAGGGCCACGACACCTCATACGAGCAGCAGCTCGCGTCCGAGACGATGGGCCGGGCGTCGCCGAAGATCCCGCCGAGGTTCTCGGGAAGGCTGGACGGCCGGGGGCCGGGGGCCCGGGGTGCCGTCACCGCCTCTTCGACGACGAGGCGTAGCACCCGTTCGTTCGGGCCGCTGATCGAGCGGAGAATCAAATATTCGGCGGTGTTGAGCGCCGCCAACGCGTCGGACTCCCGCTGGCTGGCGATCCGCTCGAGGATTTCGCAGATGAGTCCCGGGCAGAGATCGGAGACATCCACTCCGTAGGCCTCGCGCACCCGGGATGCCAGTTCCCCAGCGGAGGCGATGCGGCTGAAATGCTCCAGCGAAGTTTCATCCGAAAGGAAGACGGAGTGTCCTCGGGGGATGCGCAGCACCTCCCGAATGAAATGGGCGCGCAGCTCCGGATGGACCGCCATCCGCGTCGCGACGGCCAGCTGCAGGGGCACCTTGGTCCCCGGTCGGGGCAGCGGCCGATGGGTCGCCCGTCGATGCATCCGAATTCGCTCGAAGTCCTCGGACAGCGCTGCCCGCGCCGACTCGATGGTGGGGCCGAGGCCACAAGGCCCGGACCAGCGCAGGATCTGGCAGATCCATTTAGCCGATTCGGGCGCTGCCGGGCCGTTGGGCCGGACCAGCAGGGGATAGTCCCTGAGGTCCCAATGCCGCCGGAAGAAGGAGCGGAGCCACTTGGCCGCGACAAACAGGCGTTCGCGCGCAGCCCGCAACCGTTTTGATCGGGGAAGTCGGACGGTTTTCAGCGCGGGCGGAAGGGACATGAGGCGACATCATTGAGCAGCCGCCAGGGCCGAAAGCGAACCCGCGTTGGTCCGCAATCCGAAGCGGAAGCACTCCCATTGTAGCAGCAGCTACTGGAGTGCTCAGGTCAAACGTCCGGACTCAGGTCAGATGTCGCGTCAGACTGCTCAGCGGAATTCCTCGCCGGTGTTGGTGTCGACGATCTTGAAGTGCTCGACGTGGTAGGCGGGGTCGGCGCGGAAGGCCAGCTTCACCCCGAACGTCTTCTCCATCCGGATGAGCAGGTCGGCGTCGTCGGAGCGCAGCCGCTCGAGGATGGCCGGGTTGACCAGCACCCGCAGCGAGTACTCCTTCCCATCCTTGCGCAGCTGGAGCCGGCGGACCACGGAGGAGAGCCGGCGCTGCAGCTCGACCGACATGGTGGTGGCCGACTTCACGATGCCGCGGCCCCGGCAGTAGGGACAGTCGGTGTAGAGGTTGGAGGAGAGCGACTCCTGCTGGCGCTGGCGGGTCATCTGCATGATCCCCAGCTGCGAGATGGGCAGGATGTGGTTGCGGGCCTTGTCCGTCGCCATCAGCTCGACCATCTTCTCGTAGATGGCGTTGCGGTGGCGGCGCTCCTTCATGTCGATGAAGTCGAGGATGATCAGGCCGCCCAGGTTGCGCAGGCGGATCTGGCGGGCGGCCTCCTGCGCGGCCTCGAGGTTGACCGCGTAGATGGTGTTCTTCTCGTCCCCGCCCCGGTTCTTGTGCGAGCCGGTGTTGACGTCGATCGCGATCAGGGCCTCGGTCTCGTCGATGATGATCTCGCCGCCGCTGGGCAGCCCGACCTTGCGCTGGCCGGTCTGCTCGATCTGGCGCTCGATGTTGAAGCGCTCGAAGATCGGGATGGAATCGCTGTAGAAGGCGATCTTGCCGCGGGAGCGCTTGGAGATCAGGCCGACGAGGTTCTGGGTGCGCTCGAAGTCCGACTTGTCGTCGATCAGGACCCGGTCGACCTCCTCGGTGAGGAAGTCGCGGACGGTGCGCTCCACCAGGTCGGGCTCCATGTAGAGGCAGGCCGGGGGCTTGTCGCGCTGCATGCGCTGGGCGATCTCCTCCCACTTCCGGAGCAGGATGTGCAGGTCGCGCACGAAGTAGCGGCCCTTCTTGCCCTCGCCGGCGGTCCGGACGATCACGCCCATCCCCTCGGGGATGGTCAGCTCGTTGATCAGCTGCTTGAGCCGCCGCCGCTCGTGCGGATCCTCGATCTTGCGGGAGATGCCGCAGCCGTCGCTGTAGGGGGTCAGGATGAGGTAGCGGCCGGGGATGGACAGGTTGGTGGTGGTGCGGGGGCCCTTGGTGCCGATCGGGCCCTTGGTCACCTGGATCACGATCTCGCTGCCCGGGGGATAGAGGCTCGGGATGTCCTTCACCGTCGGCTCCGCCTTCGGCTGGGCGTCGCGCTTGCGGTTGACCCGCACCACCTCGACCGAGGAGTCGGCCGCGGCCGGGAGCATGTCCCAGTAGTGGAGGAAGGCGTTCTTGGTGTAGCCGATGTCGACGAAGGCGGCCTTCAGGCCCGGATCGAGGTTCTTGACCCGGCCCTTGTAGATTCCGCCGACCATCCGGTTGTCGGATTCGCGTTCGATCTCGAACTTCTCGAGGCGGCCGTCCACCAGCAGCGCGACGCGCTTCTCCAGCGGCTCGGAATTGATGATCAGCTCGCGGTAGGAGCCCTTTTCCTTCCGGAAGGCGGCCATCATCTTCTGCAGGAAGGGCCGCTGCTTGGCGCGCTCGTCGGCGCCGGCCTTCAGCTCGGCGGAGCTGACGGAGACGGCCTCGCGGGCCGGGGGAGGATTGGCCATCTCCTCGTCATAATTGGGGTCGGCTTGGGGGGCCGAATCGGGGTTGGTCTGCGATGGGTCGCTGCTCATGGTGGGTGCGGTGCGTTTGTGGCAGGCGGCCCCCAGGTGCGCGGGTTGCGGCGCAGGAGATTCCGGCAAAGCGGTCGTTATCGCGGGTCGGACGTCGCGGGATCATGCGAATTCCTTCCGGAAGCGATAGACGCTTTGGACCAGTCCTTGCAGCAAGCAGCAACTGAGCACAAAGGAGCCACCATAACTGATGAAGGGAAGAGGTATGCCCGTGATGGGCACGAGCCCGATGGTCATGGCGATGTTCACGAACACGTGCACGGTGAAGAGCACGGTGACGCCAATGGCGAGCAGCGTGCCCAGCCGGTCCCTTGCGAGGCCGGCGATGCGTATGCCGTTGAACAGCACCAGTCCGAACAGGCCGAGGACCGTGATGCTTCCCAGGAAACCAATCTCCTCGGCGATGACCGAGAAAATGAAGTCGGTGTGCGCCACCGAATGCGGCAGGTAGCCCAGCTTGGCCTGCGTGCCGTTGGTCCAGCCCGCCCCGGACACCCCGCCGGAGCCCACCGAAATCTCGGACTGGAGCTGGTTCCAGGCGATGCCGGTGGGATCGATCTCATCGGGCGCGATGAAGGACAGGATCCGGTTGCGCTGGTAGTCGTGGAGCGGCACCCAGCTGTGCTTCTGGTACTGCCCCTGCTCGATCTGGAAGCGCCGGGAATACGCCTGGTGGTCGTCCCGGTAGGACGCGGCACGCGCGTCGACAAACCGCTCATAACGTATTGTATCCCAGGCAATTATGCCAACGATGAGCAGGAAGGCGCCGAGGGAGACCACGAAGAAGCGGGCCGACAGGCGCGAGACGTAGAGCATGGAGAACACTATCGGGGGCAGAACGATCGCCGACTTGAGGTCGGGCTGAAGCAAGACTAGCGCGATGGGCACCCCAGCGGCAAGGGCCAATTTCCCCAGGACGCCGAGCGACTGCTGCACGGTGCCCACCTTGCTGCGGATGAGGATGCTGGCGGTGATGATCAGCACCCCGATCTTGGCCGCCTCGGAGGGCTGGAAGTACATGGGGCCCAGGTGCAACCAGCGCTGGGAGCCGCCGCTGCGGGTGCCGACGACCAGCACCAGGACGAGGGGCACCAGGCAGAGGCCGTAGAACCAGTGGGCCACGCTGAGCCAGAAGCGGTAGTCGATGTGGGCGACCACCCAGTACACCGCCGCGCCCATGGCCAGCCAGACCAGCTGGGAGGACCAGCCGTTGAGCGAGCGGTGCCCGGTGGCGGAGGGGTGGGTGAGCCAGCCCCCCCCGTTGACCGTGAGCTGGGCCGAATAGATGAAGGCCAGCCCGAAGAGGCTGAGGGCCAGCATCGCCGCCGGGGTCACCAGGTCCCATCTCCCCCGCGCCGGGCGGCGGAAGATGAGGATGTGATCGAGAGGCGAGCGGAGATTCAACGCTAGGCCTCCAGATTCGGCCCCTGGTGCCGGGGGTCAACCCGCTTATCGGACTTGAGGTTTGCCCCGGCCGGCTTATCGTCCCGGCACCCACCAGCCTGCCATCCTTGACGCCAGCATTTTTGGCCATTGCGGCCATCACCGACCGCGTTCCGGCAAGCGACACCTTCGATTGGTCGCTCGCCGTCGCGCTGATCGGCGGGATGGGAGTGGGCTTCTTTGTCGTCTGGGTCTCCACCCGCCAGACCCGGAAGATCGCCCATGAGCAGGCGGCGGAGTTGACCGAGGTCGCCCGGCGGGAGGCGGCCGTGGTGGCCGAGGAGTACAAGCAGAAGGCGGAGAACGAGATCGTCGAGAAGCGGGCCGAGGCCAACCGCGACTTCGACCGGCGGGAGATCGAGGCGGACGCCCGGCTGCGGGAAATCCGTGCCCACGAGGAATCGCTGGCCCTCCTGGATTACCAGCTGGAGCAGCGCCAGGAGCGGCTGAACCGCGAGAACGCCGCGGTGGTCCAGGCCCGGGACGCCATCCGCGCCCTCTCCAAGAGCGTGCGCAAGCGCCTGGAGGGCGTCTCGCAGATGGACGCCGAGGAGATCAAGCGGCAGCTGCGCGAGGAGGTCATGCTGGAGTGCCAGGACGAGCTGCGGGCCCTGCGGCGGGAGGTCCTGGAGAAGACCGACCAGGACCTGCACAACGAGTCCCGGCGCATCCTGATCGCGGCGATGCAGCGGATCGCGAGCAAGCCCAACAGCGACCTCACCGCCACGCTCGTCCACCTCCCGAGCGAGGACATGAAGGGGCGGATCATCGGCCGCGAGGGCCGCAACATCAAGGCCTTCGAGGCGGCGACCGGGGTCACCCTGCTGATCGACGAGTCTCCCCAGCTGGTGCTCCTTTCCTCCTTCGATCCGGTCCGCCGCGAGATCGCCCGGGTGGCGCTGGAGGGTCTGGTGAAGGACGGGCGGATCCATCCGGCCAGCATCGAGGAGTTCGTGCGCCGGGCGCAGGAGGAGATCGAGATGATCACCACCCAGGCGGGAGAGGACGCGGTGATGAAGCTCAACATCAACGGCCTCCACCCCAACATCATCAAGCTGTTGGGCAAGCTGCGCTACCGCTTCTCCTACAACCAGAACGTCCTCGACCACTCGATCGAGACCGCCTTCCTCGCCTCGCTCCTGGCCAGCGAGGTCGGCCTGGACCCCAACATCGCCAAGCGCGCCGGGCTCCTCCACGACCTGGGCAAGGCGGTCTCGGGCGAGGTCGAGGGCAGCCACGCCGCCATCGGCGCCGACTTCATCAAGCGCCACGGCGAGACCCCGATCGTGGTCAACGCCGTCGCCGCCCACCACGAGGAGGTGAAGCCCGAGACGGTCTACGCCGGGCTGACCATCCTGGCCGACACCATCTCCGCCACCCGCCCCGGGGCCCGGGCCGAGTCCATGACCAGCTACATCCAGCGCCTGGACCGGCTGGAGAAGCTGGCCCTGACCATCGAGGGGGTGCAGCAGGCCTTCGCGATCCAGGCCGGCCGCGAGATCCGGGTGGTGGTCTCGCCCGAGCGGGTGACGGACGACCGGGCCCGCGAGATCGCCAAGGAGCTGCGCCGGCGGATCGAGAACGAGCTGCAGTACCCCAGCACGATCAAGGTGACGGTGATCCGCGAGAGCCGCTTCACCGAGACGGCGACCTGACCGGCCCTTCATGGACAACGCGAAGCTGCTGCAGGTCTTTCCCAATCCCGCGCCCGGGCGCGACTACGTGATCGAGCACACCCATCACGAGTTCACCTCGGTCTGCCCGCTCACCGGGCACCCGGACTTCGCCGACATCGCCGTGCGCTACGTGGCGGACCGGACCTGCGTCGAGCTCAAGTCGCTCAAGCTGTATTTTCACGCCTTCCGCAACCAGGGCATCTTCTTCGAGGCGGTGACGAACCAGATCTGCGACGACCTCGGGGCGGCCCTGCGGCCGCGCCGGCTGGCGGTCGTCTCGACTTGGAAGGGCCGCGGCGGGATCACCTCGGTGATCACGGCGGAATGGCAGCCGGCGGCGCGCCGGCGCAAATGATGGACGCGCACTGGGCGGAGTTCCTGGGGCTGCTGCTGCGCTGGCTCCACGTCATCGCCGGCATCGCCTGGATCGGGTCGTCCTTCTACTTCATCTGGCTCGACCACAGCCTGGAGCCGCCCGCGCCGGGATCGCCGGAGGCGGCGAAGGGCGTGGCGGGCGAGCTCTGGGCGGTGCATGGGGGCGGATTCTACAACCCCCAGAAATACGCCGTGGCCCCGGCCGCGCTCCCGCCGACCCTGCACTGGTTCAAGTGGGAGGCCTACACCACCTGGCTCTCGGGCTCGGCGCTCCTCATCGTGGTCTACTGGCTGCACGCGCAGACCATGATGGTCGACCCCTCCAAGCTGGCCCTGACCTCCGGGCAGGCGGTCGGGATCGCGGCGGGCAGCATGGCCGGCTCCTGGATCATCTACGACCTGCTCTGCCGCTCGCCGCTGGGGAAGCGGGACGGGGCGCTCGGCGTCGTCATCTTCGCCTTCCTCACCGCCCTGGCCTGGGAGCTGACCCACGTCCTCGGCGGGCGCGCCGCGTACATCCAGGTCGGCGCCGCGATCGGCACGATCATGGCGGCGAACGTCTTCTTCCTCATCATCCCGGGCCAGCGCCGGATGGTGGCGGCGATGCGGGCGGGAGGCAGCCCGGACCCGCTCGACGGCCTCCGCGGCAAGCAGCGCAGCGTCCACAACAACTACTTCACCCTGCCGGTGGTCTTCATCATGATCAGCAACCACTACGCCGCCACCTACGGGCATCCCCAGGCCTGGGCGGTGCTGGCGGCGATCGGGGCGGCCGGCGTGCTGATCCGGCACTTCTTCAACCGCAGGCACGTCGGGGTCTACCAGTGGCCGTGCCTGGCGGGCGGCCTCGCGCTGCTGGCCTTCGTCGGGTGGTGGACCGAGCCGCGGATCCAGCCCCTGCCCCCCGTGGAGGGGCCGGTGACCTTCGCCCGCGTGCAGGGCATCGTCGGGCAGCGCTGCATCACCTGCCATTCCGCCCATCCCACCTTCTCCGGGATCACCCAGCCGCCCCTGGGCGTGCTGCTCGACAGCGCGGGCGGCGTCGCGCAGAACGCCCAGCGGATCTACCAGCAGGTGGTGGTCACGCGGATCATGCCCCTGGGCAACGCGACCCACATCACCGACGAGGAGCGGGCGGTCATCGCCGCCTGGGTGGCGGCGGGCGCGCCCGCGCAGTAGGCGGGAGCGCGGTCAATCCGCCGCCGGCGGGCCCGCGGGCTGGGCCGCGCGGTCGTAGTGCGGCGCGAACAGCGCGCGATAGCCGAGGGCGCCCGCCTGCCCGCCGACGATCGGGGCCAGGATATAGACGGTCAGCCAGCCCATCCCATTGATCCGGAAGACCACCGGGCCCCAGCCTGCCAGCGCGCTGAACAGCCGGGGGCCGAAGTCGCGGGCGGGATTGAAGCCCGCCATGGTCAGCGGGCCGAAAAGCGAGATCAGGAGCGTGATGGTCAGGCCGATGGTCACGGCGGTCAGGCCCCCCGGACGCGAGGCGTTCCGCGGGTGGGTGGTGCAGAGGATCACCAGAACGAGGAGGGCGGCGCCCAGGGCCTCCACGCCGAAGGCGGCCGCGGGGGAGACCAGGCGGGCGGCGCGGGCGTCGAAGGGCCGCCCGCCGGGATTGGGGAAGAATTCCCCGAAGATCATGGCCGAGGCCTCGCTGCCGGGGGAGCCGCGGACGAGGGCGTGGGCCTCCTCGAAGGCCCGCAGGGGGCCCGCGAAGGCCAGGTAGAGCACCGCGCTGGCCGCGAAGGCGCCCAGGAATTGCGCCAGCGCGTACGCGGGCACCCGCCGCCAGGGAAAGCCCCGCGCCTGGGCCAGGGCGAGGGTGACGGCGGGGTTGAGGTGCGCGCCGCTCAGGCTGCCGGTGAGATAGATCGCGGTCGCGATGCCCAGGCCCCAGACGATCGCCACTTGGAAGATGCCGACCTGGGCGCCGGTCAAGACGGCGGCGGCCACGCTGCCGCAGCCGAAGAAGACCAGCAGGAACGTGCCGAAGAATTCGCCGACGGCCCAGGCGGGCAGGCGGGGAGGGGCCGGGGCGCGGCTCAAGCGCAGGACGGCGCGGGGTTCCCTGCCGGCGGGCCATGCCGCTCGCCGATCGCCCTGAGGTGGAGGGCATCGAGCTCCCGGTCGGGAAGGGCGCAGAGCAGCTCGATCCGCCGGGCGATCTGGGTCGCGACCTGGAGGAAGAGCCAGCGCCTTTTCTCCTCCGGGCCCTCGTATTCCGCCGGGTCCGGCGAGCCGAAATGCGCGGCGACCGGGTGGCCGGGGAAGATCGGGCAAGACTCCCTGGCATGGTCGCACACGGTGATGACGAGATCGAATTTCACGTCCTTGAATTCCTCCCAGGACTTGCTGCGGGCTCCGGACGCGTCGATGCCGAAGTGCTCCTTCAGCACCCGGAGGGCGAGGGGGTTGACCTTGCCGGTGGGCCGGGCGCCGGCGCTGCAGACCTCGAAGCGGCCGCCGCCCTTCTGCCGGAGGAGATATTCCGCGATGATGCTTCGCGCGGAATTGCCGGTGCAGAGAACCAGAACCTTGAACGGTGCGGTGCGGCTCATGGGGGGGAAGGAGCGGGGGCGGGAGTCCGGCGGACGCGCGGAGGGCAGCAGACCGCCCGCGACCGGAGCCGGCGGAGGCGTGCCCGGTCGCGGCCGAAGGCCGGGTGCTCCCGGGCGCAGTCCTGCAGGCAGGCCAAGTTGGCCGCGAGCTCGCGGGAAGGCCGCCGCGGCAGGCGGTAAATCATCCAGTTGGCCTCGCGGCTGGCCTCGACCATCCCGCGGGCCCGGAGGTAGGCCAGGTGCTTGGACACCTTCGCCTGCGGCTCCCCCAGGGCCTGATGGAGGTGGCAGACGCAGAGCGGGCCGCCGCCGAGCAGATGGAGGATCCGCAGCCGCGTGCGGTCGCAGAGGCACTGGTAGATCTGGACGAGTCCCATGGGCGAAGCCCGGTTTCCGGAACCTATATTCCTGTATAGGAATATAGTTTGGCAAGCCCGATCCCGTTCCGGCCTACCGCCGCCCCTAAGGATTCAGCGCCGCGATCACCTGCGCGTGCAGCTCCGGGCCGGCCGCCACGATCGAGTCGGCCTTGACCGGGTCGCCCCCGTGCCAGTCGGTGATCGTCCCGCCGGCGCCGCGCACGACCGGAATCAGCGCCTGGATGTCCCAGGGATTCATGATCGGATCGCACATGATGTCGGCCCAGCCGGTCGCGACGAGCAGGTAGCCGTAGCAGTCGCCCCAGCCCCGGTAGAGCTTGGCCCGCCGCGCCAGGTCCTCGAACGCCGGCCCGTTGCGGTACCTGGCGGGATTGAAGGCGTCGCCGGTCAGAAGGAGCGCGTCCTCGATCCGGCGGCAGGGCCGCAGGCGCGCCGAACGGCCGTTCAGGGTCGCGCTCCGCCCGTCGCCGACCAGCAATTGGCGAAGCACCGGCTGATGGATCGCCCCTAGGACCGGCCGGCCCTGGTGAAGGAGCGCGATGAGCGTCCCGAAGAGGGGGCAGGCGGCGGCGAAGGCCTTGGTGCCGTCCACCGGATCAAGGACCCAGGTGAACTCGGCGCCTGGGTTGTGCTCCCCGAACTCCTCGCCGATGACGCCGTGGGCGGGGTATTTTTTCGCAATCAGCTCCCGCATCAGCTTTTCCGCGCCGCGGTCGGCCTCCGTCACCGGCGACTGGTCCTCCTTGGTCTCCACGGCCAGGCCGGGCCGGCCGAAGAACGGCCGGATGAAGTCGCCGCTTTTCTCCGCCAGCTCGTGCAGGAAGGCGCGGTAGGGTGCCAGGTCCACTCCGGCAGTGAAAGGGCGGGAGGGCGCGATGACACGCCCTTTTTCCTCAGGTCCGCGCCGGCGGCACCGATGTAACCGCTGGCCGGGATTGCCGGGCCCCATGACCGACCTAACTTCCTGCGACGTGAATCAGACCGGGCCAGCGGCGGCCGAGGAACTGCGCGGCCTCTACCGGGCGCAGATGCGGCTGATCACGGCCATCCAGGACCTCTCCCTGGCCCGCACCCTGGCGGGAATCCAGGAGGTCGTCCGGCACGCCGCCCGCGAGATCGCCGGGGCCGACGGGGCCACCTTCGTGCTGCGGGAGAGCGGGAAGTGCTACTACGCCGACGAGGACGCGATCGGGCCGCTTTGGAAGGGCCAGCGTTTCCCCCTCAGCGCCTGCGTCAGCGGCTGGGCGATGCTGAACCGGAAGCCGGCGATCGTCCCCGACATCTACGACGACCCGCGGGTGCCGGTGACGGCCTACCGCCCGACCTTCGTCAAGAGCCTGGTGATGGTGCCGATCCGCTCCCAGGACCCGATCGGCGCCATCGGCACCTACTGGGCCACCCAGCGCTCGGCCAGCCCGGCCGAGGTCGATCTGCTCCAGGCCCTGGCCAACACCACCGCGGTGGCGATGGAGAACGTGCAGGTCTACCGCGAGCTGGAGCAGCGGGTCGCGACCCGCACCGCCCAGCTCGAGGCGGTGAACCAGGAGCTGGAGGCCTTTTCCTACTCGGTCTCCCACGACCTGCGGGGGCCGCTGCGGGCGATCAGCGGGTTCACCGAATTCCTCGCGCAGGAGCTGGGCGCGCCGAGCCCGAAGGCGCGGGAATACCTCGGCAAGGTCCAGGAGGGGGCCCAAAGGATGGGCGAGCTGATCGACGACCTAATGGGCCTCGCCCGGGTCGCCCGCCGGCCGCTGGAGGCGACCGATCTGGATATCTCCGCCATGGCGCAGCGGGTCGCCGCCGTGCTCCGCGAGCAGCAGCCGGGCCGGAAGGTCGAGCTGGTCATGGCCGAGGGGCTCAGGGCCCGCGGCGACCCCGGGCTGGTCATGATCATCTTCGAGAACCTCCTCTCCAACGCCTGGAAGTACACGGGCAAGACCGCGGCGGCGAAAGTGGAGGTCGGTGCTGAGCCGACTTCCGCCGGTCCGGCATTCTACGTCCGGGACAACGGCACCGGATTTGAGCCCCGCTATGCCGATCGGCTCTTTAAGCCTTTCGAGCGGCTGCACGCCGAGTCGGAATTTCCCGGGCACGGCGTGGGCTTGGCCACGGTCCAGCGCATCGTCCACCGGCACGGCGGACGGATTTGGGCGGAGGGCAAGCCGGGGGAGGGAGCCACATTCCGCTTCACGCTTCTGTAAGAACCCGGGGGCGGATTCCGCTTGTGTCTAAGGGCGGTGTCTTGCAGCTGTAAGACATGTCGTCGGTCACGATCCGTCTTACCGCTGACGATAAGAAAAAGCTGACCGCTGAAGCCCGCCGCCGGGGCCTTACCCTGTCGGAATTTCTGCGGGAAGCCGCAGCGAGGGAAATCGAACGCAGTCGTGGATCGTGGCGGTCATTTTTTGAGGAGCACCCGGCTGGGGATTTCGACGCTCCATCTGATCTTTCCGCGCGTGAAGGCTTCGGTCCTTAGGTATTTGGTGGATGCCGGTCCGCTGGTGGGCGCCTTCTCGCGCAACGACCGATGGCATGCCTGGAGCCGGAACGTCCTGGTTTCGCTGGGCTCGGAAGTCCATACGAGCGAATGCGTCTTCGCCGAAGCCGCCTGCCGCCTGAAGCCCTACCCGATGGGGCTGATCTCCCTCCTTGACGCGCTTCATTCGGGTCGCGTGCGCTTTTCCCCCGTATATCCTGAGCATGCGGTTCGCTGCATTGAACTCATCCGGAAATTTCCCGATCGGATGGACGTGGGCGATGCGTCCTTGGTCATTCTTTCGGAGCTGAATCCACGCGCACGTCTGATAACGACCGATGCGGCGGATTTCAATCTGTACCGCCGGAAGGACGGTTCGGCAGTGCCCTCGATTCTACCCCCGAACACGGGTGGCCGCCTTCAAGAAGAAGCCGCCGACTTCCTTACGCCCCGGCGAACCTCCTTGCCGGTGACGGCGCGTAAAAGCCGGCGCCCCCCGGTCGCGTCATGAGCTGGCTGGACCGGCCAATCTTCTTCATCGACTTCGAGGGCAGCCGCAGCTCCGGAGTGTTGGAATACGGCGTGGTCACCCTCCTGGGGGGCCGGGTGACCGAAACCAGGACCCGGCTTTGCGGCGCGACCGGCAAGATCCGGCCCGAGGACACGGCCGTGCACGGGCTCGATGCCGCGGCGCTGGCGGCGCATCGGCCCCTGGCCGACGATTGGGAGTACTTCGCGGGCCTGCGCGAGCGGGGCCCCCTCGCCGCGCACTACGCCGGGGTGGAGAACGGCCTGCTCAAGTCGGTCTGGCCCTTTCCCCGAAGCTCGCCCGACTTCGCGCGGCCGGGCCGCTCCGCGCTGGAATGGGGGCCCTGGATCGACTCCGCCCGCATCTACGCCCAGGTCGGCTCGGCGGCGGCCTCCGCGAAGCTCGAAACGCTGGTGGCGGCCCACGGGCTCCAAGCCGAGTTGGACGCACTGGCGGCGCAGCACTGCCCGGCCGGCCGCCGCGCCTACCACGGCGCGCTTTACGACGCGCTGGGCGGCGCGTTGCTGCTCGGCGCGCTGGCCCGCCAGGAACGTTTCGCGGGCCTCACGCTGGTCCAGCTCTTCGCCCTCAGCACTCTGGACGGCGGCAAGCGCGACGCGCTGACTCAGGGCCAGCTCTGGTGAGCCTCAGGCCGGCTGCTCCTTCCAGCGGATTTCCCTCGTCTCGACCAGGACGAAGCGGTCGGCGCCGAGCACCGGGATGGAGATCAGCAGCATCGGCGTCGGCTCGCGGAGCAGGGCGGCGGCCAGCGCCATCTTCTGCTTCACGCCGTAGGACATCGCCTCGATGTATTCTCCGCGCTTGTACCAGAGCTCGAGCATCCGCAGCGGCTCCTCCGCCCGCGGCTCGGCCTGCGCCTTCGGCGGATTCCAGAGCGCCGCCACGAACTCCGGGTGTTCCAAGGGGCGGAGCTTGCCGTAGAGCAGGGATCGTCCGGCACGTAGGCCAGGACTGGTGCAACCCGCTGCATTCCAGCGCCGGCGGAATTACCTCGGGCGCCGCCGGCCGAGGGAATGCCACCGCCATGCTGTCCGCATCCCTAGCCGGCGCCGGCCGCCCAAAGCGAACAAATCCGCTCAGGCGGCGCCGAAGCGCTGCTGCAGCGTCTCGACCGACACCTCCGCCAGGGAGGCGACGACCCAGTCGGCCTGCGCGAAGTCGTGGTGCTTGGTCGAGGCCCCGGGCACGGCCACCGTCCTCAGGCCGGCGCGGCGGGCCGCGATGATGCCGGTCTGCGAATCCTCCAGCGCCACGCATTCGTGGGGCCGCAGGCCGAGCCGGTTCACCGCCAGCCGGTAGACGTCGGGCTCGGGCTTGGGGGAGGGGACGTCGTCGCGGCAGGCGGTGGCCTGGAAGCGGGCGAGGAGCCCCAGCCGCTCGAGGTTGCCGTCGACGTGGGGGTGCCGGGAATTGGAGGCCACGCCCAATTTCAGCCCGGCCGCGAAGGCGGCCTCGATCAGGGCCTGCACGCCGGGGAGCAGGGGCTGCTGCAGCATCCGCTCGCGGTTGCGCCGCTGCCGCTCGACCTCGAGGGCGGCGCGGTCGGCCCGCTTCTCGAAGGCGTGCCAGGGGTCGAAGGCGTAGTCGGCGTGGCCGACGCTCTCGAGGAACGCCTGCCGCTCGAAGGGCATGCCGTACTTGGCGTGGATGTCCGCGTAGGCGTCGATCAGCGCCGATTCCGAGTCGATGACCAGGCCGTCGAAGTCGAAAACCAGGCCCCGGATCATGCCGGCGTCTCGCCGCCGCCCTCCTCCTCGGTCTCGACGATCCGGGCGATGCTCAGGAGCTTGTCGCCCGGCTCCAGGGTGACGAGGCGGACGCCCTTGGCGCCGCGGTTGGTCTCGCGGATGTCCCGGACGGGGCAGCGGATGCTCTGGCCCTTGGCGGTGAGGAGCATGACCTCGTCGTTCTCCTTCACCGTCAGGGCGCCGGCCAGCTTGACCGAGCCGTCCTCCGGCAGGTCGATGGCCCAGACCCCGCTGCCGCCGCGGTTGATCAGCCGGTAGTCGTCGAAGCGGGTGCGCACCCCCTGGCCGGCCTCGGAGGCGACCAGGAACTTGGCGTTGTGGTCGACCACCTCGATCGACTGCAGGAAGTCGCTGGGGAGCTTGAAGCGCATGCCGGTGACCCCGCCGGTGGCGCGGCCGGTGGCGCGGAAGAGCTCCTCGCCGGACTCCGGGTCGCGCTCGCGGAAGCGGACCGCCAGTCCCTGGTTGGAGACCAGGATGAGCTCGTCCGAGCCGGTGGTGAGCACGGTGCCGATGACGGAGTCGCCCTCGCCCAGGTTGATCCCGATCAGCCCGCCCTCGCGGGTGGCGTTGGCGTACTCGGAGAGGGCGCTCTTCTTCACCACCCCGCTCTGGGTCGCCATGACGAGGAAGAGCTCGGCGGAGAGGTCCTTGACGCAGATCATGGCCGCGATCTTCTCGCCCTCCGCCAGGCGCAGGAAGCTGGAGACCGACTTCCCCTTGGAGGCGCGGGTGCCCTCCGGCACGTCGTAGACCTTCTTGGCGTGGCACTGGCCGATGCTGGTGAAGAAGAGGATGTAGTCGTGGGTCGAGGCGGTGAAGAGGTGCTCGACGAAGTCCTCCTCATAGGTCTCGGCGCCGATGATGCCCTTGCCGCCGCGCTTCTGGGAGCGGTAGTCGGAGACCCGGGTGCGCTTGATGAAGCCGAGGTGGGAGACGGTGATGACGCAGCCCTCGTTCGGGACCACGTCCTCCATTCGGAACTCCCCGGCCGCGGCCACGATCTCGGTGCGGCGCGCCGAGGCGTACTTCTCCCTCATCTCCAGCAGTTCCTTCTTGATCAGGGCCAGCAGCTTGGCCTCGGAGGCGAGGATGCCGCGCAGCTCCTCGATCACCTTCATCAGCTCGAGGTACTCCGCCTCGATCTTGCCCCGCTCCAGGCCGGTGAGCTGGTAGAGGCGCAGCTCCAGGATGGCGTCGGTCTGCCGCTCCGAGAGCGGGTACTTGGCCATCAGCCTGACCTTGGCCTCCTCGCGGTTGGCCGAGGCCCGAATGATCTTCACGAAGTCGTCCAGGTTATCGAGCGCGATGATGTAGCCCTCGAGGATGTGGGCGCGGTCCTCGGCCTCGCGCAGGCGGAAGCGGGTGCGGCGGGTGACGACGTCCCGGCGGTGCTCGATGTAGCACTCGAGCAGCTCCTTGATGTTCATCTGCTTCGGCCGCTTGCGGTCCAGGGCCAGGAGGGTGACGCCGAAGGAGGACTCGAGCGCGGTCTTCTGGAAGAGCTGGTTGATCACCACCTTGGCCTGCTCCCCGCGCTTGAGTTCGACCACGATGCGGGTGTTCTCGTCGGACTCGTCGCGCAGGTCGCGGATGCCGTCCAGCAGCTTCTCCCCCACCAGCTCGGCGATGCGCGTCACCAGGGTGGCGCGGTTCACGTTGTAGGGGATCTCGGTGATCACGATCTGCTCCATTCCGCCCTTGAGCTCCTCGGTGTGGGCCTTGCCCCGGATGCGGACGATGCCCTTGCCGGTCTTGAGGTAGCTGAGGATGCCCTCGCGCCCGGAGATGACGCCGCCGGTGGGGAAGTCCGGCCCCTGGATCAGGCCGCAGAGCTCCTCCACCGTGGCGGCCGGCCGGTCGATGACCGCGCAGGCGGCGGCGATGATCTCGCCCAGGTTGTGCGGCGGGATGTTGGTGGCCATGCCGACCGCGATGCCGGTCGAGCCGTTCATCAGCAGGTTGGGCAGGGCCGCCGGCAGGACGCTGGGCTCGACCGTGGACTCCTTGTAGTTGGGGGTGAAGTCGACCGTCTCCTCGTCGATGTCGCGCAGCAGGTCCTCCGCGGCCTGGGCCAGGCGGCACTCGGTGTAGCGGTAGGCCGCCGGCGGGTCGCCGTCGACCGAGCCGAAGTTGCCCTGCGGGTCGATCAGGGGGTAGCGCATCACCCAGGTCTGGGCCAGCCGGACCAGGGTGTCGTAGACCGAGGCGTCGCCGTGGGGGTGGTAGTTCTTCAGCACCTCGCCCACCACGCCGGCGCACTTGTCGTAGGAGCGGTTGTGGAGCAGGCCCTCCCGCAGCATGGCGTAGAGGATCCGGCGCTGCACCGGCTTGAGGCCGTCGCGGGCGTCCGGCAGGGCGCGAGAGATGATGACCGACATCGAATAGTCGATGTAGGCCGTCTGCATGATGTCGGTGATGTTCGCCGACGAGAGCTTTTCGGAAGCGGTGTACAAGGCGGGAAGGGGTTGGGGGCGGGCGGCGGCCTCAGACGTCGAGGTACTGGACGTTGAGGGCGTTGTCCTCGATGAACTGGCGCCGGGGCGGCACGTCGTCGCCCATCAGCAGGGTGAAGAGCGAGTCGGCCTTGGCCGCGTCGTTGATCGAGACCTTGAGCAGCCGGCGCTTCTCCGGGTCCATCGTGGTCTCGAAGAGCTGCTTGGGGTTCATTTCCCCCAGGCCCTTGTAGCGCTGGATCGAGAGGCCCTTGCGGCCGTTGGCGCGGATCTGGCCCAGGACCTCGAGCGGGCCGAAGAGCTCGGTCTTGGATTCCGACTTCTGGCCGGAGTTCTCGGTCACGATGTAGGCCGGCTTCTCCCCCGGGGTGAAGCGGCTGACATCCAGGCCGGCCTTCTCCAGGGCGGAGAGGAGCTTGGCCATCTCGGTGCTCTCGAAGATCTCGTGCACGGTGATCCGGCGCTGGGCGCCGCCCTTGGTCGGCTCGGCCTGCTCGAAGAGGTCGGCGTCCAGGCCGTGCTGCTGCACGAACCTGGCCCGGGCCGCCTCGTCCGCCAGGAACTCGTGGGACTCCTTGTTGCCCTCGCGGATGCGGGCGACGTAGCGGGGGAGGGTGTGCCCGGCGCCGTCCCGCCGGTCGAGGTAGGCGGGGAGGGAGGCGCCGTAGCGGGTGACCCCCGCCCCGAGCTTCTCCAGGGCCGCCAGCAGCTCGACGATCTTGTCGATCTGCTGGGGCGAGAAGACGTGGGAGTCGGCGGGACGGGTCAGGATCACGTCCTCGGAGCCGAGCTCGAGGAGGATGCGGTTGAGCTGGTCGTCGTTGTCGACGTACTGCTCCCGCTTCTTGCGCTTGATCTTATAGAGCGGGGGCTGGGCGATGTAGACGTACCCGCGCTCGATCAGCCCGCGCATCTGGCGGTAGAGGAAGGTGAGGAGGAGGGTGCGGATGTGGGAGCCGTCCACGTCGGCGTCGGTCATGATGATGACGCGGTGGTAGCGGGCCTTGTCCGGATTGAAGGAGCCCTCGCCCTCGGCGTCGCCGATGCCGGTGCCGACGGCGGTGATGAGGGTGCGGATCTCCTCGTTGGAGAGCACCTTGTCCAGGCGGGCCTTCTCCGTGTTGATCAGCTTGCCGCGGAGCGGAAGGATGGCCTGGTAGCGCCGATCGCGCCCCTGCTTGGCCGAGCCGCCGGCCGAGTCGCCCTCGACGATGTAGAGCTCCGTCAGGGCCGGGTCGCGCTCGGAGCAGTCCGCCAGCTTGCCGGGCAGGCCGCCGCCGGAGAGCGCGCCCTTGCGCACCGTCTCGCGGGCCTTGCGGGCCGCCTCGCGGGCGCGGGCGGCGTTGAGGGTCTTGTCGATGATCCGCTTGCCCACCGCGGTGTTGGACTCGAGGAAGAACTTGAGCTTCTCGCCGACGATCTTCTGGACGATCCCGTCCACCTCGGAGTTGGAGAGCTTGGTCTTGGTCTGGCCCTCGAAGCGCGGCTCCGGGACCTTGACCGAGATCACGGCCACCAGCCCCTCGCGGATGTCGTCCCCGGTGATCGAGGGGTCCTTCTCCTTGATCAGGTTGTTGGCCTTGGCGAAGTTGTTGATCACCCGGGTCAGCGCGGTGCGGAAGCCGGAGAGGTGGGTGCCGCCCTCGAGGTTGAAGATCGAGTTGGCGTAGGCGAAGACCTGGTCGTTGTAGGAGTCGTTGTACTGGATCGAGACGTCGACCGCGGTCGGCGGCTTGGAGGGATCCGCCTCGTCCACCGCCGTGTCGCTGAAGGTGATCGGCTTGTCGTGGAGGACGTTCTTGTTGAGGTTGAGGAAGCGGACGAACTCGGTGATGCCGTCCTTGAAGAAGAACACATCGGACTTCTGGGCGCGCTCGTCGCTCAGCTCGATCCGGATGCCGGGGTTGAGGAAGGCCAGCTCGCGGAGCCGCTTGGCCAGGATCTCGTACTGGAACTCCCGCGTGGTCTGGAAGATCTCCGGGTCGGGCTTGAAGGTGATTTTCGTGCCGGTCTTCTTCGTGTCGCCGATCACCGTCATCTTCTGGGTGGTCTTCCCCTGGGCGAAGCGCATCTGGTAGACCTTGCCGCCGCGGCGGACCTCCGCCTCGAACCACTCCGAGACGGCGTTGACGCACTTGGCGCCGACCCCGTGGAGGCCGCCCGAGACCTGGTAGGCCCCCTTGCCGAACTTGCCGCCGGCGTGGAGGTTGGTCAGGACCAGCTCGAGGGCGGGAATCTTGTAGATGGGGTGGGGATCGACCGGGATGCCGCGGCCGTCGTCCTCGACCGAGCAGGAGCCGTCCAAGTGGACGGTGACCTTGATGATCTTGGCGTAGCCCGCCAGGGCCTCGTCGACCGAGTTGTCGACCACCTCGAAGACGCAGTGGTGCAGGCCCCGCTCGTTGGTGTCCCCGATGTACATGTCGGGGCGCTTCCGGACTCCCTCCAGCCCCTCGAGTTTCTGGATCTTTGAGGCGTCGTAGGCGTCGGCGCCCGCCTTGATTTTGGAGTCGTGGGAGGGGTCGGTTTCTTCGGCCATGTAGGGTCGCGTGAGAGAGAAAATTAAAGGTAGATTCTGGCTCGAAGGCGCCCGGGCACGCGAGGGTTTTTTTGATGAAAAATGGCCCGAAAACGCCGGTTGTTTTTCGATTTAAGGGCTTGCGCCCGGGGGGCCGCTATCCCCACCCGGGGGAACACCCCTAGGCGCCGGAAATTTTGCCCCTCAGGAAAGTTCATTTGACCCCTTTTCCGGGCTGACTCAGGGTGGCCATCCCATGCTCGGACCCGCGATCGAAAGCCTCCTCATCCTGCAGGATCGCGACACCCGGCGGGTCGAGCTGGACTCCCAGCTGAGGAACGTCCCGATCGATATCGGCTTGGTGGAGAAGAAGATAGCGGATGAGAAGGCGGCGATCGAGAGCGCCCGCACCGAGCTGCGCGAGCTGGAAAGCAAGAAGAAGCTCCTCGAGACCGAGATCGGGTCGGCGGAGCAGACCCTGGGCAAGTACCGGACGCAGCAGCTGGGGGTGAAGAAGAACGACGAGTACCAGGCCCTGGGCCAGCAGATCAACACCGTCCAGGGCCAGATCGCGGACATGGAGGGCCGCGAATTGGAGATCATGTTCGCGATCGACCTGGCGAAGAAGAAGTTCGCGGAGGCGGAGGGGGTCTTGAAGGCCAACATCGCGGGCCACGAGGCCCGGATCAGGACCCTCAAGGAGCGCGGGGAAAACCTCGCGAAGGAGCTCGCCTCGGCCCAGGCCGAGGTGGCCGCGAAGCGCCCGCCGGTGCCCGCCGCCTGGCTGCGGGCCTACGACCGGCTGGCGGCCCGCCGACTTCCGGCGGTGGTGCCGGTGCACGAGGGCAAGTGCGGGGGCTGCCACCTCAAGGTCTCGAGCGAGGTCGAGTCGGCGGTCCGCGGCAAGGCGCCGGAGGGACCGGTGACCTGCGACCAGTGCGGCCGGATCGTCTACTGGGAACAGTCTTGAGTTCGGCGCGGCTTCGGCCGAGCATCCGCCCCCTTAGCTTTGGGGCCTGGCCGTCGCTCCAGGTTCTTTGATCCCGACGCGCGGTCGAAAGCCGCGCCAGCTGCAACTTGGAGAGGAAAGTCCGGACACCATCGGGCAGGATGCTGCGCGAGCCGCAAGGCAAGCGCAGGCGCCGCGGGTCAAGCCGCGGCGACGGAAAGTGTCACAGAGAACATACCGCCTCTCACGAGGTAAGGGTGAAAAGGTGGGGCAAGAGCCCACCGCGCTCCGCCGCGAGGCGGACGGCACGAAAAACCCCTTCCGGTGCAAGACAAAATAAGAGACTGGGCTGCCCGTCCGATAGTCTCGGGTATGTCGCATTCCGCCTCGGCGGAACGGGCCCCTCAAGGGCCCGAGAGAAATGACGGCTGAAGCGCCGCAAGGCGCGGAACAGAATCCGGCTTACCGGCCCCAAAGCTAAGACTTCCTTTTGACCCCCGACCGCCCGACATCGCGCCCCGTGCTCCCCGGGGTCGGCCTCGCCCTCGGGGCCGCCGCCGTGTCCCTCCTGGCGTTTTGCCCGCCCTGGGGCCTCTGGCGGGGGCTGGGGGTGCCGGCGGCGATGCACGATCCCGCGCTCAACCGCGCCGCGGATGCGCTGCGCCAGCTGGCGCATCCCTTCGCCTTCGACGCCACCCCCAACAACCGCGTGATCGAATGGCGGCTGTTCTTCCCGTTGGTCGGCCGCGCGCTCTTCCTGCCGCCGAAGGCCTACCTGGCCCTGCCGCAGCTCGGCTGCCTCGCCGCGCTGGCCTACGCGGCCGGCGTCCTGCTCCGCCGGGGAGTGGGCCGGGCGGCGACGCTGGCCGCGGCGGTCGTGCTCGCGACCTGCTCCTGGTTCTTCGTCTCGACCGGCTGGCTGGGCTACTTCGACTCCTGGTACATCCTCGGCCTGCTCGCGGCGGCCTTCGCGCCGCGGGGCGCGGCCGTCGCGGCCGTCCTGGTCTGCCCCTGGATCGACGAGCGCTTCGTCCTCGCCCTGCCGCTGGCGCTGGTGCTGCGGGACCGCGATGGCGAGCTCTTCGAGGGCGCGCGCCCGGCCGCCGGCCGGCGGTCCGAGATCGCCCTCTGCGCCTGGGCCCTGCTGCCCTGGCTGGCGGTGCGCCTCGGCGCGCACCTGGCGGGCCGCGATCCGGTGACGCGGGCCTATCTGCATGCGATGCACCCGAACACCCGGCCCTCGTTTTATCTGCTCGGGCTCTGGGAGGGGCTCCGCTGGGGCTGGATCGCGGTGCTGGCCTGGATCGGGCTGGAATGGCGGGAGCACGGGCCGGGGGCGGCCGTGTGGCGGGCGCTCGTGCTCGCCGCGGTCCTGGGAGCGAGCCTGTTCCTGGCCGACGACCTGAGCCGATCCGCCTCCGCGGCGCTGCCCGCGGCCGTCCTCGGCCTGCTCTGGCTGCACCGGCGCCGGCGCTCCGCCGTCCTGCCGCTCGTCTCGGTGCTGGCCGTCCTCAATCTCGGCTTCCCGGCCGAGCACGTCGTGACCGGATGGACCGAGCCGGTCCGGCCGCTGCCGGCCGAGCTCGAGCTGGCGCGCCATCCCCCGCCCGCCCTCGACCCGGTCGTTTACACCGAGCAGGGCGGCCTCCTCAACGCCCGCCGGGACTATGCCGGGGCCCTGGAGCAGCTGGACATCGCCCTGCGGCTCGACCCGGGCTTCGCCCCCGCCCATTCCAACCGGGCGTTCTCGCTCTACGAGCTGGGGCGGCGCCAGGAGGCGCGGGCCGAAGCCGACCGGGCGGTGGCGCTCGACCCGCATTTCGCGGCGGCCTGGCTCAACCGCGGCCTGATGCGGGAGGCCGCCGGGGACCGTTCCGGGGCCCTTGGGGACCTGGAGCGCGCCGTGCGGGAGGCGCCGGCCGACTGGCCGCAGCGCCGCGAGGCGGAAGCCGAGGCCGCGCGGCTGCGGGGCCGCTGAGCGGGCGGTTCCCTCGGGCGCGGAATCTTAAAGTCCGGGGCGGACAAGTTGCCGTTACGTCACGGAGCCGCCGCCATTTCGTGACGGGGCGATGCTAGCGTCGCCCGGTGAACCTGACTCCCCAGCGCTTCCTGCCCGCTCAACTCGCCACGGCTCTCTTGGCCGCGAGCTTCTTCCCCGCCGGCCTGGCGGCCAGCCCGGCCGCTCCGGAGCCGGCGGCAGCGGCGGCCGACTCGGGCGGCCCGACCATCCGCCTCGACGAGATGGAGGTCTTCACCGAGAAGACCTCCGCCCTGACCCAGGCTCCGACCGACGCCAGGATCGATTCGCTCGAGCCGAACTCGGTCATCAGCGCCCAGACCATCAACAACCAGATCGCCCCGACCGCCGACTACGCCACGATCGCCAACATCGCGCCCAGCGTCGCCAACATCGAGACCGAGGGCCCGGGCCTGAGCGAGGCCAAGATGACCCAGATGCGCGGATTCACCGATGGGCAGTACAACGTGACCTACGACGGCATTCCCTTCGGCGACGCCAACGGCGAGACCCACCACACCACCAGCTACTTTCCGGCCAAGGTCCTCGGCGGCATGGTGATCGACCGCGGCCCCGGGACCGCCTCCGACATCGGCGAGAACACCTTCGGCGGCACCATCGGGCTCCTCTCCAAGGACCCCCGGCCCGACGCGGCCACGGTCCTGACGGTCTCGGACGGCAGCTGGAACACCTTCCTCGGCAACATCGAGGTCAACACCGGCAACCTCCCGCGGCTCGACAACGCCTCGATCGTGGGAACCTACCAGTACATGAGCTCCGACGGCTACCGCAGCTTTTCCTACCTGCAGCGCAACACCTACTTCCTCAAGTACCTCCAGCCGGTCGGGAAGAATTCCACCCTCACGGTCGTCGGCAACTACAACAACATCAAATTCAACAACCCGGGGGCGGTGACCCAGGCGCAGATCAACCAGTTTGGCCGCAACTTCGGCCTGGACGCCAATCCCTTCGATCCGAACAACGACTACTACCCCTACAACTACCAGCAGAAGCAGGCGGATTTTGAATACATCGGCTTCAAGACCTCGCTGGGGAACGACTTTTCGGTCGAGGACAAGGCCTACACCGACGCCTACAACAACGACAGCCATGAGAAGTCCGTCGATCCGGTGGTCGGCGGCACCACGAAGTTTCCCGGCACCGCCGCCCTGCAGAAGGCCAACGGCGTCAATTCCTACACCAACAGCTCGGCCAACACCCTGCCGGGCACGACCAGCGCGAGCAACGACGACCCGGGCGGCCAGGCCAAGGTCAACGCCTACCGGAACTTTGGCGACTATCTGGCGGTGGTCCATGGCGAGGACTCGCCGCTGAAGGAGCAGTTCGGCGTCTGGGTGGAGCAGGTGCGGGCCAACCGCTACGACTACGCGCTCGACTACAGCCCGGCCTATCTCGCCGCCAATCCCCAGGAAGCCTTCAAGTTCGGGGCGTTCGATCCGTCCACCGGGGTGAAGGCCAACACGATCAAGCCCGGCTACCAGTGGTACATGCACGTCTACAACAAGACCTTCCAGCCCTATGTCGATCTCACCTGGAAGCCGACGCCGAACCTGACAATCGAGGCGGGGGTGAAGGATTCGAACTTCACCATCGATCTGGAGGCGCCGCTCAATCAGGGCACGGAGCAGCCGGACTTCACCAACAACACCTACACCAATTGGGAGCCGCATTTCTCCGCTAACTACCTCCTGACCCCGAACTGGTCGGTCTACGCGCAATTGGCCAAGGGCATCGCGTACCCGATCGTGACCGACGAGGAGAACGTGCCCAGCGACGCCAAGGATCTCAAGGCTGGCGCGCAGTCCTACGACCCGGCGAGGCTGAAGGAGGAGCAGACGATCAACTACCAGCTGGGCACGGTCTACAAGCGCGACCGCTTCAACGGCGACGCCGACGTCTACCTCATCGACATCAACAACCTCGTGTCGTCGGTCGCCGATCCCAACGACTCCACCAACAGCCTTTTCTTCCTCTCGAAGGGGGCCTGGGTCAGCGGCCTCGAGGCCGAGGGGACGTATTATCTGGGCGGCGGCCTGAGCCTCTTCGCCAACGGCTCGCTCAACCGGGCGGTCTTCAAGACCAATCCCGGGGTGCCGGGCTTCAACGTGGCCTCATTGGGCACCTTCGGCGGCGGCTACGTCCCGAATTCCACCGCCTCGGCCGGGCTGGTCTTCAACCAGTCGGGCTGGTTCGCCTCCGTCAACGACAAGTACATCGGCCCGGGCATCGTATACTCGAGCGCGCTGGTCAATCCGGACATGGGCCTCTTCGGCCAGACGGACACCGGCCTGCCGGGCGGAGCTCCCGCGCCGGTGCGCGCGGAAGAGCAGGGCGGCTTTTCCCTGGTCAGCCTTTCGGGTGGTTACGCCTGGAAGCTGCCGGCGGGCAGCTTCGTCCACTCGATCAAGCTCAAGCTGCAGATCGACAACGCTCTCAACCGGAAGGTCCAGGTCCTCAACTCGGTGGGCTCGAACGCCTCCTCCGACAACTTCCTGGTCATTCCGACCACCGATTACTTCGTCACGCTCTCGACCGAATTCTGATCGCCTTGTGGGTGGATTCGGACAATGGAGGCACCGCGCTTGGCGGCGGCGCCTTTCCTTCGGCTCCCCCCGCGCCTTTTCCCATGAAACCCATCCCCACGCTCCTTTCCGTTCTGCTTCTGGCCCTGCTCCCGCCGCTGCGCGCTGCCGGGCCCTACCTCCACGGGGTCGACTGGCAGGCCCTGCTGCCGCCGCCCCCGGCGGCCCATGGTGCCGAGGACCGAGCCGACCGCGACGAGGCGTACGCGGTCTACCAGGCCCGGACCCCGGACGACCTGAAACGCGCCAAGGCCGAGCACAAGGTCACGATCTTCGCCTTCGCCCCGGCCATCGGGCGAGATCTCAAGGCCGGCCAGTATCCCAAGCTTGAGGCGATGTTCGCCGATTTGGAGACCGAGGTGAAGGCGGTGGTGGACGCCGGCAAGGAGCACTGGAACCGCCCCCGGCCGTTCCAGGAGGATCCCGAGCGCTTTTCCAAGCCGGGGGATCCGGAAAAGAGCGCGGGCTATCCGAGCGGGCATTCGACGCGCGGGACGGTCTGGGCCCTGGTCCTATCCGAGGTCTTCCCCGGGCGCCGCGATGCCATCCTGGCCAAGGGGAGGCTGGTGGGCTGGACGCGGGTCGAGGCGGGGGTCCATACGCCGCTGGACATCTTTGCCGGCCGGGTGCTGGGCCAGGCGATTTTCCACCAGCTGATGCTGGATCCGGCGTTCCGCGCGGACCTGGCGGGCGTGCAGGCCGAGGTGCGGGATTCCCAGCCCTAATACCCTTGACTCCGTCGCCGGGGTTTGAGTCTTTGACCGGCTTCCGAGCATAGCTGACCCATGGCCAATACCAAATCCGCGATCAAAGCCGCCCGTAAGGCGGTCCGTCTCACCCTTCGCAACAAGGCGCTCAAGAACCGCCTGAAGACCCTGCACAAGAATTTTGACGCTGCGGTCGCTTCCAAGGACCAGGCCGCGGCCAAGGCCGCCGGCATCGCGTATGTCTCGGCGATGGATCGGGCGGTGAAGTCCGGGGTGGTGCACCGCAATGCGGCCAACCACGCCAAGGCGCACGCCTCGAAGCACATCTTCGCCAAGTAAGGCGGCCGGCCCGGCGGGCGGGTATCGCCCCAGGCATTTTCCATACGGCTAGGCGGCCAAAGGTGGCCGTTCAGCGGTCCCGGCCGCGCGGACGTGTTGACCGTGGCGGGCCGCTTCGTCATCCCGGGTTCGGTCCGGCCGCTGGATGAGATGGCTGCGGCCGTCATCGCTCGGCCAGGGTTCGCCCACGAGTCTGACGTGCCGCAGCCGGCGTCGCAGCGCCGTGGGCCGACCTCCCTATCCTCTGACAATGCCGATCCGCCGCCATTTTCTCCCCTGGGGCCGCCCCCTGCTGCCCCAGGCCGTGGAATGGCTCGCGGGGGAATGGAAAGGGGACGGCCCGCTCGATTTGGCGCGCCAGGTCGTCATCGTCCCCACCGGCCAGTCGGGCCGGCGGCTGCGCGAGGCCCTGGCCGAGTTCGCGGCGGAGAAAAGGCAGGCCGTCTTCGCCCCGAGAACGATGACTCCCGACGGCCTGCTGGCGGCGCCGGCGAACACGGCCTCCCGCCTGCAGACCCTGCTCGCCTGGACGAGCGTGTTTCGCGGGTTGGAGCTGAACGACTTCCGGCAGGTCTTCCCGGTCGACCCTCCGGCCCGCAATTTCTCCTGGGCGCTGCGGCTGGCGGACCAGTTCGCGAAGCTGCAGGCGCAGCTGGCCGAGGGGGGCCTGCTCCTGGGCGGCGTGGCCGCAAAGGCGGGGGATTTTCCCGAGGCGGCGCGCTGGCGGCAGCTCGGCGAACTCGAGGCCCGGCATGCGGCCCGGCTCGCCGCCCTCGGGCTGACCGAACCGCAGGCGGCCAAGATCGCCGGAGCGGCTGCGCCGGCGCCCCTAGGCGCCGACCGGATCGTGCTGATCGGGGTCGCCGACCCGCTTCCGCTGGCGCTCCGGGCGCTGGAAGCGCACGCGCGCACGGCGGAGGTGGCCATCCTGGTCTTTGCCCCGCCCTCGGAGGCCGATTCCTTCGACGACTGGGGCCGGCCCCGGACCGAGCGGTGGGAAAGGCGGGGGCTGCCCCTGGCGGATTTCGAGGCCCGCGTGCGCCTCTGCGCGGACCCCTCCGACCAGGCCGAGCGCGTGGCGGCCCTGGCCGTCCGCTACGGCTCCCCGACCGGCCGGCTCGCCCTCGCCGTGGCCGACGCGGAAATCCTGCCGCCGCTCGAGGCGGCGCTGGAGCGCGCGCGGCTGCCCGCTTTCAATCCCGAGGGCCGGCTGCGGCGGGGCGACCGGCTGCACCAGCTGGCCCGCTCGCTCGGCGACCTCGCCCGGGAGCCGTCGTTCGACGCGGTGGCGGCGCTCGCGCGCTGCCCGGACTTCCTGGAATTCCTCGGCGGACGGCTCGGCGGGGATTTCTCCCCGGCCCATTGGCTGGAGGGCCTCGATGAACTGCGCTCGCGCCACCTGCCGGCCGGCCTGGCGGCGGCGCGGGCGCGGGCCGCGGAGCTGGGGCGCCACCCCGAACTGCTGCCGGGCCTCGACGAGATCGAGGAGCTCCGCCGGGATCTCGCCGCGGAGGATTTCGCGACGGGCGCCTCCCGCGCGTTCGCGCGCCTCTTCTCGGGGCGCCGCTTCAACCTCGCCGACCCCGCGGAAGCCCGGCTGCAGGATTCAGCGAGGGCCTGGATGGACCTTGTCCGCGAGTGCGGCGCGGCCGGGGAGAGGCTGGCTCCCTCCGATGCCTGGGAGCTGGCGCTGCGGCTCTACGGGGAGGGCCGGCGGACCGAGGAGAAGCCCGCGCACGCGCTGGAGCTGCAGGGGTGGCTGGAATTGCTTTACGAGGACGCGCCGCATGTGGCCGTCGCGGGGCTCAACGACGGGATTGTGCCGGACGCGGTCACGGGAGACGCCTTCCTCCCGGAGGCGCTGCGCCGGGCGCTGGGGCTGAAGACCAACGGCGCGCGCCTGGCGCGCGACGCCTACCTGCTGGCGGCGGCCGACGCCTGCCGCGGCCCCGGGGGCCGCCTCGACCTGCTGCTGGGGAAGGTCTCGGCGGCGGAGGATCCGCTCCGGCCCTCGCGCCTGCTGCTGCTCTGCCCGGACGAGGAATTGCCCCGGCGGGTGAAATTCCTCTTCCGCGGCCTGGACGCGCTCGGCGCCGGCCCCGCCTGGCGCCGGGCCTGGCGGCTACGGCGGCCGGAGGCGGCGCCGTTCGTGCGGCTGCGGGTGACCGATTTCCGCGAATACCTCCGCTGCCCCTACCGCTTCTTCCTGCGGCACGCGCTGCGGCTCTCGCCGTTCGACCCGGCGAAGTCGGAGCTGGATTCGGCGGACTTCGGCACGCTGTGCCACGGCGCGCTCGAGGCGATGGCGAAGGAGCCGGCGCTGCGCGACTGCACCGATCCGGCGCTGCTGCGCCAGTGCCTGCACGAGGCTCTGGAGCGGCAGGTGCGGGCCCGCTACGGCGCCGAGCTGAGCCTGCCGCTTCAGATCCAGGTCGATTCCGCGCGCCAGCGCCTCGGGCAGGCGGCGCGGGTCCAGGCCGAGGCGCGCGCCGAGGGATGGGTCCTGGTCCAGGCCGAGCGCCCCTTCGCCCTCAAGGTCGGCCCGCTGTGGGTCGACGGGAAGGCCGACCGGATCGACCGCCACGAGGCGACGGGCCGCGTCCGCGTTCTCGACTACAAGAGCGCGGACCGGCCGATCGCGCCGGCCGAGGCCCACGCCGCGGCGCGGGGGCGGAGGGCCGAAGCCCCCGACTTCGCGAGATTCCGGATCGGACAGCGCGAGCTGGTCTGGACCGACCTGCAGCTGCCGCTTTACCTCGCGGCGCTTGAGCCGGAGCTCGGCGAGGGCGCGGTCCCGGGATACTTCAACCTGCCCAAGGCCACCGGCGACACCGCCATCGAGACCTGGGAGGGCTATGACGGCGAGTGGCGGGCGGCCGCCCGCCGCTGCGCCGAGGGAGTCACCGAGGCCATCGCCGCCGGCCGTTTCTGGCCCCCGGCGGAGATTCCGGAGCGCGACGACGCCCTGTTTGCCGGCTGGTTCCACCACGGGACCGCGGACAGCGTGGAGCCGGCGGAGGCCGCCCGATGAAAGGGCCCGGCCACCAGATGATCCTCGCCTCGGCGGGCTCGGGGAAGACCTATGCCCTGACCAATCGCTTCATCGCGCTGCTGGCGGCGGGGGCGGGGCCCGACCGAATCGCGGCGCTGACCTTCACCCGCAAGGCGGCCGGGGAATTCTTCGACGTCATCCTGAAAAAACTGGCCGAAGCCTCGGCCAGCCCGGCGGAAGCCCGGCGGATCGCCGGGGAAATCGGCTCGCCCACGCTCGGCCCGGCCGACTTTCGGCGGATGCTTCGGGCGATGGTCGACGCCATGCCCCGACTGACTCTGGGCACGCTCGACAGCTTTTTCGCCCGGGTGGTGCGCTCCTTCCCCCTCGAGCTGGGGCTGGGCGGGGACTTCGAGATCCTGCGCGAGCACGCGGCTCGGTTGGAGCGGAGCCGGGTGGTGCGGCAGATGTTCGCCGCTCCGGAGGCCGCGCAGCGCGCCTTCACCGAGGCTTTCAAGCGGGCCACCTTCGGCACCGAGGAGAAGCGCCTCGGCGCGCAGCTGGATCTCTTCCTCGACGAGCACGCGCCCATCTACCTCGCGGCGAGCGAGCCGGGGCTCTGGGGCGCGGCCGCGCGGATCTGGCCGCAAGGCTCGCCCTCGCTGCTCTCGGCGCCGGGGCGCACGCGGGCCGTGGCGGCGCTGCAGGAGGCCATCCCCTGGGCCGCCCTGGGGGACCTGCAGCGGGCGCGCTGGGAGCAGTTCTTCGCCGAGCACCAGGGCTGGACGCCCGGCGCGCCGCTGTCCCGGCCTTTCCGCTACCTTCTCTTCAACGCGATCGCAGTCTGGCCGGACGTCGCCAAGGTCGTCGTGGAGAGGAAGGCGCAGGGCCTTCCGCCGGCCGCCGCGGCGGCGCTCCGGGAGGCTGTCCTCGCGATCGTGGGAAGCGAGCTGGAGGGGCGGCTTGAGATCACCCGCGGGATCCACGCGGTTCTCCGCCATTACGAGGAGGTGTACGACGGCGCGGTGCGCCGCCTGGGCCGGCTTACCTTCGGCGACCTCCAGCGCCTGCTGCTGCCCGGCGGGGGAGGCAGGCCGCTCTCGCGGGAGGCCGACGAGGCCCGGCTTTTCATCGACTGGCGCCTCGACGCCCAGATCGACCACTGGCTCCTGGACGAATTCCAGGACACGAGCTACGGCCAGTGGCGCGTGCTGCAGAACCTGATCGACGAGGTCGTGCAGGATGCCTCCGGCGGGCGGAGCTTCTTCTATGTGGGCGACGTGAAGCAGGCGATTTTCGCCTGGCGGGGAGGCGACGCCCGGCTTTTCCGCGAGATCTTCGCCCACTACAATTCCGCGGAGGCCGACGTCATCGGCCAGCGGCGCCTTGACGAGTCCTGGCGCTCCGGCCCGGCGGTGATCGAGATGGTGAACCGGGTCTTCGGCGACCGCGCGGCGCTCAGCCGGCTCTTTCCCGCAGGGGCGGCCGGTCCTTGGAACGAGGCATGGAAGCCCCACACCACCGCCAAGCCGGGGCTAGGCGGCTACGCCGCGCTCCGGACGGTGGCGGGCGAGGAGGCCCGCTTTGCCGAAACCTTGCGTCTGCTTGAGGAGGTCCGGCCCCTGGAGCGCGGGCTCGAGGTCGCGATCCTGGTCCAGGACAACCGGACCGCCGCCGAATTGGCCGATTTCCTGCGGCGGGAAGGGGCCATCCCGGCCGTGGCCGAGTCCGACCTGCACGTGGCCCGCGACAATCCGCTGTCCTGCGGGCTGCTGGCGCTCTTCCGGGCCGCCGCCCACCCGCGGGACCGCACGGCCCGGGCCTTGGTGAGCCTGACGCCGATCGAAGACGCGCTCGCAGGGCGCGGGTGGACTTCGCCGGACGCGCTGACCACGGGCCTGCTCGCCCAGCTGCACGACAACGGCTTCGAAAAGACGGTGGAGGACTGGCTGCGCCGCATCGACCGGGCGCTGCCCCCGGACGACGCATTCAGCCGGCTGCGGGGCCGCCAGCTCGCCTCCGCCGCCCGGGAATTCGACGAGCTGGGGGGCCGGGATGCGGCCGAATTCGCAGCCTTCGCCGAGCAGCACACGGTGCGAGACGCGGACTTGGCGGGCGCGGTGCGGATCATGACCGTGCACAAGGCGAAGGGCCTTGGCTTCGATTTCGTGATC
>DASZWO010000061.1:0-4383 GCA_035546595.1 Opitutaceae bacterium
CCGCCCCCGCCCCGCCCACCGCCCCGGTCGCGCCGGCCGTTACGGTGGCCGCGCAGCCGCCCGCCGGCACGGGCGCCCCCCTCCCCGGCTCCCACCGGCGCGTCACCGTCAGCTCGCCGCTGCCGTCCAAGCCCGGCGCGGCGCCGGCCGCCAGCTGGTGGTGGCCTTGGTGGGTGGCGAGGCCGTTCCTGGTCCTGGAGCCGGTCGTGACCCACTGGATCGGCAAGGTGGAGTTCGGCTACGACAACAACCTCACGACGACGCGGGCGGTCACCACCACCACCCGGCTGGAGGCGGACCGGATCAGCGGCCCGGACAACTTCCAGTTCAAGGGCAGCTACCTCTACGGCCGCAGCGACCACGTCCCCACCACCGACCAGGACGAGCTCGACTTCCGCTGGCGGCACAACCTCGACGCGCGGCTCTTCACCGAGGCCACCAGCACCTACAGCCAGGACAAGATCCGCCAGATCAACGACAATCTGGAGCAGGGAGGGTCGTTCGGCTACCGGGTCTTCGCCAACCAGACCCAGAGCGTCGACTTCGGCCTGGGCCTGATCGGCCAGTACCTGGACGCCACCGGCGTCCAGCAGGGGGCGGACTACTTCGGCCACGTCTTCCAGGACTACACCTACAAGATCAACGGCCGCTTCACCCTGGCCCAGGACGTCTCCGCCGACTACTCCCCGGAGAAGCGCGCGCGCTTCGGGGTGACCACGATCGGGTCGCCGGTCAACAGCCAGGCCCAGGACTACGACTACAAGTTCCACTCCACGCTCGAGGGCAAGATCACCGACCACATGTCGCTCAACCTCCACTTCGAGTACGACTACGACAACGCCGTGCTCGACCCGCACGCGCGGGCGGAGCAGCACGTCACCACCACCGTCGGCTATTCGTTCTAGCGGGCCCGGATCGCGCCCCAGAGGGCGCTCAGCGCTTCTTCTTCTTCTTGGCCGGCTTCGCCTTCGCGGCGGCGGCCCTGCGCCTGGGCGGGGCCTTCCGCGGCGCCTTCGGCTTCGGCGCGGCGGGCAGCAGCCCCGCCAGCGGCACCTCCGCCGCGTCCTTCCACAGGTTCTCCAGCCCGAAATGCTCGCGCTGCGCCGGGGTGAAGAGGTGGATCATGACGTCGAAGGCGTCGATCACGGTCCAGCCGCTCTCCTCGGTCGCGTCCACGCCCACCAGCCGGGTGCCCGAGGCCTTGATCGCCTCGTCCAGCGCCGCCCGCAGCGCGCGCAGGTGCGGCTGGGAGGTGCCGCAGGCGAAGACCAGGTAGTCGGTGAGGGAGGACTCGGCGCTGACGTCGAGGACGCGGATGTCCTCGGCCTTCTTGTCCGCGAGGGCGCGGCAGCACAGGCGCACCAGTTCGGGCACAGCCGGGGGGCGGGACTTCATTGGCGGAGATAAAGGCCCTTTTCCCGGATGTGCACAATCGCCTTGTGCGGCACGAAGTAGTCCAGGGAGAGCCCCAGGCGGGTGCGCTGGCGCAGCTCGGTCGAGCTCACGGCCAGCAGGTGCCCGTCGCAGCGGTGCAGCCGCAGGCCGGGCACGGGGGAGGCGGTCTTGACCGGGTAGCCCGGCCGCTCCAGGAAGATGAACTCCACCAGCCGGGCCAGCTCCGCGATGTCCTTCCAGAGGTGGAGCTGGGGCAGCTGGTCCCCCCCGATGACCCAGTAGAGGTCGTCGCGGGGGAAGAGCCGCCGGAAATGGCGGGCGGAGTCGATCGAATAGCTGATGCCGCCGCGGCCGAGCTCGTAGTCGGAGATCTCGAAGCGGCGGTCCCATTCGACCGCCGAGCGGAGCATGGCGAGGCGGTCCTCGGCCGACGACTGGACGTCGTTCGGCTTGAGCGGCGCCTGCGCGGCGGGGAGCAGGATCAGCCGGTCCAGTTTGAACTGCTCGTACGCGTCTTGCGCCGCGAGCAGGTGTCCAAAGTGGACGGGATCGAAGCTCCCGCCGAGCAGGCCGATCTTCAGGATTCGTCCTTTTTCGAGGCCTCGTCGAGGATGTCGCCGAGGTTCATCATGTCGTTGTCCGCGCTGCGCTTCAGCGCCTCGTAGGTCGCCGTCTCGGCGGCGAGCTGCTCGGAGCTGTAGTTGGCGGCCTTGATCGACAGGCCGAGGCGGCGCTCGTCGCGGTCGATCTTGATCACGCGGGCGGTCACGGCCTGGCCGGGCTTGAGCACGTCCTTCACCTTGTCGATGCGGTCCTCGCTGATCTGCGAGATGTGCACGAGCCCGTCGATGCCGTCCTTCAGCTCCACGAAGGCGCCGAAGGAGGTGACCTTGGTCACGGTGCCCTGGACGACGTCGCCGATCTTGAAGAAGCTGTCGATGTCCGACCAGGGGTCGGTCGAGAGCTGCTTCATGCCCAGGCTGATGCGCTGCTGCTGGGGATCGACGTCGAGCACGATGGCGTCGACCTCGTCGCCCTTCTTCAGCACCTCGGAGGGATGGTTGACCTTGCGGGTCCAGCTCATGTCGGAGATGTGCACCATGCCGTCGATGCCCTCTTCCAGCTCGATGAAGGCGCCGTAGGTGGTCATGTTGCGGACCTTGCCGCGGACGCGGGCGCCGATCGGGTAGTTGTGGCGGACCATGTCCCACGGGTTCGGCTCCAGCTGGCGCAGGCCGAGGGAGATCTTCTGCTCCTCCTTCTGGATGCCGAGGACGACCGCGTCCACCTCCTGGCCGACCTTGAGCAGCTCGGAGGGCTTGGTGATGCGCTTGGTCCAGGACATCTCGGTGATGTGCACCAGGCCCTCGACGCCGGGCTCCAGCTCGATGAAGGCGCCGTAGGGCACGAGGTTGACCACCTTGCCGCGGATCTTGGCGCCGACCGGGAACTTCCGGTCGATCTCGTCCCAAGGGTTGCGGGTGGTCTGCTTGAGGCCGAGGGAGACCCGCTCCTTCTCGCGGTTGACCTCGATGATCATGACCTGGACCTCCTCGCCCTGCTTGAGCATCTCGGAGGGATGGGAGATCCGGCCCCAGCTCATGTCGGTGATGTGGAGCAGGCCGTCCATCCCGTCGAGGTCGATGAAGGCGCCGAAGTCGGTGATATTCTTGACCACGCCGCGGCGGACCTGACCGGGCTGGATCGAGTCCAGGAGCGCGCGGCGCTTGGCGGTGCGCTGCTCCTCGATCAGCTCGCGGCGCGAGAGGACGATGTTGCGCCGGTCGAAGTTGATCTTGAGGACCTTGAAGTCGTAGGTCTGGCCCACGTACTGGTCGAGGTTCTTGGGCGGCTGCACGTCGATGTGCGAGGCCGGCATGAAGGCGTCGACGCCGATGCTGATGATCAGGCCGCCCTTGACCTTGGCCTTGACCCGGCCGGTGGCGACCGAGCCCTCGGGGAACTTCGTCAGGATGTTCTCCCAGTTCTTCTTCTGCTCGGCCTTGTCGAAGGAAAGGATCGGGCTGCCGTTGCGGTCCTCCAGGCGCTCGACCATGACCTCGATCTGGGAGCCGATCTGCAGCTCGCCGATGTCGAGGAACTCGTTGGCGGGGATGACGCCCTCGGATTTGCCGCCGATGTCGACGACGACCTCGTTCTGGCGGATTTCGGTGATGGTGCCGGGGACGATCGCGCCCTCCTTCAGCTTGTCGAAAGACGACTGGGCCAGCAGCTCTTGCATGACTGAACTCATAACAATGAAAAAACGGCCGGCTGGCGCCTGCTCCGGGACGCCCGCCCGCCGCGTTCGGCCCCGCCGAAGCGGGACCGCGGGTTGACGGTTGATCTAACGGGAAAGGCCGGCGGGAGCATCGCGGCGACGCCGGCCTGACCAATAAAAATGCCGCGAACGATCAGCTTCTCACCGGGCGGGGGCGCCCGCAAGCAGAATCTGCAGGCGGCTGGAGCCGAGTCACTTGCGCGAGGCGGGGGCCAGGGCCGCCTGGACGGCGTGGAAGAAAACCTCGTACATCGGGGTGTCGCGCAGCGCGGTGCTGGTCGCCATTCCCGGATGGCGCTGGGAGTCGTCCTCGAGGATCTCCTTCATCTGGACGTCCACCGCGGTGCCCCCGTCCACCGCGCGAAGCTCGGCGTGGACCGAGACCTGGCGGGCCCCGCCCGGATTGTCGCCAGGCTGGATCGCGCTCAGGGCGTCGATCGTGCCCTCGGCCGGGCCGCCGTGGGTCTGCCTGAAGTCCAGCGAGCGGAGGGCGGCCTGGACGGCCGCGTAGGTGGCCCGGGGCTCGGCGGCGAAGATCCGCTCCTGGGGCGGGGGCCCCTGGGTGACCCGGTCGCGCACCGACTCCATGGTGTCGCAGCCGGCCAGAAGCAAGACCGCCATCAGGAGAGGAAGAAACCGCATGGGAACCCTCTGACCCATTTTCTCCGCACTGGAAACGCCAAAAACAGCTTTCGCCGGAGGCGGGC
>DASZWO010000062.1:0-50558 GCA_035546595.1 Opitutaceae bacterium
GCCCCTCCCGCCAATGCAGGTAGGCCAGCGCCGCCAGCAGATAAAACACCAGCGACAGCGTGTTCTTTTGCTCCGAAATCCATGCCACCGACTCGACGCATACCGGATGCAGCGCGAAGACCAGCCCCGCAAACCAGGCCCAGGTATCTGCTTGGGTCAACCGTGTCAGGATGTGAGCAAAGATGCAGGCGGCCGTGGCATGCAGCAGGATGTTGCACAGATGATAGCCCAGGGGCGCATCTCCCCACAGCCGGTGCTCCACCCAGAAGGCGCTGTGAAGCACCGGATAGTATTGCTGGGTCGCGCCCAGCTCGAACCAGATCCTCTTCAAACCGGCCAGCGACTGCAGCGCGGATCGAGTGACGTGCGCATCGTCGTCCCAAATCGGGCCGCCCCGGAGCGCGGGCCAATAGGCGGCGAGCACGGCCAGAAAGACAAAGACCGGGCGCGCCGGCCGAAGGATTCGATCGGGCACGGACAAGGCGGCGGCCGGCGGTTTCAATGGCTGCCTCCGAGCCTGGCCGCTTCGTTGAATTCGGCCTCGGCCTCGGCGGAGCGACCGAGCTGTCGCAGGGAACGGCCCAGGTTGCGGTGGGCCGGCGCGTAGTCCTGCTTGAGCCGGAGCGCCTCCCGATATTCCGCGACCGCCGCGGAAAACCGGCCGCTGTCGGCGAGGGCGTTGGCCAGGTTGAAATGGATCCGGGCGTTGCCCGGCATCAGCCGCAGGGCGGCCTCGAACTGCACGATGGCCTCCGGCCACCGGCCTAAATGAGCGAGCGCGCCCCCGAGATCATTGCGCGCCTCCAGGTAATCCGGCTTGAGCCGGATCGCGGTCTCATATTGAGCGACCGCCTCCTGCAGCCGGCCTTCCCGCAACAGCGCCTCGGCCAGGTTAAAATGTGCGATCTCGGAGCCCGGATCGATCTGCAGGACTTCCTCGTACTGCGTTTCAGCCTCGCTGAATCGGTTTTGGCCCATCAGGACGCCGCCCATGTTGTTGTGGGCCAGGGTGCTGGCGGGATTCCTTGCGATGGTCGCGAGGTAAAGCGAGGCGACATTCCGGTAGATGAGGCACTGGCGCCAGGTCAGAATCCCGAGTCCGGTGAGGACCGCGATGGGCAGCACGCGGACGGTCGCGGGCGCCAGGCGGGAGGACAGCCCTTGCCAGCCCGCAGCAGCCAGCGCGGCCACGCCGATCAGCGCCAGATGCTGATAGTGGTCCGCCACCAGCGAGTACTTCATGAAATAAACGTCGGCGAAGCCCATCACCGGGATCAACATCACGCAGAAGTAGCCCCAGGCGAAGAGGACGGGACGGGCCCAAGATTTCGCCGCCGGCCCCGAAGCAGCTGGAACCGCCCCCCAGCAGCGAAGGCGCGCCATCCGCCAAAGGAAGATCGTCAGCCCGACCGCTGCCGCGAGCCCCACCCAACAGGCGGGGTCTCCAGCGCGGATCTGCCACCGGGGGTAGACAAAGATCAGGCGCACCGGCCACAGCGCCTTTCCGAGATAGAACCAGACCACCCCGCCCGCGCCCAGCAGCCGATCCAGGCCGCCGACATTTCGAATGACCTCGCTCGAGCCGTGCCCCCGGAACCAGAGGTTCGTCATCACCATGACCGCCGAAACTGCAAAAAACGGCGCGGTCCAGGCCAGGTCTCGCCAGGTCAGCGGCCGGTGCCACAGGATCAACCCCATCAGGACAACCGGCGCGGTCGCCACGGACCCCTTGCTGAGAAGGGCCACGACGAAGGCCGCCAGGCTCAGGCCGTACCAGCCGGCCCGCAGGGAGCCGCCCGGGGCCGCGGAAGGCGCAGCCAAGCCCGTCCGCAGGAAGCAACCGACGGTCAGCAGATAGAAGACCATGGCCAGGAGGCTCTTTTGCTGTGTGATCCAAGCAACGGACTCGACATTCACCGGATGCAGCGCGAAGAGCGCCGCGGCCAGCCACGCGGCCCAGCCGCTTCCCCACAGGCGGCGGAGGAGCCTCCAGAGCAGCAGCGAGGCGCCGAGATGCAGACAGAGATTGACCGCATGATAGCCGAAGGGCGCGGATCCCCAAAGCCGCCATTCTGCCCAGAGGGCGCTGTAGGTCACAGGCCAATAGTCCGTCGGTTCGGTGGTGAACCAGATGCGGCGCAACCCGTCCGTCCCCTGGATGAGGGGATTGCGGGTGAGCGTGGTATCGTCGTCCCAGACGAATCCTCCCCGCAGCGCCGGGAGATAGGCGATTGCTGCGGCACAGGCCAGGAGGACCCCGAGCCAGAACGCGTGCGAGCGGAGCGATGGCATGACGGGCGACAGCCAGCAAAGCCGCTTCAGGGGCGGCGGTCGAGCCGCGCGGCCGCCGCGAATTCCTGCCGCGCTTCCGCTGCCTGGCCGGTGGCGTTCAGGACGACGCCCAGGGCGCGATGCGCGTCCGCAGAGTCCGGGCCCAGCCGCACCGCTTCCCGAAACTGGGCAATCGCGTCCGCCGCGCGGCGCTCCTGCAGCCAGACCTTTCCCAGGTTGACGTGGGCGGGCGCATAGCCGGGCTGCAGGCGCACCGCGGCCTCAAACTGCGCCGCCGCCTCCGGCAAGCGGTTCGCCTCGGCCAGGGCGATGCCCAGATTGTTGCGCGCCTCGAAATAGTCGGGCTTGGCGCGCAGCGCCCCTTCAAAATGGCCTATGGCCTCGGATACCCTCCCCTCTTCGAGCAGCGCTTCGCCCAAGTTGAAATGCGCCAGCCATGCCCGGGGATTTGCGCGCAGGGTGGCGAGGTAGAGCGTCCGGCTGTCGCGGTAATTGAGACCCTGCCGCCAGGTGAGGATGCCCAGCCAAGCCAGGACGAAGACAGGGACGGCGCGGAAGCCGCGGGCTGGAAAACGGCGGACGAAAGCTCGCCACCCCGCCGCCACCCAGACGACGACGCCAATGATCGCCAGGTGCTGGTAATGGTCGGCCACCGGAGAATATCTCATGTAGTAGACGTCGACGAACCCTAGGACCGGGACCAGCGCCGCCCAGAAGTAGGTCCAGGCAAAGAGCGCACCGCGCCCCAGGCGGTGCCGCGCCGCGGCCCAGGCCAGCCCTCCGGTCGCGGCCAGGGCCGCAGCCAGCGGAAGCCACCAGCGCCAACCCTCCGCCCGGACCTGCCAGTCCGGATAGATGAAGGCCAGATGGGTCGGCCACAAGGCGTGGCAGAGATAGAACCAACCCGCCGCCGCCGCCCCCAGGATGCGCGGCAGCAGGCCATCACCGCGCACCTCCCCGCCGCCGGCCGCCTGCGCCTGAAACCACAGGTTCACCGCGACGAGGACGAATGCCACTACGAAGAAGGGCGCGATCCGGCCCCAATCACGCCGGGTCAGCGGCTGGCGCCACCGAATCATACCCAGGAAAACGAAGGGCAGCATCGCCACCGAGCCCTTGCTGAGCATCGCCAGCCCGAAGGCCGCTAGCGCCAAGAGCCGCCACCCCGGCCTCCCTCCCTCCTCGGCCCGCCAGAACGCATGGATCGCCGCCAGGTAGAACAGCATCGCCAGGAGGTTCTTTTGCTGGGTCACCCAGGCGACGGACTCCACGTTGACCGGATGCAGCGCGAAAAGCGCCGCCGCCAGCCAAGCCCCTGGGGGGTCCTCCCAGACGCGCCGCAGCAGCCCCCAGAGGAGGAGGACCGTCGCGAGGTGGAGCGCCACGCTGACCGCGTGATAACCCAGGGGATGGGGACCCCAGAGCCGCCATTCCGCCCATAGCCCGCTGTAGGTAACCGGCCAATAATCCCGGGGTTCGGTCGTGAGCCAGATTCGACGCAGGCCATCCGAAGCGGCCACAACCGGATTGCGGGTCAGCGTCGCATCATCGTCCCAGACGAATCCTCCGCGCAGCGCCGGCAGATAGGCGGCCAGGACCAGCGCCCCCAGTGCAACCCCGGCCCCAAACCTCCGTGCGCGCGACGCCGCCGCGTCAGCCGGAGGCGGAGCAGGCATGCGAAGGCGGCCGCTCAGGGCGAGCCCCGCCAGGACGGATCGAGTTCCAGGAAGGCGTGGGCGTAACGGCGGCCCAGCTCGCGCTGCGAAGCGCTGTCGAAATGCACATGATCCCCCCGATCCTTCAGCCCGTCCGAGGAGACGAAGGCGCAGTCGGGCACGCTGAGAGGCAGGGTCGCGAGCTGCTCGTTTACCTCCAGCGCAAACTTCGTTTTCCCGTCCGGACGGTGATAGATGCTCCGGCAGAGTTCGCCGACGACGACAGGCAGATCCGGAACTCCGAGGTCGGCGCGCAGATCGGCGATCATCTTGGTCCAGCGCACCCCGTAGGTCAGCGCATCGGCCTCGAGCTGGCCGTCGCCCTCGCCCTGATGCCAGAGGATGCCGCGGATGCGGCCGGATTTCATCGCCGCCCGCGCCCGCCGCACCGCCTCCTCATAGTATCGGCCACCCTTCGTCCATTCGCCGAGGTAAGTCGCCCCTACCGCCGCCGGAATCAATCCGATCGCCATAGCGGGATTCTCCGCCGTCAACTCGCGTCCGAAGGACCGGCCCATGCTCACCCCGGACAGCCGCTCCAGTTGAATCGGATCGAGCGCCGGCACCCATTGTAGGTTCTGGTTGAGCGAATAGACGCGGGGAATCGGCACGCGGTCCTGAGGCTCGACCAGCCCGCGGCCCGACATGTTCGATTGCCCGATCAGCAGGAACAGCTGCAGATTCTCCGGAGCGGGAACCACCGGGGCCGGAGGGGGAAAGGACGCCGGCGCAGACGGCCGGGCATGGACCGGGCCGCCTGCGCCCGCCGGCACCTGCGCCAGCGCGGAGGACGCCCAGGCACAGGCCAGCCCCAGCAGCACGCTGGGTGCCAGGCGAGGCCGATGGGCGATCCTCATGGTTTTGACGCCTAGAACCGCCCGCTGACGCCGAAGTTGACCCGGCGGCCGTTGTCCTGGACCTCCGTGTTCCGCGTGTAGATGTTCACGTTGTACTGGATGTAGTCCTTGTCGCGGATGTTCACCGCATCAACAAATAAGGTGTAGTGGGGATTGATCCGATAGGTGAAACCAAGGTCCTCCTGGGGAATGTCGCCGACGTAGGTATTGGAGGCCGGGTTGGTGCTGAAGCTCTGGAGGTAATAGCTGTGGTCGTGCCAGGTGAAGCGCGCCTCGAAGCGCTTGTAGTCGAAAACCACGCCCGCGTTGGAAGTGCGCGGGGTGAAGAATGGCAGCATGCTCGCCCCGCTGCTGAATAGGCCGTGGGTCTTCTGGATGGTGGTGTCGGCGAAGACCGACAGGCCGTTGAAGGGCTTCGGCAGGAAGCGGAACTGCTCCTTGTAGTTGAGCTCGTAGCCCTCGTCGTAGGCCTCGCTGAGGTTGCTGGTCGTGCTCAGATTGTACCCGGCGTACAGCCCGTTGAACCCGTTGTTGGGCCCGGTGCCGATGATCGAGGACGTGTTGAAGATGAAGTTGCTCAGTTTGCGGTAGAAGTAGGAGAAGGAGAGCACGCCGGCGGGCTCAAAGTAATATTCGGCCGCGCCCTCCAGGCTCCGCCCGTAATCGGGGTGGAGGCCGGGGTTGCCCTGGCTCACCGAGCCGGGTTGGCCTGTTGTCGTCGGCGTGTTGTTCACCGTGGTGTTCGGCACGATCGAGCTGTACGACGGCCGGGCGCTGCTGGTGGAGTAGCTCGCCTTGAACACCAGGTGCCGATTGACGTCGTATTTCAGGTGAATGCTGGGGAATGAGTTCTGGTAGGCGCTGGAAATGTGCGTCCGGGTGACATTGGGCAGATTCGAGTCGGAGTAGGAACCCACCCCCTCGATGGCCGTGTGCTCGAAGCGGACGCCGCCCAGGACGTTGAGCTTGCCGATCTGGATCGAGTCCTGGATGTAGGCCGCGTTGACGAACTCCGCCAGCTGGCGCGGGACCGGGTGGGTCGAGACGGTGGTGCCCTGCGGCGCCCAAAGCTGGGGGGATTGGTAGAAGAGGCTCTTGGCCTTATTGAAATCGATGGTATCCCAGCGGAAAGACGGCATCGAGTCGTTGAACACGCTATGGCTCGCGCCCGCCGGCTCTAGGATCTGGGGAATGTAGGTCCCCACGTTCCCGGTGAAGTTCCAGAAGGGCCGGTAGGTGTTGATGAACCAGTTATTCTCATCGCGGTATTCCACGCCGGTCTTGAAGGTGTTGGGCAGCCCGCCGATTTCGACCTTCTGCTCGAAGTCGCCCCGCACGTCGCTGAGCGTCTGGCGCTCGATGTCCGGCTGCGCGAACCAGTTCGCGAACCACGGCGCGCCATAGGTCGTGTGTCCGGCGGCCAGGCTGGGGCCATAAGTCTGGCTGTAAATCGGACGCATGGCGTCATGACGCTCGTCCACCAGCACCCCCACCGGCATGTTGTTGTAGTTGACGGTGATCCCGTAGAAGTCGTCGTCGAACGAGGTTGGATTCCAGCTGGCCGTGACCGTGGCCTTCGAGTCGCCGCCGTTCCATTCCTTGGTCACGCCGCCCTCCAGCGTGTACTGGTGACCGCGCCGATCCTCGTGCTCGGCATCGTTGGTGACGGTCGGATTGAGCAGCTGGCTTTCAGCGTTGGGGTCATACCCGGGCGCGAGGCCCGCCGCGGCACCCGCCGTCGTCTTAGGAGCGGCGCCGCCCTGGATCGCAGCCAGGCTGACCACGGAGAAATCGGCGAAATTCTGATTGCCGGCGGAGGCCTGCCAATTGATGCGGTCGTTCGTGAAGGTGTAATAATCGATGGTGCCGCCGAGCCAGACGCGAGCCGTATCGTCGGCGAACTTGTACTCCAGCTTGCCGTTGACGCCCTCGCGCAACCGATCGTTGAGATCGAGCAGCTCGCGTGCGCCACTGGCACGCGCATCGGTGACGTTCGAATGCGAGGTGTTGATGTTTTCGGAGGGATTGAGTGTGTCCGAGTATGACGCATTGAGCGACAGCGCCAGCTTGCGCCGCTTGTCGATCGTCCCGAGCCAGCTGAACTCTCCAGTGGGGCGGAACTTGTGCTTCATGCTGTCGAAATAGTTGTTGTTGGTCAGGCCCACCCGATACTCGAAGACCGGATCGCTGACATCGAAGCCGGATTTGGTGACCAGGTTGACCGAGCCGGCCAGGGAGTCGGCCATCTGGTCGGGCATGTTGCCCATGGTCACCTCGATCTTCGAAATGAAGTCGGCGGGGATCCGGTCGATCAGCTGGCCGCGATCGCCGATTCCCGCGGTCGAGCCGACAATCGCCGAAGCCATGCGGCTGCCATCGATGTTGATCGAGGTCAGCTCGACCGGCACACCGCCGACGCTGATGCCGGTGTCGTCGCCGGATTGCTGGAAGACCGCAACTCCGGGCTCATTCTGAATCATGATCGCGATGTTGCCGTCCGCCACGTCGCCGTAAGCGTCCATCGAGAGCACGTCGACGATGTTGGCGGCGTTGTGCTGCTGCGTGATGGCTGCGGCATTGCCCTCGCGCTGGCCCTCCACCGTAAAGGCGTTGAGGGTGTAGATCGCCGAAGTCAGGCCCATCGCCACGCTGGTGGTGACGCCCGCCTGGACGTCCACCGGCTTACTCTGGTTGTCCAGGCCGGTGTAGGTAGCCTGCACCGTATAGTGGCCTGCGGGCACGCGAAAGAAGCTGAAGGTGCCGCCGCGCTCGGTCGTGGCAGTCTGCACGACCCCGCCGGGCCCGCTCAGGCTGACAATGGCGCCCTCTAGGTTAACGTTGGTTTTGGCGTTGCTGACCACTCCGGAAATTCCGCCGGTGGCGGCCGGCTGGGCGTGAGCGGTAACGAAGAGCGCCAGGGAGGCAACAAGCAGGCCGCCGTAACGGAGCAGGCTCCAGGTCGGCGAATTCCGGCAGATCAAACGGGTGATATTTTTCATGTGGGGCTGGGTGCGATTCCGCGGGAGCATGGAGAGCTCCGGCTTAGGGGGATTGCTAAAAGGTTTTTTCATTTAGCCGGCTTCTGTCAATTAGATTTCTTGGCGGAAGCGAAAATTTTAAGCCGACCGGCGAGCGCCTGAAAGTTGAGGGGGGTGGAACCGGGCGAAAAGGTCGGCGGAGTCGCGACGGCGGCCTCAGGCAACCGGGACCCGCTCCGCTGCGGCGCTCTGGAGCGCCATGTCACGTTTCGCGGAGACCAATCCCGCATAGAGCAGGATGACCCCGCCGATGATGTAAAAAACCGAGCCGAAGGCGATCGCTTCGCTCATGTTGGCAACGGTATCGGCACCATGCCGGCCATATTTCGTGGCAAAGCCGATCGCCAGAGGCCCAAAGGCGCCTCCGCACCAGCCAACGCTGTTCATGATCCCGACCGCAGTCGCGCGGGCGCGCGGCTCGATGAAATCATAGAGCGAGGCAAAGATGTTGGAGTCATAGAGTCCCTTGCACAGGCCGAATGCGACCATCGCGCCTATCAGGGTGGAGGAATTCCGGGTGAGGCCGACCAGGGCGACAAAACCGGCGCCGACGAGCAGACCGAAGGCCTGCACGAAGATGCGGCCACCGGCGAACCGGCGGGAAAGGCGGTCGGCCAGCCAGCCGCCGATTGGCACCGCCAGGCCACTGGCGACATGGATGAATACGCTGCCGGAAAGGCCGGCGGCCGTGAGATTGTAATGGAACTTGTCGACCAGGAATGAAGGCGTCCAGGTGAGGAATATCGTCGCCACGAAATTCGCCGCCAGGAACGCAAGCATGAGCAGGACAGCCGTCGGCCGGGAGAAGATCACCCGCAGGGTCGGCCCTACGGCCAGCGGTTCGGCCTGGGGCTCGGTTAGCTCGTCGGCGGCGCCGCGGACCGGCTCACGGAGGAAGCGGAGGAAGATCAGGGCCAGCACCAGGCCGGCGGCGCCGAAGAAGTAAAAACCCGAACGCCAGCCATGGCGCTCGGCAAACCAGGCTCCGGCCCAGCTTCCTCCGATCGTGCCGATATAGACACTCGATTGGTGCAGGGAGAACGCGAAAGACCGCGTCCGTCGGCCATGGTAGTCGCTCATCAGCGACGCCGCCGCGGGATAGTAGAAGGTTTCGCCGAAGCCTTGCGCTGCGCGCACCGTCAAAAATTGCCAAAGCCGGCCGCACCAGGCCGTAGCCACGGTTGCGCCGCTCCAGAAGAAGCAGCTGCCGAGGATCACGAATCGCCGCGAGAGCCGGTCCCCTATCAGGCCGGCGAAGGGTGAGCCCGCTGCGTAGATCCAGGTGAAGGCGGAACCGATCAGGCCGAGCTGCACCGCGTCGAAGCCGTACTCCTTCTTGAGGACCGGAAAGATGGAAAAGATCGCCTGGCGGTCCGCGTAATTGAAGAAGCAAAAGAACCACAGGAGGGCTACTACGCCCCATTTGTAGCGGGAAGTGCCGGGAATGGAGCGGGGGGTGGCGCTCATTGCTAAAACATTATTTCTATTTCGGTCCTCGCGTGTAAAGCGAAAAGGTTTTCGCGTACGCCGCGTCAGGCTAGCGGGCGGCGGACGAGGCGCGAAGAGTCTCCACCACGGGCACCACAACCGTCTGCGGCTCGTGGCCTCCGCCCTCAAGTTGGCGGAGCAGAAGCCGGCTCGCCTTCTCCGCAAGCTCTTGGTGCGAGACCCCGACGCAGGAAAGCGGCGGATCGAAAAAAGGGGAAATCTCGTAGTCGCCTACACCAATAACCGAGATGTCGCGGGGAATCTTCAGACCCCGCTCCTTGATCGCCCGGTAAGCGCCCAGCGCCAGTCCGTCCGAAGTCGCATAGAGGCCGTCAGGGGGCGTCCCGCTCTTGAGCACGGCGAGCATCGCCTCATATCCGCCTGTCTCGGAGAGCTGGTTCGCCACGACCTCGCGGCTGGCCCGCCCGAGGAGTTCGCCCGAGCGCTGCATGAAGCTGTCCACGCGCGCCCGAGTCGACTGGGTCAGGGACTGGCTATGCAGCACCACCAGCCGCGAGCGTTTGCCTTGGATCAGGATTTCGGCGGAGCGCGCGCCCGCGTTCGGCGGCTCGATCACCGAGGTGTAGCCGGGAACGACGCGGTTCACGAGCACGCTGGGAAACGGCAGATGCGAGCGATTCAGAAAATGATCGTCCTCGGCAATCGTGTTCATGATCACGCCCGCGTTGAAATGATCGCCCGAAAGCAGCCCCGGCATCTCGCGCAACCGGCCCGCCGCATACATTTCGATCATGATCGAAAGGGCGCAGTCCGTGCGTCGAAAGCTGCCCTCGGTGATCGCGCGGCGGAAAGCGAGGATGAAGTGGTTGATGAGCGAGATCGGCGCCTCGAAGCTGGTGATAAGAGCGAGGATGAGATTGTTCTTCGCGCCGCCCCTGCTGCGCATCTGCTTCGCTCCGATGTGCGGCAGGTAGCCCATTTCCAGCGCCACTTGGCGGATGCGTTGGACGGTTTCCGGCGAGATCCGCCGCTCCAGGTGCCGGTTGTTGAGCACGGTGGAAACCGAGCCGATCGAGACGCCGGCCCGCGCGGCGACGCTAATCACGGTCGGGCGGGCGGAATTCTTGCGGGCGGACTTGGGCATGGGGCGAGCGAGGATGATCCCGTCGAAGAACAGACAATAAAAGGTCGCCGAGATAAAGCACCGAATCTCCCCTCGCCCGCGGCCTCCCGCCTACCGGCGGCGCTGGAAGATTTTTCATTTATTGTTTGAAAAAACGTTTTATCCACGACTAATCAGTGCTGCCCCGTTCCGTCCCGCCCGCTTCCAAGAATTTTAGCAACCTATGGCCCAGCAGCAGGAAACCAGCCCCTCGCCTATGGTAAATCCCCTGCGCGAACGCCTCGCCCGGGGCGAATTTGTGATCGGCGCGACCCTGATGGTGCCCTCCGTTGAAACCGCGGCGCAGGTGGCCGCCCTCGGATTCGACTTTCTCTGGGTCGAGATGGAGCATTCGCCGATCACGCTCGAGACCTTCCGCATGATCGTCCTCGCTACCCGGGGCCTTCCGGCCATGCCCTTTGCCCGGGTTCCCGTTGCCGAGCTTTGGACCGCCAAGCGCGTTCTCGACTCTGGCGCGCTCGGAGTGATTTTCCCGTTCGTCAACACGCCCGCTTTAGCGGAGACAGCGGCTGCTGCCTGTCGCTATCCACCGGTGGGACGGCGGGGGTCTGGAGCCGGCCTGGCCAATTTCCGCTGGCCCGTAGCGAACTACTACCAGTTTGCTGACGAAAATGTGCTCTGCGTCGCCATGATCGAGCGTCCCGAGGCAGTCGAGGCCGCCGAGGTGATTGCCGCCACCCCTGGGGTCGATGTCCTTTTTATCGGCGTGAGCGACCTTTCCTTCGCCCTCGGCCTGCAAGGCCGCCAGGACGAGCCTCGGCTGCAGGAAGCGATCGCAAAAGTCTCTGCCGCGGCGAAGAAGCACGGAAAATACCTCGGTCGTCCGGCCCTCGATGCAGAAAGCATCCAAAAATATCACGCCGCCGGTTTTCAATTCTTTCAGGGACCGACGGACATCGATCTGCTCCGGGTGGGCGCCCGCAGCCTGCTCACCCCTTCGGGCCGATTCCGTCAGCCCAATTCCGCCAAGGAAGTCCTTTATTAGGGCGACGTCCGGTCGTGTTCGTTTTCAGGCTCGAAGCTCAATTTGATAAAAGGTTTTAGCTCCGATGTCCCCGCCCACGCCCAGCGCTCCCGCCGGCTCTGCTGTACCCCCGATTCTTGACCTCAGCAGGCCGGGCGCCGAACGCCAGTTGACCCGCGCCCGCCAGGGCCATGTTCTGACCAATATCGCGGCCTGGTCCCCGGATAGTCAGTGGATCGTCTACGATACTCGGCCGGTCCCGGATGAGTTTACCGGCACTCGCATCGAGCAGGTCAACGTAGCCAGCGGGGCGGTCCAATTGCTCTACGAAACCCGGGGGGGAGCCTGCTGCGGCGTCGCCACCTATGACCCGTCGGGCCCCCGGGTGGTTTTCATCGCGGGCCCCGAACCAGGTCCGGGCTGGAGTTATGGGCCCACTCGGAGGCGGGGTGTTTTGGTCGACACCCGCCAACCAGGACGAATCAGCTCGCTGGACGCCATGAACTATGCCCCGCCCTTTCAGGCCGGTGCGCTCCGCGGCGGGTCGCACGTCCATGTCTTCAGCGGCGACGGTCAGTGGCTCAGTTTCACCTACGACGACGAAGTCCTCGCCAAGCTCGGGAACGAGCCGGACGGGCAGCACGACATCAATCAGCGAAATCTCGGAGTCGCCGTGCCGGCTGGCCCGGTGCGGGTGGCGCGAGGCCATCCGCGAAACCACGACGGCGACTATTTTTCGGTCGTCGTCACCCGAACCGCCGCCCGCCCGCGTCCGGGCTCTGACGAGATCAGCCGAGCGTGCGAAGAGGGATGGATTGGGATCGGGGGGTATCGGCGGGCGGATGGCACCTGGCAGCGCCGCGCCCTCGCCTTCCAGGGGCTCGTCACCGCCGCCGACGGCCGCGAGCACGCCGAAGTGTTCGTCGTCGACTTGCCGGACGACGTCACAGTCGCGGGCGACGAGCCGCTCGAGGGCACCCTCGTCCGCCGGCCCGCGCCCCCGCGCGGCGCCATCCAGCGTCGCCTAACCTTCACGGCCGGCCGGAAATACCCAGGCCTCCAGGGACCGCGCCATTGGCTGCGCAGCGCTCCCGACGGTTCCCAAATCGCCTTTCTGATGAAGGATGACGCCGGCGTCGCCCAGCTCTGGCTCGTGCCCCCCGCCGGCGGTGCTCCGCGTCAGCTAACCCGGCACTCCTCGGGGATCGCATCGGCGTTCACTTGGAGCCCGGACGGCCGGTGGCTGGCGCACGTGATGGATCAAAGCGTTTGCCTAACGGACGCGGCGAGCGGACAATCCTACCGCCTCACGCCTCGGCGGCCGGAGGCCGAGGCGCCCTTGGCCCTCGCCTGCATCTTGTCGCCCGACGGCCGATGGATCGCCTATCAGCGTCCCGGCGGGCCGGACGAGGGCCGTTTCCCCCAGATTTGGGCCGTGCAAATTCCGGCCATTCCCCTCCCCCAGCCCTAGCCGCGCCGCCCAGCCATGGAATACTATCTCGGCATCGACGTCGGCACAGGCAGCGCGCGGGTCGGGATCTTTTCGGCCGCCGGGAGGCTCGCGGGTAGCGGCAGCCACCCCATCCGGATGTGGCGACCTGCGCCCGATCACGTCGAGCAGTCGAGCGACGACATCTGGCGCGCCTGTGCCCGAGCCGTGCGCGCCGCCTTGCGCGACGCCCGCTTGGAGCCGGCCGCGATCAAGGGCATCGGCTTCGCCGCGACCTGCTCCCTGGTGGCTCTAGACGAGGCCGACCGCCCCGTGACCGTCAGCCCCACCGGCCGCCGTTCCCAAAATGTCGTCGTCTGGATGGATCATCGCGCGCTCCGGCAGGCCGAGGCCATAAACCGCACCCGGCATCCTGCGCTGCGCTACGTCGGCGGCGCGATCTCCCCGGAGATGCAGATGCCCAAGCTCCTCTGGCTGAAGACTCATCTGCCGGAAACCTGGCGGCGGGTGGCCCGCTTCCTCGATCTTCCCGACTTCCTCACCTACCGCGCGACGGGCGACGACACCAGGTCACTTTGCACCACCGTCTGCAAATGGAATTATCTCGGCCATCGGGGCGGAGACGGCCTCGGCTGGGACCGAGACTATCTCGCCCGCATCGGCCTCGCCGACCTCGCGGCGGAAAATTTCAGGCGCATTGGCGCCCGCATCCGCCCAATGGGGGAGGCCATCGGCCGCGGGCTGACGGCGCGCGCCGCCAAGGAGCTCGGCCTCGCTCCAGGAACACCCGTGGGAACCGCGATTATCGACGCCCATGCCGGTGGCCTTGGCGTTCTCGGCGCGCGGATTCGCGGACGATCCCCCACCTCGGCGGCAATCGCCCGGCGGCTGGCTCTGATTGGTGGAACCTCTTCCTGCCACATGGCGGTTTCCGCTCGGCCCACCTATGTCCGCGGCGTCTGGGGACCCTACTTTTCCGCCATGATCCCCGGCCTTTGGCTGACCGAAGGGGGCCAGTCGGCCACCGGGGCCTTGATCGACCACGTCATTTCCTCGCACCCTGCGGCAGGATCGCTGCGGGCGCAGGCCAAGCGCGAAGGCCGGAGCATCTACGAGCTGCTCAACCGCCGGCTTGCCTCCCTTGCCCGGGCGGAAAATACCCCCCATCCCGCCGCCCTTACCCGCGACCTGCATTTCCTGCCCGACTTTCACGGCAATCGCTCACCCCGGGCGGACCCCACGCTGCGCGGGACGATCGCCGGCCTCTCGCTTTCCGCCACGGCCGACGATCTGGCGCGGCAGTACCTCGCGGCGATCCAGGCCATCGCCTACGGCACCCGTCACATCCTATCCGCGATGAACCGCCGCGGCTTCCGCATCGATACCATCTTCGCCTGCGGCGGCGGGACGAAAAACCCGATTTTCCTGCGCGAACACGCCGACATCACCCGCTGCCGGATTGTGCTGCCGCGGGAGCCCGAAGCCGTGCTGCTCGGAGCGGCTGTCCTCGGGGCGATGGCCATCGGCCGCCACGGGTCCGTGCTGGCCGCGATGAAGACGATGAACGCGGTCGGCGCCGTGATCCCGCCCGGCCGCGGCCGGGTCGCGGCGTACCATGCAGCCAAGTACCGGGTTTTCCATCGGCTGCATGCTGATTTTTTGGCCTATCGGCGGCTGATGCTCCACAATTGAAGCGTTCCATCATGGCGAAAAACAAAACCCCTCCGACCGTCCTCCTGGTCGCTAGCGGCGATCTCCGCGCCTCCGCCAACCAGCTGTGCTGGCCCGCGCAGCGCGCGCTTGAGCGCGCGCTCGCCGGAGCTGTCGCCCGCCTGGGCGGCCGGCTCGTGCGGGCCCATCCCTACAAACCAAAGGAGGGGCATGGCTTCATCGCCTCACAGCGGGAGGGCCTTGCCGTTTTTGCCGGGCTGGACCCGGACCTTCCGCTGATCGTGGCCGAGGCGGTCTGGCAGTATTCCCATCATGTCCTGGCGGGCCTCATCAGCCACCGCGGCCCCATTCTGACCGTGGCCAACTGGAGCGGCCAGTGGCCCGGGCTGGTCGGCATGCTCAATCTCAACGGCTCGCTGACCAAGGCGGGCGTGAGCTACTCCACGCTCTGGAGCGAAGACTTCAAGGACGAGTATTTCCTCGGGCGCCTCGCCAGCTGGCTCAAGACCGGCCGCGCTCGGCACTCCATCAGCCATGTGAAGCTGCTGGGCCGGAGCGCGGTGCCGGCGCGGGCCCGCGCCGTGGCGCGGCGCATTGCCGCCGACCTGCGGCTGAACAAGGCGATCCTGGGCGTCTTCGACGAGGGCTGCATGGGCATGTACAACGCCATCATCCCGGACGAGCTGCTCTTCCCGGTCGGCGTGTACAAGGAGCGGCTCTCACAATCCGCGCTTTACCACGCCGCCACCCAGGTCGGCGTGGGCGAGGCGCGCGCGGCCTACTCCTGGCTGCGGCGCAAGGGGATGCGGTTTCATCTCGGCCGGAACGAGCGGACTGAGCTCACGGAGGCCCAGGTCCTGGCGCAATGCCGCACCTACATCGCGGCGGCGCGCCTGGCCGACGAATTCGGCTGCGAGGCGATTGGCATCCAGTACCAGCAGGGGCTGAAGGATCTGTTGCCGGCCTCCGATTTGGCCGAGGGCCTCTTAAACAATTCCGACCGCCCGCCAGTTCGCAGTCGGCTGGGAAAGGTCATCCGCCCCGGCCGGCCGATCACGCATTTCAACGAGGTGGACGAATGCGCCGGGCTCGACGGCCTCCTCACCCATCGGGTCCATGCCGCGCTCGGCCAGCCGGTCGAGAACACCCTGCATGATCTGCGCTGGGGCGACTGGGACCGTAGCGGCACGACGAGCGAGTACGTCTGGGTATTCCTAATCTCGGGCAGCGCGCCCCCGGCGCATCACGTCGGGGGCTATCGGGGAACCGATTCCTGGCGCCAACCTCCGATGTATTTCCGCCTCGGCGGCGGGACGGTTCGGGGCATCGCCCGGCCCGGCGAGATCGTCTGGAGCCGAATTTTTGTCGCCGACGGCGCGCTGAAGCTCGATCTGGGCCGAGCCAGGGTCATGGCGCTGCCCCGAGAAGAGACCGAGCGGCGCTGGCGGGAAACGACGCCGCAATGGCCGATCATGCACGCGGTCACCTATGGTGTGACGCGCAATCAGATGATGGCGCGCCACAAGGCGAATCACATCCAGGTGGCCTACGCCCATTCCGCGCCGGCCGCGGACCTCGCCCTCTATACCAAGGCCGCCCTTGCGCGGGAACTCGGGTTGGAGGTGGCGCTGTGCGGCAGCCGGGCCGACGGCCGTCCGCTCTAAGATATTTGCCGCTACAATCGTTCACCCCCTTCTCCCTCCGATCGCACCGCCCACCACAATTTCGCCGGTCCGCGCGCGAGCCCGGGCCGAAAATCAGGTTCCACCCCGGCCGGCCCTAATATCCGCGCCATCGTCCCCAGCCCCATGAAAAATAAGATCATCGTCCTGCTTCCCTCGCTCATCGCCTCCGCGGTCCTTTCCGCCCAGCCGGCCCCTCCGGCCGAGACCACCCAGCCCGGAACCGCCGCCGAACCGGTGCGGATCCTCCATCACGAGGTCAATCTCGACGCCCACGATGGCGGACTTACGCCGGTAATGGGGGTCGAGACGATTCAGGTGCTTCGTGCCAACCGCACCCACCCGGAATGGGCCGACAACTTCGGTTTCACCTACAACCACGCGCCGATGATCGCGTACTGGAACAACAAGTTTTACCTCGAGTACCTAAGCAACACCTACGGCGAGCAGGTCGCGCCAGGACACACTTTGGTCGCGACCTCGGCGGACGGCCGGACTTGGTCGAAGCCCCAGGAGGTCTTTCCCATCTATTTCCTCGATGTGCCGCCGTTTCGGAACATGGTGGGCGAGCCCGGCACGGCGATCATGCACCAGCGGATGGGCTTCTACGTCGCGCCCAATGGGCGGCTCCTCGTCTGCGCCTTTTACGGCGGTACCCCGAGCCCCTTCGGTCCGGGCGGGATCGGCCGCGTCGTGCGGGAGGCCTACAAGGACGGCAGCTACGGGCCGATCTATTTCATCAAGTACAACCAGCACTACCGACACGTTGATTCCGACCAGCGCATCCAGACCGCGGAACTGGCCAAGGCCCAGGGTTGGAACGAGCAGAACACCTCCCGCCCCTTCAGCCCAGGCGGCGCCCCCATGCCGGTGCTCTACTACAAGCATTCGCCCGATCAGGGGTTCATCGCGGCCTGCGACGCCCTCCTGAACGATCGCCTGAAGACCATGCAATGGTGGGAGGAGGAGGGCGACCCCAGCACGCTCTTCAAGGGGCCGAACGGACGGCTGCGGCGCTTTGAAGCGCCCTCAGTCTATCACCGCAAGGACGGCGTCGCGGTTTCCCTCTGGAAATGGTCCGGCGCCGGCCTTTCGACCGACGAAGGCAAGACCTGGACCAATGTCGTCCCCATGCCCACGATTGTAACCGCGGGGGCCAAGGTCTGGGGCCAGAAGACCGCGGATGGGCGCTATGCGATCGTCTACAATCCCGCCAATGACGGCTACCACCGCTGGCCGCTGGCTCTCGCCACCAGCGACGACGGCATCGTGTTCGACCGGCTTCTCCTGGTCGACGGAGAGATCGCCCCGCGCCGCTACATGGGACGGGCCAAGGATTTCGGCTTGCAGTACATCCGCGGCATTTCCGAGGGCAACGGCACGCCCCCCGGCACCGACATGTGGCTGACCTACAGCACCAAGGAGGATATCTGGGTCACGCGCGTGCCGGTGCCGATCCGCTACCAAGCGGAGGGCCCGGTCTCCGACTCGTTCGACCAGGTCGAAGTGGACGGCAAGGTCCCGGATTGGAATATTCGCCGGGGCCAGTGGGCGCCCGTCGGCGTCGTCGCCTTTCCCAGCGCGGAGGACCGGAGCTTGCAGCTGGCCGACCGCGACCCCTACGACTATGCGAGGGCGGAACGCGTCTTTGCCGAGGGCCCCTCGCCCCGCATCTCCTTCAAGGTATACCCGCACCAGGCGGATACCGGTCGCCTCGAGGTCGATGTCCTCGATCATTCCGGCCGGCGGCCGGTGCGGATCGCGTTCGGCGAGGACGGCCATATCCGCGCCATGGACGGCGCCGCGAGCGTCGATGCCGGGACATATGCGGCCAATGCCTGGTGCACCCTCGACATCACCGTCGACTCCGCAGCCGGAAAATACGACCTGTCGATCGACGGCAAGATGGCGGCCAGCCGAGCTGCCTTCGCCGAGGCCGCGACAAGCGTCAACCGGCTCGCCTTCAGGACCGGCTCCTTCCGCACCGAACCGACCCGGCACACCAGCCGGGACATCGGCGGTCGGGACGTGGAGAATCCGGGCGAACCCGTTGCCATGGCCGCCTTCAATCTCGACAACGTCACGGTGAAGTAAGGCCGTCCGCCTGCCCCGCCCTTCCGAACGCGGATTGACCACCCCGCCGCGGCCGGGGCAGGCTTATTGGGGGCCAAAATCGCGCTTCGATCCACCACAGGCGCAGCGGTCCGGGACCTTTCGCCGCGACTTTTAACCTCCTGTTGAAGTGGGCGCCCCTCACGGGGAATTGAACCCCTCTTTGGGCCCTAAGTGGGCGCCGTTCCAACCGCTAGGCGATGAGGGCGTCTTTCGCGGACGGGTCACGCTTGGGATTTCATCCGCGCCTCAAGCGGCTTTGCGGCCTGCCGAGGGTCCGATTTGACGCGTTTCGTTGCGCCGGACCGGGACCGGGGCCTTCCTGTAACTTTCGGCCCTGGGACGGTGTATCTCGGAACGTGAGCTCTCTCCGCCTCGCTCTCAGGCTTTGCCGCAAGTCGCCCGGATTCACCGCGCTGGTCTTGGCGACCCTGGCGCTGGGCATCGGCGCGAATACCGCGATCTTCAGCCTGGTCTATGGCGCCTTCCTGCGCCCGCTGCCCTACCCCGACGCGGACCGGCTGGTGCACATTTCGGAGGCCACGGCCCAGTCTCCCGACCTGTCGGTCTCCTATCCCGATTTCCTCGATTGGAAAGCCTCCCAGGACGTCTTCAGCGGACTCGCCGTCTATCGCGCCGAAGGCGCCACCCTGCAGACCCCCGGCGGGGCCGAAGAGGTGACGGTGGCCGAGGTTTCGGGGGACTTCTTCGGGGTCATGGGGCTGCATTCGGCCCAGGGTCGCGACCTGGACGCCCGGGACGACCGCGTGGGTGCCCCTCCGGCGGTCTGGCTGACGCATTCCACCTGGGAACGGCTCTTCCAGCAGCAGGCAGGAATGGTCGGCCGGACTGTGACGCTCAATGGAGTCGCGACCGTGGTCGCGGGTATCCTGCCCGCGGATTTCCGCTTTCACCGGCATGCGGACGCTTTCATTCCGATCGAGCCGGCCGCGGACGCGCAGTTCCTGCGCCAGCGCGAAAACCACACCGGCCTTTACGGGATCGCGAAACTGAAACCGGGCGTGGCGCTCGCCCAGGCCGGGGCGGAGCTCTCCGCCGTCGGAGAGCGACTCCAACGCGAGTATCCAAGCACCAACTCGGGCACCCGGCCGCGGCTGGTGCCCCTGCGCGCGCGGCTGGAAGGCGACGCCGCGCCCAGGCTCATGCTGCTGATGGCCGCCGTCGGTCTGCTGCTGCTGGTCGTCTGCGTCAACGTGGCAAACCTGCTGCTCGCGCGCTCGTTCCAACGCCGGCGGGAGATGGCGATCCGAACGGCCCTGGGCGCGACCCGCCGCCAGCTCTTCGGCCAGCTCCTGGCCGAAAGCCTGCTGCTGGCCGGAGGCGGCGGGATCCTGGGCGCGGTCCTGGGGCGCTGGGGCTATGCCCTCGTGGCCCGGCTGGCTCCCCCGGAAATGCGCGAGCTGATTCACGGGCCCACCGGCTTCGACTATGGAGTGTGGCTGGCGGTGGCCGGCCTCGCGCTTCTGACGGGAGTCGCCTTCGGGCTTGCCCCCGCCTGGCAGCTCTCGCAGGCGAACCCGAACGACGCGCTCAAGAACGGGCGCCCGCTCGTTCGGACCCTCTGGGGAAGGCTCCACCTCAGCGACGCGCTGGTGCTGCTCCAGGTCCTGCTCGCGGTCACGCTGCTGGTGGACGCCGGATTGCTGATCCGCAGCCTGCAGCGGCTGACCGCCTTCCCTACCGGGATCCGGCCGGAGCACGTCATCACGCTGCGCGTTTCCAGCCCGGCGGCCGCGGCGATGACCAAGGACCCCGGCGCCTTCATCCGCTTCCACGAAACCCTGCTGGCGCAGGCTAAGGGCCGGGGGGACATTCTTTCAGCGGCGTTCGCCTCCTCGCTTCCCTACACCGGGAACCAATCGTCAAACTCGTTCTTCCGTCCCGACCGCCCCCTGCCGGCTCCCGGGCATTTTCCCGAATCCAACGTGCATGTGGTGACGCCGGACTACTTCAAGACCCTGGGGATCCCGCTGGTCCGCGGGGCCGCATTCGACGGAAATGAGCCGCGGCCGGCCTTTCCCCCCGGCCAGCCGCTGACCATGGCCTCGCTCAGGAAGATCTATGCCAACTTCACCGTCAGCGCGGTCATCAGCCGCAAGATGGCGGACCGGTTCTGGCCGGGAGAGAATCCGCTCGGCAAGACCTTCCAGATCGGCCTGCCGGAAATGAGCCTGCCGCAGCTCAAGATCGTCGGCGTCGCGGGGGACACCACCCAGTTCGGCGCGGAGCGCGGCGACCAGGTCGAGTTCTACGTTCCCCTGGCCCAGCTGCCGGAGGCGATGACGCTTCATCTCATCGCGCGAACCCGCGAGGATCCCGCGGCGGCGGCTGCCTCCTTGCGCGAGGCGATCCACCAGGCGGCCCCGGGCGAGCCGATCTTCGACGTCGAAACGATGACGCAGCGGATCTCGGACTTCTCCTCGGGACGGCGGTTCAGCATGGAGCTGTTCCTGTTCTTCGCCGCCACCGCGCTTGTCCTGGCGTCGACCGGAATCTACGGCGTCGTGGCATTCCTCGTGGGCCAGCGCTCGCGGGAAATCGGGATCCGGATGGCCCTCGGCGCCCGGCGCTCCGGCGTGCTGCTGGACGTGCTGGCCCGGGGCCTGAAGCTGGCGCTGCCGGGAGCCGGACTCGGCCTGGTGGCGGGCTGGGCCGGGAGCCGGGCGCTGCAATCTCAGCTCTTCGGAATTTCCGGCGGGGACGCGCCGACTTATCTGGCCAGCGGGCTCCTCGCGCTCGCCGCGGCGCTGATCGCGTGCGCGATGCCCGCGCTCCGCGCCTCCCGGATCGACCCGGCTCAGGCGCTGAGGTCGGAATGAAGCCTCAGCCTCCTCCATACCGCCCCGGAAGCATCGAGGGCAGCGGGCCCGGGGCGCCAGGACCTGCGCAGCGTCAACGGCCAGATCGAGTTTCTCCTGCGAGACGCGCCGGAGCGGCGCCGGAAGGGCGCAGCCGCCACCTCCGGCACAGGTCGCGGGCGGCGCTGGCCCATTCCGGATAGCGGAATTCGAAGCCGCCCCGAGCGAGGACGCCCGGGACCACCCGGCGGCTCTTCAGGATCAGCTCGGTTTCGGTCCGCAGGAAGACAGCCCCGGCCTCCAGCAGCCAGGCCGGCGCCGGGAGGCCGACCCGCATCCCCCAGGCCGCGCGCAGCGCGGCCATGAATTCCGCGTTGGGCAGCGGGCGGGGCGAGGCGAGGTTGACCGGGCCGCTGACCTCCTCGTGGGCCATGAGCCACGGGACCGCCGCCACCAGGTCCGCCTCATGGATCCACGAGACGAACTGCCGGCCGTTTCCCTGGGGCCCGCCCAGGCCGCGCCGCACCAGCGCGAGCAGGACGTCGAACACGCTGCCGGGGTCGGGATTCATCACCAGCGAGATGCGCAGCAGCACAAGGCGGGTGCGCGGCAGGGGGACCGCGCGGGCGGCTCCCTCCCAGGCCCGCGCCACCTCCACCCCGAACTGCCAGCCCGCCGGCACGCCGGGCTCCGCCCCGCCTTCCCTGCCGGTGAATTCGTCGTTGGGCGGCCCGTAGGTGTGCTCGTAGATGGTCGCGGTGCTCGCCTGCAGCCACACCCGCGGAGGATTCTCCAGCCGGGCCAAGGCCTCGCCCAGGCTGCGGGTCGGTCCGGTCCGCGAATCGAGAATCTCCCGGCGGTTGGCCGCGGTGTAGCGGCAGTTGACGCTCCGGCCGCAGAGGTTGATCAGCGCGTCCGCGCCCTCGAGCCGGCGGGTCCAGGCCCCGGCGCTTCCCCCGTCCCATTCCTCGCAGCGCCACGGCAGGCCGGGCCGGGGCCGGCGGCTGAGGACCGTGACCTCGTGGCCCATGCGGTGCAACGCCCGCGCTAGAACGGTCCCGATCTGGCCGGTGCCCCCCGGAATGACCACGCGCAGGCGCGGAGCGCTCATCCTTTTTCCAGTCCCTGCAGGCGCCGGACCTCGGCCGCCCAATCGGGGCGGCCCGCGAGGTTGTCCAGCTCGAGCGGGTCGTTTTCGAGGTCGAAGAGGAGCCAGGGAGTGCCGTCGGAATTGAGGACCAGCTTGCGCCGGGCGGTCCGCATCCCCGTCCAGGCTCGGTCGCACTGCAGGGGCAGGCGGACGACGCTCGGCATGGAGATGCGCGCCTGCGTCGGCGGCAGCCTCGGCGCCGGCGACACCGCCCCGGCGGCCAGCCGGCGGGTGATCTCCGGAAGGTCCGCCAGGGTCACGGCGTCGGCCAGCCTCTGCTTGGCGCCCCGCGGGATCCCGCCCGGCGTGCGCACCAGAAGCGGCACCCGGACGCTTTCCTCGTGGGGCCATCCCTTCCGGAAGAGACCGTGGGCGCCATGCATGTCCCCATGGACCGAGGTGAAGACCACCGCCGCCGGCGGCAGGGGCTCCAGCGCGGCCAGAAGACGGCCGATCGCTCGGTCCGTCGCCTCGAGGTGGGCGTAGTAGCCGGCGAGCTCGTCCCGGGCCCGCACCTCGACCTCCCCTCCCCGCGGCACGTTCAGCTCCAGCGTCACGCCGCCGGGTTGGTGCCGGCTGACGCCCGAGGCCGGGGCGTCATAGGGCGGATGGGGCGGCTCGAGGCTGACGACGCAGAACCAGGGCTGGCGCTTGGGCGAGGCGAATTCCCGTTCCGCCAGCCATTGTGCGGCCCGGTCGCACAGCACGTCGGCCTGGTAGCCGGGAAGGCGGACCGGTTCCGGCAGCCGGCTTCCGTGCAGCCAGGGATCGTTGAGCAGGAATCCGCTCTCGAATCCCTCCCAGAAGGCGAAGCCCCCGCGGGAGGAGGCCGGGACGATCGTCCGGGCATGCGCCTCGCCCACCAGCTCGGCCGCCGGATCCCGCCCGGCCAGGTGCCATTTCCCGAAAAAGGCCGTGGCGTACCCCTTGCCGTCCAGCTCGTGCGCGATGGTGCGGGCGCCGCCGGGCAGCGGATCGTAATAATCGCGCACACCGTTCTCGGGCGAGCGTACGCCGGTCAGCATCGCCGCCCGCGCGAAAGGTCCGAAGGGATGGGGGGTGACGGCCTGGAAGAAATTCCAGGAGGAGGAGGCCAGGGCGTCGAGGCAGGGCGTCCGCGCATTGCGGTCGCCCGCGAATCCGAACGCCTGCGCCCGCCATTGGGTGGTCACGATCCAGAGGATATTGGGGCCGGCGGGCATCCGAGCTTGGGACAGCATCCGAGCAAATCCGGTCCCGGGCTGCGGTAAATGCCGATCTGCGCCCGGTGAGGGCGGCGGGCGGCGGCCCGCCGAGGGCGCGCCCGGGGCTCTCGCGGGGCGGATTGTCGCCTTTTTGTCGACCAACCTCCGCCGAAACGCCCCGGCCGGTTGCTATCATCAGCCCCGTGGGCAAAACGCGCTACTTCACGCTGCTGGTTCCCCTGGCGCTGCGCGCCACGACCCCCGGCCCGCCCCGGGGCGTCCCCCCTCGCCCTGCCACCGCGGTTCAGGCCGGCCCCGACGGCGTCTTTGACGTCGCCGGCGCCCTGGCCTCGGAGGAGCGGGACGCCATCCCCAATCCCTTCCGGCCCCGCAACCTTCCCCAGCCGAAGGTGAGGCAGCTCACCCTTGCGATCAGCTCCGTGCTGATCGGCGAGGGAACGGACGAATCCTCGGTTCTGATCAACGGCCGCGCCTATGCCTGCGGCGACCGCATCGAGGGCTGGCGGATCGAATCGATCTCCGCCGACGCCATCGGGCTGAACGACAATCATTTCCAGGTGCGGCTGCCGGTAAGGGACGCCGTCGCGGTGCTGCGCGTGCCGTGAAACTCGGAATCCTCCTCGCCGCCGGCCGGCGCCGGCGCGCGGCGTGCACGCGGATCCCCCCGCGCCACCAGGCGCAGTTCTTCCGGGAGATGGAGATGCTCCTTTCCGCTGGGGTGCTGATCGTCGACGCGCTGGCCAAGCTGAAGGACCGGTACCCCGACGCCCGCACCCGGCGGGTGCTCGGCGCCGTGCACGCGGACGTCGCCGCGGCGCGCCTGAGCCTCTCCCGCGCCCTCAGCCGCTTCCCCCGCAGCTTTCCGGCGAGCACCCTGGCCCTGGTCGAGGCCGGGGAGGAGAGCGGCACGGCCCGCCTGGCCGAGCGGTGCCGCGACCTCGCCGACCGGATTTCCTACGCCGAGGCCAACCGGCGGCAGCTCCGGCGCGCCTGCGCCTACCCCTGTCTGGTGATCGCGCTGGCCGGCGGCCTCGCTGCGCTGCTGCTGGGCGTGGTGTTTCCGCGGCTGGAGGAGCTCCTCGGCTCCCTCGGCGGAAAGCTGCCCCCGCTGAGCCGCGGAGCTCTGGCCGCCGCCGCCGCCGTCCGCCGCGACTGGGCCGCCGCGCCCGCCCTCGCGGGACTGGGGCTGGGGGGCGGGTGGCTGGCGCGCCGCCTCCCGCGAGCCCGCCTCCGCATCGACGCGGCGCTCTGCCGCCTGCCGCTGGCGGGGCCCATCTACCAGGCCCTGTCGACCGCGCTCCTGGCTAAAGTCTACGGTTCGCTCTACGGCGCGGGGAAGCCGGCGCCGGAAATCCTCCAGTTCTGCGCCCAGGCCTCCGGCAACGCGGCCGTGTCCCAGGGGCTGCGGCGCGCGGCCCAGCTGCTCGCGTCCAGCCGCGCCTCGCTCGCCGGGGCCCTGGAGCAGACGCGCATCTTCCCTCCCCTGGCCTGCCTCGCGATCGAGGTCGGCGAGCATTCCGGCCGGCTGGGACCCGCCCTCGAGCGGGTTTCGGCCTATTACGACGCGGAGGCGCGGCGCCGGATCGAGGCGGCGATCGCGGTGGTGAACCCCGCCCTCACCCTGCTGGTCGTCGGCGGAGTAGGCCTCGCCCTGCTGTCGTTCTTCCAGGCGGTTTACCAAGTGGTCTATGCGGCGGCGTGAACCTCTTCCCGCCCGGCCCGGCGCCTTCACGCTGCTGGAGGTGCTGTGCGTCTGCGCGGTCCTCGCCATCCTCCTGGCCACCCTGGCGCCCGCGGTGGGCCTGCAGGTCAGCCGCGCCCGGGTTTCGGCGGAGGCCGCCTCACTCCGGGCGCTGGCGGCCGCGGTCCAAGCGAGCTTCGAGTCGACGGATCTCGAGGGGACCAACCTCGCGGCGCTGCCCGGCAGCGTTCCGGCCGGCGTGGATAGCACGGCCTTCTCCTCCTCGCTGGACCCGGCCTCCACCCCGGCGACCACCAACACCTTCGACTGGTTCGCCAAGGTCGCCCGCCAGCGCGGCGACGTCCCGGTCGTCGGGATCGCGCCGACGCCCGCCCTGCAGCCCCGAGTGGCCCAGGTGCTGTTCAACGCCCAGCGCAACGCCCGGGTCCTCCTGGAGGGTCCCCTGGGCGAATCCGGCCAGCAGCGCTTCCTCCTGCTGTCGCTGGCCGCGCCGGCGGGCGAGCTGTCGCTGCCGCCCTGGCCCAATCCCGCCAACCCGCAGGACCCGGCCAATCTCGCCCTCTTCGCCGACATCTGGAACACCGACTGGACCAACCCGGCCGCGGTGCTGCCGCCGACGTGGACCGCCGCGCTCAGCGCCGCGCAGGCCCGGGCCTGGGTGGGCGGCGGCGCCGGCCGGCTGTGGCAGCTGTGCGTGCAACGGATCGTCTGCCCGAAGTTCACCGTGGCGATCAACAACACCCACCCCGCCGACAGCTGCTTCGTCTACTACAACCTGAACGGGACCACCGCCGGAAGCTCGGCCGTGGTCGGGGCGAACGCGGGCACGCAGGTGCTCAGCGGGATCTACGCGGGAAGGACGATCCAGGCCTACCGCGGCGCGGCCGCCCCGCCCTCCGCCCAGCTCTTCTCGCAGTTCGTCCTCCGCGACAACGCGGAGATCACCCTGCAGGACTAGCCGGCGCGGTTGCTATAATTGCGGTATGGCCGACCGCGAAGGACTCTACGGGGAAATCGACGCCGGACTGGCGGCCGGCGCCTCCGACTGGCATTTCCAGGCCGGGGAACCGGTCTGGCTGCGGATCGGCGGCCGGATGCGGGCGCTCGACCGCCCGCCCTGCTCGGAGGAGCGGCTGCAGGCGCTGACGGCCGCCGCCCTGGGAGCGAGCGGACCGGTGTCTCCGGGGACCGACGGGCATTTCACGCGCGGCGGCGAGCGCTTCCGGCTTCACACCTATTCGGCGGGGGCAGTCCCCTGCCTCAACCTTCGGCACATTCCCGGCCGGATCCCCGCGCTGGCGAGCCTCGGGGCGCCCCGGGCGTTTACGGACGCCGCGCTCGCCTGCCGGCGCGGGCTGATCCTGGTCACCGGCGCGATCGGCACGGGAAAGTCGACCACCCTCGCCGCCGCGATCGACCACCTCAACGGCGAGCGCGAGGAGATGATCCTGACCTTCGAGGATCCGATCGAGTTCCGCCATTCGAGCCGCCGCTGCCTGGTCCGCCAGCTGGAGAAGGGCCGGGACTTCGCGGACTTTGCCGGCGCCCTCCACGGCGCGCTGCGCAGCGATCCCCGGATACTGCTGGTGGGGGAGATGCGCGACGCCGAGACCATCTCCGCCGCCCTGACGGCGGCCGAGACCGGATTGCTCGTGCTCGGCACCCTCCATTGCGGCAGCGCCCCAGAGGCCATCTCCCGCATCGTCGGCGCCCATCCCGCCGACCGGGCCCCGGAAATCCGCAGCCGCCTGGCCCAAAGCCTGGTCGCTGTCCTCGCGCAGCAGCTGGTCCGCTCCGCCGGCGGACGGAGGCTCGCCGCCTTCGAGCTTCTGCTCGCCACGCCCGGGGTCCGGCACCTGATCGAGGATCCCCAGCCCCGGCAGCATCTCCTGGCCAATGAGATCGCGACCGGGGGGCGGCACGGCATGGTCTCGATGGAGCAGTCGCTCGAGGACCTGCGCCGGCGGCGCCTGCTCGAGCGCGGGGAGGGCGCGCGGCCGTGAAGGCGTCGCTTCCTCCTCTGCTGCTGGGCGCCCTGGCGCTCGCGGCGCCGCCCTCCGGCGCGTCGGACTACCGGCTGGCGGAGGCGGCAGCCCCCGGGCCCACGGGCCCTCTCGACGCCCCGGTCCGCTCCTTCCAGGTCTCGCGGACCCCGCTCGAGGCCGCCCTCCTCACCGTTGGGAGGGCGTACGGGCTGACCTTCGTCGCCGACGCGCCCCTGCCGGCCGAGGTCAGCCTGGAGTTCCGGGACGGCACCCTCCGGGAGCTGATCGACGCCCTGGCCAAGTCCGCGGGCTGCTACTGGGAGCTGCAGGGACGGGTGGTCGCGCTGGGCCGCAACGTCACCCGCTTCTACGAGATCGACTATCCCCAGATGAATCGGTCGTCCCAGGGCGGCAGCAATGTCATCCTCTCGGCCCAGTCCGGGGCCAGCGCCTCGGCGGCGCCGGGACAGCCGGCCGCGCCGGCCGGGGCGAGCCAGACCGACCAGACCAATCTTTCGATCCTCCAGCAGAACCAGAACACGTTCTGGCCCGACGTCCAGGCGGAGCTGGCCGCCCTCTGCCGCGCCGGCGAGTCGGTCCTGGTCAACCGCTTCGCCGGCCTGGCCGCGGTCACGGCGCCTCCGTTCCGCCAGGACGGCTTCCGCGAATTCATCGCGCGGCTCAACCGGCGCGTGTCGCGGCAGGTGCGGATCGCCGCCCGGGTCGTCGAGGTCGAGCTGAACGCCGAGCACCAGCTGGGCGTCGACTGGTCGCTGGCCGCGCTCCAGACCGGCGGCCTCTCGCTGCGCGGGCTGGCCACCGCCACGGCCTTCTCGGCGGTCAACGGAGCCGGCCTGGGGGCGCCGACGGTCTCGGGCACCCTCGCCACCGGCCGGGTCTCGGCCGTCATCCGCGCGCTTTCGGCCCAGGGCGAGGTGCGCGCGGTCTCGAACCCGTCCGTGGTCAGCCTGAGCAACCAGACCGCCTTCGTGAAAGTGGGAACCGAGCAGACCTTCTTCTCCCTCGCGAATTCCACCACCATCAACCAGGCCGGCGCGGCGACCCCGGTGGCCACGACCCAGAACAGCTATGCCCAGAACGCGATCACCATCGGCACCGTCCTCTATGTGACGCCCGAGGTGAACGCCGACGGCACCGTCACGGTCGACGTGCTCCCGGCCATCACCCAGCTGATCGGGATCGACACCTCGCCCGACGGCCAGCAGACGGCCCCGCGCATGGACATCAAGGCCCTCTCCACCATCGCCCGGCTCCGGCCCGACCAGTCGGTCATGATCGGGGGGCTGATCTACCAGGCGAGCGCCCGCCAGTCGCAGGGCGTGCCCTGGCTGCAGGCCCTGCCCGTCGTCGGCCGCGCCTTCGGCACCTCCGCAACGGTGAAGACCCGGACGGAGCTGGTGATTTTCCTGACCGCGGAGCCGATCGGCTGAGGGCGCGATGGCGGCGGAAGCGGATCCCTTCTGGCTGGGGCGCGCGCTGGTGGCCGAGGGCGCCCTGAGCGAGGAGCACCTGGCCAGCGCGCGCCAGGCCTGGCGCCGCAATCCGCAGGAGCCCTTCGCCCTGGTGCTGGAGAAGCTGGGGCTGGCCGAGCCGCGGCGCCTGGCCGAGCTGATCGCCCGGCGCCACCGGCTGCCCGAGGCCCGGCTGAACCCGGCCGCTTTCAGCCGCGCCGCCGCGCGGCTCCTCCCGGAGGAGGCGGCCCGCCGCAAATGCGTGCTGGGCTTCGCCCAGGAGGAGCGCCGGCTGCAGCTGGCGGTCGCCGACCCCGCGCGCTACGGCCCGGCGGACGCCCGCAGCGACTTCCCCGGCTACGAGGTGAGCCTGCACGTCGCCCCGCAGGGCGAGATCCTCGCCCTGCTCGAGGAGGCGTGGGGGCCGCCCCCGGCGGCCGAGGCCGGCGCGGGCGAGCTCTTCGGCCGCCTGCTGCGCGGAGCGGTGGCCGAGGGGGCGAGCGACCTCCATCTCGAGCCGCGGGAGCGCAGCCTCGAGGTCCGGCACCGGGTGGACGGCCGGCTGGCGCACCGCCGCTTCATCGAGGGCGGGGTGCGCGAGGCGGTCGTCCAGGCGGCGAAGCTCGCCGGGCGGATGGATATCGCGGAAAAGCGGCTGCCGCAGGACGGCCAGGGCGCACTCCAGGTCGGCGCGCGCCTCTACCACCTGCGCTTCTCCTGCCTGCCGGGCGTCCACGGCGAATCCATCGTCGTGCGGATCATCGACGAGCACGCGGGCGTCCGCTCGTTCGAGGAGATGGGGCTGGACGCCGCCGAGATCGCGCGCCTGCGCCGCCTCCTCGCCCTGCCGCACGGGCTGATCTACGTCACCGGGCCCACCGGTTCGGGCAAGACCACCCTGCTCTATTCGATGCTGAACAGCCTGCCGGCGGGCGAGATCAACGAGCTCAAGATCATCACCCTGGAGGAGCCGGTCGAAATCCGCCATCCGCGGGCCTTCCTGCAGGTGGAGGTGGCCGACCGGATCGGCAGGACCTTCGGCGAGGTGCTCCGGCACGCGCTGCGGCACGATCCCGACGTGCTGCTGGTGGGAGAGACCCGCGACCGGGCCACCGCCGAGACCACCCTGAAGGCCTCCCTCACCGGCCACCTCTGCCTCAGCACCCTCCACACCGGCGACGCCCTGGGCGCCGTCGCCCGGCTCCGCGACCTGGGCCTCGATCCCTTGCTGCTGGCCGAGGCGCTCAAGGGCGTGATCGCCCAGCGCCTGGTCCGCCTGCTGTGCGAGCGCTGCCGCGTGCCCCATCCCCAGCGTCGCGAGTGGGCGGCCCGCCTCCGGGAGCTGCCGGAGGCGCCGGAGGGGCGGTTCTTCGCCGCGGCGCCGGACCGGGCCTGCCCCCTCTGCCAGGGCCGCGGCTACCGGGGCCGGAGCGCCATCGTCGAGGTCTTCCCGCTCGCCGGCCTGGAGCGCCGGATCGCGGAGGCCGCCCCCGCCGCCGAGCTGCTGCGGGAGCTGCGCGCGCGCGGCTGCGGGACGCTCTATGAAAGCGGGCTGCGCAAGGCCGCCGCGGGCCTGACGACGCCGGAGGAGATCTGCGCCGCGGTGGAGGCGCCCGCCCGCGGTTGCTATGATCAGCAGGATGCCTCCCCACCTGCCTCCTGATTCCCCCCGCCGGCCGGGCTTCACCCTGATCGAGATCCTCGCCGTCCTCGCCGTGATCGCCGCCATCGTGGCCATCGGCGTTCCCGCCATTTCCCGGGTGCTGCAGAGCGCCCGCCTCCGCAACGCGGAGGGCTCCGCCAGCACCGTCAAATCCGCCATCGCCGCCTACCTGAGCCGCCCGGGCTCGCTCGGCACGATCCCGGTGACCGAGTCCGCGCTGACCGCCGCGCCCGTCCTGCCCGCCTCCGAGTGGACGGGGACGGCCGCCCTCAACACCGCGGCCGCGGCCAAGGCCGCGACCCTCGACAACCTCCTCCTGGCCGAGGGCCTGCTGGAGCGTCCCCTCAGCATCCGCATCGGCGCCCAAAACCTCGCCCCCGCCCCGACGGCGGTGGCGCTCGCCTGGTCGCCGGCCTCGGAAAGCTTCACCAACACCACCGCCCCCACCGCGGACTACAGCGCCAGCAGCCGCGCGGAATGCGCCCTCTGCGACGGCAGCAGCAACCCGGGCACGACCGGCGCGGCCGCCGGCAGCGCCTCCTGCGCCTTCAACCTCGCCGGCACCGGTCCCCTCCAGGCGGGCGCCCACGTCGCCTACCTCGTCCTCAAGGCCGTGCCGGACTCCGACGCCTACCAGCTCGCGCTGGACGTCAATGGCGCCCCGCTCACCGTGAACACGGCCGCGGCGCCGGCCGCGGCTGACCAGGCCGTCGGGACCGTCGAATACGCCAAGGACGCCGGCGCGGGCGCGGTGGACGTCTTCTACTACCTCGCGAGCCTGTGAGCAGGGATGCGATCGCTCTGCTCTGGCTCGGCTCCGAGGCGCTGCTGGCCGGGCCCGACGGCCGGCCGGGCCCGACGCTGCCCGTTCCCGCGGAGGATCCGGCCGGGGCGCTGGCGCGGCGCCTGGCCGGGGAGTTCCCCCAGGCCGCGGCGGTCCGGATCCTCTACCAGCCCGCGGCGCTGGCGCTGGAGATGGTCGCGCCCGCGGAGGCGGCGGGGCGCCGGGCCGCCGGACGCCGCCGCGGCTGCGTCTGGAGCGCGGAGCAGGGTCCGCCCGGCTCGGAGGAGGCGCTGCTCGCGTCCGAGGCCCGCTCGCCGCTGCCGGCCCTGGTGCGAGCCCTCGAGGACCAGGGCCTGCGCGTCGAGGGCGCGTGGACCCTGGCGGCGCTGCTGGGGGCGATGCCCCGCGGGCCGGCCGAAGGGCCGGCCTGCCTGCGGCTGGCGGTCATCGGCTCGTGGGCGCTGCTGGCGAGCGCCGACGCCCAGGGCCGGAAGCGGCTGCGCCTGCACCGGGCCGAGGCCGCGGCGGAGCTGGCCGCCGACCTGAGCGCGACCCTGGCCACCTTCGACGAGCAGCGCCAGCCGCCGGCGTGGGCCGTCCTCGAGGACGAGGCCTGGCCGCCGGAGATTCGCGAGGCGGTGCGCCGGCTCGTTCCCGCCGAGGTTCCCCTGGCGGCGCTGCTCGCCCAGGCGCGGCGCCTGCCCCGCGGCGGATCCGAGGATTTCCTGCGGCCGGCGCCGGACCGCCGCCGCCGGCTTCTGGCCATGGGGGCGGTCGCCCTCCTGGCCCTCGCCGCCGTTTTCGCCGCCTGGCGGGCCCACGTCGCCGCCGCCGACCAGCGGCGGCAGAGCCGGATCCGGGAAGCCGCCGGCGCGGCGGCCCGGGACTCGGAGCTGGCCGCGGCCCGGCAGCTGGAAGCGATCAACCGCGCGGTGGCGGAGGCGCTGCCGCCGCGCTACCGGCTCGATCTCCTGCTGCTCGCGCTCTCCCGGGCGACCCCGCCCGGGGTCTGCCTGCGCGAGGTCTCTTCCCAGGGGCCGGACTTTCTGGTCCGCGGCCGGATCGGCGGACCGGAGGAGCCGGCCGGCGATCCGCTCCGCCGGATGCGGGAGGCGCTGGCGGCCGGCGACGCGGCCTGGTCCTGGCGGGAGACCCCGGCGCCGGCCGGCCGCGACTTCCTCTGGCGGGGATGCTTCCGAGCGGCGGAGGAGCCGCCGGCCGCCCGCACCGCCGGGGAGGGCGCGGCCCGCCTGGCGCAGGCCCGCGGCCAGCTGCCCGAGCGCGGGCCGGCGGAAGGCGCCCTGGCCTTGCTCATGCGCGGCTGGACCGAAGCCCCGGGGGATGCGCCGGGCGCGGCGGGCTGGCGGGTCCGCCGCTTCAGCCTGGACCGTCCGCCGCTGGCGGCCTGGTCCGGCATCGTCGCGACCGTCCGGGCCCTGGCGGCCGAGCCGGGGCTGACCCTGGAGGCGATCGAGCTGGAGGCCGGCGACGAGGGAGCCGGCGCGTTCGCGCAGGCCCGGCTCGACGTCGAGCTCCGCTGGCGCGGAGCGGGAGGCGGCTAGGCGCCCGCCTCGGGTTCGGCGTCCGCCTCGTCCCCGTCCTTGTCCCTGCCCTTGCGGGGGCGGCGGCCGCCGTCGGAGAACTTCGAGGCCTTGGCGTTCAGCCAGAGCTCGTCCTTGGCGTTGCGATTCAGCCAGAAGATCTCGCCGGCGTGCTCGACGAAGACAGGCTTCTCGCGGGGCTTCTCCGGGACCTTGAGGCCCGCGCCGGTGAGGGTGTGGATGAATTCCTCGGCGTTCTTGCCCAGGGTCTCCGCCAGCTGGCACACCTCCCCGGAGAACCCTCCGGTCTTGCTCGGGACCATCAGCAGGCGGACCGCGGCGAGCGGCGCGGCCGATGCCGGGGCGGAATCAGCCGCCGGCGCCGGGGCGGGCGGCACCTCCGGATTGTCGGTGATCGCGCCGCCGGGAGCGGCGCCGTCGGCCTCTTTCGGGCCCTCCTTGTCGTCGCCGTTGATCCAGACCCCGCCGCGCTGGTCGTGGTTGAGCCACCAGGCGCGGCCGGCGATTTCGACCGGGGCGGGCTTGTCCTCGGGGCCGGCCGGAACGGCCAGGCCCAGGGCCGCGAGCGCGGCGATCAGGTCGGCCTCGGGCAGCTTGAGGGCGCGGGAGAGGAAGCTGGTGCTGCCGGAGATGCCCCGGCCGCGGCGGTTGCGCCGCATCATCGGGGCGAGCCGCTCGAGCAGCTCGGGACCGGCCGGCAAAGGCTGGCCGGGCTCGAGGGGGGGGGCGGAGGAAGCGGCCTGCTCCTCCTGGCGCTCGCGCCGGCGGCCGCGATCGCGGTCGCGCTCCCGGCGTCCGCCGTGGGGCTCCTCGGGCTCGCCCGCGGTCGCCCCGGCCCCCTCGGCGGGCTCGGACGCGACCGGCGTGCCCTGGGCGACCCGGAACTTCGGGCGGGGCTTTTCCTTGGTGTTGATCCAGAGCTCGCCGCGGCGGTTCGCGTTCACCCAGTAGAGGTCCCCGTCGTACTCGACGTAGACCGGGTCCGCGTCGTCGTCCTCCGGGATGGCCAGGCCGCACTCGCGCAGGGCCCCGATGACCTCCTTTTCGGTCAGGTCCCACTTCTTGGCGAGGTAATCGACCCCGACCGCCAGGCCCGGGCCCCGCTGGTTGCGCCGCATGTGCGGCCGGATCGCCTCGAAGAAGGTGGGCAGCTCGTCCTCGGAGGACAGCTTGTCCCATTCGTCGCCCTCGCCGTTCTCGTCCGGCGCGTCCGGATCCAGGTCGCTCTCGGTGTCGCGCAGGCGGCGGATGTCGTCCTTGGCCTCGGTTTTCTCCTCGGCCACCGACACCGCCTTGTCCTCGGCGGCCCCGCCGCCGCCCTCCTTGAACTTGGCGGCGAACTCGGCGCGGAGCTTGTCGGCCTCGGCGCGCGCGGCCGCGGCCGCCGCGTCCTCGATCGTCCAATCGCGCTGCGTCGGACGGCGCGCCAGGCCGGTGAAGGCCAGCGGGTTGTCGGGCAGGGATTGGAAGCGGATGATCTCCCACTCGTCCTTGCCCAACTGATTCAAAAACGTTTCCAGCAACGCCGGAGTGGCGAATCCGCCCTTCCCGCTGGAGATGACCTTATATTCCCAGACTGACATAGGATGATTAGCTGCAGGTAATGACTCGGTTCTAGGCATCCCACATGGGGATGCCATTGCCGAGCCTATTCTTACGGGGAGACCCCCGGGCCCCGGCCCAGCGCGCGCAGGACCACGCGGAGGTTGGAGCGGGCGCGGGGGTAATCGGGCTTCAGGCGGAGGGCCTCGCGGTACTCCGCCGCGGCCTCCTCCAGCCGTCCCAGCCGGGCGAGGGCGGTCCCGAGGTTGTCGCAGGCCTCGGGGTAGGCGGGCTTGAGCCGGAGGGCCTCGCGGTAATGGGGCAGCGCCTCCTCCAGCCGGCCCTCGGCCAGCAGGACGTTGGCCAGGTTGTAGTGGGCGTCGGCGTCCGGCTTGATCGCCAGGGCCCGCTCCAGGCAGCGCTCGGCGTCCGCAGCGCGGCCCTGCTCGAGGTAGAGGGTGCCGAGGTTGCTGTAGGCCAGCCAGCAGGCCGGGTTGCGGGCGATGGTCTCGCGGTAAAGGGTCTCGGCGTCGCGGTACATCCGGCTCTGGCGGAAGCTCAGCGCCGCCAGCAGCGCGAGCAGAGCGGCCGCCCCGGGCAGGGCCGCCGCGCGCGGGAGCCGCCGCCCCCAGCCCGCGAGGCCCGCGCCGGCCAGCGCGAAGATCCCCAGGCTCGGAAGGTACTGGAAGTGGTCCGCGACGTAGGAATAGCGGAAGGGATAGACGTCGAAGAAGCCCAGGGCGGGCGCGAGGGAGCCCAGGAAGAACAGCCAGGGGGCGAGGAGGGAACGCCGCCGGAGCAGGCAGGCCGTCGCCGCCAGGACCCCGGCCAGCGGCAGCCAGGCGAGGGGCCGGCCGGCGTCGACCTCCCAATGCGGGTAGATGAACGCGAGGCGCGCCGGCCAAACCAGCTTCCCGAGGTAAAACCAGACGATGCGTCCCGAAAGCGCGGCGCGCTGCAGCAGAGTGAGCGCGTAGTCCGGCCCCTCGGCCCCGACGAAGCGCCGCTCGACCCACGCGGTGAAGCCGCCGGCCGCGATCCCCAGCGCCAGCCAGGGCGCCAGCGGCAGGACGTCCCGCCGCCACTCCAGCCGCCCGCGCTTCCACCAGAGCGCGAGCAGCAGCGCCGCGGGCAGCGTCGCGGTGACTGACTTGGCGAGGAGCGCCAGGAGGAAGAGCAGCAGCCCGAGGAGGTAGGGTCCGCCCGTCCGCCGGGCGTCGAAGCGCAGGTAGGAGAGCGCCGCCAGCAGGTAGAAGACGGTCGAAAGGGTGTTCTTCTGCTCGGAAATCCAGGCGACCGACTCGACCGCGACCGGATGGAGGGCGAACAGGAACGCGGCGAGCCAAGCGCCGGGAACCGCCAGTTTCCGCAGGAGGGCCGCGAAGAGGCAGGCCGCCGCCGCGTGCAGGAGGACGTTCAGCAGGTGGTAGCCCAGCGTGGCGTCCCCCCAGAGCCGGTGCTCCAGCCAGAAGGCGCTGTGGACCGCCGGGTAGTACTGCTGGGTCGCGCCCAGCCGCGCCCAAATCTGCCCGAGGCCGGCGAGCGAGGCCAGTTCGGGCCGCGTGACGTGGGCATCGTCGTCCCAGACGAAGCCGCCGTGGCGGCAGGGCCAGTACGCCGCCAGGACCGCCGCAAGCAGCAGCAGCGGCGCCCAGGCGCCGCGCCCCCGTCCCGCCGGCCGGTCCGAGCCGGGGTGCATCGGGCTACTTCAGCGCCGCCCGCAGCCGCTCCAGCTCCGCCAGCTTGGCCTGCTGCTCGGCGAGCTGCTGGCGCGCCCCCGCGATCACGGCCGGCGGCGCCTTGCCGGTGAAGGCGGGATTGCCCAGGCGCGCCTCGGTCGCGGCGATATGGTGGGCGAGCTTCTCGATCTCCTTGGCCAGGCGCTGCTTTTCCGCGGCGGCGTCGACGGCGCTCGCCAGGTCGAGGTGGAGGGTGCCGAGCGGCGTCACCACCGCGGGCGCGCCCTCGACCTGGTCGCGGCGCAGGATCTCCTCCGCGCCGGCCAGCCGCGCGAGCTTCGCCAGGTTGGCCTGGACCGCGGCCCAGCCCGGCTCGTCCCCGGTGACGAGCAGGCGCACGCGCTTGCTGGCGAGATTGTGCTCGGCCTTGAGCGCGCGGGCCTGCGAGACGAACTGCTGGAGGCGCAGGACCGCCTCGACCGCGTCGGCCTTGAAGGGGCGGCCGAGCCGCGCCCGGAGCTCCGCGGCGAACGGCAGGCGGCACTCCTCGATGATCTCTCCGCCGGGGGCGTAGCCCAGCAGCTGCCAGAGCTCCTCGGTGACGAAGGGGATGAAGGGATGGAGCAGCAGCAGCGCCTGCCGCAGCACCAGATCCTGGATGGCGAGGCAGTTGGCCCTGGTCCCCTCGGCCTGGAGCTTCGACTTGGAGACCTCGACGTACCAGTCGCAGAAGTCGTTCCAGAAAAACCCGTAGAGCCTCTGGCAGGCGTCGGAGAATTCGAACCGCGAGAAGCTCGAGGCGAGGTCGGAGTCGAGCTGCACCAGCTTGGCCAGGATGGCCTCGTCGTCGTCGTCGAACTTCTCCGGCTCGAGGCGGCCCAGGATCGCCGCCAGCGAGGAGTTGTCCCCCGCCGGCCCGCTCATCTGGCGGAAGCGGCAGGCGTTCCAGAGCTTGTTGCAGAAGTTCTTGCCCCCCTCGATCCGGTCCTCCTGGAAGCGGATGTCCTGGCCCTGCGGAGCGATCGAGACGATGCCCAGGCGCAGGCCGTCGGCCCCGTACTTGGCGATGAGGTCGAGCGGATCCGGTGAATTTCCCAGGGACTTCGACATTTTCCGGCCCTGGGCGTCGCGGATGATGCCGGTGAAGTAGACGTGGCGGAAGGGAATGCGCCGCTCCAGGGGCTCGCCGGGGCGGGCGAACCGCAGCCCGGCCATGATCATGCGCGCGACCCAGAAGAAGATGATGTCGGGCCCGGTCACCAGGGTGGTGGTGGGATAGAAGAAGTCGAAGTCCGCCTTTTCCATCGCGGCCTTCTCCGGCCAGCCGAGCGTGGCCAGGGGCCAAAGCCAGGAGGAGGCCCAGGTGTCGAGCACGTCGTCCTCCTGCTCCCAGTTCGCCGGGTCGGGCGGCCCCTCGAGCGAGACGTGCACCTTGGCCGGGTCGGCGAGGTCGGCCTCGGTCAGCCGCTCCCGGTCGAGGCCCTTGCGGTACCAGACCGGAATGCGGTGCCCCCACCACAGCTGCCGGCTGATGCACCAGTCCTGGATGTTGTTCAGCCAGTGAAGGTAGACCTTGGACCAGCGTTCGGGGTAGAACTTGATGGCGCCGCCCTCGACCGCCTGCTTGGCCTCGTCCAGGCAGGGGTACTTGAGCCACCACTGCCAGGTGAGCCGGGGCTCGATCGGCACGTCCGCCCGCTCGGAATAGCCCACGTTGTTCTGGTAGGCCTCCTCCCCGGCCAGGGCGCCCGCCTCGCGCAGCAGCTCGGCCGCCTTCTTGCGGCCGGCGAAGCGGTCGAGCCCCGCCAGGCCCGGCCCCGCCAGCTCGTTGAGCGTGCCGTCCGCGTTCAGGACGTCGATGACCGGCAGGTTGTGCCGCCGCCCGACCTCGAAGTCGACCTTGTCGTGGGCCGGGGTGATCTTGAGCGCGCCCGAGCCGAACTCGCGGTCGACCGCCGCGTCGGCCACCACCGGGATCGGGGCGCGGTTGAGGGGCCGCCAGACGGTCTTGCCGATCGCGTCGGCATAGCGCGGATCCTCGGGATGGACGGCCAGCGCCACGTCGCCCGGAATCGTCTCCGGCCGGGTCGTCGCCACCTCGAGGAAGACGCCGGGGCGGTCGGTGCGCTCGTAGCGCACCTTGTAGAGCAGGCCGTTCGCCGGCTTCATGATGACCTCCTCGTCCGAGAGGGCGGTCTGCGAGGCCGGGCACCAGTTGACCATCCGCTTGCCGCGGTAGATGTGGCCGTCCCGGAAGAGCTCGACGAAGGCCTTGAGCACGGCCCGGGAGTACTCCGGGTCCATGGTGAAGTGGGTCCGGTCCCAGTCGCAGGAGGCGCCCAGGCGCCGCAGCTGCTCCAGGATGATGTCGCCCTTCTCCTTCCGCCAGGCCCAGACCTTCTCCAGGAACCGCTCGCGGCCGAGGTCGCGCCGGTGCACCTTGGCCTTGCGCAGCTCCCGCTCCACCACCGTCTGGGTGGCGATGCCGGCGTGGTCGGTGCCTGGGATCCAGAGCGCGCTCTTGCCCTCCAGCCGGGCCCGGCGGACCAGGATGTCCTGCAGCGCGTTGTTGAGCACGTGGCCCATGGTCAGCACCCCGGTCACGTTCGGGGGCGGGATCACGATCGCGTAGGGCTCCTTTCCGTCCCCGCGCCTCCCGGCGAAGGCCCGGCGGTCCGTCCAGGCGGCGTACCACTTCTTTTCGACGTCGCGCGGTTCGTAGCTCTTGGTGATCTCGGCCATGGCAAAGGGCTTAAGGGGTGATTGAAGCCCCCCGGGGGCGGGAGGACAAAAGAAAAAAATTTTGCCGCCCGGCAGCCGGCTGCCCACCCTTGCCGGTCCACCATGGCCGAAACCCTCCCGCCCGAAGCCGGCGAACGCCTCCCCATCGCCAGCGCCGCCACCGCCGCGGAGCGGGTCGCCGCCTGCAAGGCCTTCCTGCGCGAGGAGACCGCCTCGCTCCGGGCGGCCCACGAGGCCGGGCTGAGCGGGTTCGAGGTCGTCCGCCGGCGGGCGGAGATGATGGACCTGATGCTGCGGCGGCTTTTCGACCATGCCCTGGCCTCCTTCGAGCGCGACCACGCGGCGGCGCCCTCCGCCGTGGCCCTGGTGGCGCTGGGCGGCTACGGCCGGGGCGAGCTCTCGCCCTGGAGCGACATCGACGTCATGTTCCTCTTCCCCGCCAAGGCCAAGCCCGCGGTGGTGCACGCCTTCCAGGAGTACCTGACCAACGAGATCCTCTACGTGCTCTGGGACTGCGGGCTCAAGGTCGGGCACTCCACCCGCACGGTCGACCAGGTCTTCGCCGAGGCGGCCAAGAACATGCAGAGCCGGACCGCGCTGATGGAGTCGCACTTCGTCGCCGGCTCCCAGGGCCTCTACGACGCCTTCGCCGAGGCCTACCGCGCCTTCGTCACCAGCGACGACGTCAAGGAGTACATCGCCGCCCGGCTGGAGGACCAGGCGCAGCGGCGGGCCAAGTACGCCGACACCGTGTTCAACCAGGAGCCGGACGTGAAGAACGGCGTCGGCGCCCTGCGCGACTACCAGAACGCCCTCTGGATGGCGCGCGCCAAGCTCGGGATCACCCGGATCGAGGACCTGGCGGCGCAGAACCACCTCCGCCCGGAGGAGGTCCGGGAGTTCAACCGCGCCTACGACTTCCTGCTGCGGGTGCGCAACGAGCTCCACTTTCTCAGCGCCCGGGCCACCGACCTGCTCACCCTCGACCTCCAGTCGCGGGTGGCCTGGAACCTCGGCTATCGCCAGCAGGATGAGCTGAGCCGGATCGAGCGGTTCATGCAGGACTACTACCGGGCGGCCCAGGCCATCTTCCGCATCTCCAAGCTGCTGGAGACGCGGCTGGCCCTCTCCATCCGCCGCGACCCCACCGGGGCCAAGTTCACCCTGCGGGAGACCCTCCGCGCCAGCCGCCTCGCGCGCAGCCAGAAGATCGACGGCTTCGTCCTCCGGGGGCGTGAGCTCTCCGCCCAGAAGCCCACCGTGTTCCAGGACGACCCGGTCCGGCTCATCCGGGTCTTCCGGCACTGCCAGCAGCTCGGCTGCACCCTGGACTTCCACCTCACCCAGCTGATCAGGGATTCCCTCTACCTGACGGCGAACATCGCCATGTCCCCGGACGCGGGGCTGTGCTTCCGCACCATCCTCTCCAGCGTGGGCAACGTCTACCCCATCCTCGCCCAGATGCACGAGCTGGGGGTGCTGGGCCGGTTCATGCCGGAGTTCGAGGGGCTCACCTGCCTGGTCCAGCACGAATACTACCATCGTTATACCGCTGATCATCATACTCTTAACGCAATCCGCGAGCTCGACAAGATCTTCACCGAAGCCGAGCCCATCGCCCTGAAGTACCGCACGGCCCTGCATGAGTGCGCCGACCCCGCCCACCTCTACCTCACCCTCCTGCTCCACGACATCGGCAAGTCCCGCGGCATCCAGGGGCACGCCGAGAGCGGGGTCAAAATCGCGGGCCCGATCCTCGAGCGCCTCGGGGTCCCCCCCGACGGCCGGGGAATCATTCTCTTTGTGATCAAGAATCATCTCGCGATGGCACGATTCTGGCAGAAGCGGGATGTCGATGACCCCAGAACCGCCGCCGCCTTCGCCGAACTCGTCGGGGATGCCGAGCGCCTGCGCAGCCTCTACGTCCACACCTTCTGCGACGCGCGGGCCACGGCCGCCGACCTCTGGAACAGCTACAAGGACACGCTGCACACCCGGCTTTACCATGCCACCCTCGAACGTCTCCGCCTTGGCTCGGCGCTGGACGCCAGCCACGAGGAGAAGAAGACCATGACCCGCCAGGAGCTCATCGCCCGGCAGATGCCCGGCATCAGCGAGGACGAGATCAACGCGCACTTCAGCCTCCTGCCCGACCGCTACTTCATCCATACCGACGCGAGCGAGGTGGCCCTGCACATCCAGATGGTGCACCGGCTGCTCGCCTCGATCGCCAACGCGGACTCGGTCGGCTCGCTCCGCCCCATCATCGACTGGCAGGATGACCTCAACCGCTCCTACACGGTGGTCAACGTCGTGACCTGGGACCGGGCCGGGCTCTTCCACAAGCTGGCCGGCGCCTTCAGCGTCGCCGGCCTCAACATCCTGGGCGCCAAGATCATCTCCCGCACCGATCACATCGCGATCGACACCTTCTACGTGGTCGACGCCGGGCGCAGCCTGGTGCAGAGCTCCGCCGCCCAGGAGAACTTCGCCCGGAACGTCGAGGCCTCGCTGGTCACGAGCAAGGACCTCTACCCGGAGATCGCCGCCCAGGCGAAGAAGCTGGCCGCCACCCGCTACCTCACCACCAACCACGGGGACGCCCTGCAGAGCGCCTTCCCGCCCACCGTCGAGGTCTACCACGAGCTCTCGATGCAGCGCACCATCGTCGAGGTCCAGGCCCGCGACCAGCTCGGCCTGCTCTACCGCCTGGCCAAGGCCATCTCCGACCACGGCTTCGACATCACCTTCGCGCGCATCGGGACCGAGCGCGGGATGGCGATCGACACCTTCTACATCGAAAGCGACAACCACCAGCCGGTCCAGGACCCGGCTCGCCTGCGCCAGCTGCGGGACGCGCTCCACCTGGTCATCGCGCCCGCGCCGGTGGCCGCGCCCGCCGGGGCCTGAGGGCGCCGCCCCGTTTTTGGCTTTAGCCCCCGCGGCCGCAAGGGCACGCTCGGCCGCGACCATGCCGCCCTCGCCGCCACCCGATCCTGCGCTGCTGGCGATCGCCGCCCTGGGCACCCGGATCGACGACCCCAACGCCGCCCTGGGGGAGATCCTCCGCGTCGTCGCGCGGGAGCTGGGGGCCGACAGCGCGTCGCTTTTCCTCCTCAACCCCGACTCCGGCAAGCTCGAGATCGAGGCCAGCCAGGGGCTGCCCACCGACGGGGATCTCTCCCTTTCGCCCGGGCAGGGCCTGCCCGGATGGGCCGCCCTGCACGCCCGTCCGGTCCTGGCCCCGGAGGCGGCGGCGGACCCCCGCTTCCGCGCCACCCGGCCCGGCATCGGCTGCCAGATGGCGGCGCCCCTGCTTTCGGCGGAGGGCGCGGCGCTGGGGGTCGTCAGCCTCGAGCGCAACGCGCCGGGCGGCTTCGGGCCGGCGGACCTGGCGCGGCTCGCCCGGCTGGGCGAGGAGGCGGCCCTGGTGCTGGGACGGCTCTGGCAGCTCGACCACCTGCGGGAGAAGGCCCACCAGCTCGAGGCCCTGACGGCCGCCGGCCAGGCCCTGGTCTCCAAGCTCGAGCAGCAGGAGCTCTTCGACGCGCTCACCCGCGACACCCGCCACATGATGCGCGGGCGGGCCTGCGCCCTCTACCTCTACCTTCCCGAGGCCGGCGCCGTCCGCCTCGCCTCCTTCTCCGGCACCTCGCTCGTGCCGCTGCCGGCGGGGCAGCTCCCGCTCGGCTCCTGCCTGGTGGCCTCGGCCATCCACACCCGCCGCTCGGTGGCCTTCGCCGACCTGCAGTCGCCGGAATTCCACGACCTGGCCGACCTCCCCCGCGACGAGAGCCTCCGCTCGGTCCTGGCCACGCCGGTGGCCTACGAGGGCGAGGTCTTCGGGGTCCTGGCGCTCTTCACCGCCGGGGTCCGGCGCTTCGACAACGACGAGAAGCGCCTCTGCGCCGCCCTCGCCGGCCTCGGGGCGGTGGCCCTGCAGAACGCCCGGCTCTACAGCCGGGTCTTCCAGAGCGAGGCCTCGCTGCGCAAGAACGAGCAGCTCACCACCCTCGGGCTGCTGGCCGCGGAGATCGCCCACGAGATCCGCAACCCCCTCACCGTGCTCAAGCTCCTCCACGGCGGCCTTGGGCTCGACTTCGCCGACGGCGACCCGCGGCGGACCGACATGCGGGTGATCGGCGAGAAGCTCGACCAGCTGGAGGCCATCGTCTCCCGCGTCCTCAACTTCGCCAAGGCCCCCTCCAGCCTCCACGTGCGCTTCGGGCTGGCGGAGATCGTCGAGGACACCCTCGTCCTGGTCCGGCTCAAGCTGGCCCAGAACAAGGTCCAGGTGATCTTCGATCCGCCGGCGCGGGCCTATGTCGTCGACGGCCACAAGGCCCAGCTCCAGCAGGTGCTGCTCAATCTGCTGCTCAACGCCATGCAGGCGATGCCGGGGGGCGGCGCCATCACCCTGGCGATCGTCGCCGGCGAGGCCCAGACGGTGCGGCTCGACGTCTCCGACACCGGCTCGGGGATTCCGGAGGCCATCCGCAGCCGCGTCTTCGACTCCTTCCTCTCCGGCCGTCCCGACGGCACCGGGCTGGGCCTGGCGATCGCCAAGCGGATCATGCTCAGCCACCACGGCGACATCGCCGTGGCCGAGACCAGCCCGGCCGGAACCACCCTGCGGCTGACGCTGCCGCTGGCCAAGGGCTGATGCAGCGCGCCTCCCAGAGCCGCCTGCTCCTCGTCCTGGCCTGGATCCTGGCCCTGGCGGCGGTGGCGGTCCTGTTCTTCGTCCGCCGCCTGCCCCTCTTCCTGCGGCTGGAGACCGGCTTCGGCAACGCGGTGGCCGCGGCGGCGCTCTGGCTCTACCGCCGCCAGAACCTCCGGCGGCCGAAGTAGGTCATTCCTCCAGCTCGACGTTCCAGTACGCGAGGTCGAGGAAGTCCTTCCACATCTCCCGGTGCTGCGTGCCCAGCACCAGGGAAATCACCGGCCGCCACTTCGGGCGGACGGGCTTGCGGATCAGGCGCAGGCCCGCCTCGTGCGGGAGGCGGTTGGCCTTGCGGGTGTTGCACTTGATGCAGGAGCAGACGATGTTCTCCCAGGTCGTCTTCCCGCCGTAGTCGCGCGGGATCACATGGTCGAGGTTGAGCTGCTCGCGCGGCAGCAGCCGCGCGCAGTACTGGCAGGTGTTCTTGTCCCGCTCGAAGACGTTGTTGCGGGTCAGCTTCAGCTCCTTGCAGGGCAGCTTGTCGAAGAAGGTCAGCAGGATCACCCGGGGCAGCCGGATGGCGCGGCTGGGGGTGTGGACGACCTCGCGCTGGTTGGCGGGCGGGTTGCTGATGGAAAAATCCATCCAGTCCAGCAGCGTGAAGGTGCGGAAATCGTCCTCGTGGTGGTGGACCACCTGGGCGTGGCCGCGGGCCACCAGCCCGAAGGCCCGGCGGGCGCCGATGATGTTCACCGCCTGCCACAGGCGGTTGAGCACCAGGACAGGTTGATCGAGCACCGCTTCCATACCGGGCCCCGAGATAGCCGCCGCGCGGGAAAAGTGTCAAGCAGGCCCCCCGTTAAATACGGCTCATGGCCCGCAGCGCTAGCCACTTGCGCATCTGGCGCCCGCCAAATCCTTGCGGAGGGAGGCGGCCGGCCCATGCTCGAGGGCGTTCTTTCACCGCCTAAGCCGCCGCCCGTTCCCGGGCGCTGGCGCGGGGGACCCATCGTCCCGGTCGCGAGACCGGGCAGGGGCGAAGGGCCGCGGGCAACCGCGGTCCAGGCCACTTCCAAGGCCCAGCCCGTCAGCTAACCTCGTCGGCATTGGGAAGGGTGATCAGGGCTCCCGCTCGGGCGGGAGGTCCCCGCGGTCTCCCCGTACGCAGCCTCGCCGCGCTCCGCGCGGCTTCCGGAGATCCCTATGCAGTCCACCGCCCCCTCGCGGTCGCTCAAATCCATCCTGCTCGGCCGCGCCCGCTCGCTCGGCGACGAGAACCTGTTCCACAAGGTGTCGCTCATCGCCGTGTTCGCCTGGGTCGGCCTGGGCGCCGACGGCCTCTCCTCCTCGTGCTACGGCCCGGAGGAGACCTTCAAGGCCCTCGGCGCGAACACCCACCTGGCGATCTTCGTGGCGCTGGCGATCCTGGCCACGATCGGCGTGATCTGCGTGAGCTACGCGCAGATCATCGCCCTCTTTCCCTCCGGCGGCGGCGGCTATCTCGTGGCCAGCAAGCTGCTCGGGCCGCGCTGGGGCGTCGTCTCGGGCTGCGCCCTGCTGGTCGACTACGTCCTCACCATCACGATCTCGGTCGCCAGCGGCGCCGACGCCCTCTTCAGCATCCTGCCCGCGTCCTGGCAGGCCTGGAAGCTGGCCTTCCAGGTCGCCGGGGTGCTGGGGCTGACCTTCATCAACCTGCGCGGGGTCAAGGAATCCGTCCTGGTCTGGCTGCCGGCCTTTTCCCTCTTCGTCGCGACCCATGCCGTGGCCATCGGCTACGCCGTGGCCACCCATGCCTGGGGCCTGGGCGGGGTCTTCGCCGCCACCGCCCGCGAGGTCCATGCGGTCCGGGGCCAGGTGGGGATGCTCGGCCTCGGCGCCATCCTGCTCAAGGCGTACAGCATGGGCGCCGGCACCTACACCGGCATCGAGGCGGTGAGCAACGGCCTGCCCATCCTGCGCGAGCCTCGAGTGCGCACGGGCCGCAAGACCATGGTGTACATGGGCCTGTCCCTCGCCCTCACCGCCTCCGGCATCCTCTTCGCCTATCTCCTCTACAACGTCCAGCCGCAGGAGGGGAGGACCCTGAACGCCGTGCTCTGCGAGGCCCTCAGCGCCCACTGGCCGGGGCGCGCCGGCCCGGCGTTCGTCTGGCTCACGCTCGCCTCCGAGGCCGCCCTGCTGATCATCGCGGCCCAGACCGGCTTCCTCGACGGCCCGCGCGTGCTCGCGAGCATGGCGCTCGACCGATGGTTCCCCGCGCAGTTTGCCAACCTCAGCAGCCGCCTGGTGACACAGAACGGCATCCTCCTCATGGGGCTGGCCGGCCTCGCCATGATGCTCGCGACGCTGGGCTCGGTCGACACGCTCGTGGTCCTCTACTCCATCAACGTCTTCATCACCTTCACCATGTCGCAGCTCGGCATGGTGCTCCATTGGTGGCAGGTGCGAAGGAGCGAGCGCGGCTGGCGGCAGCGCTTCGCCATCAACGGAGTCGGCTGCCTGCTGACCTTCGCCATCCTCGTCTTCCTGAGCTGGCAGAAGATGTTCGAGGGCGGCTGGAAGACCTGGGCCGTCACCGGCCTGCTCGTCCTGGCCGCCTTCGCGATCAAGCGGCACTACCGCGGCGTCACCGCGCAGCTCCGGCGCCTCGACGCGATCGTCGAGGCGGCGGCGGCCGAGACCGGCCGCCGCGCGCCGGCGGGCGAGCCCGACCCCCGGGGCCGGACCGCCGTGGTCCTGGTCAACGGCTACAACGGCCTCGGCCTGCACACCGTGCTGCACGTGCCGCGGGTCTTCGGGGACACCTTCCGCAACTACGTCTTCATCCTGGTGGGCGCGGTCGACGCGGGGAACTTCAAGGGGGTGGACGAAATCGGCGCCCTGCGCCGGCACACCGAAGAGGACGCGGCCCGCTATGTGGCCTTCGCCCGCTCGCGCGGGTACGGGGCGGCCGCGCTGGTGGCGATCGGCCACGACGTGATGGGGGAGATCATGCGCCTCGCGCACGAGGCCGAAGCGCGCTTCCCCAACCACGTCTTCTTCGCCGGGCAGCTGCTCTTCGCCCGGGAGAGCTGGCTGACCCGCTGGCTGCACAACCACACCGCCCTCGCCCTCCAGCGCCGGTTCTACCTTTCCAACCTGCCCTTCGTCGTCCTGCCGATCCGGGTGGATTGACCGGGCCCCGAGCGGGGCTAGGGTGCCGCGATGCGCGTCCACCAGGCCGAGTCCGAAATCCGCACCGCCGGGCCGGGCCTGACCGAGGTCACGGCCCTGGCGGAGCGGGAGCTGGCGAAGTCGGGCCTCTCCTCCGGGCTCGCCACGGTCTTCTGCCCCCACACCAGCTGCAGCCTGGTGCTGATGGAGAACGCGAGCCCCGAGGCCCGCGCCGACCTGCAGTCCTGGCTCGAGCGGCTGGTGCCGCCGGAAAGGGGGTTCGCCCACGACCTGGAGGGCCCGGACGACATGCCGGCGCACATCAAGATGGCGCTGACCCGCAGTTCGGAGAACGTTCCCTTTGCGGAGGGAAGGCTGCTGCTGGGCGCCTGGCAGGGAATCTACCTGTGGGAGCACCGGCGCTCGCCGCACCGGCGCACCCTCCATTTCAGCTTCATCGGCGCGTGAAAACCTCCCGCATCGCGCTTGGCGCCCTCGTTCTCTCGTCTGCCTTCCTCGTCGCCTACGTGCTCTGGCTGGGGCCCGCGCTCCCCCCCCGCGTCGCATCCCACTTCAGCCTCGGGGGGCGGGCCGACGGGTGGTCATCCCGCTCCCGCTACGACGCCCTCTACCTCGGCATCGCCGGCCTGGCCGAGGTGCTGCTGGTCGGCCTCGGGTTCGCCCTGCCCTATCTTCCGGCCGACAGCCTCCATGCGCCCCGCCAGGACTACTGGCGTTCGCCCGAGCACTATCCGCAGGCGTGCGCCCACGTCCGCAATTTCCTCTGCTGGCTGGGCGCGCTGACCTCGCTCTGGTTCGCGGCCCTGCACCGGCTGATGGCGAACGCCAACCGGCTGAACCCCCCCCGTCTCCATGACGGAGCCTTGGGCGCCGTGCTGGTCGTCTACCTCGGCACGGTCTTCCTCCTGGTTTCCCGCCTCATCCGGCGCTTCGAGCGCCTGCCCGCATGAGCCTCGTCTTCGGCATCCTGGTCTTCGAGCGGATGACCCAGCTCGACGCCACCGGGCCCTTCGAGGCGCTCTCGCGCGTGCCCGGCGCGCGCGTGCTGCTCGTCGCCAAGAGCACCCGGATCGTCACCGACGAGCACGGCCTGAAGCTGAAGCCCGACACCGACCTGCGCCGCTGCCCGAAGCTGGACCTGCTCTGCGTCCCGGGCGGCTCGGGCGTGAACGCCCTGCTGGAGGACGAGGCGGTGCTGCGCTTCGTCCGGCGGCAGGCGCGCGGCGCGCGGTACGTCACCTCGGTCTGCACCGGCTCGCTCGTGCTCGGCGCCGCCGGGCTGCTCCGGGGCCGGCGCGCGGCCTGCCACTGGCTCAGCCTGCCGCTGCTCGCCGCCTTCGGCGCGAAGCCCTCGGCGCGGCGCATCGAGCGCGACGGCAACCTCATCACCGCCGGGGGCATCACCTCCGGGATCGACTTCGGGCTCTGGCTCGCGGGGAAGATCGCCGGCCCCGCCGCCGGGCGGGAGATCCAGCTGATGATGCAGTACGACCCGCAGCCTCCCTTCCGCAGCGGCACGCCGCGCCAGGCCGGCGGGCGCCTGGCGGCAACGGTGCGCCGGAAGCGCGCCGCCTTCCAGGGCGAGCGAGCCCTCCTGGTCGCGCGGGCGGCGGCGCGGCTCTCCCGCGCGGGGGCCTAGTGAGTTCTCACCAATCGGACTAGGGTTAAACCCCTAGAATGGAGCGCCTTGCGGACTGGCCGAAAAAAGAACGGCCCGATAAGGACTCGTGTCGCTGGACGGAGGCGGGTTTTCCGCCCTTCTTCTTCGCGTCAGTCCCCTACCCAACCCCTTGGCGCCGCCCCGCGCACTGACCTCGCCCCTATCCCGAGGTGACGTCCGAGGATAATCCCCAATGGAAGCGTCAGAAATGAACAATACTGCTCCTGTGCCCTACGAGCCCGGCCGCCGGCTGGGCTTTTTCCGGACCCTGATCCCCCTCGCCTCGCTGCTCGCCGCGGCGCCGGCCTTCGCCACCACCTACTACGTCGCCACCAACGGCAGCGACAGCAACCCCGGCACCCAGGCCTCGCCCTTCAAGAGCATCACCAAGGCCACCTCGGTCGCCGTCTCCGGCGACACCGTCTCGGTCCGCGGAGGCACCTACAGCTCCTTCACCATCGCGGGCACGGACAGCAACTACAACTACGTGCACCAGCTGAACAAGAGCGGCGTCCACTACACCAACTTCACGGGCGAGACGCCGGTGTTCAACTTCTCCAGCATCCCGACCAACCTGCGGGTGTGCGGCTTCCACGTCACCGGCTCGGGCATCACCATCACCGGCTTCGACGTCATCGACACGCCGGTCGGGAGCCAGAAGCAGTCGGAGAACTTCCGCATCGACGGCAGCTCCGCCAGCTGCGCCTTCAGCAACTGCACCTGCCATAGCACCGCCGCCAACGGCTTCTATTTCACCAACCATGCCACCGGCAGCTGCACCAACTGCGACGCCTACGACAACCTCGGCAGCGGCGCGTCGCTGGGCAACACCGACGGCTTCGGCGGCCACGGCAACGGGGTGACCTTCACCACCTGCCGCTCCTGGCACAACAGCGACGACGGCTACGACGGCATCGCCTCCTACGGCTCGAACACCTGGGACCATTGCTGGGCCTACAACATGACCGGCGGCGGCGACTCCAACGGCTTCAAGGCCGCCGGCTGGGGCTCGACCACCGTGCCGAGCTCGGTGCCGGTGCACACGGTGAAGTTCTGCCTGGCGGCCGACTGCGCCAGCCACGGCTTCTACGCCAACCACCAGCCCGGCCAGGCCGCGAACTGGACCAACAACACCGGCTACAGCAACTCCTCCGCCAACTTCGACATGCTGGAGCGGGTGAGCCCGACCAACAGCACCGACATCCCCGGCACCCGCGAGGTGTTCCACAACAACATCGCCTACGTGGACACGATCATCGCCGACGACAACGACCCGGCCGCGAACAAGACCAACAATTCCTGGACCAAGAGCGGGGTCACCGTCAGCAGCGCGGACTTCCAGAGCCTGACCGCGAGCCAGATCACCACGGCCCGGGCCTCCAACCACAGCCTGCCGACCATCACGTTCATGCACCTGGTGAGCGGCAGCGACCTGGTCGGCCTCGGCTGCTTCTGATTGATGCGGCGCCTGTGCGCCCTGCTCGCCGCCCTGGCCGCGCTCGCGGCCCGGGCGGCCGGTCCGGCCCCCGCCGCCACGCTCGAGCTCGGCGGCGGGGTGCGGATGGAGTTCGTCCTCATCCCGGCGGGCACCTTCGAGATGGGATCCCCCGAGAATTTGGGCGGGGACGACGAGTCGCCCCGCCACGCGGTCACGATCAGCCGTTCCTTCTACCTCGGCAAATACGAGGTGACCCAGGAGCAGTGGCAGGCGGTGACGGGCGCGAATCCCAGCCATTTCCGCGGCGCCGGGCGGCCGGTGGAGTCGGTGAGCTGGAACGACTGCCAGAAATTCCTCGCGCAGCTGGCCGCCCGCACGGGCCGGCGCTTCCGGCTCCCCACCGAGGCGCAATGGGAGTACGCCTGCCGGGCGGGAACGGACACCCCCTGGAGCTTCGGCGCGCAGGATGAGCGCGCCGGGGACTACGCCTGGTGCGGGGCCAATTCCGGAGGCGCGACCCACCGGGTCGGGGCCAAGCGCCCCAACCCCTGGGGCCTCTACGACATGCACGGGAACGTCGCGGAATGGTGCGCCGACGTCTACGCCAAGCACACCTACGACGGCGGGGCCGCGACCGACCCGGCCGGCCCCGCCCGGGGCCCTTCGATGGTCTGCCGCGGCGGGGCCTGGGGCGACGACTCGGACATGCTGCGGTGCGCCTACCGCAACTGCGACGGGCCGGGCGGGGCGACGGCCGGCATCGGGTTGCGCTGCGTGATGCTGCCGTGAACCGCCTCTTTCTCCGCTTCGGCGTCGCGGCCGCGCTGCTCCTGGCGGCGGTCCTGCTGCTCCGCGGCCTGCGGCGGCCCGCCGCGCCCCCCGCCGCCGCCGCGCCCGACGCG
>DASZWO010000063.1:0-11017 GCA_035546595.1 Opitutaceae bacterium
CCGCCAAGGTGTCCTATTGGAAGGGGCCGCCGGGTTTGGGTTCGTCAACTGGCGTTCAGCCTCCGGCAGATCGAAAACGTACCGCTACCGGCAAGCCGGCAAGCTCAGTCTTCTCCGTGGGAGAACGCGCGGGCGATCGCCTGGTCCAGCGCCGCCATGCTGATCGGCTTGGTAAGATGCCCGGCGAAACCCGCCTCCCTGGCGCGGTGCTGGTCGCTCGCCGTGCCATAGCCGCTCACGGCGATGGCGCGGATGCCAGGCCGTTCACGCCGCATCTCGGCGAGCAGCTGGCAACCGTCCACGTCGGGCAGCCCCAGGTCGGAGAGGACCAGGTCGTAGCTCCGCTGGCGGAAAAGTTCGCGGGCCTCGGCCGCCGAGGCCGCGGTGACCACCTCGAAGTCGCGCTTGCCCAGCAGGGTCTGGAGCGTCTCGCGGGTCGAGGCATGGTCTTCGATCAGCAGCAGGCGTCGCCGGCCGCTGCCGGAGGGCTCCGGCGGGCTCCCGGAAGCCGGCTTGGCTCGGCCCCCGTTGCCATTGCCATTGCCATGGCCGTCGGCCGCGGATTCCTCCGGCGCGAGCGGCAGCTCGATCTCGAAGGCGGAGCCCTTCCCGGGCCCCTCGCTCGAGGCGCGGATCGTTCCCTGGTGCTTCTCCATCAGTTGCCGCGAGATCGCCAAGCCGAGGCCGAGCCCGCCATGGGAGCGCTCGACCTGGAGGAAGGGATCGAAGATGCGGTCCAGGTCCTCGGGCCTCAGCCCGATGCCGGTGTCGCGGATTTCGATGCGCAGGCGCCGGGGCCGGAGGTCGGCGGTGTGCACCGAGACGGTTCCGCCCGCAGGGGTGAACTTGACCGCATTGTTGAGCAGGTTCCAGAAGACCTGCTGCAGCCGCACCGCGTCGCCCAGGACGGTTGCGGACTCGGCCTTGAGCTCCAGCGCGAAGCGGATCTGGCCGGCCCCGGCCGAGACCGTCTTCACCGCCGCGGCCAGCACCGCATTGACGTCCGTCGGCCTGAATTCGAGCGAGAGCTTGCCGTTGGCGATCCGGGTCAGGTCGAGCAGGTCGTCGATCAGGCGCGCCTCCAGGCTGACGTTGTTTCGGATGGTCTCGAACTGCGCCCGCACCTCCGGCGGCAGCGAGGCGTCGCCGGCGGCCTCGCCGGCGATGAGGAGGATGGGGTTGAGGGGGGTGCGCAGCTCGTGCGAGAGCGTGGCGAGGAAGGTATCCTTCGCCCGCGAGGCCGCCACCGCGGCGTTGCGGGCCTCGGTGGCCTCGCGCAGCAGCCGCGCGCGCACCTCGTCAGCCTGCTTGCGCTGGATCAGCAGCGCGATGGCGTCGGCCGAGAGGCCGAGCTCGCGCAGCATCGCCGGCTTCAGGCGGTCCCGGGAGACGACCGTGAGCACGCCGAGCAGCCGCGACTCGAAGAGCAGCGGATAGCCGGCAAAGGTGGCCAGGTTCTCGCGGCGGGCCCAGGCGGGGTCGCAGATGCCGGCGTCCGAGGCGACCTGGTGGGTGAAATACGGCCGCTGGCTGGCGGCGATCTCCCCCGTCCGGCCCTCGCCCAGCTTGAGCTCGGTCTTTTCGCCGGCGAGCTGGAGGTAGAGCCCGGCGCTGGCCACCAGCCGCAGGCAGGGCGGCTCGCCCGCCGCCAGCCAGAGGCGGATGTGGCTCGCGCCGGCGTGGTGCAGCATCACCTGGGCGAGCTGCTGCAGGATGGCGTCGAGCTCGCCCCCGCGCGCGACCTCGCCCGCGATTTCCGCGCGCATCGCCGCGAGCCCGGCTTCCTCCCGCGTCTTGAGCTCGGCCTGCTTGACCTCGGTCACCTCGCGGCAGACCGCCACCAGCTGCTCGGGATGGCCGGCGGCGTCGTTGATCGGCTGCAGCGCGACGTCCCACCAATGGGGCTGCTCCCGGTTGGACGCGGCCGCCCCCTGGAAGCGGGCGGCCTCGCCCGCCAGGGCGGCGCGGTGGGCCGCCTCGGCGGCCGCCTGGTCGGAAGCGGTCCAGAACGAGCCCCAATGGGCCCCCTTCGCGACGGCCAGCGCGCCGGATTCCCGGGCGCGCTCGGCGCCCGGGTTGAGGAAGAGCACCCGGCCGGCCAGGTCCAGCACCAGGACGGCGTCCGCGGTGCTGCGCAGGATCCGCTCGTTGAGCTCCTGGGACTGGCGCAGGGATTCCTGGGCCCGCTTGCGCTCGCTGACGTCGGAGTAGACCTCGAGCACCGCCCGCACCTTCCCCTGCGCGTCGACGTTGGTCACCCATTGGGCGCTGACGGTCAGCGACGTCCCGTCCTTGCGCCGGTGCGTCACCTCGCCGTCCCACCGGCCGCGCTCGGCGAGATGGGCGGAGATCGTCTCCAGGGGCTCCGGATACTGGGCGCCGAGCAGCAGATGGCTGTTCTGTCCCAGCGCCTCCTCCTTGGTGTAGCCGTAGAGGCGCTCGGCGCCCCGGCTCCAGAAGATGACGCGATCCTTGGTGTTCCGGGCCAGCAGGGGGGCCATCTCCACCAGCTGGGCCTGCTCGCGCAGGCGCTGCTCGCTCTCGCGCAGCTCCACATTCCGGGTGGCGAGCTCCTCGTTGAGCGTCGTCAGCTCCTCGTTGGCCGACTCCAGCTCCTCGTTCGAGGTCTCGAGCTCTTCGTTCAGGCTCTGCAGCTCCTCGTTGGCCGACTGGACCTCCTCGTTGGAGGCCTGGAGCTCCTCCACCGTGGTCTCATGCTGCTCCCGCAGCTGGTCGAGCGAGTCGCGGGTCTCGGCGTATTCCCGCTTGAGCGTGGTGAGCCGGCGGGTCTGCACGCGGCCGGGCGCGGCGGCCCGCCCGGCGCCGGGGCGGGCGGGGGCCGCCGGGGCGGGGGCCTGCTCCAGCAGGACGAGGAAGCAGCGGGCCTGCATCCCCTTCAGCGGCGTGACCTCGAGGTGGACCGGCCGGGGAAGGCCCTCGACCGCGATATCCCGGACCGAAGCCGGGCGGCCGTCGATCCGGGCCCGCCCCATCGCCCGCTGCAGGGGAACCGAGAGCGAGGAGCCGCCGCGCAGCAGCTTGAAGACGTTCAGGGTGGCGCGGCCGGCGGGAATTTCGAGGAAGGGGTCCACCTTGCCGCGCACCTGCAGGATGTCGCCCTCGTCGTTGAGCAGGAGCGCCGCGGGAATGTAGCGCGCGAGCATCACCCGGTCGGCCTCGCGGAAGACGTCATTCGGCCCGGAGTCGGCGCGGCGGGAGACGAGGACCGGCCGGCCCGCCGGCAGCGGGAGGCGCTCGCCCCGCCCGGTCGCCTTCTTCTGGTAGATCTTCTGCGACCTCTCGGCGGTCGAGAAGAGGTTGGTAAAGGAGCCGATCGACTCGGAGGTGCCGAGCACGAGGTAGCCGTCGGGCCGCAGGGCGTAGTGGAAGGTGGGGAGGATCTTCTGCTGCAGCGCCGGCTCGATGTAGATCATCATGTTCCGGCAGCTGACCAGATTCATCCGGGTGAAGGGGGCGTCGGTCAGCAGATTGTGCTGGGCGAAGACCACCAGGTCGCGGATCAGCTTCTGCACCCGGTAGCCCTCGCCCTCGCGCAGGAAGAAGCGCTGGCGCCGGGCCCCGCTCAGGCCCTCCAGCTGGCCGTCGGTGTAGTAGCCGGCCCGGGCCCTCTCCAGCACCGCGGGGTTCGTGTCGGTCGCGAAGATCTGCAGGTGCGGCCGGATCCCGGCCTTCTCGCAGTACTCGACGAAGGCGATGGCGAAGGAGTAGGCCTCCTGGCCGGTGGAGCAGCCGGCGACCCAGAAGCGCAGCTCCGTGTCCGGCCCCTCCCGCCGGACCAGGCGGGGGAACACCTTCCGCTTGACCGTCTCGAAGATGCCCGGATTGCGGAAGAAGCGGGTGACACTGATCAGCAGGTCCTGGTAGAGGGCCTCCACCTCCGCCGGGCTCTCGCGCAGGAGCCGGACATACTGGGGCAGCTCCGTCATCCGATGGGCCTGCAGCCGGCGGTGGATGCGGCGGCGCACCGTGGTCAGGCGGTAGCAGCCGAAATCCATCGCGGTGCGGGCGCGGAGCAGGGCGAAGATCTTCTTCAGGTCCGCGTCCCGGGGCGCCTTCGGCCAGGGAGGGCTCTCGCCCTCCGGCGCCTGGAAATACTCGTCCAGCCGCGAGACCCGGCCGCGCCGGTTGCGGGCGTTGGCGGCGGCCCGGCGGCGGATCTTGCCCGGCGTGCGGTCGATCCGGGTCAGCTCCGCCGCGATCCGGGCGGGCGGCAGCACGAAGTCGACGCAGTTCAGCGCGATGGCGCTCCGGGGCATGCTGCTGTACTTCGAGCTCTTCTCGTCCTGGGCGAAGGTCAGGCCGCCGGCGTCCTTGACGTCCTTCAGGCCCTTGGCCCCGTCCGAGCCGGCGCCGGAGAGGATCACCCCGACGGCCTGCGGCCCCTGGTCGGCCGCGAGCGAGGAGAGGAAACGGTCGATGGAGCGGGCCGGCCCGGCCTTGGTGTCGCGCGGGGAGAGCTTGAGCACGCCGTCCTGGATCGTCAGGTCGGACTTCGGGGGGATGACGTAGATGCGGTTGGGCGCGACGGCGGTGCCGTCCGCGATCTCCTCCACCGGCAGGCTGGCGGAGCGCGCCAGCAGCTCGGAGAGCAGGCTGCGGTGGGTCGGGTCGAGGTGCTGGACCAGCACATAGGTCAGGCTGGCCTCGGTGGGCAGGGCCTTGACCAGCTCCGTGAAGGCCTCGAGCCCGCCGGCGGACGCGCCGATCCCGACTACGCGCAGCGGTTTCCGCGGCGTGGTGGCGCGAGAGGTGGAGGAACGTGGCATCGGGCGCTCAGCCCAGCCCGGACGGGCCAAATCGAATCGGGCACATAGTCTAAGCCTGGACAGGGGACAGATTTTTCGGCCCGGCATTTTGTTCCCCGCGCCGCCGCGATTGACTTGAAAATCCCTCTCTTCTCACTGGGGAGATGCGTGTTGCGCGATGGATCGCAGGGGCCGGAGCGGCCTGCGCCCTCGTGGCCCGAGCCGCCGAGCCGGCGCCCTTTCCTCCGGACCCCGAGATCCAGAAAATGGTGGCCTCGATCGACGGGTCCCGGGTGCAGCGCTCGCTCCTGGTCCTGGCCAGCTCCTCGACCCGGCACACCCTGTCCGATCCGCTGCCCAGCGGCGACGGGATCGGCGGGGCGGGCGCCTGGATCCGCGCGGAGCTGGGCCGGATCGCGGCGGCGACCGGCGGCCGGCTGCAGGTCCGGGAGGACGACTTCACCGCCAAGGCGAAGCCGCCGCAGCTTCCCCGCTCGGCGGCCCTGGTCAACTATGTCGCCACCCTCCCGGGGTCCCGGCCGGAGGCGGCCCGGCGCGTCTACGTGCTCAGCGCGCATTACGACTCGCGCGGGCGCAACCCCGCCGACCCCCAGGCGCCGGCCCCGGGGGCCGACGACGACGCCTCGGGCGTCGCCGCGGTCATGGCGGCCGCCCGCGCCCTGGCCCCGCGCCAGTTCGGGGCGACCGTGGTCTTCCTCCTCACCTCCGGCGGCGAGCAGGGCAACCTCGGGGCCGACCATTGGGCCGAGCAGGCCCGCCAGCGAGGCCTGGAGATCGCCGGCGTGATCGACGACGACCGGGTCGGCAACAGCCGCGACGCCGCGGGCGGGAACGACCGCGCGCATGTCCGGCTCTTCGCCCCCGGGGAGGATCCCGACAGCTCCTCGCGCTCGCTGGCGCGCGCCATCCGGGACGCGGCGGCGCGCTACGTTCCGGCGCTGGCGGTCAACGTGCTCTTCCGCTCCGACCGCTACGGCGACGACGGCGGCCACCGGCCCTTCCTGGAGCGCGGCTGGCCCGCGGTGCGGCTGACCGAGGCGGCGGACGACCCGCGCGGCCACGACGACACGCCGGACTTCATCGATTTCGCCTACGTCACCGCGGTGGCGCAGGCGAACGCGGCCGCCCTGGCCGCGCTGGCCCGGGCGCCGGCGCCCCCGGCGCAGGCCTGGGTCCGGGTCGGGCGGCGCTGGCCGCCGGCCACGGTCGTCTGGACGGGCTCTGCCGATCCCGCGGTGGCCGGCTACCGGGTGCTCTGGCGGGAGACCACCGCCCCCTTCTGGCAGCACGCGCTGAACGCGGCCCGCGGGTCGAACGAGGCGGACGTCGCCGGCGTGGCGCCGGACGACGCCGTCTTCGGGGTCCAATCCTTCGACGCGGCGGGCCACGCGGGGCCGGCGGTCGTTGCGCTTCCGCGCCGCTGAAGCTACGCTCGGACCATGTCGACCGTGAACACCGGCTGGATCGAGCTGCCCACGCCCGCCGGCCCCATGCGGGCCTATTCGGCCCTGCCCGCCGGGCGGGGGCGCCTGCCGGGCCTGATGGTCTTCCAGGAGGCCTTCGGGGTTAACCACCACATCCGCGACGTCGCCGAGCGCTTCGCCCAGGAGGGCTTCGTCGTCGTGGCCCCCGAGCTCTACCACCGCACGGCGGCGCCCGGCTTCGAGTGCGGCTACGGCGATTTCGCGGCCGTCGCGCCCCACCGGCAGGGGATCACGCCGCAGGGCCTGGCCGACGACGCCCGGGCCTGCTGGGACTGGCTGCAGGCGAATCCGCGGGTGGACCGCGAGCGGATCGCCTGCGTCGGCTACTGCCTGGGCGGGCGGACCGCCTTCGTCGCCAACACGGCGCTGCCCTTCCGGGCGGCGGTCTCCTACTACGGGGGAGGGCTGGTGCCCGACCTGATCCAGCGCGCGCCGGACCTGCGCGCCCCCATGCTCTTCTTCTGGGGCGGCCAGGACCCGCACATCCCCCCGGAGCACGTCCGGGCGGCGGCGGAGGCGCTGCGCGCCGCGAAGAAGCCCTTCGTCAACGTCGAGGTCTCGGACGCGGGCCACGGCTTCTTCTGCGACGAGCGCGAGGCGTTCAACCCCGCGGCGGCCCGCGAATCCTGGGCGCTGACGCTCGCCTTCCTGCGCGAGAAGGGGGCGTGGAAGAGGTAATTTTCCGCCGGAGCGAGCGCGCCCGGCAGTACCGGCTGACGCTCCGGCGCGACGGGACCGCGGTCGCGGTCATCCCCGCGCGCGGCTCCCGGCGCGAGGCCGAGCGCTTCGTCGCCGAGCACCGCGACTGGCTGGAGCGGGCGCGGGAGCGGCTGCGACGGCGGGTGCCGCCGCCGGCCAGCTGGGGCGTCGGCGCCTCCGTCCTCTGGCGGGGCGAGCCGACGGAGGTCCGCGCGGCGTCCGTCCCCGCGGCGGGCGCGCCGGGCCGGCCGCAGGTCAGCCTGGGCGCCGACGTCTTCCGCGTGCCCCGGCTGGAGGGCGATCTGCGGCCGCATTTGGAGAAGGAATTCGCCCGGCGGGCCAAGGTCGAGCTGCCGGCGCGGGCCTGGGAGCTCTCGGCGGTGACGCGGGCCGAGCTCAAGCACGTGGCCGTCCGCAACCAGCGATCGCGCTGGGGATCCTGCTCGGCCCGGGGCACGGTCTCGCTCAACTGGCGCCTGATCCAGACTCCGGAGCTGGTCCGGGACTACATCATCTGCCACGAGCTGGCCCATCTCTGGGAGCTCAACCATTCCGGCCGCTTCTGGGCGCGGGTGGAGGCGATCTTCCCGCGGTGGCGGGAGGCCGAACGCTGGCTGAAGCGCCACGGCGGCCTGCTCGGCCTTTAGCCGGTCAGCGGAAGTCGACCAGCTCGATGTCGAAGACCAGCACCGCCTTGGGCGGAATCACCGGCGGCTTGCCGGCGTCGCCGTAGGCCAGCCACCAGGGGATGATCAGCCGGCGCCTCTCGCCCTTCTTCATCTGCAGCACGGCCTCGTCCCAGCCCTTGATCACGTCGCCCAGGCCGGCGTGGAAGGTGAAGATGCCGCCGTGGCGGTCCGAGCTGTCGAAGACCGCCCCGCCGAGGAGGCTTCCGGTGTACTTCACCGCCACCTCGTCGGCGATGCGCGGGGTCCGGTCGCCGCGCCCGGGGTCGAGGACCAGGTAGCGGAGGCCGGAGGTGAGCACGTGGGCGGTGGGGTAGAGGCGGTCGATCTCGAGCGCCTGCTCGGTGGAGAGCTCGGGCTGCTCCGCCGCCATCGCGGCCCGCATCGCGGCGTTGATCGGCTCGCCCGGGTTCTTCACCGCGAGGATGCCGGAGCGCACCACCAGGCCGAGGGTGAGCAGGCCGAGGCCGAGGACGAGCAGGTAGAACCAGGAGCTGCGGAACATGAAGGGGACGGGGAAGAGATTTGCTTCCAAGCCAAACCCTATTGTTCTCGGTTCGCCATGTCCAGCGCCGCTCCCGACCCCGCCACGCCGGCCATCGAGGTCATGGGCGTCTTCAAGCGCTACGGCGCGGTCGAGGCCCTGCGGGGCATCGACCTGACGGTGCAGGCCGGCGAGGTCTTCGGGCTGCTGGGGCCGAACGGCGCGGGCAAGACGACGCTCTTCTCCATCCTCGCCACGCTGCGGCGCCCGAGCGAGGGGGTCGCCCGCGTGATGGGCCACGATGCGGCGGTGGAGCGGGACGCGGTCCGCGCCTCCATGGGCATCGTCTTCCAGGAGCCGGCGATCGAGCAGCGCCTCACGGCGCGGGACAACCTGCTGCTGATGGGCCTGTTCTTCGGCCTGCCCTCGGCGCTGGCCCGCCGGCGCGCGGCCGAGCTGCTGGAGCGCCTCGGTTTGGCCGCGGCGGCGGACCGGCCGGCCCGGACGCTCTCCGGCGGCCAGCGGCGCAAGCTCGAGCTGGCCCGCGCCCTGGTGATCGATCCCCAGGTCCTTTTCCTCGACGAGGCCACCCTCGGCCTCGACGTCGACGCGCGGCGGGTCTTCTGGGGCGAGGTGCGCGCCCTCGCCGCCACCGGCCGCACGGTCTTCTTCACCACCCATTACATGGAGGAGGCGGAGGCGGCGGACCGGATCGCGCTGATCGACGCCGGCCGCATCGTCGCCCTGGACACGCCGCGCGCCCTCAAGGCCCGGATCGGCGGCGGGGTGATCCGCCTCGAGACCGACGGGGACGCCGAGGCCCGCGCCTGGCTCGCCGCCCGGGGCTTCGGGCCGGAGCACGCCGAGGGCGGCCTGATGGTGGTGCACGCCGACCCGGCGGGCGTCCTGCCCGACCTGCTGCGGCACCTGCCCGTCAAGGTCCGCCGGGCCGAGGTCCACGAGCCCAGCCTGGAGGACGTCTTTCTGCGGCTGACCGGCCGCGGGCTGGCGGGGGAGGCCGCGCCGGCCGCGGAGGGGGGGCCGGCGGCATGATCCGGGGCGTGTACGCCGTCGTGGTCCTGGACCTGAAGCGGGCCTGGCTCGACCGGGTGCGGCTGCTGGCCGGCCTGGTCCAGCCGCTGCTCTATCTCTTCGTGCTCGGCGCGGGCATCGGCGGCAGCACCCGGGTGGGCGGCCCGGAATACCAGCGCTACATTTTCCCCGGGGTCATCGGCCTCTCCCTCCTCTTCACCGCGGTCTTCATGGCGATCTCGATCGTCTTCGACCGCCAGATCGGCTTCTTCAAGGCGGTGCTGGTGGCGCCGCTGCCGCGCGCCTCCATCGCGCTGGGCAAGATCACCTCCGGCGCGCTCCAGGCCCTGATCCAGGGGCTGGTGCTGGTGCCCTTCGCCCCGCTGGCCGGGATCCCGCTGACCGCGCCCGCGGTTCTCATGCTGCTCGGCGCGATGCTGCTTTCGGCGATGGTCTTCTCCGCCATCGGCGTGGCCTTCGCCTCCCGCTTCACCTCGACCACGGTCTTCCCGATCATCAGCAACACCGTGATCCTCCCGATGTACTTCGTCGCCGGGGCGATGTACCCGCTGGCGAACACGCAGCCTTGGATGCGGCTGGCGGCCCGTTTCGATCCGGTGGCCTACGCCGTGGACCTGCTGCGCGGCGCCCTGCTGGGAAAGTTCTATTTCCCGCCGGCCCTGTCGGTGGCGGTCCTGACCGCCCTCCTCGTCGTCCTGACGCTCGAATCGGTCCGGGTCCTCAACCGGGGCGAGGACGACTCCGCGCTGGGCGAGGTCAAGGGGCTGCGCCGCTGAGCGTTCCCGGCGACGGCGCTCAGAGGAAGCTGCAGATGTACTCGCAGAGCCCCGAGGCGACCTTGATGGTGAAGCCGCTGTTGGCGGGGACCTCGAAAAGGCTTCCGGCCGGATAGGGCTTTTCCGCGGACTGGCCGTCCAGGGCCACGCTGCAGGCGCCGGCCACGATTTCCATGCGCTCGGCCGCCCCGGTCTTGAAATGGTAGGCGCCGGGGCGGATCAGACCGAGGGTCTTTTTGGCACCCCCGGGCATCAAGACGGTGTGGCTGATGACGTTACCGTCGAAGTAGACGTTGGCCTTGGTCGCGACCGCGACCCCTTCGAATTGGGCGGGGGGAGTGGGCATGGGAGCGCCATGTAGGACTCCCCGGGCACTGAATTCAACCCCAGAGGTCTGTGCGGCTCATGAGCAAACGATTCCAGATTCCCCTGCGGGCGGCCTTTCTCGGCCTGCTGACGGGCCTCACCGTCATGACTTCGGGCTGCTTCCTGGTGGTCGCCGGGGCGGCGGCGGGCGCCGGCGCCGGCGCGGTCGCCTACGTCGACGGCAAGCTCACCGTCAATCTGGGCAATCCCTACGAGGCGGTGGTCAACGCCTCCGACCGGGCCATCGCCCAGCTCCAGTTCCTCAAGGTCGGCGAGTCCCGCGACGCCCTCAAGGCGATCCTCGAGGCCCGCACCTCGGACGACAAGAAGGTCGCCATCACCGTCACCCGGGTCAGCGACACCCTGACCAAGGTGGAGATCCGGGTCGGCACCTTCGGCGACAAGACGATTTCGCGCGCCATTTACGACCGGATCAAGGGCAACCTCTGAGGTTGCAAAGCGCGCCGGAAGGGAGGACGCTCTCCTCTCTATCTCATGTTTAGAAAGCTGATCGCCCGCTTGCGCGGCGAGTCCAAGCCCGCGGGTGAAGCCCGGGGGCATCCGCAGGGCTCCAGTCACTCCCATCCCCATTCCCGTCCTTCGGCGCAGGCCGGAGGCGACCGCGGCGGCCGAGGCCGCAGCCAGCGTTCGGGGGGCCGCTCCGGCGGGCATGCCGGCGGGG
>DASZWO010000064.1:0-71272 GCA_035546595.1 Opitutaceae bacterium
CCTGCGGGCGCAGCGCCTCCAGCTCGGCCTGGAGGCGCGCGTTCGCCTGCCGCTCGCGCCAGGCGGCGACGAGCGCGGCGGCGGCGAGCGCCGAGGTCAGGATCAGCCCCTTGGCCGAGGAAGTCATGATGGCAGCAGCGCACGGGCTCGGCCCGGCCGAGTCAATGCTGGCCCGCCGGCGATCCGCCCCGGCCCTGCGGCCGGCGCCCGAGCAGCGTCGCCCGCAGCACCGGATCCGGCGCGGCCTCGCGCCAGGCGGTGAGCCAGAGCGCGCCGAGCATCTCCCCCCCGGCGAGCAGGCGCCCCTCGATGAAGGCCCGGCCGGCGGCGTTCGCCGGGTCCTCCAGCGCGTGCTGCTGCATCAGCCGGTAGAGGGGCTCGACCGTCCGCCGGGTGGCGCGGAGGTAGTCGAGCGCGGCGGTGAAGGCCGGGTCGCGCCCGTCGGGGCGGGGCGCCAGGCTGAGCGGCCGGGCCGGCGCCACCCTGGCGGCGAGGGCGGCCGCGGTGATGCCCGCCTTGGCGATGAAGCCGCCGTCGACCACGGCATGGAAGTCGGCGGTGGTGTAGCCGCGCGGATTGGGCCCGACCCAGCCGCTGCGGTGGATCGTGGTGTGCAGCGGCTGGGAGCCGTCGCCGACGTAGTGGCCCATCACCCCCATGGTGTAGAGCACGTTGGCGCGGGCCTGCTCGACGTCGGCGGGCGAGCCGTAGAGCTCGTAGGTCTTGAGGTAGGAGAACTCCGACTGCAGCTTGGCGTAGTATTCGGCGATGGTCCAGGGGAGGAAGCCGGGCCATTCCTGCGAATGGTCGGCGTCCCCGGCGGGATCGAGCGGGGGAAAGGCCGAAGGATGGGCCGCGCGGCCGGCGGCGAACTGCGCCGCGAACCGGTAGCGGAAGGGCGTCAGCGTCCCAAGGTCGAGGCCCGCCGCCTCGATCGCCTCCAGCTCGACGAAGTGGTCCAGCCCGTTGGCGTGCTGGAGCAGGAGGGAGCGGGTCCGCCGCCAGCGGTCGGGCTCGTTCGCCAGGAAGCCGATGCGCTCGGCGGCCGCGGGGGTGCGGAGCCAGGCGGGAAAGTCGGCGGGGAGCGAGTCGAGCGCGAGCTGGTTGACGATGCGGTGGCCCGGCTCGTACCAGGCGCGGGCTGCGGGCGCGGCGAGGAGGAGGGCGGCGAGGGCCGGGGCGCGGAGGTTCATGGGCGGGAGGCTAGCCGCCCCGCCGCGCCGCGCCAAGATTTGCTCTGGCCCCGGCCGAGAGGGCTTCCATCATGCCTCGTCCATGAAGCTTCACCCCGCCTTCCTGGCCGCGGCGGCGTTCGCCTGCTCCCTGCCCGCGGCCGAGATCCAGAAGGACATCCCCTACGGCTCCGCCGGCGGGATCGAGCTGAAGCTCGACGCGCGGATCCCCGACGGCCCGGGGCCGTTTCCGGCCCTCGTCATCGTCCACGGCGGCGGATGGTCGGGCGGGAGCAAGTCCGATCCGAGGGAGGTCGGCCCCATCCTCGATCCGCTGACCGACGCGGGCATCGCCTGGTTCTCGGTCAACTACCGGCTCTCCCGCCAGGCCCGCTACCCGGCCTGCATCGAGGATGTGGAGAGCGCGGTCCAGTTCGTGAAGCGGCACGCCGCCGAGTTCCGCGTCGACCCGGCGAAGGTCGCGATCAGCGGCGACTCGGCCGGCGGGCACATCGTCGACATGGTGGCGGTGCGCGCGAGCCCCGACCATCCGGAGCGGCGCCTCGCCGGCGTCGTCTCCTTCTACGGGCCGAACGACCTGGTGGAGGATTCCTTCCGGCGCAACGGCCCGAGCCCCTCCCTCCAGGCCCTCTTCGGCCTGCCGCCGAAGATCCTCAACGGCCCGACGGTGAAGCTGCTGCAGAGCGCCTCGCCGCTGGCCTACCTGTCGGCCGACCTGCCGCCCTTCCTCCTCCTCCACGGCACGGCGGACCAGAGCGTGGACTATCCGGGATCGGTCATCCTCAAGGCGGACCTGGACGCCATCGGGGTTCCCTGCGAGCTGATCACCATCCCGGGCGGCGTCCACGTGATGTGGAACTGGGACCACATGAAGCCGCCCCAGACGGCCTACAAGCAGCAGATGATCCGCTGGCTGAAGGCGCTCTTCGCGCGGCCGGAGCGGCCGGCGCCGCCGCGGCCGCGCGTCGACCCGGCGCGGCTCGCGGGCAAATGGGCCAAGGCCAAGGCGCCCGCCGGCGCCGCGGTGATCCTGGCCGCCGACGGCACCGGCCGCTCGCTGGTCGAGCCGGCCTGCCCCATCGGCTGGACCTTCGATCCCGCCGCCAACGCGGTGCACATCGATTACCCCGAGCGCCAGGGGCGGGACGTGCCCTACGCCGGCTCGCCGGACCTCTCGACCCTGGCGAGGAACAAGATCGAGGCGGCGGGCCCGCGCCCCACCGTCGGCTTCGCCGACTGGCGCTATTTCCCCGGCCCGGACGTCTTCGTCTCCTCCAACGGGGAGATCTTCCGGCGCCAGGCGAACTAGCCGCGGGGCAGCTCGAGCGAGGCGGGCCGCAGCGAAGCGGCCGCCTCGGTGGCGACGATCGCCCCGCCGTTGAGCACGAGCCCGCGCGGGGACCGTCCGGCCGGGACCGCGAAGACCAGGGTGTCGGTGCCGCTGCCGGAGGCGTACTCGGCGTACTCGTCGGAGCCGAGGTCGACGCGGGGGTGGCCCTTGACCGTGACCGGCTCGCTGAAGGTGAGGGCGAGGCGCCCGCCGCGCTCCCCGACGGAGCGGACCGACGGTCCGGCCTTGGCCTCGGGATCCCAGCTGCCGTCGAAGGTCCAGGCCGCGGTGATCTGCCCGGGCCGGGGCGAGCCGGGCGCCGCCTCCAGGTTGTCCCTCATCCAGGCGTAGTCGCCGCCGGTGCGGTGCGAATGGTAGAAGTAGCTGCGCTCGCCCCAGATGTTGGTCGCGTCGTGCTCCTGGTTGTTGCGGATGTCGGCCGGGGTCGGCTTGCCGCCGTCCAGCGGGTAGATCACGCGGTAGGGGGCGCGGTCCTCCAGGGTGGAGGAGAAGGTGCAGCCGATGAAGTAGAACTGGCCGTCGTGGTGGTGCCGGGCCAGGCGCCAGTCCTGGATGCCGTCGAAGCGGCAGTCGGTCATGACGAACTTCATGTTCTTGTCGCGGCTGCCGTCGTGCCACACCGCCGCGTCCTCCGCCTTGAGCTCGTGGATGGTGGAATCGGTCAGGTAGCACCAGCCGCGGGGGCAGATGAAGTCGACCGACCCCTTCACGTCCAGGCGGGCGTGGTAGTAGCGGCCGTTGGGGCTGACGTGCTGCCCGGCGTCCGCCCCGAACTGGCTCCCGGTCGCCCGCCAGAGCGAGAGGGTGTCGTTGCCGTTGCTCCAGATGTTGGCGTCGGTGATGACGGTGCGGTCGCCGCGGCCGTAGACCGCGAAGGCGTGGGTCCCGATGGTCGGCTGGGTGTTGTCGATGGTGAGGTTCTGCAGCACGACGTCGTCGCCGTTGACGTTCACCACCGCGGTGCCGAGCTTGTCGGAATTGCGCCGGTAGGCGTCGGCGCGCTGGGCGAACTCAATCCGGACGCCGTCCCGGCTCTCGCCCAGCAGCGTCACGTCCGAGGCGTCGATCCGCACCTTCTCGTGGTAGGTGCCGTTCTTGACCAGGATGACGACCCGGTCGCGGTTGTCCTTCGGGACGGAGGCGACCGCGGCCTCGACGGTGGCGAAGTTGCCGCTGCCGTCGGCGGCGACGACGATGTCCGGGGCCACCCCGGCGGGCAGGAAGGCGGAAGGCTGGGCGAGGGCGGCCGGCGCGAGCGCGGCCGCGATGAGGGCGAGGGTGGGGTGGCGCATGGGGTTGATGTCGGGGGGTTCGGCAGCAAGACGCAATCCCGGCCGCTTGGTTGTGGCCGGGCCGCGGACCGGCCGCCTCGCCCCGGCTTGACGCCGGACCCGCCGGGAGCCAATCCGGGCGGCATGAGCGCCCCGCACCCCACCCGCCGCGATTTCCTCAAGACCTCCGTCCTCGCCGGCGCCGCCGCCGGACTCGGCGAGCTGCCGCTCCGCTCGCTCGCCGCGCTCGCCCCGGCCGGCGCGGCGCCGCCGCCGGCCCCCTCCTGGGCGGACAAGCCGATGCGCTGGGCGCAGCTGACGCTGGTCGAGAACGACCCCGGCTCCTACGACCTCGGCTTCTGGCTCGACTACTTCCGGCGGACCCGCAGCGACGCGGTCTGCCTGAGCGGCGGGGGCTGCGTGGCCTACTACCCGACCGAGGTGCCATTCCACCACCGCAGCGCCTGGCTGGGCGGCCGCGACGTGCTCGGGGAGATGGTGGCGGGCTGCCGGAAGCTCGGGATGACGGTGCTGGTCCGCACCGACCCGCACGCGACCTACGACGACGCCAAGGCCGCCCATCCGGACTGGATCGCGGTCGACGCCCAGGGGCGGCCGCGGCGCCACGCCTCCTCGCCGGAGATGTGGATCACCTGCGGCCTGGGGCCCTACAACTTCGAGTTCATGACGGAGGTGAAGCGGGAAATCATGACCCGCTACCGCGTCGACGGCGTCTTCATCAACCGCTGGGACGGCTCGGGCATGTGCTACTGCCGGCACTGCCAGGAGAACTTCCGCGCGGCGACGGGCCGGGAGCTGCCCCGGACGGAGGATCCCCGCGCGCCCGAGCGGCGCGCCTACGTGCTCTGGCGCCAGGAGCGCCTCTTCGAGCTCTGGCGGCTCTGGGACGGAGCGGTGCGGCGGATCAACCCCGACTCCTGCGTCATCCCCAACACCGGCGGCGGGGCGACCAGCGGGCTGGACATGAAGCGGATCGGCGAGCTGGCCCCGACGCTGATGGCGGACCGCCAGGCCCGCAGCGGGCTGACCCCGCCCTGGGCCAACGGCCGCAGCGCGAAGGAATTCCGGGCGGCGCTCGGCGCCAAGCCGGTGGTCGGGGTCTTCAGCGTCGGGCTGGAGGAGCCCTACCGCTGGAAGGATTCGGTGCAGACCCCGGCGGAGATCAAGCTGTGGGTGGCCGACGGCATCGCCAACGGCATGCGCCCGTGGTTCACCAAGTTCGGGGCGGTGCTCAACGACCGGCGCTGGCTCCGGCCGGTGGAGGAGATCTACGCCTGGTGCGCGGGCGCGGAGCGCTACCTGCGCAACGAGCGGCCGCTGGCCCGGGTCGGCCTGGTCTATTCGCAGCAGACCGCCTGGTTCGTCCCCGGCTCGCGCGACCGCCTGGAGAACCCCTCCACCGGTTGGTACCAGGCGCTGGTCGAGGCCCGCGTGCCCTTCGAGATGGTCCACGACCGGCTGCTGGACGCCGAGCACCTCGCGCCCTACCGCACGCTGATCCTGCCGAACCTCGTCGCCCTCTCCGGCGAGCAGTGCGCCCAGCTCGCCGCGTTCGTGGCGCGGGGCGGGGGCCTCGTCGCCACCTCGGAGACCTCGCTCTGCGACGAGCACGGCGACCGCCGCGCGAACTTCGGGCTGGCCGAGCTCTTCGGGGTCGACTTCCAGGGTCCGGGGGAGGGCCCGATGAAGAACGCCTACCTGCGCCTCGAGCACGAGGCGGCGCCCGGGCACCCGCTGCTGGCCGGCCTGGAGGACGCCCCGCGCATCATCCACGGCGCCTACCGGATCGAGGTCGCGCCGCGCCGGGCCTTCGCCGCCGCGCCGCTCACCCTCATCCCCTCCTATCCGGACCTGCCGATGGAGAAGGTCTACGCCCGCCGCCCGCGGACCGACATCTCGCAGGCGTTCCTCCGGGAGCTGCCGGGCGGGGGCAGGGTGGCCTATTTTCCCTGGGACCTCGACCGCACCTACTGGGAGGTGCTGGCGGAGGACCATTTCAAGCTGCTGCGCAACGCCCTCGCCTGGGCGACGAACGAGGAGCCGCCGGCGACGGTGGCGGGCCCGGGCCTCGTCGAGGTTACCGCCTGGCGCCAGGCGAACTCGCTCACGGTCCACCTGGTCAACCTGACCAACCCGCGGATGATGAAGGGGCCGGTCCGGGAGGTCTTCCCGGTGGGCGCGCAGCGCGTGCGGCTGCGGCTGGAGCGCGGCCTCGCGGTCCGCGGCGTCCGGCTGCTCGTCGCCGGATCAGCGCCGGAATTCCGGCGGGCGGACGGCTGGCTCGAGGTGGACGTGCCCTCGCTCGGCCTCCACGAGGTGGTGGCCGTGGACCTCTAGCCCGCCGCCTATTTCCCGTAGCTCGGGTCGGCCGGGATGGAGATGACGTCGCCGGGCTCGAGCTTGAAGTTGGCGTTGTTCGGGTTGGGCGGCGAATCGGTGTAGTCCAGCGTCGTGCTCCGGCCGCGCTCGGCGCCCCCGGTGCGGGTGACCTTGACGCTGCTGCGCAGGGCCCGCGGGGTGAAGCCGCCGGTGAGCTCGATCGCGTCGATCACGGTGAAATCCGGGGTGACGGTGTACTTGCCGGGCTTGAGCACCTCGCCCTCGATCGTGACCGAGAACTTGGTCTGCGATTCCGAGGCGGCCTGGTCCTCGGCCCGGACCGGGCCGCCGGAGAGGGCGAAGGCCGCCGCGGCCATCAGCAAAGCGAGAGGCAATTTCATGGCGATGAGGTGGGGCCAGCATACCCCGAAGGCGGGGCGGATCAACCCCGATCGGCCGGGCGGGACGCGGCGCACCTTTCGCCTCCGCGGACCGTCTAATCTGACCTTGGACTCCGCGAATTCCCGCCTCCGCTGCCGGCTCCCGGCGCCGCTGCTGGCCGGCCTCGCCGTGCCCGCGGGCGGAGGGGGCCGCCGACACCGTCCTCCATCAGGCCGAGCCCCGCGAGCTGCGCGGCTCGATCACCCGCCGATTTTGACCCCATGAAACTCCACCTCGCCCTGTCCTGCCTGCTGTTCGCCGCCGCCCCCGCGCTCCGCGCCGAGGAGGGCGCGCCCGACCCGGCCGCCTTCCGCAGCCCCGCGGCGGAATTCAAGGCCATCCACTGGGTCAGCCTCTTCCTCAGCCGCGCGAACGAGCAGAGCCTGACCGCGAGCGTGCGGGCGGCCGCCCAGACCGGGGCCTGGGGCTCGTTCGAGCTCGGGCCCGGCGGCGGCCCGACCACCGGCCTCTCCCCGGAATACCTTGCGGCCTCGCGCCGCACCCCCAGCACCGTGGGGGTGCCCTACCTGAGCGAGGAGTACTTCCGGCTCTACCGCGCGGCGATCGAGGAGGGCCAGAGGGACCATTTTCCCGACAGCATGATCTACGACGAATGGGCCTATCCCGCGGGCATCGTCGGCGGCCAGTTCTATTCCCAGCACCCCGACCTGATGGGCAAGAGCCTGGAGATGGCCGAGGCCGACGCCTCGGGCCCGGCCCGGGCGGAGGTGGCGGTGCCGGCGCCGGCCGCGGACTACATCGGGGCGGTGCTGATGAACCTCGACAGCTTCGAGCGCCGGGACGTGAGCGGAGGCTTCGCCGGCGGCCGGGTGTCCTGTCCGGTCCCCGCCGGCCATTGGAAGCTGATGGCCTTCTACCTCAACGGGAAGCTCCGCCCGGCCTCCCAGAAGGGCGGGGCGGTGGACTACCTGGACCACGACGCGGTCGCGACCTACATCGCGATGAGCTACCAGAAGTACTACGACCACCTGAAGGAATATTTCGGGACCGTGATCAAGCGCTCGTTCTACGACGAGCCCTCGATGCACCTGGTGGACGGCCGGATGTGGAGCCCGCACTTCAACCGCGACTACGAGGCGAAGTACGGGCGCTCGCCCATGACGCTCTATCCCGCCCTCTGGTACGACATCGGGGCGCAGACCGCGGCGGCCCGCAACGCGCTCTTCGGCTTCCACGCCGAGCTCTACGCCCGAAACTACGTCGGCCAGGTGGCGCAGTGGTGCCAGGATCACGGGATCGAGTTCGCCGGACACCAGGACCAGGAGGAGGTGCCCAATCCGGTGGCCATCACCGGCGACATGATGAAGGTCTTCGAGCACCAGCAGGTGCCGGGGATCGACGACATCTATTACCCCGGGCGGACCCTCGTTTCCTACAAGATCGTGACCTCGGCCGCCTACGACTACGACTGGCCGGAGTGCATCGCCGAGACCTTCGCGGCCTACCGCAAGATGAGCCCGACGATCGCGCTGCGCACCATCCTCGACCAGGCCGCCATGGGCATCAACATGGTGATGGACGCGCGGCGGACCGACATCGACCCCTCGAGCGACCCGCTGATCGGGCGGCTGGACTACCTCCTGCGGGGCGGCCGCCACGTGGCCGACGTCGGGGTGGTCTATCCCATCGCCGCGCTCCAGGCGGCCTACTACTTCGCGCAGCCGGTGCCGGGCCAGCGCGCCGGCGACACCGGCTTCACCTACTCGGTCGAGGGCGGGGTGCTTCCCCCCGAGATCGACTACCAGGACGTGGGCGAGATCCTCTACCGCAGCCTCCGGGTCGATTACACCTACCTCCATCCCGAGGTGCTGGCCCAGCGCTGCCGGGTCGAGGGGCGCCGCCTGGTGCTGGAGAACGAGCGCAACCGGGAGGAATACCGCGTCCTGGTGCTGCCCGGCGGGGACACCGTGGCCGCCTCCACCGCCGCCCGCCTCCTCGAGTTCTACCGCGCGGGCGGGACCGTGGTCGCCACCAGCGAGCTGCCGACCAAGTCGGCGGAGTTCGGGCGCGACCGCGAGGTGCGCGCGGCGATGGAGGAGATCTTCGGCATGCCCTGGGAGCATCCGATGAGCGCCGAGGCCCGGATCGTCCCGGACGAGGTGAAGGACTACTTCGTGCACGCCAACCCGGCCGGGGGCCGGGCCTACTTCATCCCGCGGCCCGATCCGCGCATCCTCGGCTCCGTCCTGAAGGAGTCGGACCCGGTCCGCGACGTGGAGATCAAGGCCGAGCCCACCTGGCCGCTCCTCGGGGGCACCGCCTACCAGGGGGCCCTGACCTACCTCCACAAGGTGAAGGGCGGAAAGGACGTCTATTTCTTCGCCAACACCACCGGGCAGCCGGTGGACGTGCGGGTCGCGCTGCGCGGGGCGAAGCGCCTGCAGGCCTGGGATCCCCACACCGGCGAGGTGCGGCCGGCCGAGGCCGCCCCGGCCGAGGCGGGCGGCGAGGCGGTGACCGATCTGCACCTGGTTCTGCCGCCGGTCCGCTCGCTCTTCTTCCTCTCGCAATAAGAATTGGCCAATTTCCCCGGCCCCCGCCTAGGCTGGCTTCCACCCCATGAAGGATACGGACCCGCTTCCCCGCTTCGTCCGCGTGCGGCAGAACTTCCCGCCCGGGCCGGCCCTCGACCGCCGCCGGGCGATCGCCACGGAATTCGGCAAGCTGCGCCCGCGGATCCGGCCGGGCGCGAAGATCGCGGTGGGCGTCGGCAGCCGCGGGATCACCGGCCTGGCGGAGATCGTCGGCGCGGTCATCGCCGAGCTGAAGGCGGCGGGGGCCAGGCCCTTCATCTTCCCCGCCATGGGCAGCCACGGCGGCGCCACGCCGGAGGGCCAGGGCGGCCTGCTGGCCGGCTACGGCGTGACCGCGGCCGCGATGGGCGTCCCGGTGCTCGCCTCGCTCGAGGTCGTCCAGGTGGGCCAGACCGAGGACAAGGTGCCGGTCTTCGCCAGCGTCGAGGCGCTGGCCTCCGACGGCATCATCCTGGTCAACCGGATCAAGCCGCACACCGACTTCCAGGGCGAGATCGGCAGCGGCCTCCTGAAGATGTCGGTGGTCGGCCTGGGCAAGCGGGCGGGGGCGGCGGCCATGCACCTGGCGGCGAGCGAATTCGGCCACGAGCGGGCCATCCGCAGCATGGCCGGCGTCCTCATCCGCCAGAGCCCGCTGCTCGGGGGCTTCGCCATCCTCGAGAACCAGTTCCACGACACCGCCAAGATCGTCGCCCTCCCGAAGGAGGCGATGGAGACGGCGGAGGACGCGCTGCTGGTGGAGGCGCGCCGGCTCATGCCGCTCCTGCCCTTCGACGAGATCGACCTGCTGATCGTCGACCAAATCGGCAAGAACATCAGCGGCACGGGCATGGACCCGAACGTCATCATGCGCTCGATCGACGGCTATTCCAGCCTGCTGCGGCGCGACGGGCGGCCCGCGCCCTACATCCGACGGATCTTCGTGCGCGGCCTGACGGAGGAGACCCACGGCAACGCCATCGGCATCGGGCTGGCCGACGTGACCACGACCCGGCTGGCGAAGGCGATGGACGTCCGCATCTCCTTCCTCAACGCCATGACGGCGCTGACCCCCCAGAGCGCGAAGCTGCCGGTCTATTTCGACACCGACCGGGAGGCGATCGAGCGGACGCTGGCCACGCTGCCGCTGGGCCGCCCCGCCGACGCCCGGATCGTGCGGATCCTCGACACGCTTTCCCTGGCGGAGCTGGCGGTGTCGGTCCCGCTCTGGGAGCAGGCCAAGTCCCAGCCCTCGCTCGAGGCGATGGGCGAGGCCGCGCCGGCCGAATTCGACGCGGAGGGCAACCTGCGGCCCTATTTCCGTCCATGAAGCGCCTCCTGCTGCTGGCCGCGGCCGCGTCGGTCGCCTTGGGGGCGGGCGGGGACATCCCCGCCCCCGGCAACCCGCCCCGCGACACCCACGGCGTCGACATGCGCACCCAGGCGGGCCCGCCCAACGGCCCCGGCGGCCCGAAGTACTCCCCGCCGTTCCCCGTCAATCCGGCCCTGCCGGACCTCTGGCTGATCGGCGACTCCACCGTGCGCAACGGCTCCCTCGGCGACGGGACCAACCTCAACCAGTGGGGCTGGGGCGCGCCGCTCACGTTCTATTTCGACCCGGCCAAGGTGAACGTGGTCAACCGCGCCCTGGGCGGCACCAGCGCGCGCAGCTTCTACGCCAGCCAGTGGCCGAAGCTGGTGGGCCTGATCAAGCCGGGCGACGTCGTGATCATGCAGTTCGGCACCAACGACGGCGGGCGCATGGAGGTGGGGGTCGGGGACCTCCCCGGCGTGGGCGAGGAGACCAGGGAGGTCGTCAACCCGCGCACCCACCAGAGCGCCACGGTGCACACCTACGGCTGGTACCTGCGGCGCTTCATCGCGGAAACGCGGGAGCGCGGGGCGACGCCGGTCGTCTGCTCGCTGATCCCGCGCAAGTCCTGGGGGCCCGACGGCCGGATCAGGCGGACGATGGACGGCTTCGAGGGCTGGGCCGCGCAAGTGGCGCGCGCCGAGCATGTGGGCTTCATCGACCTGAACGAGCTGATCGCGCGGAAACTCGACGCTCTGGGCCGGGAGAAGACCGACCGGATCTACGTCCCCAACCCGACGCCGGAGCGCCCCCGGGGCGAAACCGTCCACACCGGCTGGGACGGCGCCGTGCTCAACGCCGAGGTGGTGGTTTCCGGGCTGAAGGCCCTGAAGGACGACCCGGTCGTGCCCCGCCGGCGCGGCTTCTTCGGACGTTGCGCCGCCCTGCTGGGCGTCAAATCCGCCGGCTGGTTCTCGCCGCGGGCCGCGGCTATCGCGCCCGCTGCTCCCTGAGGTTCTCCAGGGCCCGGCGGGCGGCGGGATCGGCGGGATCGAGGCGGACCACCGCCTCGAGCTGGGCGATGGCCTCGTCCAGCCGCCCCAGCCGCAGGCAGGCCGCGGCGAGGCCGTACCGGGCCTGGATGAAGCCCGGCTTGATCCGCACCGCCTCGCGGAACTGCCCGAGCGCCTCCTCCTGGCGTCCGGGAAGCCCGGAGAGCACCACCGCCAGGTTGTTGTGCGCCTCCGCATTGCCCGGCGCGAGCCGGAGCGCGGCGCGGTAGTGGGCGATGGCCTCCTCCTGCCGCCCGGGCAGGGCGGCCAGCTGGTTCGCCAGGTTGTCGTGCGCGTCGGCGAAGCCGGGATCGATGCGAAGGGCGGCCTCATACTGGGCGATCGCCTCCGCCCGCCGCCCCGGCAGCTTCGCCAGCTCGTTGGCGAAATCGTAGCGCGCCGGGGCGTAGCCCGGATCCATCAGCACCGCGGCCCGGTATTGGGCGAGGGCCTCGGCCTCCCGGCCGGGCAGCTGGGCCAGCTCGGCGGCGAGGTGGCGGCGGGTTTCCGGCAGATCGAGCCCGAGATCGAGGGCCCGCCGGAAGTGCGCCGCCGATTCCGCGGCCCGCCCGGGCATCCGGCCCAAGGCCACCGCCAGGTTGTAGTGCACCTCCGCGAAATCCGGCCGGATCCGCAGGGCGGCCTCGTAGTGGGCCACGGCCCGGGATTCGAGGCCCGGGACCCGCGCCTCCTCCTGGGCGAGGTTGTTGAGGCCGCGGGCGTTGTCGGGGTACCTGGCGATGGCGCCGCGCCAGAGCCCGAGGGCGGAACGGTAGTCGGCGTTGCGCGCGTGGGCGGCCAGGCCGAGCGCCAGGGCGGCGGCTCCCAGCAGCGGCAGCGCACGGCGCCCGGCCCAGGACCACAGCGCGGCCGCGGCCAGCGCCAGCAGGGGGGCGAGCGGCAGGTACATCCGGTGCTCGGAGATCGGCTGCTGGGCCAGCGGCACGAAGCTCGAGTTGGGCGAGAGGAGGATGAAGAAAACCGAGGCCAGGAAGCCGAGGGGCGGGGAGCGCCGCCAAGCCCAGGCGGAAAGGGCGAGGGCCGCCGCGATCAGGAGCAAATACGGCAGGGCGGCGGAGAGGCGCGGCAGCAGCACCTCCGGGCCGCCGTAGTCGAAGACCAGGGGATGCGGCCAGAGCGCCAGCCGGAGATAGAGGCTGATGCCCTTGGCCTCGGTGAAGGCATAGGTCAGCGGGCTGACGCCCGCGTGGAAGCCGATGCTGCGGTCCCGGATGGGGGAGACCGCGGCGAGCAGGGCGAGGAGCAGCCAGGAGGCGGCCAGCCCGGAATAGGCGCCCGGCCGGCGCGCCAGGGCCTCGCGGAAGGAGGCGCTCCAGAAGGCGCGGTCGTAAAGCAGCACGACCACCGGCGCGGTCACCATCACCTGCTTGGTCCCCATCCCGAGGCAGCAGCAGGCGACGGCGAAAACCGACCATCCGCGGGCCTCCCGGCCGCGGATGAAGCCATAGAGGGCGAGGAGGTAGAACATCCCCATCATCGATTCGGCGCGCTGGGTGATGTAGGTGACCGCCTCGGTCTGGAGGGGGTGCAGCGCCCAGAGCGCCGCGAGGAGGGCGCCGAGGGGAAGGGCGGCGCCGCCGAAGCGGGCCGCCAGCCGCGGGCATTCCAGGGTGCGCCGCGCGATCCCGAAGAGCGCGAGGGCGCCGGTCACGTGGACGAGCAGATCGACCAGGTGATAGCTCCAGGTGGCCTCGCCGCTCCAGGCGTAGTTGAGCGCGAAGCTGAGGTTGAGCAGCGGACGGTTCGCGACCAGGAACCCCTCGGGCCGCAGCAGCCGGCCGATCTGATCCAGGTGCCGGATGGATTCGTTGTTCTGGATGGAGAAGAGATCGTCCATCAGGAAGGGCACCCGGAACGTGTTCGAGTAGGCCGCCGCGATCGCCAGGACGAGGAGGGAGCCGGCGACGAGCACCGCCCCGGGGCGGGGGGAGGCGGTGGGGCCGGGGGAGGCGGGCACTGGGGCATGTTTCGGCCGGGCCCGCCCGGGTAAAATCATTTCTGCGGCAATCGGAAGGGTTGACACGGCCTCCGGTTATGATCGGTTATTAACCGTGACCAGCGCAGCCTTTCTCGCCGGCGAGGAGTCGATCGAGGCCTTTCTGGGCCCGAAATTGACGATGGCGGACTATCGGCGGAGTCCGGAGGGCCCCCCCTGGTATGAGCTGATGGACGGGATGCTGCTGGCGGAGCCGTCGCCCACCTCCGGCCACCAGTCAGTCCTGCTCGAACTCGCGCTGGCGATGAGCCGGGCGATCGAGGGAACGCGGGGGGGGAGGCTGTTCATCGCTCCGCTCGACGTCTATCTGTCCGACCATGATGTGCTGCAGCCGGACATCCTCTATGTCGCCCAGCGGAGAACATCCATCGTTCACCCGGACGGGATTCATGGCGCGCCCGACTTGGTGGCCGAGATCCTGTCGCCGCCAAACGCCCGGGTCACCCGCATCAAAAAGCGCGCCGCCTACGCCCGATGCGGGGTGAAGGAGTTCTGGCTGGTCGACCCCGACGTCCCCGAAATCGAAGTGTACGTCTTCCCGCGGCACCGGACGCTTCCGGCGCGACGGCTGGGCATTCGCGGCGTGCTGTCTTCAGCGCTGCTGCCGGGCTTCGAGCTGCCGCTGGACCGCCTTTTTCGGAGGTAGGGGAGGGCCGATGACCGATCTGGTTGCTTCCGACAGCCGGCAGCCCCCCGGCTCCGCCCCCGAACCCAGGCTGACCGCGGCGGACTACCGGCGTACGCCGGAAGGGCCCCCATGGTTCGAGCTGGTCGGCGGCGCCCTGCTGGCGGAGCCTTCGCCGACCTCCTGGCATCAGCACGCCTCGGGCGAACTTTTCCTGGAATTGGGGCTGTGGTGCCGGCGGACGGGGGCGGGGCGCGTCTTTGCCGCTCCCTTGGACGTCTACCTCTCCGAGCACGACGTGCTCCAGCCGGACCTGCTGTTCATCGCCCGGGAACGGCTCACGATCCTGCGGGAGGACGGCGTCCACGGACCGCCGGACCTGGTGGTCGAGGTGCTGTCGCCATCCAATGCGGTGTTCGTGCGCACCCGCAAGCGGGCCGCCTATGCCTACGGCCGGGTGCCCGAGTTCTGGCTGGTGGATCCGAAGATCGCGGCGGTGCATGTCTATGATTTCGAGCGCCATCCGACCATTCCGGTGCGCTTCGTCGGGCTGGGCGAGGCGCTCGCCTCGCCGCGGTTGCCGGGATTTGGGATGGCGGTCAAGGAGCTCTTCCGGGCGCGGTAGGCGCGGACTTTTTTTCGTCGCGGGCCCGCGGGGCGCCCCCATGCTGGGGTCCTCGCCCGGTGAGCAGCGTCGAGTCCCCAGTCGAGTCCGAAACCCGCCTCGGGCGGTGGGGAGTGTGGCTGGCCGCAGCCGCGATAGCGGCCGCCGGCTGCCTGGCCTACCGCAACACCTTCCACGCGCCCTACGAGCTGGACGACCATCTGGCGATCGCGGACAACCCGACCATCCGCGAGCTGGGAAGGATCGGCCGCGTGCTCCGGCCGGACACGCTCAACATGGTCGGCCGGCCGGTGCTGAACCTCAGCTACGCCCTCGACTACGCCCGGGGCGGCCTCGACCCCGCGGCCTACCACCACACCGATCTTGCGATCCACCTGCTGGCGGCGCTCGCCCTGCTGGGGCTGGCGCGGCGCACGCTGCTCTCGCCCCCGCTGCGCGGCCACTTTGGCCGGGACGCCACGCCTTTGGCGGCGGCCATCGCCGGGCTGTGGGCGCTGCACCCCCTCCAGACCGAGGCGGTGACGTACCTGACCGAGAGGGCGGAATCGCTGATGGGCCTCTTTTATGTGCTGAGCCTCTACGCCTTCTCCCGCCGCCGCTACGCGCTCTCCTGGGCCGCCTGCGCCCTGGGCATGGGCACCAAGGAGGTGATGGTGACCGCGCCGCTGACGATCCTGCTCTACGACCGCGTCTTCGCGGCCGGGTCCTTCCGCGCCGCCTGGGCCGAACGCAAGGCCTACTACCTGTCGCTGGGCGGCACCTGGATCCTGCTCGCCTTCCTCATGCTGCAGCCGGGCTGGACCGGCCGCACCATCGGCTTCCGGGCCGGGGTCAGCGGCTTCGACTACGCGCTGACCGAGGCCTGGGCGATCGCGCGCTATGTGCGGCTCGCCGGCTGGCCGCATCCGCTGGTCTTCGACTATGGCGGGCCGGAGATCGTGCTCACCCGCCTGGGCGAGGCCTGGCCCGGCCTGCTGGCGGTCGCGGCGGGCCTGGCGGCGGCCGGGTGGGCCTGGCGGCGGTCGAAGCCGGCCGGCTTCCTGGCGCTCTCGTTCTTCCTGCTGCTCTCCCCGACCTCGAGCGTGGTTCCGCTCGTGCTCGAGCCGGTCGGCGAGCACCGGATGTACCTGCCGCTGGCCTGCCTGATCGGGCTCGCGGTGGCCGGCGGCTATCTCGGGCTGGGCCGGAAGGCGCTGGGAGCCTTCGCCGCCGCCGCGGCGCTCCTCGGCGCGGCGGCGTTCGCCCGCAACGCGGACTACGCGGATCCGGTGCGGCTGTGGAGCGGCAGCCTGCGGGCCTTCCCGCGCAGCGCGCGGGCGCAGGTGGACCTGGGCAACGCGCTGAGCGGGACGCCCGGGTCCGGCCCGGCCGCGGCGATCCCGCACTACCGGGCGGCGCTGCGCCTGCGGCCGGACTATGCCGAGGCCCACTACAACCTGGCGGTGGCGCTCGGGCGCACCGGCGCGCCCCCCGGCCAGGTGGCCGCGGAGTACCGGGAGGCGCTCCGGCTCAAGCCGGGATTCAACGAGGCCGAGTTCGACCTGGCCAACCAGCTCGCGGCCGCTCCGGCCGGGCTGGCCGAGGCGATCGGGCACTATGAGGCCGTGCTGCGGCGGGACCCCGGCTACGCCGCGGCGCACTACAACCTGGGCAACGCGCTCCGCCGCACGCCGGGGAGGGAAGGCGAGGCGCTGGCGCAGTTCGAGGCGGCGGTCCGCCTCGATCCGGACGACGCGGCGGCGCGCAACAATCTGGCCAACGAGCTCTCGCGCCGGCCCGGCCGCGAGGCCGATGCGATCGAGCAGTACGAGGCCGCCCTCCGCCTCGATCCCGATCTGGCCGAGGCCCACTTCAACCTGGCCAACCGGCTGGCGCGCGCGCCCGGCCGCGAGCGCGAGGCGATGGCGCACTACGAGGCGGCGCTGCGGCGGGACCCCGGCCTGGGGGAGGCGCGCGACAACCTGGCGGTGCTTTACGCCCGGGACGGCCGGCTGGAGGAGGCGGCCGGCCTGCTCCGCCTGGAACTCCAGCGGGAGCCGGGCGACGCCCGGGCGGCGGCGCTGCTGGCGCGGGTCAGCGCCGCGCGGCGGCCAGCTCCGCGGCGTTGACGCAGTTGCGCAGCTCGCCGCGGACGAAGAAGGCCAGGATGGTCTCGGCGGACTTGGTCCGCGCGTCGCGGCGGCTCTCGACGCTCGACCAGGCGGCGTGCGGGGACACGACCAGCCGGCCCGCGATCCAGGGCTCGCGGGCGTAGTGCGCCCGCAGCAGCGCGGGGGGAGGCGAGGGCGGCTCCTCCGGGAAGACGTCGATCCCGGCCGAGCGCACCCGCCCGCTCTTCATCGCCTCGTGCAGGGCCTCGAGGTCGATCAGGCCGCCGCGGGCGGTGTTGATGATGGTGGCGCCGGGCTTGAGCTGCTTCAGCGCGGCCGCGCCGATGACCTTCGCGGTCTCGGCGGTGAGCGGGGCGTGCAGGCTCAGGATGTCGGCGCGGGAGAGCAGCTCGGCCAGGCTCTCCACCCGCTCCACCCCCAGGGCGATCTCCTGCCCGCGCGGCAGGTAGGGGTCGAAGGCGACCACCTTCAGGCCGAAGGCCTTGGCGCGGAGCGCCGCGGCGGTGCCGATGCGCCCCAGGCCCAGGACCGCGAAGGTGCGGCCGGCCAGGCGGCGGCCGTCCTCGTAGACGCGGTAGTCGAAGCCGCCGGCCGGGTCCGCCCGCATCGCGTGCTCGAAGGGGATGAGGCCCCGCTCCAGCGCCAGCAGCAGCGCGAGGGCGTGGTCGGCGACCTCGGCCGTGCCGTAGTCGGGGGTGTTGCAGACGGGGATGCCCCGGCGGGCGGCCGCGGCCACGTCGATGTTGTTGAAGCCCACCCCCGCGCGGACGATCACGCGGCACTTCTCGAGCCGGCCGATGGCCGCGGCGTCGAGCGCCACCTGGTGCCAGACCAGCAGCCCGTCGGCGGTCCGCAGCAGCTCGGCGTTGACCGAGGCCGGGTCCCGCCAGAGGTCGACCCGCAGGTCGAGGTGGCTGCCGAGAATCGGGCGTTCGAGGGCCCCGTCGTCGGCGTAGCCGGCGTCGGGGGTGTAGACGAGGTGCTTCATGGGGAGGCCTTGGCCACCTCGACGGCGAACGCGTACGTGTCCTTGAACATGTCGGAGCGGAAGACGACGTACCTGCCGTCCGGGGTGAAGCTCGCGTTGGGCTCGAGGTGGAAGTCGTGGTGGGGGAGGCGGCAGAGGTGCTCGGGGGTGATCACCCCGCCGGCGATCAGGTCGGTGCCGAGGGTGTGGTCGTCCGGGATCAGCCGGGGATGCAGCAGCGTGATGTAATCGTCGTGCGGCCGGCCCGCCCCGTCGCCGCAGAAGGTCTTGCCGTCGGGCGAGAGGTTGTAGTGGATGCACCACTCGTTCTGCTCGTAGTGGTACCAGGTGTGCTTGCCGGTGTCCCGGTCGTACTGGGCGAGGAAGCCGACCGTGCCCTTGAGCAGGTGGAGGTCGACGTAGATGGTCCGGCCGTCGCCGCTCCACCATTCGTGGCCCGCCAGCTCGGTCTCCATGATCCGGTTCCGGCCCGGCTCGTCCGGGATCATGGCGTTCTGCGTGCCGTCGGTGCGGATGGTCCAGATCCGGTCCACCCGCCACCCCGAGCCCTCGTGGCAGTACATCAGCAGGGTGGGGTCGACCGGGGAGAACTGGAGGTGGTTGAGCCAGTCGGTGGCGCGGAGGATCACCTTCATCTTCCCGGTCCTCAGGTCGATGGTGTACATTTCCATCGGAAGCCGCGCCGCCAGCCGCCGGGCCATCTGCTCGCCCTTGTCCAGCGACTGGTAGCCGCGGGCGTCGCCGGTGACGAAGCGGCGCTCGGTCCCGCCGGCCAGGACGCGGGTCCCGGCCGCCAGGGTCTCGTCGGCGTTGATCGCGGTCACGCCCCCGCCCTCGGGCAGGTCGGCCAGCTTCCGGGTCTCGCCGGTGTCGAGATCGGCGGCGTAGAGGGCGTTCTCCCCCTGCTTGATGAAGAAGACCCGCGGGGTCTTCCGTCCGACCACGATGGCCCGGACCGGCCCCGGCACCACGGCGCGGGTGGCCAGGGTCCGGAGGTCGACCACGTGGATGGCGTGGTCGGAGGTGGTGTAGGCCATCTCCCTTCCGTCCGGGGTGTAGGCGTTGACGTTGAAGTAGAAGCTCTCGGAGTTCGGCTCGGGGGTGAGGCGAATCACGCGGTGGCCGGTCTCCGGGTCGATCCAGGACTTCGGCGGCGTCTGGGCGTCGTCGGCCCGGAGGGCCGGGAGGAGGCAGGCGGCGGCGAGCGCCGCCGCGAGGGCGGGAAACAGCGGGGATTTCATGGGGGTGGGTTTACCGCCAGACGCGCCCGAACCTAAAAGGGACCGTCACCGAAATGCTACATCAATTGGCTCTCCTCCGCGGGCGCCGGGGAGGGGGATGGGCCATGCCCGCCGGCGTCGGACAGGCGGCCCTCGCGTTCAACAAGCAGATCGTCATCGGGGAGATCGGCTCCCTCGTCGTGGCCAACGCGGCCGCCCTGGCGGCCTCGCGCTTCACCGCCGACGCGGCGTCGATCTCCGGCTTCGCGGTCGCCGGCACGCTGGTCGGGGGCACCCTGGCGTGGATTCCCGCGCGCATCTCCGACCAAATGGCCGCCCGCAGGTTTTCCTGGCGCCAGATGGCGGGCGACATCGGATACTTCACGCCGGCCGCGCTGGTCCTGGGGCTTCTGGTCTACGAGCCGGCGCTGTATTTCACCGCCCGCTTCCTGCTCGGGAGGGGCGGAGCGGTCGAACGGGCGGTCCTGCCGGCGCAGGTGCTCGCCTTCGCCCTGTTTCTCGCCGCGATGAACCTCTACCGCGAGGCCCTCCGCCGGAGCGGGAAACGCATCCTCTGAGGCCGCGAGGGCACCGCCGCCGCTGGCGCGGTACTATGGGGCATGCACCTGCTGTTCCTAGCCGGCCTTCCCCTGGCCGCCGTCGGCTATTCGCTGATCTACCTGTTGTTCGGCGGCGGAATCGGGGGGGCCATCCTGATCTTCATCATCGCCAAGATGCTCGGCAAGTAGCGCCTCGTCAGTCGAGGCTGGGCATCCCGCGCGCCGCCCTCCATGCTGGGCGGATGAAACCCCTCCTTTGGGCGCTGGGCGCGCTGGGCGCGCTGGGCGCCGCCTGGGCCGCGCCGGCGGCTCCCGGCGCGGTCCTGGCCAACGAGCACGTGGCTGTCTACCAGGAAACCCTGGCGGCCGGCCAGAAGGAAGCCCTTCCGGGCGAAGGCCCGAGCGTGACCGTCTTCCTCAACGACGGGAGGTGCCGGCTCGGCGGCGAGCTCCGCGCGGTGAAGCGCGGGGAGGTGCTCTACCGCGATGCCGTCGACGGCCCGCTCACCGCGGCCGCGACGGGCGCGCTCAGCTTTGTCCGGGTCGAGCTCAAGGGCGGCCCCTCGCCCGAGACCTGGGGCCACGCCGGGCTGCCGCCGAACTATCGCATCGTGGCCGAAACTCCCTATGTCCGCGCCTACGACGTCCGGATCGCCGCCGGGGCGCACGAGCCCCTTCACACCCATCACGACCGGGTGGTGATCTGCCTCTCCGGCGCGCAGCTCCGGCACGAGCTTCCGGACGGGCGAACGCAGGTCTCGAGCATGCAAACCGGCCAGGTCGCCTGGCGGAAGGGCCAGACCCATGTCGGGCACAACATCGGCGCGACGGACTTCTGGGCCATCTGCATCGAGCCGAAATAGGGATCCGGGGCGAACGCCTCGGCGGCCTGCGCCGGAGAAGCGGCGCAACGACCGGGGGTCCGCCTGCGTCCTGCTTGCACTCCATGCGTCCTCTCTTCCGCCTGATTCCGCTGGTCGCCCTGGCCCTCCCGGCCGCCGGAGCCCTGATCGGCACCAATCCCCCGGCCCAGCCGCTCACGGCCGAGCGCATCGCCCGCCTGCCGGCTTCCGAACAGGCTCCCTGGCGGGACTACCTGGAGCGCTCCAACCAGCAGCGGCGGGCCGACCAGGCCTTCGTCGCGGCGGAGCTCAAGGCCGCCGGACTGCAGCGGCCGGTCGTCCCCCGCGAGGGCCGGGGCGGGATGCCGCTGGACCGCGAGGCGGACTGGTACGCGGGGCCTGAGGCGCGGCATGTCGCGGAGGTGATCGTCTCGTACCAGACCCCCAACGGCGGCTGGAGCAAGAATCTCGACATGCACGGCGAGGTCCGGCGCCCCGGCGACAGCTTCATCGCGGACAACGCCTCGCCCGTGAAGCCGATTCCGGGCGACTACGGCACCTCCAACGATCCCCATTGGAATTATTTCAGCACCATCGACAACGACGCCACCACCACCCAGCTGCGGTTCCTGGCGCGGGTGATCACCGCCGTGGGGCCGGACCAGGCGGCCGCGGATCGCGCCGCCTTCCTGCGCGGGGTCGTCTACCTGCTCCAGGCGCAGTACCCCAACGGGGGCTGGCCCCAGGTCTGGCCGCTCAACGGCGGCTACCACGACGACGTCACCTTCAACGACGACGCCATGGTCCAGGTTCTGGAGGTGCTGCAGGGCGTGGCTGGGGGCCGTCCTCCCTATGCCTTCACCGGGCCGGAGCTGCGCCAGCGCGCGGCCGCCGCCGTGGCGGCCGGGATCCGGTGCATTCTCGATGCGCAGATCGTGGTGAACGGCCGCCGCACGGTCTGGTGCCAGCAGCACGACGTGCTGACGCTCGCGCCGACCTCGGCCCGGAACTACGAGCCGCCGGTCGAGTGCAGCGCGGAAAGCGCCTCCCTGACCGACTTCCTCATGGCCCAGCCCGATCCCAGCCCGGAGATCGTGGCCGCGGTGCATGCGGCGGCCGCCTGGCTCGAGAAGGCGGCGATCCACGACCGGGTCTGGACCCGCTACGGCCGCCGCTCCGCGGCTCCGTCCGGCGGCGCGGCCGCGGATTCCGCCGGAGCGCGCCGGCCGCGGCCGAAGCCGGGCGTCACCCACCTCGTGCCGAGCCCCGGAGCCCCCGCGCTTTGGGCGCGCTATTACCAGATCGGAACGGACCTCCCGGTCTACGGCGACCGGGACAAGTCGATCCACGACCGGATCGAGGAAATCTCGGTCGAGCGCCAGAACGGCTATCAATGGTTCAACAGCCGCCCGGCCGAGACGCTGGCCCGCTACGGGGAGTGGAGGCGCGCGCACCCGGCGCCTTCCTCCTGAGCCGCTACTCAATTGCGCCAGCCGGCCGGCAGGACCGCCTGCGGGCCAAGGATATACATCCGGTAGTAGAGCCAGAAGACCAGCCCGCCCAGCACGAGCAGGAAACCGACCTCCCCGAGCGCGCCGCCGGTGCGGCGGCTGCGCCGGTGGAGGGTGTCGACGAGCCAGCCCACGCCCGGCGCCATGGCCCAGCCGATCAGCGAGCCGCCGAAGAGCACCATCGCCATGATGAACGCGGTGCGCAGGACCGGATCGGCGATGAGCTGGGCCTTGTAGCTGACCAGGCCGACCAGGAGATTGAGCAGGAGGACGCAGCAGGGCAGGACATAGAAATGGCGGACCAGGCGGCTTTTGTTCACCGCCCACCGCTAGCGCGCGGCCCGGCCGCTGTCGATCCGGCTCAGCCCAGCAGCACCTGCCACTGGTTCTCCCGCGCCGCGCGCGCCGCCTTGAGGGCGCCGATCGCGACGTAGCGCTGGTAGTCCTGGCCGGCGAGCCTGACCTTGGGGGCCTCGAAGCCGTCGTCGGCCAGGCGCTTCTGCAGGACGGTGTCGATCCCGCGCACCTGGGAGCCCCCGCCGGTGACAATGATGTTCTGCAGCAGGGAGACGACGGAGTCGGAGGAAGCCCGGCTGATCAGGGAGGTCAGGGCGGGGTAGATCCGGTCGATCAGGGCGTTGCAGGCCCGGCCGATCACGTCGCCGAGCTCCAGCGTGCGGCCCTTGCCGCCGATCACGACCTTGACGTCGAGCGGCTTGCGGCTGGCCCCGACATAGGCATGCGCCTCCTTCAGCTCGCGCACGGTGATGCGCGAGAGCCCGTTGTTGGGGTAGGTCCGCCCCAGCTCCTCGAAGAGCAGCTCGTCGATCGCGTCGCCGGCGAAAGGGATGCTGATCTGGTCGTTGCGGGTGGGGAAGTAGCCCTGGACCAGGCAGAGGTCGCTGGTCCCGCCTCCGATGTCGATGAAGAGGGAGTTGACCACCGGATCGACATACCCGGGCTGCTTGATGCGGGAGTCGTCGCGGTAGCCGAGGGCGGCGAGGAAGGGCTCGGGGATGAGGAGGATTCGATCGAAGGCGCCCTGGGCGGCGCGGCGGATGTCCTCCCGGGCCGGCTCCTCCGCATTGGCCGGCACTCCGACCACCGCGCGGATTTCGGCCCGGCCGGAGGGATCGGCCACGGCGCGGATGTGCTGCAGGAACTCCCGGGCGGCCCCGGGATGGGAGATCACCCCCTGGGCCAGCGGGGCGACCAGGTCGACGTGGAGCATCTGGCGCAGCGCCTCCTCGCCGTAGAGGATCCGGGCATTGCCGGCGATGATCCCGTCGACGATGCCGTCCTTGACGTAGCCGACGACGGAGGGGATCACCTTGCTCACGGTGATGTCGGTCGAGCCGGGGGCTCCGGCCAGGACGCAGGACTTGTTGGTGCCCAGATCGAGCCCGATCAGCAGGGTGGGGGCGGCCTTGGAGCCGGAGGAAGCGGGAGCGGAGGCGGCGGGGGCGACGGCGGCGCCGCCCGCGGGGGACTTTTCGAGGGTCGCGGTAGTCATGGAGGGAAAAAAGGTCAGGCGGGGCCGGGGCGCGGGGCGCGCTCGTGCGCCAGCATTTCGTCGATGAAGTCGGCGATGCCGGGGGTCTCGCGGGGCCCGGCCGCGGCCGCCGGCCGGGGCGCGGGCCGGCCGGACGGCTGGCTCGCCCGCCCGAGCGGTTCGGCCAGCATCGGCAGGAGCACCTCCGCCAGGGCCACCGCATCGGCGGCGCGCTCCTCCTCGGCCGCGAGCTGCGCCTCGAGCTGCGAGGAAAAGTCCGGATCGTCCGCGCTGTCCGCGCGCAGGGCCTCGACTGCAGCGGAGAATTCCCCGCTGTGCAGCCGGTCGGCTTCGGTGCCCCGGCCATTCAGCCGCAAGACACAGATGCGGCGGTAGATGCGCCCGATTTCAGCCCACGGCGGAGCCAAAAGGGACCTCCTCTGCGTCTCGGATCTCAACCCCCATGCGGACACCGGGATTTTTCCTCGGTTCGGAAATATCTCGGGGGAATTTTCCCCCACAACCGTTCGGGCGCGGCTGCGTCAGGCGCACGGTCCCCCCTCAACCCCTATGATGAACCATCGCCTCACCCCCGCGCTCTTCGGCTTCGCCTTGCTGGCCGGCTGCGCCGCCGCCCCCTCCGCTCCGCCGCCGGCCGCGTCCGGCTCCGCGGCGGCCCCGGCGAGCGCCCGCTCCTACCCGGTCAGCACCGACACGCCGCCGCCGACGGTCAAGAATCCGCCCAAGTCCTGGATCGACCCGGAGACCGGGCACCGCGTCGTCCGCCTGACCGACGAGCCGGGCTCGGACAGCTTCTATTTCAACGTCAACGGCTACACTCCGGACGGGAAGGAGATGGCCTACACCACTTCCGACGGCGGGATCAGCGTGCTCGACCTCAAGACGTTCGCGACGCGCCAGGTGGTTCCCGGCCGGGTCCGGGCCATCGTGGTCGGCTCCAAGACCAACACGATTTACTACAGCAAGGCCGGCGACGACGGGGTTTCGACCCTTTGGGCCGCCAACCTGGATACCGGGGAGTCCCGCCAGCTCGCGCCGCTGCCCCCCCGGGCCAGCGTGGTCACGATCAACGCGGACGAGACCCTGGGGGCCGGCACCTACATCGAGGGCGACGCCACGGCCAACGGCTCCTACGACGGTTCCAAGCGCGCCGCCCCGGGCCGCCTTTCCACCCAGAACCTAGGCGAGCCGGCGAACAAAGGCCAGATGATGCAGCGGCGCCTCGCCGCCAAGCTGCCAATGACCCTCTTCACGATCGACCTGAAGACCGGCGAGGTGAAGAAGCTCCTCGAGCACAACACGAACTGGCTGAACCACCTGCAGTTTTCGCCCACCGACCCGACTCTGCTGATGTATTGCCACGAGGGGCTCTGGTGGCTGGTCGACCGCATCTGGACGATCCGCACGGACGGCACCCAAAACCAGCTGATCCACAAGCGCACGCTGGAGATGGAAATCGCCGGCCACGAATGGTGGGGCGCCGACGGCAAGACCCTCTTCTACCAGCTGCACTACCCGCGGGGCTGGGACTCGTCCTTCATCGCCAGCTACAACGTCGAAACCGGGAAGCGGGTCTGGCTCCGGTACACCCCGGACATGACCTCGATCCACGACAACTCCTCGCCGGACGGGAAGCTCTTCTGCGGCGACGGCGGCACCCGCACCCCGTGGATCTTCCTGCTCAAGCCGGTGATGGACAAGGATCAGAACACGTTCGGCGACAACCTGATCAAGCCCGGCTATCTCCAGGCGGAGAAGCTGGTCAACATGTCGAAGCACAATTACCGCCTGGAGCCCAATCCCAGCTTCACCCCCGACATGAAATGGATCGTTTTCCGATCCAACATGTTCGGGCCGGACTACGCCTTCGCGGTCGAGGTGGCCAAGGCTTCATCCCAGTGAAAATCGATCACCTTCTCCACCGCCGGGGCCAGGCTGAGGTGCACCGGGCAGTGGTGGGCGGCGTATTCCAGCACGCCGGCGGGCGCCTTCCGCGCCGCCGGGGGCAGCCAGACGGTTAGGCGCAGGCGCGCGATCCGGCGCGGCGCATCGGCCGCCATTTCCTTCGTCACCGCGTAGCGGAGTCCGTTCAGCTCGATCCCGTATTTGCGGGCGGCCATCGCCATCGTGGTGGCGACGCAGGTGGCGTAGGCGGTCGCGACCAGATCGGTGGGGGAGAACGCCTCGCCGCGGCCCTGGTTGTCCTTGGGCGCATCGGTCGAGATCGCGTTGCCCGAGGGGCCGTGGACGGCCGTGCAATGCAGGTCGCCCGAGTAATCGCCGGTGATGTTGACCATGCCCGCAGGATGGCGGACCCGCCCCGGAAGGCAACGGCGTTAGGCCGGCGCCAGGGCGGGGGCCGGGGCGGGGCGGCGCAGCCGCCGGGCCGCCTCGTCGCGGAACTTCTTCCAATCGAAATCGGCGAAGGTGCCGCCGGATTCGTAGTGCCGGATGAGCGCCTCGCCCAGGAGATGGGTGAAGGTCCCGGCGAGGATGGCGCCGCCCGCGAACCAGAGCGGAATGAGGACCGGAGCGTAGGCCGCGATGATCCGCCGGGCGAAAGGCTGGGAGAGGAGCCCCTGGGTCAGGAGGCCCGCGCCGGCGCCGATCAGCAGGGCCCGGCCGGCCTTCGGAGCGAAGGGGACGCGGTAAAGGCGCGAGAGTTCGTCCACCAGCCGCACATGCACCCCGGTGAGCGCGGTGGTGCAAAGGATCGGATCGGGAATGAGGGCGGTCGCGCCGGAGAGCAGGACGTGCTCGTGGATCAGGGCGCGCCCCCGGGCGAGGCGGCTGGGATCGCGGGGTTGCGTGGCTTCCACGGGTTCCAGTCTGCCCCCAAGCGCCCGTTCTGGCAAGGGCGGGGAAACCGCTTCCCCCGCCGGGGAGGACCCGGGCGCCGCCGGATGCCACCCTAAACCGCTGGCCGGCTTTGACTTTGGCAGGGACGGATGTATAGTGAAGCCCGGATACCCGCGCCGGGCCGGAATCGCCGCCGTCATGCCCAGCCCGAACCAAACTCCGTCTTCCCCCCTGCCGCCCGTGACGGCAGCCGCCTTCGTCCGGGCGCGCGCTCGGCTCTTCGAAATCCCGCCGGTGGGGGACGTCGTGGTGATCGGCGCCGAGGCGCCCCCCAAGGCGAAGATGGTGGGCGAGGCGTTCCAGCTGCTCGAGAGCGGGGAATTCTCGCGCCTGCGCGGCGACGGCGGCAAGGTGGGCTCCATCCTGGTCCGGACGGCGCTGCTGCGGCGGATCGATCCGGCGCATCTGCGGCGGCTCGTCCGCCAGCGCATCCGTCATTTCATGACGAGCCGCGAAATTCTGACTCTCAAGGTCGAGCTGGAGCTGAACGTCCGAGGCTGATCCTACATGGAAGCTTTACCTTTCTCCCTCGGCGGGTTTTCAATCTCATCCGACCTCAATCCCCATGGCCCGACCCATCAAACCCTCGAAACCCTCCGCCTCCGCCCCCAGCCCGGCCGAGCAGTTCATCCGCGTCCGGATCAGGGCGCTGGAAATTCCGCCGGTCAAGGACGGCATCGTCATCGGGAAATCCGCCCCGATCGGAGTCGAGTCGATGCTGCGGACGCTCAAGCTGATGAGCGCCGAGCGCTTCGCGCGCATCCCCTTCCCCGACGACGGCGTGATTTCGGACGCGATCGTCCGGGAGTCGGTGATCCGCAAGCTGGGCCAGCCGCGCCTGGTGGAATTCATCACCAGGCGGGTCAAGCCGCTGATGGCCGAAAACGAGCTGCTGATGCTCGACATGGAGATCGAGGTCGTGGTCGAAGACACCCTTTAGCCCGCGCCCGTGACCTGGCAGCCCGACGCAGGCGGAGCCAAGCCCCCGCCTTCCCGCATGAAGACCGCGCGTGACCTCCTCAGCCACCGCGTGGTGCCGGTCGAGCCCGAGCAGCGGCTGCGGGACGTGGCGGCGCTGATCCAGAGCCGGAACGCCCTCTACTGCGCGGTGGTGGGCAGGGCCGGCGAATTCATCGGGCTGGTTCGCCTGACCGAGATCGTGATGAAGTCCGCCGACCGGATCTTCGCCGACCTGATCTCCGCTTCGGCGCCCGTGCACATCTCCGACACGCTCGACGCCGAGCTGGTGATCAAGCTGCTGCAGGCCCAGGGCTGCGACGAGCTGGCGGTGCTCGAGGGCGGACGCCGCTACGTCGGCCTGGTCACCCGGGAGAGCGTCTTCGAGTGGTGGGCCGGCCAGCGGGGCCCGGAGTGAAAAAAGCGCCGCCGCGGCTTGTCGAATCGGCGGACTTGGGCATCTAAGGAGCGATGGTCCTCGCCAAAGTGAAATTGGGCTCCCAGGGAGCCATGGTCTCCCGGATGGGACTGGGCTGCATGGGCATGAGCGAATTCTACGGGGAGCGCGACGATGCCGAGTCGGCCGCCACGCTGCTGCGGGCCCTGGACCTGGGGATCAACTTCTTCGACACCGCCGACGTCTACGGACACGGCGACAACGAGGAATTGGTCGGCCGCACCCTCCGCTCGCGGCGGTCCGAGGTCTTCCTCGCCACCAAGTTCGCCAATCTCCGCAAGAAGGGCGACCCGGCCTTCCTCGGGATCAGCGGCAAGCCCGAATACGTGAAGGCGGCCTGCGACGCCTCGCTCCAGCGCCTCGGCGTCGACCACATCGACCTTTACTACCAGCACCGGGTCGACCCGAGCACGCCGATCGAGGAGACCGTCGGCGCCATGGCCGAGTTGGTGCGCGCCGGCAAGGTCAGGTACCTCGGCCTCTCCGAGGCCTCGCCCGCCACGATCCGCCGCGCCCACCGGGTCCATCCCATCACCGCGCTGCAAACAGAGTACTCCCTGTGGGAGCGCCATGTGGAAAAGGAGATCCTGCCCACGGTCCGCGACCTCGGCATCGGCTTCGTGCCCTACAGCCCTCTCGGGCGGGGATTCCTCACGGGCAGAATCTCCGATCCCCAGGCCCTCGGGCCGAAGGATTTCCGGGCGCAGCGCTATCCCCGCTTCGCGGCGGATGCCTTTTCCCGCAACCAGGCGCTGGTCAGACGGCTCGAGGCGATCGCAGTGCGCCGGAAGGTGACGCCGGGGCAGCTGGCGCTGGCCTGGGTCCTGGCCCAGGGCCCGGACATCGTGCCCATTCCTGGCACCAAGCGGCGGAAATACCTGGAGGAGAACGCCGCGGCCGCGGACATCCGCCTGACGCTGGCGGAGGTCAGCGAGATCGAAGCGGCGGTGCCCGAGGACGAGGTCGTCGGCGAGCGCTACACTCCGGCCGGGCTGCAGGCCATCGATCGCTGACCGGAGGCAACGGTTTGCCTTACTCCGACGCCTTCCCGGAGGTGCGCCTCGACCGCGGGCTGGCCCGCCGCGACGCAGCGAAGCGATTTGGCGTATGGACGCGGCTGGACCCTCGCCTCGAGCGCCTCCAGGGCCTGCGGATGGAATTTGTTGGGAATTGACCCTGGGCGCCTTTGCTCCGAAACCCCTTGAGCCCCGGCCGGCGATGCTGCTGGCCGCCGGGGCTGCTTTCAGCCTCAACCTATGAAACTGCCCGCGTTCTGCCTCGCCCTGCTCCTCACCGCCTCGGCCGCCCTCGCCGCCGACGCCGATTCCGCCGCGGCCCCGGCCGCCGCGCCCGCCGCCGCCGCCAGCGGGAAGCCCATCCTCCACGGCCTGATCGCCTCCGGCGACAGCATGCGTTTCCTCCTCACCCTGCCGGGGGAGGGCAGCGGCAAATGGTACTCCGTCGGGGACACCGCGGGCGCCTGGAAACTGGCGAGCTACCGCGACCAGGACGGCGTCCTCGTGCTGCACCGCGCCGACGGTTCGGGGGCGGACGCCGAGATCAGCCTGCTCCGCGACCACGCGGGGGCGGTCGACAACCAGGCCACGCTGGCGCAGGCCCAGGCCCTCCTGCAGAAGATCAATTTCAGCCAGATGATGCACAAGATGATGGTCCAGCAGAAGCAGGCCATGGCCAACATGACCCGCCAGACGCTGATGCAGCGCGGGCTGAGCGGCGAGAAGCTCGACAAGGCCCTGGCCGCGCAGTCCAAGATGATGGACTCGGTCTGGAGCGCGATGGAGAGCAGCGAAATGCAGGACGACGTCGCCCAGATCTACAGCGAGGTCTACACCCCCTCGGAGCTGAGCGCGATTTCCGACTTTTACAGCACCTCCGCGGGGCAGGCCATGCTGGATAAGGCCCCCGAGATCCAGCAGAAGACCATGCAGCTCATCATGCCGAAGCTGATGCAGGCGGTGCAGGCGGCGCAGCGGGCCCGCGCCCAGGCGCAGGCCGCGCAGGCCCAGGGGGAGCCCGGGGCCCCGGCGCCGGCGCCGCAGCCCTAAAGGGCGTCAGCGCGCGTGGATGATCACCGCCGGGGGCGGCGGCGGCTCGTGATGGTGGTGGTGCTCGACGACGACGCAGCCGGACAATGAGAGTCCGGCGGCGAGGCCGAGCGCCGTCCAGAGGACTTTGAGGGAGGCGTGCATGGGGGGTGGGATCTGACCCGACAGACCATGCGCCCTCCGCGCCGTTCCGGGCCCCGCGGAGAGATTCTTCGGCGGAAAAGGGGAACTTCTTCCCCGTTTCCGCTCCGAAGAGCCACTGGCTTCCCCCGTCATTTTATGCTCCACTGGGCCGGTTGTCCTCGCCACCCGATCTCCTGCTCGCCGGCCTGGCCCGGATCTTTTCCCCCGGCCGCCTCCTGCGCAACGAGGCGGGCCTGGCGCCCTTCGCCTCCGACGGGCTGACCGCGTTCAGCGCGAAGCCGCTGGCGGTGGTGCTGCCGGAGTCCCGGGACGAGGTGATCGCGGCCGTCCGCCTCTGCCATGAGCACAGCGTGCCCTTCGTCGCCCGGGGCAGCGGGACCAGCCTTTCCGGCGGTTCGGTGCCGATCGCGGGCGGGGTGGTGATCGCGCTCAACCGGATGAACCGGATCCTGAAGCTCGACCCGGCCCGCCGGATCGCGGTGGTGGAACCCGGCGCGGTCAACACCGCCATTTCCCAGGCGGCGGCGAAGCACCGGCTCTACTATGCGCCGGATCCGTCCAGCCAGTCCATCTGCACCATCGGCGGCAACGTCGCCTTCAACGCCGGCGGCGCGCACTGCCTGAAATACGGCATGACCTCCAACCACGTGCTCGGCCTCACCGCCGTCCTGCCGGACGGCGAGGTGGTGGAGCTGGGCGGCGAGAGCCTGGAAAACGCCGGACCCGACCTGACCGGGATGTTCGTGGGGCACGAGGGGCTCTTCGGCGTCGCGGTCGAGGTCATCCTCCGGCTGCTGCCGATCCCGGAGCGCTACTGCACGCTGCTCGCGGCCTACGACCGCGTGGAGCAGGCTGGCGACGCCGTGGCCGAGGTGGTCGCCTCGGGGCTCCTGCCCGGGGCGATGGAGATCATGGACCGGCTCGCGATCGAGGCGGCGGAGGCCGCGGTCCACTGCGGCTATCCCAACGACGCCAATGCGATCCTGATCGTGGAGCTCGAGGGAGAGAAGCGCGGGGTGGAGGCGGACTTCGAGCGGCTGAAGACGCTGATCGCGGCGACCGGAGCGCGCGAGGTGCGGGTGGCTCGGGACAACGACGAGCGCCTGCTCTTCTGGAAGGGGCGCAAGTCGGCCTTCTCCGCCGTGGGCCGGCTTTCCCCCGACTACATCGTGCAGGACGGCGTCGTCCCCCGCGGCCAGCTGGGGCGGGCGCTGCGGGAGATCGGGTCGATGAGCCGGGAGCGGGGGATCCGCGTGGCCAACGTCTTCCATGCCGGCGACGGCAACCTGCACCCGCTGATCCTCTTCAACGGCCGGGAACCCGGAGCGCTGGAAAGGGCCGAGGCGCTGGCCGGCGACATCCTCAAGCTGTGCGTGAAGCTGGGCGGCTCGATCACCGGCGAGCACGGCGTGGGCCTGGAGAAGCGGGCCTACCTGCCCGAGATGTTCAACGCGACGGACCTCGAGGTCATGCACCGGATCCACCGCGCGATCGACCCGCGGGAGCTCTCCAACCGCGGCAAGATGTTCCCGTCGGGGGAGGCGCCGGCCCTGGCGCACCCCGGCGCCCACCCCCTGGAGAAGGCCGGGGTGATTTTCCGGGAATGAGCTCCCCGGCCCAGGCGGCGCTGCGGCCGCGCACGGTGGAGGAGGCGGTCGAGGCCGTGCGGAGCCAGGCCCGGGTGCTCGCGGCCGGGGCCGGCAGCAAGCCGGTGCCGGCGGCCCCGCCGGAGGGCTTCGCCGCCCTCGATGTCCGCGGCCTCTCGGGGATCATCGAATACGACCCGGCGGAGTACACCTTCACCGCCCTGGCCGGCACCCCTCTGGCCACGGTGGCCGCGGAGCTCGCGCGCCACGGCCAGCACCTGCCATTCGATCCTCCCTTCGGCGAGGCCGGCGCCACGCTCGGGGGCACGATCGCCACCGGGGTCAGCGGGCCGGGGCGCCAGCGCTACGGCGGGGTGCGCGACTTCATTCTCGGCGTCCGCTTCATCTCGGGGGCCGGCGAGCTGGTCCGGGGCGGGGGCAAGGTGGTGAAGAACGCGGCCGGCTTCGACCTGCCGAAGCTCTTCGTCGGCAGCCTGGGCCGGCTCGGCGTCGTGGTGGAGGCGAGCTTCAAGGTCTTTCCGCGGCCGCGGTCCTACGCCACGCTCCGGGCGGAATCCGGGAGCCTGAACGCGGCGCTCGCCGCCGCCGCGCGGCTCGGCGCCTCGCCTTTCGACTTCGAGGCGGTGGACTTCGACGCCGACGGGACCCTCTGGCTTCGCCTCGGCGGGGAGGCCGAGACCTTCTCCGGCCGCCTGGAGCAGCTCGGGAAATTCCTCGGGGCCCCCGGCGAGCGGATGGAGGGGGAGCAGGATCGGCTTTTTTGGGCCCGCCGCGTGCCGCCGCCCGGCGGCCCGGCCGAGCTCCTGGCCAAGGTGCCGGTCACCCTCGAATCCATCCCGGCCCTCGACGCGCTGCTCGCGGCCGCCGGCGCCCGGCGCGCCTACGGGGCGGGCGGCAACGTGGCCTGGATCCGCTGGCCCGCGCCCGCCGACCAGCTTGACCTGCTGCTGCGCAGCCGGGGGCTTTCCGGCCTCGTCCTGTCCGGCCCGGCGGGCCGGCCCCTGCTGGGCGCCGTCCGCGGCGAGGGATTCCGCCGGCGCCTCAAGGCGGCCCTCGATCCGGCGGGCCGCTTTCCCTCCTACTGATGCTCCACTCCATTCCCAAGGACCGGGCCGGACCCCAGACCTCCGCCATGGCGCACGCGGTGGAGTCCTGCGTGCACTGCGGGTTCTGCCTGCCGACCTGCCCGACCTACGTCACCCTGGGCGAGGAGATGAACTCGCCCCGCGGGCGGATCCTGCTGATGAAGGAAACGCTGGAGGGCACGCTGACGGTGGACCAGACCAAGGGGTTCATCGACTGCTGCCTGGGCTGCCTCGCCTGCGAGACCTCCTGCCCCTCGGGGGTGCGCTACGGCGAGCTGCTGACGCCCTTCCGGGCCTGGGCCGAGCCGCGGCGCGGGCGCGGCCTGGCCGAGCGCGCCCGCCGCGCGGTGCTGCTGGCCACCCTGCCGCACCCGGCCCGCTTCCGCCTCGCGCTGGCCGGGGCGAAGCTGGCCCGGCCGCTGCGGGGCCTGCTTCCGGCTTTCCTCCGGCCCATGATCGACCTGGCTCCGGCGCGCGTGCCGCCGGCCGACCCCCTGCCGGAGGTCATTCCGGCGCAGGGGAAGCGGCGGGCCCGCGTGGCCCTGCTGGCCGGCTGCGCCCAGCAGGTCCTCGAGCCGGGCATCGGGCGCTCCACCGTCGATGTCCTCGCGGCCAACGGCGTCGAGGTCGTGGTGCCGCGCGGCCAGGCCTGCTGCGGCGGGCTGGCCCTCCATATCGGGGCCGCGGAGTCGGCGCGGGCCACCGCGCGGCGCAATCTCGCCGCGTTCCCGGACGACGTGGACGCGGTCATCACCAACGCCTCGGGCTGCGGCTCGGCGCTGGCGGACTATCCGCTGCTCTTCAAGGGCGAGCCGGAGGAGGCCCGCGCCGGCGCGTTCGCGCAGCGGGCGGCCGACATCAGCACCTTTCTCCAGCGCCTGGGGCTGGTGCCGCCCCCGGCCCTGCCGCGGACGGTGAAGATCGCCTACCACGACGCCTGCCATCTGGCCCACGCCCAGCGGGTGCGCAGCGCCCCCCGGGAGCTGCTGCGGCAGGTGCCGGGGCTGGAGATCGTCGAGCCGGCCGAATGGGAGCTCTGCTGCGGCTCGGCCGGCACCTACAACCTGGAGAACCCCCCGGTGGCCGACGCCCTGGGGCGGCGCAAGGCCGAGAACCTCCTCGCCACCGGGGCGGAGGCGATCGCGCTCGGCAACATCGGCTGCCTCACGCAGATCGACGCGCACCTGCGTCGGCTGGGCCGGCCGCTGCCGGTCCTGCACACCGTCCAGGTGCTGGACCAGGCCTACCGCGGCGAGTTGAAGTAGCTCGCGATCCGGGAGGCGCCCTGCGGCTCGGGCGCCCAGGAGAGGGCGCGCTGCACGGCCGAGAGGAGCTGCGGGCGGTCGCAGGGGGTGGGGAGGATCTCCCGCACGCCCAGCCGCGTGATGAGCTGGAAATAGTAGGGCGGAATGTGCCGCCCGCCGGGGCAGAGCGCCACGATCCGGCCCGGGCCGCCGCGCCGGTTGCGATCGACGATCGCGTCGATGGTTTGGCGCCCGGGGAAGAGCACGTCGATGATCAGCACGTCGAAGTACTGCTCGCGGATCATCACCCCGGCGTCGCGGCTGTGGCAGGCGCCCGCCACGGTGTAGCCCTCCGCTTCGAGCTGCCGGTGCAGGCTGCACAGCAGCGTATGGTCGTTTTCCACCAGGAGGATCGAGGGGATCGGCGGCATGGCTTGCTCCGCCGTGAATGTCGCAGCCCCCCGGCCGCGGTTCTAGGGTGGACTCTACGTAGGACGACTACCTAGTTTCCGCCCTTCGGCTCCGGCGCATGCGCGTCGTGCCCGCGGAGATTTTCGACCGTGAGGTCCGCGACGCGCACCTGCTGCAGCACCGGCCCGAAGTTCGCCGGGGGGTTCGGGCCCCAGCGCACGTCGCAGTCGCGGATGGTCGCGCCCTTCACGTCCTGCAGGTCGAATCCCGCCACCACCACGCCCTGCTCCAGCGGGACGCGCTGGCCCATGGTGGGGCGCAGGTCGATGCGGCTCGGCCAGGCGGTGGTCTTGGCGATGTCGAGGGTGATGTCGCTCAGGTGGATGTCCTCGATCGGGGAATCCGGCGTTCCGCGGATGAAGACGCCCGCCTCGCCGTGGGCCACGATGCCGGAGACATGGACCCCGCGCACGTGCCCGAGCTTGGTCTGCGCGCTGCGCGGCACGGCGGTGACATAGACCGCCTCCGAGGCCCCCCACCAAGGCCGGCCGTAGAGCTGGGTCTGGATCACGATGTTGCGGGCCACCACGTTCTCCACGTTGCCGCCGTCGCGGGCCATGATGTCGACCCCGCGCAGGGCCCGCTTCACCACGCAGTCGGCAAAGATGACGTTGCGGACGTCGCCGGGCGTGCCGCTCCCGATCTTGAGCGCGCTGTCCTGGGTGGTGAGGACGCAGTCGGTGACGATGATGTTCTCGGCCGGCCCCAGGCCGGGCTCGCGGGGCTTGCCGTCGGGCGTTCCCGGCGCGCCGGTGGAAATCGCGACGCAGTCGTCGCCCGTCTGGATGGAGCAGCCGGTGATCCGCACGTCCCGCGAGCAGACCGGGTCGATGCCGTCGCAGTTGGGGATCTCGAGGTTGTTGAGGATGGTGAGGCCGCGGGCCTCGACGTCCTCGCAACCGGCGAACTGGATGGTGAAGCGGGGCGAGTCGCGCAGGGTGAAGTCGCTCAGCCGGACGTGGCGGCACTGGCGGAGCATCACCAGGTTGGGTCGCCAGTCCTTGGCGTGGTAGATCACCTCGTTGCGGCCCGCCATGAAGTCGACCCCGCGGCCCTCGACCGTGCCGGTGCCGGTGATGGCGACATCCTCGGCCTGGACCGCCCGGATCAGGATGGGCACGGTGTAGTCGGCCGGATTGAGGCTCGCCACCAGCTTGGAACCCGGCTCGAGCCGGAAGGTGAGGTGGGACTTGAGCTCGAGCGAGCCGCTCATCGCGGTGCGCCCGGCTGGCAGCACGACCGTGCCGCCCCCCGCGGCGGCCGCGGCGTCGATCGCCTTCTGGATGGCCGGGCCGTCGTTGGTGGCCCCGTCGAAGACCGCGCCGTAGTCGGCCGGGGAATAGGTGCCGGCGGGCGCGGCGGCGAGAAGCGGGCCCGCCGCGAGCAGCAGCAGCGCCGGAAACAGGCGGGAAGGCAGGATCATGGGGGAACGCCCTGCCTGACGCTCCCGGGCCGGGATGGTTCTGCGCTTTCGCGGGGCGCTAGCTGCGCGCCGGGCAGCGCCCGATGGCCTCGCGCAGCGCGGCCGGATCGATCGGCTTGGTCAGGAAGTCGTCCATCCCCGCCGAGAGGCACTTCTCCCGCATCCCCACCATGGCGTGGGCCGTGACCGCGATGACGTGGTGGCGCGCGCCCGCCGGCATCTCCCGCTCGCGCAGCAGGCGCACCGTCTCGTATCCGTCCATCCCCGGCATCTCGATGTCCATCAGCACGCCGTCGAAGCTCTCGCGCTCCAGGATGGTCAGGCCCTCCTGGCCGGTGGCGGCGAAGCGCACGCTGTGGCCGGACTTCTTCAGCAGGGCGCCGATCACGTGCTGGTTGAGCCGGTTGTCCTCGAAGACCAGCAGGCTCAGCCGGCGGCCGGCCGGCGCCGGCGCCGGATCCGGGGCCACCGAGAGCTGGGAGGCGCGGGCCACGCGCATCCGGGCGGTGAAGGTCGTGCCGACCCCCACCTCGCTGCTCACGGCGAGGTCGCCGCCCATCAGCTCGCACAGCCGCTTGCTGATCGCCAGGCCCAGCCCGGTGCCGCCGTATTTGCGGGTGATGGAATTGTCGGCCTGGCTGAAGGGCTGGAAGATCCGGTTCATGGCCTCGGGCGCGATGCCGATGCCGGTGTCGCGGACCTCCGCCACCAGGAAGCGGCTGCCGTCGCCCGCCTCCTCCCGCCCGAGGCGGATGAACACGCCCCCGCGCTCGGTGAACTTGAGCGCGTTGCTCACCAGGTTGGTCAGGACCTGCCCGACCCGCACCTGGTCGCCCATCACCACCGTGGGGATTTCCGGGTCGATCGTCAGCTCGAGCCCGATGCCCTTCTCGCGGGCCCGCGGCTGCAGCAGCCGGTAGGTGTGGCTGGCCAGTTCGGCCACCTTGAAGGGCGCCGCCTCCAGTTCGAGGCGGCCGGAGGTGATCTTGGTATAGTCGAGGACGTCGTCGATGATCACCAGCAGCGCCTTCCCGCCCTGCGCGATCAGATCCAGGTACTGCCGCTGCTCGTCGTTGATCGGGGTCGACTGCAGCAGGTGGGTGAAGCCCACCACCGCGTTCATCGGGGTGCGGATCTCGTGGCTGATCATGGCCAGGAAGCGGCTTTTGGCCGCGTTCGCCGCCTCGGCCTGCTCCTTGGCCCGCTGGAACTGGGCTTCGATCTCCTTGCGGTCGGTGATGTCGCGAAGGATCAGGATCCGCGCCTGCAGCCGGCCCTTGCGGTCGCGGATCGGCGCGACCGTCAGGTCGTGCACCTTGCCGCCGATCGCCACCTCCGCCTTGCCCGGGACGTCGTCCTCCAGGTGGGCCACGACGCCCGGCCAGTCGGCCAGCACCTCGTCGTAGGGCCGCCCCTGGGCGCTTTCCGGCAGCCAGCCGAGCTTGACCGCGGCGGCGCGGTTGAGGTCGAGCACCGCCCCGGAGGCGTCGAGCACCACCAGGAGGTCCTCCAGGTTCTCGATCAGCATGGCCCGGGCGACGGGGGCCAGGCGGAGGATGCTGCCGCGCACCATCGCCAGGGCGATCAGCCCGAAGGTGATGGGGGAGACGATCGGGGCGTAGTTGACGCCCGGGGTGGGGGAATGGTTGGTGAAGAAGGCGAGATTGACCGCGCCGCCCACGATCCAGGCGGCGAGGAAGAGCAGGCGCCCGGTCCGGTCCCAGGAGCTGCGGCGCAGCGAGGCCCAGAGCACCCAGAACATCATCACCACCACGACGAGGGTGTAGGCGAAGAAGACGGCGGCCCACGGCCCGTAGGTGAAGCGCAGGACCGGGAACGAGCCGGTCTGGTCGAGCCACAGCCCCCGGCGGAAGACGAGGAAGGCGGGCGGATCGGGCCACCAGGAGAGCACCGCGGTCGTCGCCGGGATGACCGCGGCGGCGACGCCGCGCAGCCCGTAGAGGCACTTGCGCCCGTAGACGAAGCGGTAGACCGATTCGAACCAGACCAGGGCGTAGAAGGGCAGCAGGGTGGAGCGCAGCCGCAGCAGCAGCAGCTTTTCCCCGTAGTCGGCCGTGCCCAGGTCCAGCGCCAGGCTGATGGCCCAGAAGGCCGCCAGCGCCATGCCCATGGCGAAGGGATTGGCCGCGGAATTGCGGAGGCGGCTCCGCATCGTCACGGCGAGCGCGACCTCCAGCGCGGCGGCGAGGGAGAGGGCGGCGACGGGCCAATAGAAGTGCATCGGGAAGCGGAAGCGGGGAAAAGAGGCGTTGCCAGGAGGCGGGACGCGTACGGATATTGCGAGGTTTCATGGATCCATTCCAGCCTGCATCCGCCCCGTGGCGTTCCGGCCTCCGGGGCCTCCGGGCCCATTTTCGCGCCGGACTGGCGCTCCAGGTCGCGGCCCTGGCCCTGGTCCTGGCCTATTACCACAGCGCCGCGGCCCGGGACTCCCTGGACCGGCTGATGGACTTCAAGCTGCGCACCGGCTTCGCCTTCGGCATCGTCTCGACCGGGCTCTTCGGCGGGATACTGCCCTACGCCTACCTGCGCCACGAGGGCCTGAAGCGGGCGGGCCGCCCGCGCTACAGCTGGAGGCAGGGCCTGGGCCTCACCGCCTTCTGGGCCTACAAGGGCTTCGAGGTGGACCTTTTCTACCGCATCCTCGCCCGGACGATCGGCGCCGGGCACGACCCGCGCACCATCCTGGAGAAGCTCTTCACCGACCAGTTCGTCTACTGCCCGGCCTTCGCGGTCCCGGTCACCGTCGCCGTCTACCAGCTGGCCGACGCCCACGGCCGCGCGGGCGGGGTGGCGGCGGACCTGCGGGCGCCGCGCTGGTACGCCCGGCGGGTGCTGCCGGTCCTGATCTCCAACGCCGGGGTGTGGATCCCCGCCGTCGCGATCATCTACTCCCTCCCCACGCCCCTGCAGCTTCCGCTGCAGAACCTGGTGCTGTGCTTCTTCACCCTCCTGGTCGCCCATCAGATGTACCTTGAGCCGCCGGCGGAGCCGGGCTACGTTCGCGGCTGAGTGCCCACCGCAGGCAAAGCGTCCGGCCGGTTCAATTCCCTCAGCCGATTCTCGGACCGCGTGCAGGACTATGTGCGGTACCGGCCGGGGTACCCCGCCGACGCCGTGGAATGGCTGCGGGAGCGCGCCGGGCTGGGTCCGGGCGTGCCGGTCGCCGACGTGGGCGCGGGCACGGGCATCTTCAGCCGGCTCCTGCTCGAGGCGGGCGCGCGGGTCTGGGCGGTCGAGCCGAACGGGCCGATGCGGGCGGCGGCCGAGGCGGAGCTGGGGGCGAACGGCAATTTCCGGAGCGTGGCGGGGACGGCCGAGGCCACCGGCCTGGCGGCGGGAAGCGTCGCCCTGGTCACCTGCGCCCAGGCCTTTCACTGGTTCGACCCGGCCCGCACCCGCGCGGAATTCCGGCGCATCCTCGCCCCCGGCGGGGCCTGCGCCCTGCTGTGGAACACCTCGGTCCGCGGGGGCACCTTCGCCGAGGGCTACGAGGAGATCAAGGCCCGCTTCGGGACCGACTTCCAGGAGGTCCGGCACGAGAACCTCGAGGCCTCCGGCAGGATGGCGGCCTTCTTCGGCCCGGGCGGCTACGAGAAGCGCCTCTTTCGCAACTTCCAGGAGCTCGACCGCGCCGCGCTGACGGGGCGGATGCTGTCCTCGTCCTACGCCCCCAAGGCCGGCCAGCCCGGCCACGCCCCGATGCTGGCGGCGCTCGACGCGCTCTTCGAGCGGTGCCAGGCCGCCGGAAAGGTCCGGATGGAGTATGAGACCGAGGCGTACCTCGGTCGGTTTTCCGGCTAGCGCCGTCAGGCCCCCATTTCCCCGAAATCATCCCATGATCGCTCCCGACTCGTCCCGCCCCGCCCGTTGGCTCCCCTGGACGGCGCTCGCCGCGCTCCTCGCTGCCGGCTGCGCCGCCCCGTCCGCCTCGACTCCCGCCGCAGCACCGGCGGCTCCCGCGCCGGCGGCCACGGCCAGCCCGGCTCCGGCGCCCCTGCCCGCGCTTTTCGTCTGCGGCGACTCCACCGCGGCGCCCGACGGCGGCCCGATCGTGGGCTGGGGCGAGAAGATCGGCCAGTTCTTCGACCCGGCCAAGGTCAAGGTCGAGAACCACGCGGCGGCCGGGCGCAGCGCCCGAACCTACATCGAGGAAGGGCGCTGGGAGGCGGTGCGCCGGCGGCTGCACGCCGGCGACGTCGTCCTGCTCCAGTTCGGGCACAACGACACCAAGAGCGCCCTCAGCATCTCCCGCTATGACCTTTCGGGGCTTGGCGACGAGGTCGAGCACGTCACCGACCCCGTCAGCGGCAAGGCGATGGAGATCCGGACCTTCGGCTACTACATGGACCGGATGGTGAAGCAGGGGACCGCGGCCGGAGCCACGGTGGTCGTGCTCTCGCCCATCCCCCGCTCCAAGTGGTCCGGCGGCAAGATCGTGCTGGGGGAGGAGGGGCACGGCCCCTGGGCCGCGGCCGTGGCGCGGAAGGACGGCGTGCCCTTCCTCGACGTCAACGCGAAGATCGCGGCGATCTACGACCCGATCGGCCAGCCGCGCATCAAGGCCCTGTACTTCCCGCGGGACAACACCCACACCAACCCGGCCGGCGCGGTGCTGAACGCCGCGGTGGTGACCCAGGGGCTGATCGGGCTGAACGACCCGGTGATCGCCGGCTATCTCCGGGCGGACGCGGGCGGCGAGGCGGCCGCGGTCGTCGCCGGGGTGGCGCGGGCCGCGGCGGAGGTGCCGCTCTCCCTCCCCCTGAAGGCCGCGTTTCCGGCGCCGGGGGCCACCGACGTGCCGATCGACACCCCGCTGCGGCTGACCTTCAACAGCCCGCCGAGCCTGGGGACCGCGGGCATGATCCGGATCTACGACGCGGCGGACAACCGGCTGGTGGACTCGATCGACGTCAGCTCGCCCACCGCGGTCAAGGCGATCGGCGGGATCGGCGGCTACCGGTACTACCCGGTGATGGTGAGCGGCAGCCGGGTGGGGATCTATTTCAAGAACAGCGCGCTGGCCTACGGCCACAGCTACTACGTCACGGTCGACGCGGGGGTGTTCCGGGAGGGCGCCGACGGGTACGCCGCGCTCCGCCAGCCCGCCGCCTGGCGCTTCAGCACCAAGGCGGCGCCGCCCGCCGCCGGCGCGAGCCGCCTGGTGGTCGCGGCCGACGGCTCGGGGGACTTCTGCACCGTGCAGGGCGCCCTCGACTTCATCCCCGACGGCAACACCCGCCCGGTCGAGGTCTACGTGAAAAAGGGCACCTATCCCGAAATCATCTTCTTCACCCACAAGGACGGCATCACCCTGCGGGGCGAGAGCCGGAAGGAGACGGTGATCGAGTACGCCACCAACGACCGCTTCAACAGCAGCTCCGGCAACCCGTACGGGACGCCCGGCGCCAACCCGTCGCTGTCCCAGCATGTCTACCGCCGCGGCGTGCTGCTGGCCCACCGCGTGCACGACTTCACCCTGACCAACCTCACCGTCCGCAACACCACCCCCAAGGGCGGCTCGCAGGCCGAGGCGATCATCTTCAACGGGCTCCCCGACGCGCGGGCGGTGGTCAAGGACGTCGACCTCTACAGCTTCCAGGACACGCTCCAGATCAACGGCCAGGCCTACATCGAGGGCTGCTACATCGAGGGCGACGTCGACTTCATGTGGGGCAACGGCCCGAGCTTCTTCGAGAACTGCGTCTGCCGCTCGGTCAGCTCGGGCTGCTACTACACCCAGATCCGCAACCCGGCCACCAACCACGGCTTCGTCTACCTCCACTGCACCTTCGACGGGATGCCGGGCATCATGGGGAACTACCTCTCGCGCATCGAGCCGAACCGCTTTCCCGCCAGCGAGGTGGTCCTGATCGACTGCGTGGAGGGCCACGCGGTGCTGCCGGAGGCCTGGCAGCTCCAGGGCTACCGCGGCGACCTGGCGAAGGCGCCGAAGACGATCCGCTTCTGGGAATACAACAGCCATGACGCCCAGGGCCGCCCGGTCGATGTGAGCGAGCGCCTGGCCATCTCCCGGCAGCTGCGGCAGCCGGCCGACGCGGAGGCGATCGCCCACTACAGCGATCCGCAGTGGGTGCTCGGCGGCTGGGACGCGCGGAAGGCGGCCGGCGGAATCGGCGGCGGCGAGGCGGGCGCGGCCGGGTTCAGCCGCAGCATTCCGGCCGCCGCCCGCGGGCCGGAAGTCACCGCCCAGCCGGCCAGCCAGATCGCCCTCCTCGGCACCGATCCCTTCCTCAGCGCGGCCGCCGCCGGCGCCGGCCGGCTCAGCTACCAGTGGAACAAGGACGGCACCCCGATCCCGGGGGCGACCGACCCGATCCTGCGGATCAGCGGCATGACCATGGCCGACGCCGCCAATTACACCGTGACGGTGACCGGCCGGACCGGCTCGGTCACCAGCGAGGCGGCGGAGCTCACCGCGGTCGCGCCGGCGACGGGCTTCGGCCCGCTGCCCGAGGGCGCGGTGCTGCCGCGCCGCGTGCCCGGCCGGCCCGCGCCGCGCTACGTCCGGCCCCCGGCCAAGCCCGCCCCCAAGCTGCCGGAGATCCCCGAGGCGGTGTTCGACGCCACCACCTTCGGCGCCAAGGGCGACGGCAGCACCGACAACACCGCCGCGCTCCAGCGCGCCATCGAAGCCGCCACGGAGGCGGGAGGAGGGATCGTCTTCGTCCCGGCGGCGCCCCGGCCCTACCTCTTCGGCCCGATCGAGCTGGCCAGCCGCGTCAACCTGCAGCTCGACTTCGGCGCCACCCTCAAGGCGCTGCCCTACGGCGCCTCCCGGCTGCAGCCCAGGCCGGCCGGCGCCGCGGAGCCGCCGGGGGAGACCAAGAAGGAGGAGAAGCGGGCGGCCCGCCGCGAGGCCAAGGCGGAGGCCGGCGGCTGGTCCGCCGCGCCCGGCTCCTATCCGCTGGACGGCCGCGGCCGCTTTGCCGACCTGATCTCGGCGCGGGGCGCGCACGACGTGGCCATCACCGGCGGGGGCACGATCGACGGCGACGGCGCCCCCTGGTGGGCGGCCTTCCGGGCCGACCACGCCATGCCGCACCGGCCCTTCCTCATCCGGCTGACCGGCTGCGAGCGCGTGCTGATCTCCGGCCTGACCCTGACCAACTCGCCGATGTTCCACGTCGCGGTCAACGCCGACCAGCTGACGGTCTTCGGCCTGACGGTGCGGGCTCCGATCTCGCCGAACACGGACGGGGTCGACCCCTCCGGCTCCCACCAGCTGATCCAGGACTGCCGCATCGCCTGCGGCGACGACAACATCGCGGTCAAGGCCGGCGGCGCCTTCTGCTCCGACCTGACGGTCGCGGACTGCCTCTTCGGCATCGGCCACGGCCTCTCGGTCGGCGGCCAGAGCAACGCCGGCCTGGACGGCATGACGGTGCGCAACTGCTTCTTCGAGGGCGGCACGGCGGGGCTGCGGCTCAAGGCCGACGCCACCCAGGGCGGCCCGGTGCGGAACATCTCCTATTCCGACCTGGTGATGGAGGGGGTGCAGTACCCGATCGAATTCTACTCCTACTACAACAAGGTCGGGAATCCGGGCGAGACCTCGGGGCGCGGCAACGTCACGCCGCAACAGGCGGCGGCGTGGAACGCCCGGCCCCCGAACTCCCTCCGGTCCCGGACGCTTCCGTCCTGGAGGAACATCGCCGTCACCAACCTCACTTCCACCCGGACGCGGGGCTACGGCATCATCTGGGGCCTGCCGCTCGCCGACGGTCTGGTCCAGGGGGTCCGCCTGGCCAACGTCCGCCTGAGCGGGGGGCCCGGCTTCAAGGTCTACGACGCCGCCGACGTGCAGTTCTCCGGCGCGACCGACGTCGGGGCGCTGCTCACCTCCAACGCGCTGGTCATCACCCGCCAGCCCGCGGGCCAGCTGGTGGTCGCCGGCGGCGCGGCGGACTTCTCGGTGGCCGCGGCCGGCTCGGGGGCGGCGGCGCCCGCGGCCTCCTCCTACCAATGGATCCTGGATGGCCGGCCGCTCGCGGACGGGCCCCGCCCGGACGGGGCGGTGGTTTCCGGCTCCGGCACCGCGCACCTGCGGATCGAGCGGGCGCAGCCGGCCGAGGACGGCCGCTACGCCGCCGTCGTCTCCAACCGTCTCGACGGCTTCGACGTCGCGGCCGGAGCCCTGGCCGCGGGCTCGCTGCCGGTCTCCGCCACCAGCGCGCCCGCCGAGCTGACGGTCAAGTGAAGTCCCGGCCCCTCCTCCCCGCGTCCGCGCTGGCGCTGCTGGCCGGCTGCGCCGGCGCACCCGCGCCGCTGCCGCCTCCGGCGGCGGAGGCCGCCCCCGCGCCGGTCCTGGCCTCGCCCGACACCCAGCCGCAGGAGATCGTGGCCGTGACCGACCGCATGGCCCGCGGGATCATCTCCCTGCGCGAGATCTCGGCGGCCGGATCCCCGCCGCGGATCCTGGTCAAACCCGTGTCCGACAACACCACCTTCCCGATCGACGGGAGGGTCTTCCTCGTGCGGGTGCGCACCGAGCTCAATTCCAAATCCGACGGCAAGGTGCGCTTCGTCGACGACGGGATGCTCCGGACCCTGCAGCGCGAGCGGCAGGCGCAGACCGGCGAAACCGGAGTCCCGACCGCCGACTACGTCCTCACCGGACGGCTGGAGGGCGGGCCGACCAACAGCTCCACCGACGTGAGCGACTCGGTGGTCTACAGCTTCAAGCTGACCAACGCCCGCACCTCCGCGGTCGTCTGGGAGGATTCGGTGGAAATGAAACGCCAGGGGCTGCAGGATGTGGCCCCGGTGCGGCCATGAAAACCATCCTCGCCACCTCCTTGGCCGCGGCCCTGCTCCTGCTCGCCGGCTGCGCCACCCCTCCCGCGGCGGCCCCGCCCCCGGCGGTTCCGGCCCGCATCGGCCCGGCCGAGGCCGGCACCTTCCAGGCGCTCGATCCCGCCAGCGCGGCCGCGGTCCGCTGCCCGGCCAGCGAGGCGCACGTCCGGGCCGACGGCCGCCTCGAGCTGCTGGCGAACCTGGAAAACACCGGGGCGAAGCCGGCCGCCCTGCAGGTCCAGGCGGTCTTCGCCGCCCCCGACGGATCGGGCGCGGCGGGCTCGGCGTGGCGGCCGGTGGCCCTCGCGCCCCACGCCACCGAAACCGTGCGCTTCGACGCCCCGGATCCCGCCGGCCGCCTCTGGCTCCTGCGGGCGAGGACCGGGCCCTAGGTCGAGACGCCCAGCAGCCCCCGGCTGAGCTGGAAGTCGGTGAAGCCGAGCGCGGTGGAGCGGGGGGAGCTCTGGCGCGAGGCGACCGCGGCCACCAGGCCGGCGGCCAGCGCGGCGTCGGCGCGGGCTTCGCCGCCGAGGAACCCGTCGATGTCCTCGGCCGCCACGATCCCGCGCTGGCCGGGCTCGGCGAGCTGGATCACCGGCAGCAGCGGGTGGCCCTGGCGAGGATGGTCGCGGACCACGGTGAGGAAGAGGTGGGCGCCGCAGCCTCCCAGCCCGGCGAGGTTCTCCACCCAGAGCTCGGACTCGGTGGCGACCACGTGGAAGCCCGGCTGAGCCAGGGGCTCCCCGGAGGCGAGGGTCGCGCGCGGGGCGGTCTTGCCCACGGTGCCGGCCAGGAACGCGGGGTGGGCGAGCAGGGGGTCGGATTCGGGCAGGAGGACGGTGCCGCCGGCCAGGACGACGGCGCGGGCGACTTCCGCCAGGGCCTCCGCCGTCGGCTTTGCGAGCGGCCCGGCGGAAAGGAGGCCCAGCCGCAGCGCGCCGAGATCGGCCACGGTGGTCTGGGCCGGGGGAAGGGCGGCGAAGCGCTCCGTGAACCAGGCCTCGATCCGGCCCAGGGCCCTGTCGATGCCCCCGTCGAGCTGCACGCTGGCCCAGCCGAAGCGCTCCAGCGGCACGCCGGCCTTCTCGAACTGCCGCCGCATGACGTCGTTGGGGATTTTTTCGCAGCCGTGCTCCAGCAGCAGGGCCGCCGCGACGTTGGGGTGGGTGGCGTAGCCGCGGTAGGTGCGGTGGAGCATCCCGTAGGTGGCGTCGCCGCCGAACCCGCAGCCCTCGGTGTGGGAGAGGGCGACGAAGCGGGCGATGCCCGCGGCCCGGCCGACTCCGCCGGACTGGAGCCGCTCGGCCGCGCGCACCGCGATCTGCGCGGAGCACATGCTGGTCGGGAGCACCAGGCCGACGCGCTCGGTGGCCCAGCCGTCGGGGGTCCGGAAGAGGGAGAGCGGGGGAACGGAAAGCTCGGGCGCGGTCCCGGCCAAGGGCAGGGGCCGGCCGGACGGGGCCGCGCGGGAGCGGATTTCCGCGAGGCGGCTGGTGTCCTTCTGCCGCCAGTTGCGCCAGAGCTGCACCTGGGAATGCCCCGCGTGCTCGCCCTTGGACTTCTTTCCCGAGATGGTGTCGATCACCAGCTGGAAGGTCTCGGCGGTCAGCGCCTCCATCGGCGTGCCGTCGAGGTAGCGGCCGGCGTTCACGTCCATCTCGTGGATCAGCAGCTCGTGCCGCCGGGTGGTGGTGGTGATCTTCAGCGTCGGGACGAAGGGGAAGTTGGTCACCGAGCCGTTGCCGGTCACAAAGACGATGAGGTTGCAGCCGGAGGCGACTTGCCCGGCGATCCCCTCGAGATCGTTGCCCGGGCTGTTCATGAAATAGAATCCCGGCTCGCCCATCGGCATGGCGTAGTCGATCGCCGCGTCGACCCGGGTGCGGGGGTCCTTCTTGTGGGTGGCGCCGAGCGACTTGAGGATGATGTTGTAGAGGCCGCGCAGCCGGTTGCCGCCCGAGGGGTTGCTCTCGGCGGTGATGCCGTGCCAGGAGAGGCGGCGCTTGAAGCCCTCGATCATGCCGAGCAGCGCCCGGGCGGTCGGCAGGTCCTTGACCTTGGCGGCCACGTACGACTCGGCGCCGACCAGTTCGTCGGTCTCGCACAGCACGGCCGAGCCGCCGTGGCGGATCGCCTCGTGGGCGACCGCGCCGGCGAGGGGGTTGCCGGAGATGCCGGAGAAGGCGTCGGAGCCGCCGCACTGCAGCGCGATCCGCAGGCCGGCCAGGGGGCACTCGGTCCGGCGCGCCGCCGCCACCCCGGGCAGCCAGGCCCGGACGGCGGCCTCGCCCTCCGCCAGGGCCGCGGCCAGCCCGCTGCGGATGGAGAGGAAACGGTGCGGCACGTGCCCGATGGGGTAGCCCTTCTCCCGCAGGAAGGCCTCCAGCCGGGCGTTGGTGATCGCCTCCACGCCGTAGTCGACGGCCAGCACGGCGCCGACGTTGGGATGGACCATGAAGCCCGCCAGCGCGCGGAGCACCTCCGCGGAATTGTTCGGCTCCTCCGTCCCGCCGCCCTCGGTGTGGTCGACCGGCACGATCCCATCGCAGCCGGGAAAGACCTTGGCCAGCGGCCTGAGGCGGGCGGCGAGCTGCCGGGCGTAGCTGGCGGCGCGCGAGCTCGTGCCCATCACCACGATGTAGTTGCGCGTGCCCGCGCCCCGGCCGCCGGGCCGGGCGTAGCCCTGGAAGGTCCGGGCCGGCTCGACCCGCGGGTTGGGCGGGGCGGGCCGGAAGGCCGCCTCGTCCAGGTGGTATTCCGCGCTGGCGTCCTCGAAATTGGGCTTTTCCGGGAGGGACGCGCCCAGGCGCCGGGTGGCGAGCGAGTCCAGGACCGCCTGGTTGCAGACGTAGTCGCCGGGGGCGACCGGTGCGATCGCCTTGCCGAAGGGCTGGCCCCAGGAGAGCAGCCGCTCGCCCGGCCGGATCGGCTGCACCGCGAAGCGGTGGCCCTCCAGCACGGTGTGCGGCAGCGCCACCGTCCCCCCGGCGAGCTGCACGGAGGCGCCGGCCTCGAGGCGGCGGATGGCGATCGCGACGTTGTCGCCCGGTTCCGGAAGGCGGGCGACGGCGCTGAGCGGTTCGGTCGGGGGAGTGGGCATCGAAGGCCTACAGTGAACCCCGGATGCGCCCGTTGATCAAGCGGGGTGAATCGCCCCGGCCGTTCGCCCGGGGCGGGATTTTCCCGGCGGTCCCGGCCTCAGCCCTTCGGCAGCAGCTCGGCCACCAGGCTCTTCTCCTCCTTCAGCTCGGCCTCGGTCGCGCCGATCTTCCCGCGGCTGAACTCCGAGAGCGGAAGGTTTTGGACGACCTGCCACCTGGAGCCGTCGGAGCGGATGGGGAAGGAGAACATCAGGCCTTTCTCGATGCCGTAGGAGCCGTCGCTGCACACCGCCACGCTGAACCAGTCCCCGGCCTTGGTCGGGGTGGTGAGGTTGCGGACAGTGTCGACCACGGCGTTGGCGGCGGAGGCGGCCGAACTCAGGCCCCGGGCCTTGATGATGGCCGCGCCGCGCTGCTGGACGGTGGTGAGGAACGAGCCCTGCAGCCAGGCCTCGTCGTTGATCACCTGGGCGGCGGGCTTCCCGCCGATCTTCGCGTTGGCGAAGTCGGGGTACATGGTGGCGCTGTGGTTGCCCCAGATCGCGAGGTTGGAGACGGCGGTGACGTCGGTGCCGGTCTTGAGCGCCAGCTGGGTCACGGCGCGGTTCTGGTCCAGCATCGTCATGGCGAACCAGCGGTCGGCCGGGACCGAGCCGGCGTTGCTCATCGCGATCAGGCAGTTGGTGTTGCAGGGGTTGCCCACCACCAGGATCCGGACGTCGGGCGCGGCGTTCCCGGCGATCGCCCGGCCCTGCCCGGTGAAGATCTTGCCGTTGATGCCGAGGAGGTCCTTCCGCTCCATCCCCGCCTTGCGCGGGACCGAGCCGACCAGCAGCGCCCAGTTGACCCCCTTGAAGCCCTCCTCGAGCGAGGCCGTGGCCACCACACCCTTGAGCAGGGGGAAGGCGCAGTCCTGCAGCTCCATCACCACCCCGCCCAGGGCGGGCAGCGCCGGCTCGATCTCGATGAGATGGAGGATCACCGGCTGGTCGGGGCCGAACATCGAGCCCGAGGCGATGCGGAAGAGGAGGGAGTAGCCGATCTGGCCGGCGGCGCCGGTGACGGCCACGCGGAGGGGAGTCTTCATGGCTTGATTTGGGAGTGGATTTCTCGGACGAGAGACTCGGTCGTTTCCCAGTCGATGCAAGCATCGGTGATCGAAACGCCGTACTTCAGCTTTTCGCGCGGCTGGGGGAAGGGCTGGCTGCCGGCGTGCAGGTTGCTCTCGAGCATGCCGCCGATGATGGTGGAGTTCCCGGCGGCGACCTGGGCGAGGACGGCCCGCATCACCTCGGGCTGGCGCTCGGGCTGCTTGGAGGAATTGTCGTGGGAGCAGTCGACCAGGACGGCCTTCCTCAGGCCGGCCTTCTCCAGGAGCTTCTCGGCCTGGGCCACGTGCTCCGGGCCGTAGTTCGGGCCCGAGGAGCCGCCGCGCAGGACGACGTGGCAGTCGGGATTGCCCCGGGTGGCGACGGCCGAGACCCGGCCCTGCATGCTGACCGAGAGGAAGGTGTGGGGCTGCATCGCGGCCCTGATGGCGTTGACCGCGGTCTGGATGCTGCCGTCGGTGCCGTTCTTGAAGCCGATCGGCATGGAGAGGCCGGAGGCCACCTGGCGATGGGTCTGCGACTCGGTGGTGCGCGCTCCGATCGCCGCCCAGCAGACCAGGTCCCCGATGTACTGCGGGGTGATGGGGTCGACGAACTCCGTCGCGGTGGGCAGGCCCAGCTGGAGAACCTCGCGCAGGAAGGCGCGGGCCAGCCGCAGGCCGGCCGCGATGTCGTGGGAGCCGTCCAGGTGGGGGTCCATGATCAGCCCCTTCCAGCCGACGGTGGTCCGGGGCTTCTCGAAATACACCCGCATCACCAGCTGGACGCGGTCCTGGACCTCGCGGGCCAGCTTCGCCAGCCGCTCGGCATACTCTCGGCCGGCCTCGACGTCATGGATCGAGCAGGGCCCGGCGATGAGCAGGAACCGGTGGTCGTCCCCGAAAATGGTCCGGTGGAGGGCCTGGCGGGCGGCGAAGACCGCCTCGCCCACCGCCTCGGAGGGAATTTCCTTCACCAGGGCCTCCGGGGGGGGGAGGTCCTCGATGCTGGCGATGTTGACGTCGGTGATCTGCCTGCGGCCTGCGCTCATGCGGAAGGGACAGAAAACAGGAGCCGCACCCCGGAAGACAATCGCCGATTTGGGGCAAAAAAAGTGGCGGCCCGCTTACCCCTAAGCGGGCCGCCTTTGCTTTCTTAGTTACCCCAAAACTCCCGCTAGGCGGGAGAAGTGGAAAAGATTATGCATCCATAGGTACCCGGTCTTGACGCTCCGTCAAGCGCAACTGAAAAATTCGGCGGCGAGTTTGCCAAGCAACCCTGCGGCAATAGGTTATATCCGATGAAACTTCCCGCTTCCTCTGCGTACTTCCCGTACCGCCCGGAGGCCCTTTTGCGCGTCTCCGGCGATGACGCCGCCAGCTTCCTGCAGGGGCAGTTCACCAACGATCTGGCCGGTCTCGCTCCCGGGAAGGCGGCCTACGGCCTGTGGCTGGACGTGAAGGGGAGGGTGCAGGCGGACAGCTTCGTCATCGGCGGGCCCGGGGCGGGGGAATTCTGGATCGCGAGCCTGTTTTCCCCGGGCGCCCTGCTGAAAAAGCGGCTGGAGGACTTCATCATCGCCGACGACGTGACGGTGGAGGAGCCGGCCGCCCCCTGGGACGGATTCGCCCTGGTGGGCGCCGAAGCTGGGGCCTGGCTGGCGGCGGAGCCGAGGCCGGGGCTGGTCTTCCCCGCCCGGCGAAGCGCCGAGCCGGCGTGGGAATGGCTGGTGCCGCCGGAACAGGGGCGGGCCGCGCGGGCGCAGCTGGCCCAGGCGGCCGAGCTTTCCGCGGAGGAGATGGAGCGGCGCCGGATCGCCGCCGGCATCCCGCGGATCCCCGGAGACCTCGGGCCGGCGGACCTGCCGAACGAGGGCGGCCTGGAGGGGGCCGCCATTTCGTATTCGAAAGGCTGTTACCTGGGCCAGGAGGTGATGGCGCGGCTCAAGTCCCGCGGCCGGCTCCGCCGGAGGCTGGCCCGCGTGGCGGGGCGGGGGGCGCCGCCGCCGCTGCCGGCGCCGCTCTGGCGCGGGGCGGAAAAGGCGGGGGAGCTCCGCTCCGCGGCCCGGGACGCTTCGGGGGGCGGCTATTCCGGGCTGGCCCTGCTCGCGGTCGGGGCCGTCGGCGCCGAGCTGGCGTTTTCGGCCGGCGGAACCGCCGCCTTGCGGCCGGCCTGAACCGGGCTCAGTTCCCGGGCCGGCGCGGAGCGGTGAAGACGACCGGGATGTCCACCTGAGCCGGCGCGTAGCGGCGGCCGCGGACGGCGGGGAGGAAGAGCCACTGGCTGACGGCGTCGGCCGCAGCCGCGCCGAACTCCGGCCGATCGGCCCGCACCACCGCCGCGCTGGAGACGATTCCGTCGGCGCCGATCCGGCAGCGGATCGTCGCCTGGCCGGCGGGGCCGGACTTCTGCAGCGCGGCCGGATACCGCGGCGGGACCAGGACGTAGGGTGCGGGGTTGCGGTCGGCCGCGGCCGAGTCCGCCGCCACCGTGAGGCCGGAGGGATCGACCTGCCCCTTCCGCAGCAGGCGGAATTCGCGCGGCCCGCTGAAGACGTGCAGCCTGTAGCGGTGCTCCCTCGGCTCCTCGCCGACCGGCAGGAACACCGCGAAGGGCACGGGTGCGTCCTCGGGCAGGGGCGGCAGGCCCACCACCCCCAGCTCCTTGGGCCGCTGCCGCTCGTCCAGCAGCTCGAAGACGAGGAAGGGCTTCTCCGCTGCGGCCGAGGCGGTGAGGGTTCCCTCCAGGCGCAGCCGGACGTTGAAGGCATGGCCGCCGTCGACGCTCTCGCCCGAGGTCCGCATGTCAAAATGCTCGATCCAGGCCGAGCCGGCGTAAACCGGGGCGCTCCTGAGCTGGAAGCGCCCGGCGCGTCCCGGCGTCACCCGCCCGCCGGCGGCCACGTAGGCATCCACGCCGTGGACCTCGACGACGGGGGCGAGCCGCCCGTCCTCATCCTGAATGAGCAGGACGCTCTGGGCGCGGACAGAGGGGCGCCCGGCCGCGAGCAGGACGCCGGCGAGGAGCAGGGCCCGTTTCATCCCGGCGCGGGCTCAGCCCGTCGGCTTCGGCGGGTGGAAATGGAGCGGCAGGTTCACCTCGATCGGCACATAGCGGTGGGCCCGGACCGCCGGCGCGAAGAGCCACTGGCTGACCGCGTCCTGCGCCGAGGCGCCAAATTCCGGGCGGTCGGCCTGCACCACCGAGGTGGCGAGGACCGTGCCATCCGCGCCGATCTGGATGTGAAGCATGACCGTGCCGGCCGGGCCGGAGGCCCGCAGGGCGGCGGGATAGTCGGGCGAAATCGCGAAATAGGGCCGCGGGTTGCGGTCGTCCGAATCCCGCTGGTCGGCGGAGAGGGTCCGGGCGCGGGAGAAATCCACGTCGTTGCGCCCCAGCAGCCGGCATTCGTACATCCCGGCGAAGACGTGCAGGTGATAGTTGTGCTGGTCCGGGGCATCCACGATCGGCATCGAGACATTGACCGGAATGGGCCGGCCGTCGGGCAGGAGCGGCAGGCTCACCACCCCCAGCGACTTGGGATGGCCGCTCCCGTCCAGGCCCTCGAAGGCGAGGTAGGAGGAGGCCAGGCCGGGGGAGGCGGTGAAGGTCCCGTTGATGTAGAGGCGGTTGTTCACCGAGTGGGCGCTCTCGTTGAGGATCACCCCCTGGGTGCGCATCGAGAAGCCCTGAAGCCGGACGGTGCTGTCGGCGTAGGCGGGGGCGCGCCGCAGCTGGAACTTTCCGGAGCGGCCCAGCACGGGGCGGCCGTTCACCTCGACGTAGGTGGTGAGGTCGCGGACGTCGACGACCGGGGCGAGCCGGCCGTTCTCGAGCTGAAGCAGCAGCACGTTCTGGGCGCGCAGCGCGGGCGCGGCGAAGGCGGCGCCAAGCGCGCCGGCGAGCAGGAGGGGCAGTTTCATTTTGGGGCCGCGGAGCAGCTGACGCGGGGCCCTCAGCCTGCCGCCGGAGGTGCCGGGGGCCAAGCGATTTCCGTTTGACCGGCCCCCGGGCCAGACTTTGCTCGGTTCCCGCTTCCGATGAACAAAGCCGAACTCGTCGCCGCCGTGCACAAGCAATTGGGCCTCGCCACCTCCAAGGCGGCGGCGGAGCGGGCGGTCGACGCGGTGCTGGCGGCGGTCAAGCGCGGCCTGCAGCGCGACAAGGAGGTCCAGCTGGTCGGCTTCGGCACCTTCGCCGCGGCGGTCCGGCCGGCGCGGCCGGGGTTCAATCCCCACACCCAGCAGCCGATGCGGATCCCCGCGGTCAAGACCGTCCGCTTCAAGCCGGGCTCGGAACTGCGCGGCCTGTGATCGCCGAGGCCTTCCGCGGCCGCTACGGCCGCCCGCCGGAAATCATCGCGCGCGCCCCCGGCCGGATCGAATTCATCGGCAACCACACCGACTACAACGGGGGCTGCGTCATCGGCGCCTCGCTCGACCGGACGGTGGAGGTGGCGCTGGCGCGGCGCCCCGACGGGCAGTGGCGCTTCGCCAGCGTGGGGCGCGAGCCGGCCGCGGCGGTCCCGGCCGGAACCTTCCCGAAGCAGTCCGGGCCGGCCTCCTGGGCCAACTATCCCCTGGGGGTCCTGGCCACGCTCCCGGCCTTCGGGCTGCGCTCCCCCAGCGGCTTCGACTATCTGGCGGCCTCGAGCGTGCCCGTGGGCGCCGGGCTGAGCAGCAGCGCCGCCATCGAGCTGGCCTCGGCCCTGGCGTTCCTCCGCGCCGCGGGGGAGGACCCGCCGCGCGAAACCCTGGCGGCGCTCGGCCGCCAGGCGGAAAACGCCTTCGTCGGCGTTCCCTGCGGCATCCTTGACCAGGGCGTCTCGGCCTTCGGCCAGGCGGACCACCTCGTCTTCATCGACTGCCGCGGCCCGCGCTTCGAGCTCCTGCCGCTGCCGGCCCAGGCGCATTTCTGGATCTTCAACACCCACACCAGGCACGCCCTGGTGGACGGGCTCTACGCCGCCCGCCACCGGGAGTGCATGGAGGCCGCCCGGGCCCTAGGGGTCCCCCTCCTGGCCGACCTGACCCCGGCGCAGCTGGCGGCGGCGGAGGCGAAGGTCCCGGCGGTGCCCTTCCGGCGCGCCCGCCATGTGGTGGAGGAGAACGCCCGCGTGGCCGCCGCGTCCGCGGCGCTGCGGGCCGGCGACTTGGCCGCGGTCGGCCGCCTGCTCTCGGCCTCCCATCGCAGCTCGCGCGACCTGTTCGAGAACAGCACGCCCGCGCTCGACTTCCTGGCCGACGCGCTGGCGGGCTCGGCGGGCGTCTTCGGCGCGCGGCTCACCGGCGGCGGCTTCGGGGGCGCGGTGATGGCGCTGACCGGCCCCGCTTTCGGCGAGCGGGACGCGCAGGCGGTGGCCGCGGCCTACCAGGGCCGCTTTGGGGCGGCGGTCGACGTGCTCCACGCCCGCACCGGCCCGGGCGCGACCCTCCTAGAATAGGGGCGCGAGGCGCTCGAACCACGCGTCCACCGGGTGCCGGAGGACGAGGAAGTAGAGCGCGCCCGCGATCGCCAGCATGGGGCCGAAGGGCACGCGCATCCCGAAGCCCAGCGGCTCGGCCGGCGCCTTCCGCAGCGGGCGGAGGCAGAAGGCGGCGGCGAACCAGACCACCCCGACCGCCGCGCCGCCGAAGAGGGAGAAGAGGGCGCCCTTCCAGCCGCAGTAGGCGCCGATGCCCCCGACCAGCAGGGCGTCGCCCAGCCCCATCGCCTCCTTCTTCAGGGCGGCGGTGCCGAGGAGGGCGGTCCAGAGGACCAGCCCCGAGCCGACGCAGAGTCCCTCGGCCGAGGCGGTGCCGGCCCGCACGCTGTCCAGCGCGAAGAGGCCGCTGGCGGGCCCCTGGAGCGCGGGGACCAGGCAGGAGAGGAGCACGCCGGAGAGGCCGAGCCCGAGCGTCAGCACGTCGGGAATGACCAGGTGCTCCAGGTCGATGAAGGTCGCGGCGATCAGGCCGGAGAGGAAGATCCACCCGCAGAGAGCGCGTGCCGGGGGCAGGAGCAGCCAGCAGGCGAGGAAGAGCGCGGCGGTGAGGGCCTCCACGAACCAGTAGCGGATGCTGAAGAGCCGGCCGCAGCAGCGCGCCCGGCCCCGCAGCACGAACCAGGAGACCAGCGGGATGTTGTCATGCCAGGCGATCGGCGCCCCGCAGTCGCAGTGCGATCTCGGCGTGACCACCGACTCGGCCGCCGGCAGGCGGGCGATGACGACGTTGAGGAAGCTCCCGACGCAGGCGCCGACGACAAAGGCGAGGAGGGGGAAGAACCAGGGGGCGGAGGCGGCCAGGCCGGCAAGGTGCGCCATGGCGGTCAGCTCCGGCCCGCCAGCGCGGCCTGGGCCGCCGCCCGCATCATCGGCGCCGTCCGCTCCGCCGCCACCCCCGTCCAGATCTCCAGGGCCTTCGCCCCCTGGTGGACCAGCATGGAGAGGCCGTTGGCGCCCCGCACGCCGAGCTGCGCGGCCTGCCGGAGCAGGGGGGTCTGGGGCGGATTGTAGATCATGTCGTAGATTCCCGCGGGCCGGGCCACGGAGGCAAGATCGAGGGGGGAGGGATCCTCGGGCTTGAGGCCCGCCGAGGTGGCGTTGATCACCAGCGCGCCGGCCGGAATCGCGGCCGGCGGCAGCTCCAGGGCCTTCACCGGGATGCCGTCCGCCAGGCCGCGGAGCAGGTAGAGCAGCTCGTCGCGCCGGGCGTGCCCGCGGTTGGCCACGGCCAGCGAGGCGCACCGGCGCTGCAGGCACTCGACCGCGGCCCCGCGGGCCGCGCCGCCGGCGCCGAGCAGCAGGACATCGGCGCCGGCGAGCTCGCGGCCGAGGGTCTCCCGCAGCGCGGCGGAGAGGCCGTAGCCGTCGGTGTTGAAGCCGCGCCAGCCCCAGGAATTCCAGAGGAGGGTGTTGACGGCGCCGGCCGGCCGGGCCGCCTCGTCGATCTCGTCCACCAGCTCGCAGGCCATCACCTTGTGCGGCACGGTGAGGTTGACGCCGCGGAAGCGGCGGGCGTGGAGCAGATCGAGGGCGCGGGGCAGCTCGGGCGGCGGCACCTCGATCCGGAAGTATTTCCAGCCGCGCCACTGCGCGTCGGTCTTCGCCAGCTGCGCCAGCGCGGCGTTGTGCATTTCCGGGCTGATCGAGTGGCCGATCGGGTGCCCCAGCACGGCGAGGGCGGTCCCGTCGAAGGACCAGCGCTCGAGCTCGGCCAGCGTCAGGATCTCGCCGGCCACCTTAGGTGGCGTGCCGCGAGTACGCGGCGTCGAACTCCTCGACGAAGCTGGTGAAGAGCCTGGCCCGCTCGGCGTCGCCGCCGGCGGTGTAGTGGCTGGCCAGGCTGCGGCAGTTGCGGCAGAGCACCTCGCGCACCGGCATCGGGACGAGGTCGCCCGGCTGGGGGGAGATCTGGCGGGAGCGCAGCAGGGCGAAGACCTCCGCGCCGTCGCGGAGCACGCCCTGCTCGAAGCAGTCGACGAAGAAGGCCTCGCCCTCGCCGAAGCCGCCGACAAAGAAGTGCCCCGGGACGCCGACCGGCTCGAGGTCCAGCTCGAGGCGGCGCGCCACCAGCAGGTAGACGATGCTGAGCGCCACCGGGCTGCCCTTGCGCCGGAGCAGCACCTGGTCGATCAGGCTGTTGCGCGGGTCGGTGTAGTGCTCGGCGTTGCCGCGGAAGCCCCATTCATGGAAGAGCACGCGGTTGAGCAGGCGGCATTTGTCGCGCAGCGACGCCGGCTCGGCCATCAGCTCGCGGCAGCGCGCCGCGATCGCATCCAGGGCGTTGACGCAGCGGCCGATGTCGAGGTGCGGGCTCACCGTCCGCGCCAGCAGCAGGGCGCCGGTCTCCAGCTCGTAGTTGAGCGAGCGGACAAAGCCGCGGAACTCCGCCACCGGGTCGGCGAACTTGAGCTCGTCGAGGTACCAGGCGGCGTGCTGCGCCAGGACGCGGTTGTGGCCGTGGGCGACCTCGCGGAGGAAGGGCGCGGCGGCCGCGCCGAGCTCCGAGAAGTAGGCGATCAGCGCGTGGCGGACCTGGGGACTTGGGTCGTCGAGCAATCCCAGCAGCGCCTCTCTCCGGGCCGCGTCCAGGATGGCCGTTGCGGTGTCCACGTTCCCCAGCAGGGAAGAGAAATTTCGCGGTGGCAACCCGTAACTCGCCGCGGACCGCAAAAATTCACGCGCGCTCGCCGAAGAGCGCGCTGCCGACCCGCACGAGCGTGCTGCCGGCGGCGACGGCCGCCTCCAGGTCGCCGCTCATTCCCATCGAGAGCTCCGCCAGCGGGATTGCAAATTGCGGCGCCAGGCGGTCGCGCAGCTCCCGCAGCCCGGCGAAGCAGCGCTGCGCCACCGCCGGGTCGGGGGAGAGCCGGGCGATGGTCATCAGCCCCTCGACCCGGAGGGCGGGCCGCGCCAGGGCGGCCTCGAGCAGCGCGGCGGCGGCGTCCGGGGCCGCCCCGAACTTGGCCGGATCGTCGGCCGCGTTGATCTGCAGGAGGATCGGCAGCACCTTCCCGGCCGCCGCGGCCGCCCGGTCCAGCTGCTCGGCCAGCTTCGCGGTGTCCACGCTTTGGATGCGGTCGAAGGTCCGGGCGGCCAGGGCGGCCTTGTTGGACTGGAGGTGGCCGATCAGCTCCCAGCGGATGGCCGCCGCGCACTGCCCGCGCTTCTCCGCGCCCTCCTGGACCCGGTTCTCGCCCACCGCGGCCAGCCCGTAGCGGGCGGCGTAGCCGGCCGCCTCCGGGGGGTGGGTCTTCGTCACGGCCAGGAGCCGGACCTCCGCCGGGTTCCGGCCGGCCCGGGCGCAGGCCTCACCGATCCGGCGCAGCACGGCGTCGGCCCGAAGCCGGAAGTCGTCATAGGTGATCATTAAGAATATCTACTTAATCATTTACGCGCTGGCGCGATTGCCTACTCTGTAGGCCGACAACGTGAGCTAATCATGCAGATTGAAAACCTAAAAATTTTTGCCGACCTGGTTGAGACCAAGAGCTTCTCGAAGTCCGCCAAGCTCAACGGCATCACGCAGTCGGCTGTCAGCCAGCAGGCGCGCGCGATGGAGCGCCATTTCAAGACCCTGCTGGTGGACCGCAGCCAGAAGCAGTTCCAGCTGACCCGGGAGGGGCAGCGGGTCTACGATTCGGCGAAGGAGATGCTCCATACTTATGAGCAGCTCCAGTCCGAGCTGCAGGAGATGAAGAAGATCGTGAGCGGCACGATCCGGATCTCGACCATCTACTCCATCGGGCTTCACGAGCTGCCCCCCTACATCAAGAAGTTCCTCCACGACTTCCCCTCGGTCAACGTCCGCGTCGAGTACCGGCGCTCCAACCTGGTGTACGAGGACATCCTGCACAACGCGGTCGATTTCGGGCTGGTGGCCTTTCCGGTCAAGCTGCGGCAGATCGAGGCCCTTCCCTTCCGGGAGGACCACCTGGTGCTGGTGACCCATCCCCAGCACCCCCTGGCGAAGAAGCCGGAGATCGGCGTGGCCGACCTGGCCGGCCAGAAGTTCATCGGCTTCGACCCGGACATCCCCACCCGCAAGGCGGTCGACCAGATCTTCCGCGAGCACAAGCTGGAGATCGAGCCGGTGATGGAATTCGACAACATCGAGACGGTGAAGCGCGCGGTGGAGATCGACCACGGCATCGCCATCGTCCCCCATGCCACGGTCACCCAGGAGGAAAAGCAGGGCACCCTGGCGGTGCTCCGGTTCAAGGGCCGAGAGTTCACCCGGCCCCTGGCCATCCTGCACCGCAAGGGGCGGGTGCTGACGCCGGCGATGAAGAAGTTCATCGAGCTGCTCGGCCTGAATCTTTAGCCTCCGGCCCGCGTCCTGCTCACCGGGGGAACAAACTCCGGCACGGCCGCTCTCAAGCGGCAACCCGAGGTCTCCAGCCCGATGAAGCTCACCTGCACGATTGTCCTGTGCGCCCTGGCCGCGCTGCCTCTCCGCGCCGTTCCGTTGAAACAGCCGGCGCCGATGCCCGCCTGGCAGCTCAAGGATGTGGACGGGAACCCGGTCAGCTCGGCCGACTTCAAGGGCAAGGTCCTGGTGGTGGACTTCTGGGCCACCACCTGCGCCCCCTGCCTGAAGGAAATTCCCGGCTATGTGGCCCTGCAGGCCCGCTACGGCGCCGCCGGCCTGGTCTTCGTCGGGATTTCGACCGACGACGGCGGCCCCAAGGCGCCCGCTTTGGTGAAGAAGTATCTCCGGGTCTATGATGCCAAGGCGGCCAAGGAGGGGAGGCCGGCCTTCAACTACCGGATCCTGATGGCGACCGCGGACGTCGAGGCGGCCTTCGGCGGCCTGGACGGGGTGCCGACCACCTTCATCGTGGACCGCCAGGGGCGCATCCGGGACAAGAAGGTCGGCCTGGTCCCCGCCGCGGCCTACGAGAAGACGCTGCTCGGCTACCTCCGGGAGTGAGCGGCCGCCTGGGGCGGCCGCCCGGCGCCGCCGCGAGCGGAGACAGCGAAAGGGGCCGGCGATAACCCCTTAACGCCGGCCCCTCATTTTCTGTCCCGGCCCTGAAGGCCGGCATTCACGCTACCCACTGCCCTGCCTGAGCAGGGCGTGGCCGGAACGGATTTAAGCATCGGCCGTGCCAAGCGGGGCGGATTCCGGAGAGGCTGCGCGGGGCCGCGAACCCGACGCCCCCCGGCCCGCCGCCAAGGCGGGAAGGCCCGTTCCGCCCCAGCCCGCGCGAAACCCAGGCGTGACGGAGCGCGGGCAAGCTGGCTAGATTCCTCCACCGATGCCATTGCCGGTGCTTTACGAGGACGAGGCGCTGATCGCCTTCGACCAGCCCTCCGGGGACGCCGGCCCGCCGCGCGGCCTTGCGATCGTCCAGCGGCTGGATCCGGAGGCCAGCGGCGTGCTGCTCTGCGCCAAGACCAAGGGGGCGCTGGACCGGCTGAGCGGGCAATTCCAGTCGAAGACGGCCGAGCGGCGGTACCTCGCCGTGGCCGCGGTGCTCGAGCCCTCGCGGGCGATGAAGGTGGGTGCTCCGATCCGCGCCCCTGGGGGCGGGCTGCCGGAGGCCTTCACGGTGGATTTTGCGCTCGGCGAGGACGAGGAGCGCCCGGAGCGGATGCGGGTGTTCCGCAAGCACGGCGGCCGGCCGGCTGCGACCGACTGCCGGGTGCTCGAGGGCTTCGGGCGCTTCGCCTTGGTCGAATGCCAGCCCCGGGGCGCCCGCCGCCACCAGGTCCGGCTGCATCTCGCCGCCGCCGGCGCGCCGGTGCTCAACGACGGCCTTTACGGAGACCCCGAAGTGCGGCTGCTGCTCTCCGACTTGAAGCGCGGCTACAAGGGCCGCGAGGAGGAGCGGCCGCTGCTCGGCCGGCTGGCGCTCCATGCCGCCTCCATCGCCGTGGACCACCCGCTCACCGGGGAGCGGCTGCGGATCGACGCGCCCGAGCCCGCGGACTTCGGGGTGGCCCTCAAGTACTTGCGGAAGTTCGCCACGGCGCGGCGGCCCGGACCGTGAGGCTGCGCGCGGGGCGGGCCGCGCTCAGGAACCCGGCCCGCCCGGATCCTGGGGCAGCTTGAGGAGGGCGCCGCGCCGCTGCTGCGCCCGGACCAGGGCGGGGCGCGTCAGCCGGTAGAGGACAAAGATCCAGAACGGGGCGATCAGCATCCATGCGACCAGCGCGTGCAGGATGGCCGCGCCGAAGATATGGAGGTAGATGCCGTGCTCGCGCCAGACTGCATGAAGGATCACCCAAAGGTTGACCCGGGTGTGCGGCCGGAGCACGAACTCCGAAACCGTCCAGCGCGGCCGCGGCACCCCGAAGATGACATCGCCCAGCCGGATCAGCCAGTAGAACACCAGGAGGTGGGGGATGGCGCAGAGGGCGTTGACCAGCTGGATCAGGGGCTGGTTGAGGCGGAGGCAGATCCCGACGACCAGGCAAAGCACGGTGGCGGTCGCCGGCACCGGGAAAAGGGCGCAGGCGCTGCCGACCGCGAGGGTCAGGGCGATCTTCTCCGGGGTGATGCCCTGGGTGAGCTGGACCAGGATCGGGTCGACGACCCGGCGCTGCCAAAACGCCGGCGGGGAAGACGCGCGGTCGGAGGGTCGGGGTTGAATCACAGCAAGCACGGCTGGAGGGGGTGCCGGACAGGCAGCAGCAGAATGTCCACCATGGGCGCTCCGCGAGCGCAGCACAAGCCGCGTTATCGCGCCGCCCTACTGCGGAGGATTTTCCGCCTGCGTGCTGACGGCGCGGTGCGGCGCGGGATCCTCGGCGCGCCGCGCCTTCGCCGATCCCGAGGTGTTGACGGCCGCGACCGCGATCGCCGCCGCCGCCGGCACGACCTTGCGGAGCACCGCGTATTCGGGATGGACCACCGCGGCGCGGCGCGCCGCGGCCACCGAGCCATGGTGGTCCGCCAGCGCCCCCTCGGAGAGGACCGCCTTGGGCACGGCCTTGAGCCCATGGATGAGCCCGGTCCAGGAGAGGGCCTTGAGCAGGTAGTAGGTGATGTCGATTTCCCACCAGTAGAAGCCGTTGCGGGTCGAACTCTGGTAGCGATGGTGGTTGTTGTGCCAGCCCTCGCCCAGCGTGATGACGGCGAGGATCACGCTATTGCGCGAGTCGTCCTCGGTCTGGAAGCGGCGCTTCCCGAGCAGATGGGCCAGCGAATTGATGCAGGAGGTGCCGTGGAAGAGCGCGGTGGTGCTGATGAAGAAGCCCCACACCAGCAGCTGCCAGCCGGAGGTGTGCAGGCCCGGGGCGTGCGCCTGCAGGAGGCAGCCCAGGCCGAAGATCGCGGCCGCGAAGAGCGCCGGCACGACCGCGTCGAAGCGGTTGAGGAAGACCAGTTCCGGATAGCGCGCCAGGTCCCGGACCTGGGAGTAGTCGGTCGGGAAATTGCGCCGGCTGGTGATCCAGCCGATGTGGGACCACCAGAAGCCGTGGACATGGGGGGAATGCGCGTCCTCCTCCTCGTCGGAATGGCGGTGGTGGTGGCGGTGGTGGTATGCCCACCAGAGCGGGCCGCGCTGGACGGTGGTGCCCCCGAAGAGCGCGAGCAGGAACTGCCCCGCGCGCGAGGTGCTGTAGGTCTTGTGGGAGAAGTAGCGGTGGTAGACTCCGGTGACCGCGAACATGCGGACGAAGTAGAGCGCGACCGCGGTCCAGACGGCGAAGGCGCTGGTTCCCGTCCAGATGACGCCGAGGCACCCCAAATGCAGGATGATGAACGGGATGCATCTGACCCAGTCGACCCGGTCCGGCTCCTCGCGCATGCGGTCGGCGCCCTCGGGGGCATAGTCTGCGTCAAACCATTGAACCAGGGCGGTCAGGGCACGCTGCGGGAGAGGGCGGGTGGGGGGGCTTTGCGGCACGATTCGATTTAAAGGTCCGAACCTGCGCGCCGGCGGCAGGAGCGGCAAGCGCGTTCAGCCGAATCAGCAGAAATACCCCCTAAATCGGCCCGGCGCGCTCATGTCCGCCATAAGCCGCGCGAAATACGCAACTTTCCCTAAACTTTCGGGTCGGCTCAGCCGTAATTGGAATGGCACTTTTGTCGTCACCTAACCGACCGAACACCATGCTTCCCGCCGTAGTCTTGCTCCTGCTCATCAGCGCTCTCGTGGCCACCGAGCCCGGGTCCACCGGGGACGGTACCCTCTAGCCCGTTCCCAACCGGGGGCGGTCAGCGCCCTGTCTTCGCCAGGCGGCCTGCCTGGAAGGCCAGCAGCGCCTGGCGGGACGGCGCGTCGGGCGCGCTGCCCAGGGCCAGCGCCACGATCCCCCGCGCTTCGGAAGGGTCGCCCGCCTCCAGATCGAGCTCCGCCGCCGCCAGCACCAGCTGCCGGTTGCGGTGGAAGAGCCGCGCCCCGTCGTTGAGCGCGGCCAGGTCCGAGGCCGTGGGCCGCGCCGCGCTGTGCTGCCAGGCCGCGGCCAGCAGGAGATAGCCGGGGAGGAGGGCCGGCTGCAGGCCGCGGGCCGCGGTCAGCGGCGCCAGGGTCGCGCCCAGTTCGGCCCGGCCGAGCCGGCTCCGGCTCGGCCCGAGGGCGTTGATCAGGCGCAGCTGCGCCAGCTCCACGTAGGGCATGGGGCGCGCCACCCCCGCCTGCACCGCCGATTCGAGATAGGCGCGGGCCTGGAAACGGTCCCCCGTCTGGAAATAAAGCTGGCCGAGGGAGGCGAGGAGCTCGGCGCTGCGATCGCCCTGCGCGTAGGCGTCCAGCAGCGTCTGCCGCGCGCGCGCGACGTATCCGGCCAGCAGCTGCGGATGCTCGCGCCCGATGACGTCCAGGACGCGGCGGCCCCAGTCGCCCTTGATCTCGCGGACCTGCGCCGGCGTCGCGTCATGGAAGCCCAGCCAGGGCCGCTTCGGGGCGGGCGGCGCCTCCCAGCTCAGCTCCCGGCGCGCGTCGGGAAGGTACCTCGCGAGCTGTTCGGCCAGCTCGGCGTATCCCAGGCCGAAGCATTGCCGGAACATCGCCTCGGTGGCCGGCGCCGCGCTGGCCTGGCGGACGAACCTCCAGAGGGCCTCGCGGCGGGGATGGCCCCGCCCCTCCAGCGCCCAGCGGATGAAGAGGGCCGACTCGGCCGCCCAGGCGCGCGCGCGGACCGGGAGCGGGTCGGAGCCGTCCGGAAGGACCGAGGGCGAGAAGATCTCCGCGGGAGGCAGCAGCTCCGAGCCGAAGGCCAGGGTGTTGGCGAGGAAGTCCCCGTCGGCCGGCGGGAGCCACTCGAAGGGCTCGATCTCGATCCGGGAGCCGTCAAAGCGCACGTCCTGGTAGAGCCGGAGCAAGCCGGCGCGGAACCAGGGCGGAAGCTGGGGGGTGCGCCCATCCAAGAGCATGGCGACGTAGTCGGCCGAGAACTCCAGGGTCTCGTAGCCGCCGCCGGTTTCCAGGCGGCGTCCCTTGGTGCTCAGGTCCGGGGCCTTGTCCTCGAGCAGCAGGTAAATCTCGGTCGAATCCGGGTCCGAAAGCCGCAGGTGGGGCACCAGGCCGACGCCGGAGACGCCGGTGGCGGAGGGGTCGGAATGGGGGGCCATCCGGTTCATCTCGTCGACCACCTCCGAGGCGAGCGCGGCACGGTACCTCTGGTCGTAGAGGATCATCACGACCGGAGCGGAGGAGCTCATCTGCAGGTCGGCCGCCACCAGCTCATCCAGCATCTCCTGCTGCCGGAAATTCCGCTCCGCGAAATCGCGGCTGGTGTCGTCGTCGCAGCAGCTGAGGACCCGCAGCCCGGGGGCCTCTCCGTAACGCCATTGCGGGCCGCCCTTGGTCTCGACCAGCAGGGGGGGCAGGCTCACCACCGGGCCGGCGGCCTCCTGCCCCCGGGCCGGGAGCAGCGCGGCGAGCAACAGGCCGGCGAGGAGGCGCCCGGAGGACCCGCAGGCCGCGGAAAAGGGGGGAGGGTGGACGGCGGGCACGAGGATCCAGTCCGGCGGATTTGTCCGAAAATGACAAGGGCGCCCCCGCCGCCCGGGGGCGCCCTTGGCTCTGTTCCTAGTTGGCGGCGTAGCGGGCTCCGAGCCTGTCGCCGTCGATGATGCGGACCGGCAGGACCACGCGGGTCGCCACCGGCACGCCCTCGCGCAGCGCGGGCTTGAACTGCCACCGCTTGACCGCGGCCACGACGGATGTCGCCAGCGTGCTGTCCGGGGAGGACTTCACGCTGAAGTCATACGGCTCGCCGTTGGCATCGACGTTGAACTCGAGGGTCACCGTGTCCCCGATGTACTCGGGACCGACCTGCGGGCTGTAGACCGCGACCGGCACCGGCACATCCGGGGAGCGCTGGCAGGACTCGAGGTAGGACTGTTCCGGCGTCTTCGCCAGGGCGGCGATCGGCAGGAGCGAGCCCAGGCTGAGCAGGACTGCGAGTTGGCTTGCTTTCATGGATATAAACTCCGCACAGGGCGGAGAGTTTGTTTTCTTTCTGGTTGGATTGGCGCCTGCGATCCCCGGCGGAGACCGCCGGGGACCTGGGGCGTTTTGGCCGCGCCGGACGGATGCCCGGCGCGCCCAAAAGGGCCGTTTTGGGGCCGACCTGCTCGGGGTGCCGCGGCGGATCCCGCCGGGGCATCCCCAAAAACACGCCGCCCCGCCGGGCGCCGGAGCGCCGCCGTGCGGGGCGGAAATCAAAGAACCTTGAGGCGTCTTTGAAAGCAGGAGAAGCGAAGCTGACCGGAGGGCTTTCAGCAAGTCCCGTGCCCCGCCGTCGCCGGAAAGTAACCCGGGTCGGATTTGGATTGGAGCGCGCAGGGCGAGCCCTTATCCCTCCGCCATGAGCTTCAAAGCCGTCCTGCGCTCGATTTTCTTCCTGCTGATTCTCTTCGTCATGCTCTACGTCGGCATGAACAACACCCAGAGGATCGGTTTCCGCTTCCCCGGAGTGCTCAAGGATACCCTGACGGCCGCGGCGGGCCTGATCTACTTCGGGGTCTTCGCGGTCGGCGTCATCGCCGGCACCATCCTCACCGCGGGCAGCGGCGGCGGCCGCAAGGGCGGCGGTTCGCGGGAGAAGTGAGGGGCTAGCGCGGCCGGCGGAGATTGTCGCAGACGATCGCCGCCGCGATCGCGGCGTTGAGCGATTCCGCCCGGCCGTGGCCCGGAATCGTCACCCGCTGGGTGACGCGGCCGGCGACCTCCGGGGAGAGCCCGCGGCCCTCGCTGCCGATCACGATGACCGCATCGCGGGGCGGGGGGATCCCGTGGATGTCGGCGCCGCCGAGGTCGCAGCCCAGCACCGGCGCCCGGGTCGCGGCCAGCGCTTCCGCCAACGGGGCGACGTGCAGCGGCACCCGGGCGAAGGAGCCCATGCTGGCATGGATCACCTTGGGGGAGAACGGATCGGCGCAGTCGGGGGAAAGGACCAGGCGGGCGAGCGCGAACCAATCCGCGACCCGCCACAGGGTTCCGACGTTGCCCGGATCCTGGACCCCGTCCAGCGCCAGCGTCAGCCCCCGGTCGAGGGCCCCGGGCGGCAGCGGCGCGCGCCGCAGCCGCGCCAGCGCCAGCACGCTGGAGGGAGTGGGAAAATGGCTGATCCGCGCCATCTCCTCCGCGGTCACCGCCACCGTGCGCGGGCCGGTCCAGGCCTCGGTGGCGTAGAGCGCCTCCAGCGGGTGGCCCGCGGCCAGCAGCTCGCCGACCACCTTCTCCCCCTCGACGACGAAGAGGCCGAGCTCCTCCCGCCCCCGCTTCTCCCGCAGCGAGCGCAGCCGCGCGACCTCGGCCTTGGTCAGCGCCCCGCCCCGCGGCGCGGTCATGGGCCCGGTTCCACCGCGTCGGTCTTCACCCCGCCGGTGGAGCGCCCGGCATAAAGGGCCGCCTCGTGGCAGAGGGCGGGCAGGATCTGGGTGAAGGTGTGGCCCGCGGCCTGGACGCTGACCCGCGAGCTCCAAAGGGGGACCGGACGGCGGCTTTTCTGCATCTCGCGGTAATCGTACGCCTGGACCACCAGGAAGTAGCGCGGGTCGTTGAGGAGGTTGAGGAGATCGTCCCCCTCGCTGTGGCTGGCGGCGTAGGCCTGGATCCGGCGCTGGTACCTGGCGATCTCGTCGGCGAATCCGAGGAGCTGGGCGTTGTAGGCGGCCGACTCCACCTGCGCCTGGCGGGCGCCCTGGGCGACCGAGAGGTCCATGTTGACGGTCGCGGCCGGCTGGAGCTGCGCGCTCAGATCCGGGAATTGCGACTTGCTGCTGACCCCGCTCGGCCTGGACTGGCCGGTGGCGGCGGCGGTCCGGCTGTTGAAGGCGGTGAGGTCGTCCTGCAGGTCCTGCAGCGCGAAGTCGCGCAACGCGTCGGATTGAACCGCGGTAACGCCCCATTCGACCGCGAGGACCAGATGCGCGCGCCCCGCGTCGGAGACGGGCCGGAGGTTCGCCGGCAGCAGGTCCTCCGCCAGCATCCGGGCGATGGCGAGGAACGGCGTCCCCTCGAGCGCCTTGTCGTGGCCCTGCCCCGGGGAGAACTTGCCCTGGAAGAAGACATAGGGCTCGACCGGCCCTCCGGCGGCGGACTTGGCCTTGGTGTAGGAGGGCCGCGCGGTGGCGCTGGCGGCGATGTAGGCGGGCCCGGCCTGGAGCGGCGCGGCGAGGCCGGCCAGCAGGCCGGCGGCGGCGAGCAGCGGGGCGGTCTTCATGGTGATATTTTGGGGTTTCCCCGCCGGAAATGGCAAGGGCTATGACCCTAACACCGCGCCGCCCCGCAGCCCTTCCGCCGAGTTTGCCGTTGAATCGGCCGCCCTCCTGGCGGATAGTTTCCGGCCATGCCCTCCCCGGCGCCCAAGGCCTACGCGCGGCTGCTCGACGAAGTCGGGCCGGTCGACGCCGTGGGCATCGAGGAGCGGGTGGCCAAGTACGCCACCCGCAGCATCAAGAAGTCCGCCAAGGTCTGGGGCCTGAAGGCGGCGGTCTCGATGGTCGACCTCACCACCCTCGAGGGCAAGGACACCCCGGGCAAGGTGGCCTCGCTCTGCCGCAAGGCCCTCCGCCCCCACGACGACGAGGGCGTCCCGGCGGTGGCGGCGGTCTGCGTCTACCCCTCGATGGTCCGCCATGCCAAGTCCCACGTGGCCGACACCGGGGTGAAGGTGGCTTCGGTCGCCACCGCCTTCCCCTCCGGGCAGGCTCCGCTCAAGACCCGGCTGGCCGAGGTTCGCGCGGCGGTGGCCGACGGCGCCGACGAGATCGACATGGTGATCAACCGGGGCGCCTTCCTCGCCGGGGAGTTCGGGGAGGTGCAGGACGAGATTTCCGCGGTGGTCGAGGCCTGCGGCGACGCGGCCCTCAAGGTCATCCTGGAGGTCAGCGAGCTGGAAACCTACGATTCGATCCGCCTCGCCTCCTTTCTGGCCATGCGGGTGATCCGCGAGGGCGACTTCATCAAGACCAGCACCGGCAAGACCTCCCTCAACGCCACCCTGGGCAACAACCAGGTGATGATCGAGGCCATCCGCGACTTCTACCTCGACGCCGGGGTCGCCATCGGGATGAAGCCGGCGGGGGGCATTCGCAGCGCCAAGCAGGCCCTGCAGTTCCTCATCGCGGTGAAGGAGACGCTGGGCGACGCGTGGCTGACCAACGAGCGCTACCGGTTCGGCGCCAGCTCCCTGCTCAACGACCTGCTGCGCCAGCTCGAGCGCGAGCGCACCGGGGCGTATCAGGCGCCGTATTACTTCAGCGAGGCGGCCGAGAGCTACTGATCCCATGGCCATCCTCACCCAGGACAAGCGCAAGGCGGCGGGCCGGAACGGCCGGCCCCTCCCGGAGCTGATCTTCGGCGACCTTTGGGAGTTCGATCCGGCGCCCGAGTCGGCGGACCCCAAGCTCAAGGCCCGCTACGACCTCTTCGTCGGCGGCGACTTCGTCGCCCCCAAGTCCGGCAGGTACTTCGATTCGGTCAGCCCCGGCAACGAGCAGAAGCTGGCCGAGATCGCCCTGGCGGGCCCCGCCGACGTCGACGCCGCCTACCAGGCCGCCCGGCGCGCCTTCGAGGGTCCCTGGGGCCGCATGCCCGGCCGCGAGCGGGCCAAGTACCTCTTCCGCATCGCCCGCCTCCTGCAGGAGCGGGCCCGGGAATTCGCGGTGGCGGAGTCCCTCGACGGCGGCAAGCCGATCAAGGAATCCCGCGACTTCGACGTGCCGATGGCCGCCGCCCACTTCTTCTACCACGCCGGCTGGGCCGACAAGCTCGAGTACGTCGCCCCGGGCCGCAAGGTCGCCCCGCTCGGGGTGGTGGGCCAGGTCATTCCCTGGAACTTCCCCCTGCTGATGCTGGCCTGGAAGCTCGCGCCCGCCCTGGCGATGGGCAACACGGTCGTGCTCAAGCCGGCCGAGACGACCTCGATCACCGCGCTCAAGCTGGCCGAGATCATCCAGGACGCCGGCCTGCCGCCGGGGGTGGTCAACTTCGTCACCGGCGCCGGCGAGACCGGGGCCGCGGTGATGAACCACCCGACCCCGGCCAAGGTCGCCTTCACCGGCTCGACCGAGGTCGGGAAGATCATCCTCCGGGCGCTGGCCGGCACGGAGAAGAAGCTGACGATGGAGCTGGGCGGCAAGGCCGCCAACATCATCTTCGACGACGCGCCGATCGGGCAGGCGGTCGAGGGCATCATCAACGGCATCTTCTTCAACCAGGGCCACGTCTGCTGCGCGGGCTCCCGCCTCCTGGTGCATGAGCCGGTGGCCGAGGAGGTCGTGGCCAAGCTCCGCCAGCGCATCCGCGTGCTGCGGGTGGGCGACCCGCTGGACAAGAACACCGACATCGGCGCCATCAATTCGCGCGAGCAGCTGGAGAAGATCCGCGCGCTGGTCGACTCCGGGGTGAAGGAGGGCGCCCAGCTCTTCCAGCCCCTCTGCCGGCTGCCCTCCAAGGGGTGGTACTTCCGGCCGACGCTCTTCACCGAGGTGACGCAGAGCCACCGCATCGCCCGCGAGGAGATCTTCGGGCCGGTGCTCTCCATCCTCACCTTCCGCACGGTGGAGGAGGCGGTGGAGAAGGCCAACAACACCGCCTACGGCCTCAGCGCCGGCGTCTGGACCGACAAGGGCTCCCGCATCCTGAAAATGTCCACCGAGCTCAAGGCCGGGGTGGTCTGGGCCAACACCTACAACAAGTTCGACCCGGCCTCGCCATTCGGCGGGTACAAGGAATCCGGCTTCGGCCGCGAGGGCGGCCGCCAGGGCCTCCTCGACTACGCCCAGCTCGCATGAGCCGCCTTCCCGTCAACAAGACCGCCAAGGTGTACGTCGGCGGCGCCTTCATCCGCTCGGAGAGCAACCGCGTCTACCCGCTGAAGGACGCCGGGGGGGCGTTCTACGCCAACATTCCCCAGTGCACCCGCAAGGACCTGCGCAACGCGGTCGAGGCGGCCGCCAAGGCGGGCCCGGGCTGGGCGAAGCGCACGGCCTACAACCGCGGCCAGATCCTCTACCGCCTCGGGGAAATGCTGGAGGCGCGAAAGGCCGAGATGGCCGACGCGGTGGCGGTCGGCGGCGCGGGCAAGGCCGCCGCGGCGCGGGAGGTCGCGGTCGCGGTCGACCGCCTGATCTACTACGCGGGCTGGGCCGACAAGTACGAGCAGGTCCTCGGCAACGTCAACCCGGTGGCGGCGCCCTACTTCAACTTCACCGTGACCGAGCCCATGGGCATCGTCGGGGTGATTGCCCCGGACGAGGCGCCGATCCTCGGGCTGATCTCGCTGCTGGCGCCCGTCATCGTCAGCGGCAACACCGCCATCGCCCTGGCCTCGGAGAAGCAGCCCTTTCCGGCGATCGTGCTGGGCGAGATGCTCGCCACCAGCGACCTGCCGGGCGGAGTGGTCAACCTCCTCACCGGATTCCGCAAGGAGATGGTTCCCACCTTTGCCAGCCATTCGCACATCCGGGCCCTGGCGGGCGTGGCCGGCGCCGAGGATCGCAAGACCCTGCGGCTGGGGGCGGCGGAGAGCATCAAGCGCGCGCGGCTGATCAAGGCCGAGGACAAGACCGACTGGTCGGCCGCCTCCGCCCAGAGTTTGTACGCCATCCGGGATTTTCTCGAATTCAAGACCACCTGGCATCCGATCGGGGCGTAGGCGATGTTCGGTGGCCCTGCCGAGCGGCGGCTACCGGGAGATGAAGATCTGGGGGGGAATTCGCCGGGCGCTTCCTGCGGAAATGCGGGCGGGCCGCCGGGCGATATTGAAGATCAATGCCATCGGCTTCATCCTGTTCCTGGCCATGACGCTTTGGTGCTGGGGTCAGGGGAAACGCGAGGGCCTCGGGCTTTGCGCGGCAATGGCCACCTTCTACATCCTGCTGACCGGCGTGAGCTGGTGGCGGGTAAGGAAGGACCCGGCCGAGGAGGCGGCCATGACCCGGGACTACAGGAATCAGCGGTAGCGGGTCAGGGCCTCCCCCGTCAGCCGGCAAATGCGCCAATCTGCCAGGGACTCGGCTCCGAGTGAATCGTAGAACCGGATCGCCGGCGCATTCCAATCGAGAACGGACCACTCCATGCGGCCGCAGCCGCGCTCGTTCGCGAGCCTGGCCACGTGCAGGATCAGCGCCTTGCCAATGCCGCGATGGCGCAGGGCGGGCTTAACGTAGAGGTCCTCCAGCCAGAGTCCCGGCTTCGCCAGGAAGGACGAGAAGGTGGTGAAGTAGAGGGCGTAGCCGGCGGGCGAGCCTGATTCGAAGGCCAGGGCGCATTCTGCCGGCGGGTGCCCGGAGGCGGGGAAGAGCGAGGACCTCAGGGCGTCCTCGGTCGCGGCCAGTTGGTGCGAAAGCTTCTCATATTCCGCCAGCTCGCGGATCAATCCGAGGATCAGAGGGACATCCTGGACGGTGGCAGAACGGATGTCGGCGGGCATGAAACTATGCCTAGCGGCGGTGCGCTCCGGTTCAATCCCGCTTCACGCGGCCGACGAATTCGATCAGAGAATCGGACTGGCTCCCCGTCATGCCGGCGGGAT
>DASZWO010000065.1:0-3299 GCA_035546595.1 Opitutaceae bacterium
TGCGGCGGCTGCGAGGCCTGCTCATCGATCTGCCGCACCACCACAATGAGGCTGGCATGAATATCCAGCCCGAGCTTTATTACCCGGGCGCGAGCGCCAGGGACTGTCTCTGTCGATTGATTGCTAGTCATGAGGCGGACAAGCGAGGCGCGGACCGGCAATCTGGATGCTGTCGGGCAGGCCCTCGGGCGAGAAACCGTGAGGCAGCGTGATTGACGGCGAAACCAGCGGCGCCAGGCTCGGCCAGCGCAGAGCATTGCGACGCGAGATCGCGTTACCGGGACGATCAGTTCATTCGCCAACTGGCGATAGAGGTTCAGAATGCCCTAGGGGCGAGCTCGAAAGCCCGTTGTAGAGTGCCTGGACCGAGAGCATACTGCTCTACATCGCTCCACCGCGTCGGGCGGAGCACATCGACATCCGCCTTTGGTACGAGGAAAACCCCCGAATCATCGAGTTGATACGTCTCTTCAGCGCTGGCTATTAAACGAACCAACGCGGCGGGCAACCTGGCGGACGACTGGAAGCCGTTCGACCCCTCGCATCCGGACCCGGTGGAGGATTTCCATCTGCCGCCCGACCCGCAGCTCGACCCCGCGCGCCCGGGCGGTCCCGGCGCGCCGGGGCGCCGCGGGCCCATGGCCGGCGACGTGCGGGGCGGGCCGAAGCCGGAGCCGGTGCAGGGGCCGCCGGCCCCCGCCGCGCCGCGCTAGCCCCTCACCACTGGAGCGAGGCCCTCCAGGCCTCGGTCTGGCCGGAGGGGTTGACGCCGTTGCCGGCGATGGTCTGGCCGTCCGCCGAAATCTGCGGATTGCTCAGCGTCCAGCCGGTGAGCCCCAGGTGGTAGGTGACGGACAGCACGTCCGCGAGCGACTGCATGCCGTGCGCGGGGGTCCAGACGAAGGCCTGGATCCCCGAGGAGGAGTCGCTGTCGCCGACCAGGATGCCGCCGCTGGCCGACATGCCGGTGACGTAGCAATAGCTGCCCCCGCCCGGCAGATTGCCGAGCGGGGCCAGACCGCCCGACACCGTCCAGCGGTACGAGGCGAAGCGGGAGGTGCCCTGGCCCGACACGACCGCCGCGGTCCGGCCGTCCGCCGACACCGCCACCGCGGTGCTGCTCGTCCCGCCCAGCCCCTGCAGGCCGCCGCCCCAGGTCCACCGGAACGCCTGGCCGCCGCTTTCCCCGACCACCGTGCTCCCGTCGGTGGAGATGGCGGTGGCCTCGCTCTCGGACGCCCCGGGCAGGTCGCCCAGGGCGGTGAAGCCCTCGGTCTGCGTCCAGACGAAGGCCTGCGTGTTGAAGTTCACGTCCGGGCCCTGACCGACGATCACGCTGCCGTCGCCGGAGATGCCGATGCCGACGGCGGCGTGCCAGCCGCTGGGAAAGCCGAGGTTCACGGTCTCGGTCGCGGGGGTCCAGCGGACGAGGTTCTCTGTCACCCCGGTGGGATTGCCGCTCGGGTCGGTGCCGGTGGAGGCGTCCGCGCTCCCGGCCATCACCGAGCCGTCCGTGGAGAGGCCGGCGATCCCGACGTTGCTGCCGCCGGGCAGGAGCGGAATCGTGCGCATCCCGTAGGTCGCCGTCCAGCGGAAGGCCTGCGAGTGATAGACGGTGCCATGGGGGACTGCCGGCTCCGGGATCTGGCAGTAGCCGGTGAAGACCGTGCCGTCGCCGGACACCCGGTTGGCGTCGCTCGTGACCGCCCCGGGGCAGTAGCCCATCACAGTGACGGAGTCCCCGATCCAGGCGTAGCCCTGGTCCGGCGGCACGCCCTCGGCGAGGCTGCCGGACTGGGTCGTCACCCCCGCGATGGAGGAGCCGTCACCGGAGAGGGCCTTGACGGTGGTCTGGGACCCGCCCGCGGGGGGATCGCCGAGCCCCTCGAAGGTCTGGGCCAGCGCCGCGGGGGCGGCCAGCAGGACGAGGAGCGGGAGCAGCCGGCCGGCGGCCGGAAGGGGCGATGGGGTAGATTTCATGGGGGGGTGGGAGGAAGCAACCTACCCCATCCCGCCCCATCCGAAATCGGGGGAAGTCCGACGGTTTGCACCGGAGATTCGGCGCCGCGGCCGGCGCGGGCCGCGGGGGGCGGAAGCCCCACCCCAATCTGGGGCCCGCCGCCGATACCCGCGGGGCCCGCCCGCCGCTAACGTCCCGCCCATGAAAGCCGTTCGCATCCACGAATTCGGAGACTCCAACGTCCTCACCCTGGAGGAGACCCCCAAGCCACAGCTCCACGACGGCGAGGTCCTGATCAAGGTCCGCGCCGCCAGCGTCAATCCCGTCGACTACAAGATCCGCTCGGGCCGCTTCAAGAAGGCGGACATCAAGCTTCCCGCCACCCTCGGACGCGACGTGGCCGGCGTGGTGGAGGCGGTGGGCGGGGAGGTCGTCGGCATCAAGCCCGGCGACGACGGCTACGCCTTCCTCAGCTACCAGAACGGCGGCTACGCCGAATACGCCGTCGCGAAGCAGAAGGAGGTGGCCGCCCAAGCCGGTGGCGGTGGACTTCGTCCACGCCGCCGCCGTCCCGCTCGCGGCCATCACCGCCTGGCAGGGCCCTGTTCGACCACGGCAGGCTCCAGGTGGGCCAGCGGGTGCTGATCCACGGGGCGGCCGGCGAGGTGGGGCACTACGCGGTGCAGTTCGCCAAGGCGAAGGGCGCGACCGTGATCGCGACCGCAGGCCGGGACGGCGCGGTCATGCTCAAGCAGCTGGGCGCGGACGAGGTCATCGACTACCACCGCGAGCGCTTCGAGGACAAGGCGCGGGCCGACACGCGGTCATAAAGCTTTACCCCTAGCTTATCCACGGTCAGCCGCGAGATCGTCATCGTGTATGGAGGCGTCATGTTCGCGAGGTAACTCTGTGAGGCAATCAGGTCTGCCCCGACACGACAAGAGGGCGGTATGGGACCGGGAGCCTTTTCTAGATCCTCGTTAAGCAGTCCGACGCTGTTTAATTGGCTTACCGCCTTTCTTTGACAACCGAACTAGGGACGCTTCCGGCGGCGGGCGGACCTGGCTCCTGACGACCGCGCCTTGTCCCTAACGCCTCCGGCGTTACGGGCCGGCACCAGATCGTTTAAGACCCCGTAGATTGTCCGCGGGCCATGATATCGTTCAGCAAGGCTAGGGGGAGCGTGCGCATCTCGAAAATCTGGGCTCTTGATCAAAGAATGGGGACACGGGGCGTTGGAAGCGCCACCGTGTCCCCTCTGTGAGAGCTAACCTAACGCTGCCAGGATACCGCGTCATCCGGGTGGAGCGCAACGTCTTGATGCGGATTTGCGCGGAGG
>DASZWO010000066.1:0-51657 GCA_035546595.1 Opitutaceae bacterium
GCCGCCGCCCCGCGCCACTCCCCCACCGCCTCCAGCTCGCCGGCCTGGAACTGGCGCCGGGCGGCCGCCCGGCGGATCTTGCCCGAGGGGGTCTTGGGGAGCGAGCCGGGCTTGAGCAGGACGACGGCATGCGGGGTCACCCCGTGCTCCTCGCCGATGGCCCGCGCGATCGCCGCTCCGGCCGCCGCCGCGTCCAGCGTCTTCAGCGCCGTGCGCTCAATCTCCTGCACCACCACCAGGCGCTCCTCTCCCTCCGCCTCGAGGGCGAAGGCGGCGGCCCCGGCCGGCCGCAGCGCCGGATCCGCCGCGCTGGCGGTGGCCTCCAGGTCCTGGGGATAGTGGTTGCGCCCGCGGACGATGATCAGGTCCTTGGCCCGGCCGCAGACGAAGAGCTCGCCCGCCGGATCCAGGTGGCCCAGGTCCCCGGTGCGCAGCCAGAGGCCCGGCTCGCCCTCGATCTCGGCCTGGAAGGTCTCGCGGGTCTCCTTCGGCTTCTGCCAATAGCCCGCGCAGACGGTGGGGCCTCCGATCCAGACCTCGCCGATCCTTCCGGGCGCCGCGCGCCGGCCCTGGGCGTCGACGATCGCCAGGCGCGTCTCCAGGATCGCCCGGCCCGAGCTGACCAGCTCCGACTTGGCGTCGGCCGCGGCCGACGCAGCCGCCGGCGCGAAGCGCCCCTGCTCCAGCGCCGCCCGCTCCACCCAGCGGGTGAGCGGCCGGCGGTCGAGCTCGCAGCCGCTGATCATCAGCGTCCCTTCGGCGAGCCCATAGGTGGGATAGAGGGCCTCCGGCCGGAGGCCGCAGGGAGCGAACGCCTCCGCGAACGCGCGCAGGGTGCCGGCCCGCAGCGGCTCCGCACCGTTGTAGGCGCAGAACCAGGAGGAGAGGTCGAGCTCGGCGCGGATTTCCGCCGGGATCTTCTGCACGCACAGGTCGTAGCCGAAGTTGGGCGCGCCGCCGTGGGTGCCGCGGAAGCGGGTGATGGCCTGCAGCCAGCAGGCCGGGCGCTGGACGAAGGCCACCGGCGAGAGCAGCACGGCCAGGCTCCCGGCATAGAGCGGCATCAGCACCCCGTCGACCAGGCCCATGTCGTGGAAGCTGGGAAGCCAGCAGACCGAGACCCCCTCCTCCGTGTGGCGGGACTGCTGTGTTATATAGTGCGCCCCGTAGACCAGGTTGGACTGGGTCACCATCACGCCCTTGGGGTTGCCGGTGGAACCGGAAGTGTACTGCAGGAAGGCCAGGTCCTCCGGCGCCGGCGCCGCCGGGGCGGCGCCGTCCGCCGCGTCCGAGGGGATGGCGTCCGAGGGCAGGAGCTCGAGGCCGGCCCATTCGGGCTGCGCGTCCACCTGCAGGCGGATCGAGTCGACGGTCTTGGAGTGGGTCAGGGCCAGCCGCGCCCCGCAGTCGGCCAGCAGGGCCCGCAGCCGCGGGAGGTGCCCCTTGTTGCGCGGCGGGTAGGCCGGCACCGCCACCACCCCGGCGTAGAGGCAGCCGAAGAACGCCTCCACGAAGTCCAATCCCGGCGGGTACAGCAGCAGCGCGCGTTCGCCGGGACGGAGGCGGCCGCGCAGCACCGCGGCGATCGCGCCGGCCCGCCGGTCGAGGCTGGCGTAGGTGTGCTCCGGCTCCGGGCCTCCCGCGTCCGGCAGGTAGACCAGCGCCCGCCGCCCGGGATGGCGCGCCGCGCGCCAGCGCAGGACCTCCACCAGCGTGGTGGGCGGGGTGCGGCCCCAGGCCGGAGCGGTGCTGGCAGAGGGAGACGCCACGCCCACGATAGAAAATGCTCGCCCGGCGCGGGCAACTGCAAAGCACGGCGGCGGGGTCCGCCGCGGCCGCAATGTGGCGAAGCCCGGGAATAAAGCTTGCGCGCGCCCGCACCGAGGAGGCAGCTTTCCGCGGTCCCTTCATGAACGCCGCACTGCGGAGGTTTGCGCTGCCCCTCGCCCTGATGTCCGCCGCCGGCTGTCCGGCCCAAGCGTCCGTCGACGCCCCGGCCTCGCCGTCCCAGCCCTGGGTGCCCGTCGGCGCGGGGGCCTACACCAAGGCCGTGCCGGCCGAGGAGCCGGCCGTGCCCAGCCGCGATCTCACCCTCGGCGACCTGATCGACCTCGCCCTGCGCGACAATCCCGACACCCGCAGCTCGTGGCAGGTGGCGGTCCAGGCCGCCTCGACGCTGAACAAGGCCACCGGCGCGTTCCTGCCCCAGGTTTCGGTCGGGATCAGCTTCAGCAAGCAGTACCAGAAGACCGATGGCGCCCTCGCCGCCGGATCCCTCAGCGTCCCCGAGCTCCAGATTGTCAACAGCCCCGGGGTCTTCGTCTCGCCCAGCGCCAACCTCAGCTGGATGCTCTGGGACTTCGGCGCCAGCAAGGCGGGCCGCGACGCCGCCAAGGCCGGCCTGATCGCCGCCAACTTCCAGCACAACCGCACCCTCCAGGGCGTGGTCCGGCAGGTGCAGGGCGCCTATTTCAGCTACGACTCGGCCCGGGGGGCCCTGGCCGCGGCCGACGCCGCCGCCGACCTGGCCGCGGCCAACCTCAACCAGATGCTGGTCAAGCGCCGCAGCGGCCTGGCCGGCCTGGCCGACGAGATGCAGACCCGCCAAAGCGAGCTTTCCGCCCGGCTCCAGCGCGAGCAGGCCCGCCTCGGCTTCGAGCAGGCCAAGGCCCAGCTCTACGAGCTCGCCGGGCTCCCGCCCTCGGCCCATGTCACCATCGCGGAGCAGCCGGCCGGAACCGAGACCCAGCCCGCCCTCGCCGCCGTCGACTCGCTGGTCCGGCAGGCGCTGGCCACCCGGCCCGACATCGCCGCCCGCTACGCCAAGGTCGCCGCCCTCGAATCCGACCTCAAGCGGACCCAGCGCAGCTTCCTGCCCACCGTCGCCTTCCAGGCCTCGGCCAACCGCCTCCGGGGCGAGCAGGCCTACCTCACCAGCTCCGGCGTCAACAACCCCTCGGCCGTGCAGCAGGCCTCGGTCTCCCGCTACACCACCGCGGGCCACATCGACACGGTCTCCGGCGGCATCGCGATCAACGCCAACCTGACCAGCCTCTTCGCCTACAACCAGGCGATGAAGTCGAAGCGCGCCGAGCTCGACGCCGCCAAGTCCGAGCTCGACCAGGCCATCCTCGCCGCCGAGCACGACGTCTGGATGGCGGTGGACGCCTGCCAGTCCGCCCGGACCCAGTACGAGGAGGCCCGCGAGCTGCTCGAGGTCTCCCAGAAGGCCTACCAGGCCTCGGTCCAGGCCCGCGACAGCGGGCTGCAGAGCTCGATCGAGCTGCTCCAGGCGCAGCAGGCGCTGGCCCAGGCCCGCTACACGCTGGTCGACGCCCGCTCCCGCATGTTCACCAGCGCGGCCAACCTGGCCTTCGCCACCGGCTCGACCCCGATGGGCTCCGCGCCCAGCGGCGGCTGATGCCCCCTTTCTCCATGAACCTGCCCTCCCGCCAGTTTCTCCCCGCCGGGAGCTGCCTCGCCGTCCTGGCCTTGGCTCTCGCCGGTTGCGGCCACCGCCAGCCCCCCGCCGCCCCGGTCGCCGACAAGGGCGTGGTGGTGGTCGCGGCCGACGCCGTCGTCCGGACGGTGCCGATCACGATCGATTCGGTGGGCCACCTCGACGCCGCCGCCGCCATCCGGATCGTGCCGCTGGTCAGCGCCCGGATCGACGCCCTTCCGGTCGCCGACGGCTCTGACGTCAAGGCCGGCGAGGTCCTCATCCGCTTCGACGACCGCGCCTACGCGGCCCAGCTCGCCCGGATGCGGACCGCCCGCGACGCCCAGGCGGCGCAGGTGGCCGCGCTCCAGTCCCGGGCGGACCGCTCCAAGGGCCTGGTCTCCGGCGACTTTCTCTCGCCGCAGGACGTGCAGGAGGCCCAGGCCCAGCTCGCCCAGGCCCAGGCGGGCCTGGCCCAGGCCGAGGCCGGGCTGGCGCAGGCCGCGATCGACTTCGAGAACTGCACGCCCAAGGCGCCCTTCGACGGCCGCATCGGCCTGCTCAAGAGCACGGCGGTGGTCGGCAACTTCGTGGCGGCGGGCGGCGATCCGCTGCTCGAGCTCCGCTCCCTCGACAAGCTCAAGGTGGAATTCACCGTCCCCGGCTCCTCCATCGGCACCCTGCAGGAGATGGCGGCCGCCGGCCAGACCCCGAAGGTCCTGGTCTCCCAGCACGGCGACCGGGCGCACGGGCTGGAGGGCGCGGTCGCGGCCTACGACAACGCGATCGATCCCTCCTCCCGCAGCCTGCAGGTCCGCGCGGTCGTCGGCAACCCCGGCCGCCGCTTCTGGCCCGGCCAGTTCGTCGACGTCCAGATGGTCGTGGGCACGGCGGAGAACGCGGTCCTCATCCCCACCCAGGCGGTCAACACCGGCCCGAACGGCCCGTACGTCTACGTGGTCGACGGCGGCAAGGCCGCCATCCGCCCCGTCACCCTCGGCTCCGAGACCGACGGCCTGGTGGTGGTGAAGACGGGCGTCCAGGGCGGCCAGAAGGTCATCCTCAGCGGCCAGCTCGGCCTGCAGGACGGCTCGCCGGTCCAGGTCTCCACCGCCGGCGCCCAGGTCGCCTCCGCCCCGTGAGCCTCTCCGCCACCTTCATCCGCCGCCCGGTCACCACCATCCTCCTCGCGGGGGCGGCGGCCGGCTTCGGCATCTCCGCCTACTTCAAGCTGCCGGTGAGCGATCTGCCGAAGATCGAGGACCCGAGCATGACCGTCACGGCCAACTATCCCGGCGCCGCGCCGGACACGATGGTCAGCACGGTCACCGCGCCCCTGGAGCGGGAGCTCTCCCTCATCCAGGGGGTCACGACCATCCGCAGCTACACCTCCCTCGGCACCACTTCGATCAACCTCTCGTTCGCCCCCGACCGGAAGATCAACGACGTGGCCCAGGACACGCAGGCGGCCATCACCCGCGCCCAGCCGGTGCTGCCCCGCGACCTGCCCGCCCCGCCCACCTCGCAGAAGGGCAGCGGCAGCTCGGCCCCCATCATGTACCTGACGCTGACCTCCAGCGTCCTGACCGAGCCGCAGCTCTACGATTTCGCCAAGAACGACGTGGTCGACATCCTGACCCAGGTGGAGGACGTGGCCCAGGTCCTGATCCTGGGGACCAAGACCGCCTACTGGGTCGACGCCGACCCGCGCAAGGTCGAGGCGGCCGGCGCCACCATGCTCGACCTGCGCACCGCGATCGACGCGGCCAACGGCAACAACCCGGCCGGGGTGATCCCAGGCAAGTTCTCCACCTACGCCATCCAGCCCTCGGGATCCCTCCAGAGCGCCGGCCAGATCCAGCACATCCTGGTGCGGACCCAGAAGGGGATGATGCGGCTGGGCGACCTGGCCGACGTCCGGGTCGGGGTCCAGAACAAGGCCTTCGACGTGCGCTACGTGAAGGAGGGCAAGCTGGTGAACCAGCCCTCGCTCGTCCTCGCGGTCTACCGGCTGCCCGGCAAGAACACGGTCGCGATCGCCGACCGGATCAAGGCCCGCCTGCGCAGCATCCGCCACGAACTGCCCTCCAGCATCGAGCTCTCCGTCCTCTACGACCAGTCCGTCTCGATCGTCGAGTCGATCGACGACGTGAAACTGACCCTGGTCATCGCCTTCGTCCTGGTCGTGGCGGTGGTCGCGATGTTCCTCGGCCGCCTGCGCGACACCATCATCCCCAGCGTCGCCATCCCCTTCACCCTGGCGCTGACCTTCATCGTGATGAAGGAGCTGGACTACTCCCTGGACAACCTCTCGATGATGGCGCTGGTCCTCTCCATCGGGTTCGTGGTCGACGACGCCATCGTCGTGCTGGAGGACACGGTCCGGCGGATGGAGGAGGAGGGCATGCGGGCCTTCCCCGCCGCCCTGGCCAGCGCCCAGCAGATCGGGCCGACCATCATCTCCGTCACCATCTCCCTGGCCGCGATCTTCCTGCCGCTCTACTTCATGCCCGGGGTGATCGGCCTCCTCTTCAAGGAGTTCGCGGTCACCATCATCGCCACCATCTTCCTCTCGGCCGCGGTGGCCATCATCATCACCCCGGCGATGTGCGCCCGGATGCTCCGGGGCCCCCGTGGCCATCAGCACAAGAACGCGTTCGAGCGCCTTTTCGACCGCGGCTTCCAGCCGCTGATCAACCTCAACAGGACGGTCCTCTCCTGGTTCCTGCGGCACCGCTGGGTCTCGGTCGTGGCCTGGGTCCTCTTCTTCGTCGGCACGGTGGACCTGGCGATGAAGAGCATGGGAGCCTTCATCCCCACCGGCGACAGCGGCGGGATCTACGGCGGGTTGGTGTCCAAGCCGGGCTCCTCCACCGCGGTGGTCAGCCGCCAGAGCGACGAGATCGCCCGGGCCTTCGAGACCAATCCCTCCGTCGAGCAGGGCATCGTGGTCAACGGCTTCGGCCGCTCCGGGATCATCTTCGCGGGCCTGAAGGAGCACGGGCACCGGCCCAACATCGACGTCGTGGTGCAGCAGCTGCGCGACAAGCTCGCCCCGATGCAGGACGGCAGGGCCTACATCAACCCCCTCCCCGTCCTGGTCCCCGGCGGGGGCGGCGGCGAGGGCGGCTACAGCTACACCCTGATGAGCGCGGACAAGGACCAGCTCTACAAGTACGCCAACCAGATGGTCGACGTCCTCGGGGCCGATCCCCAATTCGTCGACGTCCACACCAGCACCGCGCTCGACTCCCCGGGCGTCTACTTCGAGGTCAACGCCGATCGCGCCGGCACGCTCGGGCTGAGCCCGGGCCAGGTCCAGCAGTACATCGGGCTCGCCTTCTCCGACAACCAGGTCACCTCGGTCAAAACCCCGACCGCGCAGTACCTGGTGATGCTCGATGTCGCCGACCGCTTCCGCGGCAGCCCCTGGGAGCTGGCCGCCCTGAAGATGCCGACCCCCTCGGGCGACATGGTCCCCCTCGGGGAGGTCATCAACTGGGGCTTCCGCGGCGCCCCCGCCACCATCGAGCGGGTCAACCAGCTCACCTCGGTCAGCATCAACTACAACGTCGCGCCCGGGCGCGACGTCGGCGCCGCGCAGCGCAAGCTCAACGCCGTCGCCGACCAGCTCCTCCCCGGGGCGATCAAGCACGGCGTGATTGACGCCGCCCAGGACTCCGGCGCCGCCTCCTCCAGCCTGCTCGGGCTGCTGCTGCTCGCCATCGTGGTGATGTACATCGTGCTCGGCATCCTCTACGAGAGCTTCGTCCACCCCATCACCGTGCTCTCCTCGCTGCCGATCGCGGCCTATGGCGGCGTCCTCACCCTGGTGGTCTTCGGTTCCCATCTGAACCTCTTCGGCTTCATCGGCCTCTTCCTCCTGCTCGGACTGGTGAAGAAGAACGGCATCATGATGATCGACTACGCCCTCCACCTGCGGCGGGCCAATCCCAAGATGACGGCCGCCGAGGCGGCCCTCGAGGCCTCCCACGTGCGCTTCCGGCCCATCCTCATGACCACCCTGGCCGCCGTGCTGGGCGCGATGCCGATCGCCCTGGGCATCGGCGCCGGCGGCGACTCCCGCCAGCCGCTGGGCCTGGTGGTGGTCGGCGGCCTGCTGCTGGCCCAGGTCATCACCATCTTCATCACCCCGGTGATCTACGTCCTCCTCGACCCCATCGACGCCTGGCTGCGCAAGCGCGAGGCCAAGGAGGTGGAAGAGCCCGCGGGCCATCCCGTCACGACGCATTGAGTCCGGAGACGATCGCGCTGCTCGACGCGTGCGCGGCCCGGGGGATCACGCTCGAGCCCGGCCCCGACGGCGGGCTCAAGGTGCGCGCGCCCGCCGGCGCCCTCACCCCCGAGCTGCAGGCCTCCCTGCGCGCGGGCAAGGCTGAGCTGGTCGCCCTGCTCGGCGCGCGGGCCGCCCCGCCGATCCCGCGCGCCCCGCGGGGGGAACCGCTGCCGCTGTCCTCGGCCCAGGGCAGGCTCTGGTTCCTGATCGAGCTCGATCCCCAGTCGAGCCCCGCCTACCACATCATCGTGGTGGTCCGCATCCGCGGCCCGCTCCGGCCCGAGGTGCTGGAAGGCGCGCTCAACGCCCTGATCGCGCGGCATGAGGTCCTGCGGACCGGCTTCGGCGCGGAGAACGGCCGGCCCGCCCAGCGGATCGCCCCGCAGGCCGCGGCGCCCTTCCAGGTCGTGGCCGGGCCGGCCCCGGATTCCCCGGCCGGCCGGGCGGCGGTGCGGGAGCGGATCCGCGCGGAGAGCCTCCGTCCCTTTGACCTGGCCGCCCCGCCGCTGCTGCGGGGGAGCCTGCTGCGCGCCTCCGCGGAGGACGCCGTCTTCATCCTCACCCTCCACCACCTGATTTCCGACGGGTGGTCCTCGGGGGTCATCATCCGCGACCTGGCCGCGCTCTACGAGGCGGGCGCGGCCGGCCGCCCCGCCGCGCTGGCGCCCCTGGAGGTCCAGTACGCGGACTACGCGGCCTGGCAGGCCCGGCGGCTGGCCGGGCCGGCGGCCGCCGAAGCCCTGCGCCGGCGCGCCGCGGCCCTGGCGGGCGTGCCGGTGCTCAACCTGCCGACGGACCGGCCGCGGCCCGCGGCCATGAGCTACCGCGGGGCCACCGCCTTCCACACTTTTCCCCCCGAGCTTTCCGCCGCCCTCCGCCAGCTGGCGCGCGCCCGGCAGGCCACGCTCTTCCAGGTGCTCCTGGCCGGCTTCTACGCGCTGCTCTTCCGGCTCACCGGCCAGGAGGACATCGCGGTCGGCACCTCGATCGCCAACCGCGCCCATCCCGCGCTGGAGCCGCTGATCGGCTTCCTCACCAACACCCTGGTGCTCCGCGCCCGCCCGCGCGGGGCGGAGCCGTTCCGGGAATTCCTCGGGGCCGTGCGGGCGGCCGCCGAGGAGGCGTACGAGGACGGGGAGACCCCGCTGGAGCAGGTGATCGAGGCGCTGCGGCCCGAGCGCACCCTCAGCCAGAATCCCCTCTTCCAGGTCTGCTTTTCCCTCCTTCAGGCGCACCGCGACGCGCTGAAGATCAGCGGCCTCGAGCTGGAGCAGTGGGATCCGGAGGGCGCCACCGCCCGCTTCGACCTCACCGTCACCTGCGAGGACGCCCGCGCCGGCCTGATCGTGGCCTTCGAGTACAGCACCGACCTCTTCGAGGCCGCCACCATCGACCGGCTGGCGGGCTGGTACCGCCTGCTGCTGGAGGCCGCCGCGGCCCGGCCGGAGACCCCGCTGGGGCGGCTGCCGCTGCTGCGGCCGGACGAGGCCGGGGTCATCCTCCGCGGCTGGAACGCCAGCGCCAGCGACTATCCCCGGGAGCTCTGCGTCCACCAGCTCTTCGAGGAATGGGCCCGGCGGACGCCGCAGGCCCCGGCGGTGACGGCCGGGGAAAGGACGCTTTCCTACGGGGAGCTGAACGCGGCGGCCAACCGGCTCGCCCGGCGGCTGCGCGCCCGCGGGGTCGGCCCCGACGCGGCCGTCGCGGTCTGCGCCGAGCGCACCCCGGAGATGGTGCTTGCGCTGCTCGCCGTGCTCAAGGCCGGCGGCTGCTACCTGCCCTTCGATCCGGCCGATCCCCCCGAGCGGCTGGCCTTCCTCTTCGGCCAGGCCGGGGCGCGGCTGCTGCTCGCGCCGGAACCGGCGCGGGAGCGCCTGCCGCTGGCCGCGGGGGCCGGCTGGCTGCCCGTGCGCCTCGGCGACCCCGCGCTCGCCGGGGAGGACCCGGGCGACCTCCCGAACCTGACCCGGCCCGAGCACCTGGCCTACATCACCTTCACCTCCGGTTCCACCGGCCGGCCCAAGGGCATCTGCATCCCGCACCGCGGCGTGGTCCGGCTGGTGCGCGAGACCAACTACCTGCCTTACGGGCCCGACCTGCGCATCCTCGAGCTCGCGCCGGTCTCCTTCGACGCCTCGACCTTCGAGCTCTGGGGCGCCCTCGGCAACGGCGCCGAGCTCTGCGTGCTGCGGCCCGGCCCGCCGACGATCGGCGACCTGGCGGAGGCCATCCGGGCCCACCGGATCACCTCGCTCTACCTGACCTCGGCCCTCTTCAACCTGATGGCGGACGAGCGCCCCGGCGCCTTCGCCGGGGTGCGCCACCTGCTGGTGGGCGGCGACGCGCTCTCCCCGCCCCACGTGCGCGCCGTCCTCGCGGCCCATCCCGGGCTCACCGTGATCAACGGCTACGGCCCGACCGAGACGACGACCTTCGCCAGCTGCGGGCTGCTGCGGACGCCCGCGGAGGTCGGCAGCAACGTGACGATCGGCCCGCCGATGAGCAACACCACGCTCTACATCCTCGACCCCGAGATGCAGCCGGTGCCCCCGGGCGTGCCGGGCGAGCTTTACATCGGCGGCGACGGCAACGCCCGCGGCTACCTCGGCCAGCCGGAGCTGACCGCCGAGGCCTTCGTCCCCAACCCCCATGCGGCCGCCCCGGGCGAGCGCCTCTACCGCACCGGCGACCTGGCCCGCTGGCGCCCCGACGGCACCGCGGAATTCCTGGGCCGGAGGGACTTCCAGGTGAAGATCCGCGGGTTCCGGGTGGAGTTGGGCGAGATCGAGAGCGTGCTCGCCGCCCATCCCTCCGTGCAGGAGGCGATCGTGCTCGCGCTGGAGGAGCCCTCCGGCAAGCGCCTGGTCGCCTGCCTGCAGCCGCGCCCGGGCGCGGCCCCCGCCGCGGACGAGGACCTCCGGGCGCACCTGCGCGCCCGCCTCCCCGAGTTCATGGTGCCGGCGTCCTTCGTCCGCTTCGAGGGGTTCCCGCTGACCGCGCACAACAAGGTGGACCGCGCCGCCCTGCGCGAGCGCGCCGCCGGGAGCGCCCCGGCCCGCCCCGCCTACCTCGCCCCCCGCGGCCCGCTCGAGGCCGTCCTGGCCGGGATCTGGGCCGAGGTCCTGCGCGTGCCGCAGGTGGGCGCGGCGGACAACTTCTTCGACCGCGGCGGCCATTCGCTGCTCGCCACCCAGCTCGCCTGGCGGATCTCCGAGGCCTTCCGCTGCGCCGTGCCGCTGCGGCTGCTCTTCGACGCCCCGGTCCTGGGGGACTTCGCCCGGGCGCTGGGGGAGCTGGTGGACCGCGCCGGGGGCAAGCCGGGCCGGGCCGAGGCCATCGCCCGCGTGCACCAGCGGGTCGCGGCGCTCTCGGACGCCGAGGTCGCCGAGCGCCTCAGGTCCAGTAGATCGCCGTCTTCGGCTCCTTGAAGCCCATCAGGAGCGAGATGGTGGAGCGGAACTCGCCGGGCTTGGACTGGGCGCGCACCGCGTGCACCAGCTTGCCGTTGAAGAAATAGGCGTCGCCGGTGTGGATCGGAAGGTCGATGCGGGGGAAGCCCTCGAGCAGTTCGGCGGCGTAGGGATGGCCGGTCTCCTCCACCCCCAGGGCCCGGCGGGTGGCGCTGTCCGGCTCGACGTTCCAGTAGACCAGGTCGCCCCCCTGCCCGTTCTCCAGGCAGAGGTTGACCGCCGCCAGCGGGTTCACCACCACCTGCTGGATCTCGAAGCCGGCCTGCTTGCGCGCGGTGAGCTGGGCGCCGTCGTCGTGCGCGGCCAGCGCGTAGCTGCCCACGGCGCTCCAGGAGCGCATCACGAACTCGCCCGCCGGGCGGCCCTGGTGCTCGGCGACGCGGAGAACGACGCCCTCCTCCTCCAGCGCGGCCCTGACCCCGCCCATGATATCCCGGTAGAAGTTGCGGGTGCCGGCGAAGACGTTCTCCAGAGCGGCGCGCGTCGCCGCCGCCTCGTTGAGGTAGAGCTCGAGCTCCTTCTGGTAGTGGTAGGTGCCGAGGTAGTAGGCCGGCACGGCGTCGCCGCGCTGGCGCAGCATCGGGCTCTCCCAGAAGTTCTTCTTCACCCGCTCGCACACCGCCGGCTCGATCACGCCGCGGAAGATCACGCCCGCCACCTCGCCGCGCATCACCCGGACCACGTCCCGCCCGTCGAACCGGTCCCGCTCCAGGAACCGGAAGTATTCCTTCGGCCACGACTTGCCGGTCACGCGGACCGCGGAGGACTTGGGCGAGGCGGAGGCGGGCATCGGCGGGGCAGTCATGGAGCCCGAGCGCCCGCGGCTTGTCTAGACTTTCTTTCCCGGTCGAGGCGATCGTCGCCCGCGGGCGACTCCACGCTTGCCAGCACCGGCCGGCCCGGGTTCCACTGGGCCGGGCAATGAAGCTCCTCCAGCTTATCAAGAAGGAGTCGTCGGTGTCGTTCCGCTCGCTCCTGATCCTCACGCTGGTGTCGGGCGTCGCGCAGGGGCTGATCCTGGCGATTATCAACGGCGCGGCCTCGGCGGCCGCGTTCGAGAACCTCAATTTCCGGTATCTCGTGCTCTTCGGGCTCGCGATCGCGATCTTCATCGTCGCGAAGCAGCGGGTGCTGGCCCGCTCCTTCATCCTGACCGAGGAGGTGATCGCGCGGCTGCGCGTGCGGATCGGCGACAAGCTGCGCCGCTCCAACCTCGCGGTGGTCGAGCGCATCGGCAAGCCGCAGATCGAGTCGCGCCTGACCCAGGACACCCTGACCGTCTCCCAGTCGGCCGGGGAGATCGCCAACGCCGCCCAGTCGGCGGTGATGATCGCGGTCTGCGTCCTCTACATCGCCACCCTCTCCCGCACCGCCTTCGGCATCACCCTGGCCCTGATCGCCGGCGGCGTCTCCATCTACCTGCGCAACCAGCGCAAGCTGGACCGCGAATGGCAGGCCGGGACCCGGGCTGAGACCGAGTTCCTCGGCTCGCTCGCCCACCTCCTGGACGGGTTCAAGGAGCTCAAGGTCCACCGCGCCAAGTCCGACGACATGTTCGAGCGCTCCTACTCGCGCATCGTCGGCGAGGCCCGCGAGATCAAGGTCCGCACCAGCCTGGAGTACGTCAGCAACTTCATCTTCTCCCAGACCTTCTTCTACGTCCTGATCGCGGTGCTGGTCTTCCTCCTCCCCGTCCTCAGCCCGGCCTACGCCGACGTGGTGATGAAGGCGACGGCGGCGGTGCTCTTCATCGTCGGCCCCCTCTCCTCCCTGGTCGGCGCCATCCCGGTCTACGCCCGCTCCAAGGTGGCGATGGACAACATCGTGGCCCTGGAGTCCTTCCTCGACAGCCCGGCGGCCGCCGGCGAGCGGCAGGTGGAGCCGGCCAAGGTCGACTTCCGCGGCTTCAGCGAGATCGCCCTGGAGGGCGTCAGCTTCCGCTACGCCGCCGAGGGCTTCGCGGTCGGCCCCTTCGACTTCAGGGTCAAGGCGGGCGAGGTCGTCTTCGTGGTCGGGGGCAACGGCTCGGGCAAGTCGACCCTGCTCAAGCTCTTCGCCGGCCTCTACCTGCCGGCCGCGGGCTCCGTCCAGATCGACCACCTCCGGCTCACCCCCGCCCTCTACCCGGCCTACCGCGAGCTCTTCTCGGTCATCTTCACCGACTTCCACCTCTTCGACCGCCTCTACGGGGCGCCGCAGATCGACGAAAAGCTCCTGGCCAAGTGGCTGCACCGGCTGGAGCTGGACCAGAAGACCGCCTTCGAGGGGGGCCGCTTCACCAATCTCGACCTCTCGACCGGACAGCGCAAGCGCCTGGCCCTGGCGGTGGCCTGCCTGGAGGACCGGCCCATCCTGGCCCTGGACGAGTTCGCGGCGGACCAGGACCCCGGTTTCCGCGCCTATTTCTACGAGAAGCTGCTGCCGGAGCTGAAGGCCGCCGGCAAGACCGTGATCGCGGTCACCCACGACGACCGCTACTTCCACTGCGCGGACCGGGTGGTGAAAATGGAATTCGGCCGCATCGACACCGCCGTATAAACCCTCAACCCTCCCCCGCATCCCCATGAGTGGCGAAGCCTACCCGATCGACCCCGCGCCCCCCGCGCGCCCGCGCCTGAGCCTGAAGGAGCGCCTGCGCCGGAAGGTGCGCGAGAACATGCTGCCGATCGTCCTCTGCGGCCTGGTCTTCTCCTTCCTCTGCGTCTACCTCGCCGACCGGATCTTCATCTTCGTCGACTCCGGGCAGGCCGGCGTCCTCTTCCACACCCTCACCACCGGCACCGAGCTCGACCACGTCTACGGCGAGGGCATGCACGTGATCTGGCCGTGGAACAAGATGTACCTCTACACCATGCGGGTGCAGGAGCGCGACGAGGTGGTCGACGCCCTGAGCAGCAACGGCCTGACGATCAAGGTCAGCGTCTCGCTCCGCTACTATCCCGAATACAAGCAGCTGCCGCTGCTGCACCAGAAGGTCGGCCCGGACTACCCGACCAAGATCGTGGTGCCCGAGGTCGTGACCGGCGTGCGCGAGGTGATCGGCAAGTACAGCCCGGAGGACCTCTACACCCTCAAGACCTCCGACATCTCCGACGCGATCATCTTCAGCGTGGCCCGCCGGGTCAGCGACAAGTTCATCGTCCTGGACAAGGTCAACGTCACCAACATCCGGCTGCCCGACCTGGTCACCAGCGCGATCGAGAAGAAGCTGACCCAGGAGCAGGTCTCCCAGGAGTACGAGTTCCGCATCGCCAGCCAGCAGCAGGAGGCGAAGCGGATGGCCTACGAGGCCGAGGGCATCGCCAACTACAACAACACCATCAACGCCAGCCTCACGCCCGATCTCCTCGCCTACAAGGGCATCGACGCCACCCTCGAGCTGGCCAAGTCGACCAACGCCAAGGTGATCGTCGTGGGCTCGGGCAAGAATGGCCTGCCTCTGATCCTCAACACCGACAGCGCCATCACCCTGCCCGCCCCCGCGCCCACCCCGGCGCCCTCCAGCCGCCCGCCGGCCGGGGCGAACCCGAGCGTCCACCACTAGCTCAGCGGGGGGTCGGCGTCCCCTCGGGATGGGTCCGGTACTCGGCCCAGATGGTGTCGTAGAGGTACTGGGCGTCGCCCACGTCGGTCAGGACGAAGCTCTTGCCCGCCGGCGGCACCGCGAAGGCCGGGGTCAAGCTCAGTCCGCTCGGCAGCGGGTCGAGGTCCCGGCGGAGGGAATTGAAGTAGCCGGAATAAACCGTCACCTCCCGGGCGATCTCCGGCTGGAGCAGGTAGTTGATGAACTTCATCGCCAGCTCCTGGTGGCTGGAGGAGCTGGGCACCGCCAGGGTGTCGTAGGTCAGGATCGAGCCGTCGGCGGGCATGATGTAGCCGATGTCGGCGTCATCGGCGGCGGCCAGCGCCACCTCCGGGCTCCAGGTGGCGAGCAGCTCGGTGCGCCTGCGCTCCAGGAGCTCGCGGCCGTCCTCCAGGACGAAGGTGGGGGCGCCGGCCCGGTCCTCGGCCTGGAGCATCTGCCGGACCTTGTCCAGTTCGCCCGGGTCGCGGCTGTTGGGCGAGAAGCCCATCGCCAGCAGCGCCAGCCCGATCGTCTCGCGCGGCTCGTCCAATAGGCTCAGGCGGGGCCCGTAGACCGTGGCGGAGGAGGCGCTGAAGAATTCCGACCAGGTGCGCGGCGGCTTCGTCACCAGCTTCTTGTTGTAGCCGATCCCGGCGTAGTTCCCCAGGTAGGGGATGCCGTAGTACTCGTCGCCCACCGGGACCACCTTGCCGTTGAGGGTGTCGAGGGAGAGATTGGCGATGTGGGGCACCGACTCGGCGTTCATCCGCTCCAGCAGGTGGTAGCGGACCATCTGCGCCACCATGTAGTTGGAGGGCATGATGACGTCGAATTCGTCCCAGCTCACCTTCAGCCGCGCCAGGAGCTCCTCGTTGCTCGAATAGGTGGTGAGCTTGATCCGCACCTGGTTCGCCAGCTCGAAGCGGTTGAGCAGCCCCGGGGGCAGGTAGCCGTCCCAGGCGTAGATCCGCAGCACCGGGCGGGAGCGCCAGTAAAGCGTTCCCGGCACGAACAGAATCGCCACCACGACGAGCGCGATGAAGAAAATGCGCAGGACCCAGCGCATAGGACGCGACAGCGGCATCACCCCTTTAATGCCGGTGAAGCGAAATCCCTGTCAAGCTACTGGGCTCGCCTTGCCATGGGCCTCCCCAGGGCCCAACGTGGCCCCATGAACGCAGGCGACCCCTCCCCGGAGATCTTCAAGGTGGTGGTGAACCACGAGGAGCAGTATTCCATCTGGCCGGACTGGCGCGAATTGCCCCCGGGCTGGAGCTACGCGGGCAAGACCGGCCCGAAGGAGGATTGCCTGGCCCACATCAAGGAAGTCTGGACCGACATGCGCCCCCTCAGCCTGCGCCAGGCCATGGCGGCCCAGGAAGCCGCGGCCAAGAAGAGCTAGCCCGGGGAGCCGCCCGTGACCGCCCCGCCCCTTGCCGGCACGTGGGCGAGCTGCGTCCGCCCGGATCCGGCCGCCCCCCTGCGCCTCTGGTGCCTGCCCTACGCCGGCGGCGGGACCTCGTCCTGGAACGCCTGGGCCGCCCCGCTCGCCGGGGTCGCGGAGGTCGCCGGCCTGAGGCCTGCGGGCCGCGAAAGCCGCCTGCGGGAGCCCCCCGCCCGCCGCTGGCGGGCGATCGTCGAGGACCTGCTGCCGCGGCTCGAGCCGCACCTCTCCCGGCGCTACGCCCTCGCCGGCCACAGCCTGGGGGCGCTGCTCGCCTACGAGCTCGCCCGGGCGATCCGCGCCCGGGGCTGGCCGGCACCGGCCGCCCTGGTCGTCACCGGCGCCCGCGCCCCGGACCAGGCCCGCCGCGAACCCGACCTGCACGCCCTGCCCGATCCCGAATTCCTGGCCGAGCTCGACCGCCGCTACCAGGGCATCCCCCCGGCGGTCCGGGCCGAGCCCGAGCTGCTCGCCCTGCTGCTCCCGGTGATGCGGGCCGACCTGGAGGTCTTCGAGACCTACGAGCACGAGGCGGGCGCGCCCCTGAGCCTGCCGGTGCTGGCCCTGGGGGGCCGCGACGACCCCCATGTCGCCCCGGCGGAGCTGGAGGCGTGGCGGTGCCATGCCTCCGCCTCGTTCGCGGCCGAACTCTTCCCCGGCGGGCACTTCTTCGTGCAGAGCGAGCTCCCGGCGGTCGCCGGGCGGGTCCGCCGCTTTCTCGCCGGGTGCTAGGCTAGGTCTCCTTCCGCGCCGCCGGGCCCGAATAGAGCGAGACCAGGCGGGCGATCAGGACGCCGATGTAAAGCACGCCGGTGATCGACTCCATGATCGCCAGCATCCGCGCCGGGTGGGTCACCGGCGTGATGTCGCCGTAGCCGGCGGTGGTGAGGGTGCAGAGGCTGAAATAGAAAGCATCCCAGGGGGACAGGCGCTCGCCGCCGTGGAAGGTGCCCGGATGGATTCCGTCCATCAGCCGGTAGAGGAACGACCAGAGCAGACCCAGCAGCAGGTAGACCGAGACGCCGGCCGCGAGGACTTCGCCGTCGACCGAACGCGCCGCCAGCGCGAACTGCAGCAGCCGGGCGATCGCCAGCACGACCATCGCGGCGGTGTAGGCGAGGTAGGCCAGGCCGAGGGCGCTGTCGGGGTGCAGCACGCCGAGGCCGAGCAGCCAGAGCAGGACAAGGCCGGGGACGATCACGGCCGCGGCCACCCAGCGGTGGCGGCCCCCGACCGCCGGAACCGCCGAGATCAGAACCAGCGTGAAAAGGACGACCTCCGCCCATTCGGCCCAGCCGGCCCATTCCACCAGCGACGGAAGGACGAAGAGCGCGATCAGGCAGGCCAGGAGCTGGCGTCCGGAGAAGCGGGAAAGGGGCAGCGCCATTGCCGTCCCGAACCTTGCCGGGGGCCCCCGCTCCAGGCGAGCAATTCCGGGGGGCTCCACTTGCCTTTTTCCTTGTCAGTCAACTTTTCCGGCTCCACGCTGGCCCGGTAGGCGTCGTCAACCTCAACCATCCTCTCCATGCTGCCTGGAATCATCATCGCACTCGCTCTCGCCGCGCTCGTCGGCTACATCGGCAAAGACCGCAAGTTCGGCTTTTGGGGCTACTTCTTCTGCTCCCTCCTCTTCACCCCCGTCGTCGGCATCCTGCTGGTGTTCGCCTCGAACAAGCGGGACGTGGTGGCGGCCTGAGGCGCCGAAGCGATCCGTAACCCGGCAGGAGGAATCACCATGGCCAACGTCACCCCCGAGCAACAGAAGGCCGCCGCGGCGGTCATCAACAAGTACCTTCCCTGGTCGATGGGCGTGGGCTTCATCCCCGCCCCGTTGATCGTCGCCGGCGGCCTCACCGCCATCCAGCTCAAGATGCTGGCCGACATCTCCCAGGTCTACGGCGTCGACTTCTCCGAGAACCGCGCCCGTTCGATCATCACCTCCCTGCTCGGCGCCGTGGTCCCGGCGGCCATCGGCAGCAGCATCGGCGGCCTGGTGCTGGCGATCCCGCTGGTCGGGCCCTTCCTCCTGCCCGCCACCCTGCCGCTGCTCGCCGGCGCGGCGACCTACGCCACCGGCAAGACCTTCATCCAGCACTTCGAGGCCGGCGGCACCTATCTGGATTTCGACCCGGCGGGCGCCAAGGCGCTGTTCGCCGAGCGTTTCGCCGAAGGCAAGACCGAGGCCGGCAAGGTCACCTCCTCCTTCAAGTCATCCCTCAACGCCAAGCTCGCCCACATCGTCGATCTCTAAGCTCCGCTTCAGTCCTCTCATACCATGTACCTCCTCACTTACCTCATTCTCAGCCTCCTCGTCGCCTACATCGGCAAAGACCGCAAGTTCGGCTTCTGGGGCTATTTCTTCTGCGCCTTCATCCTGACGCCGATCATCGGCCTGGTGGTGGTGCTCGCCTCCGACAAAAAGCCGGCCGTCGCCGCCTGACCACCGGGCCGGACGCAAGTCCGGCCCTTTTGCTGTCCGGGGTGATCCTGACCGTCTGCAACGGCAAGGGCGGCGCGGGAAAGACCACGCTGTCCGTGCTGTTGGCGACCGCGTTCGCCAAGGCGGGCCACAAGACGGCCCTGCTCGACTGCGACCCGCAGGGCACCGCCACCCGCTGGCTGGGCGAGACCGGCGAAGTGCCGCTGGCCCGGGCGGGCGAGGACTGGCCGATGCTGATCATCGACACCCCGCCGCAGCTCGCGGCGGCGGGCCTCCACCAGGCGCTGGCCCGCTCCGACGCCGCCCTCCTGGTGAGCTCGCCCTCCCCGGCCGACCTCTGGACTTCGCAGGACACCGTCGCGGTGATCCGCCAGCATCTTCCGGAAGGCCGTCCGGCCCGCATCCTCTTCAACCAGGTCCAGAGCCGGACGGTGCTGGCCAAGGACCTCGCCGCGCTGGCCGGCCACATCGGGCTGCCGCCGCTGACCTCCAAGGTGGGCCGGCGCCAGTCCTTCCAGCACGCCGCCGTCCTCGGCTGGAAGGCCCTGGACAAGGAGAGCCGGGAGGAGCTCCTCCAGACCGCCCTTGAAATCGCCGCGCTGCGCGGCTAGCCTTCCTCCACCGGCGTGAAAAGAAAGAGCGACGAACTCCTCAGCAAGTTGGGCGCGTCGCTCGAGAAGCCGGCGGCGAAGAAGCCGCATCGCGGCTCCGCGGCCGGCGCGGCGGCGCCCGAGCCGCCCCCTCCTCCGCCTCCCGCGCCCGAGCCGGCCCCGGCCGCCGCGACCGCCCCCCGGCGCGCCGCCGCGGAGGAAATCGTCAACCGCTTCCTGCCCTACGCCCTGGGCGCGGGCGCGGTGCCCGTGCCGCTGCTGGACCTCGCGGCGATCACCGGCGTGCAGCTGAAGCTGATCGCGGACCTGGCCGCCTGCTACGGGCAGCCGTTCGCGCCGGAGAAGGCCCGCGCCATCGTGGCCGCCCTCCTCGGCGGGGTCGGCTCGGTCACGCTCGCCGCCAGCGCGCTCGGCAGCCTGGTGAAGATCTTCCCCGGCGGGGGCCTGCTCGGGGCCACCGGCCTGCCCGTGACCGCGGGCGCGGTGACCTACGCCCTCGGCCACGTCTTCATCAGCCACTTCGAGTCCGGCGGGACGCTGCTGGATTTCGACCAGGCGAAGGCGAAGCGGTTCTTCGCCGAGCAGCTCGCCAAGGGCCGGGCGGCCGTGGACGAAATCAGGACGGCAGCAGGGTGAAGGCGCGGATCCGGCCGAGCGGCCGCTCCGCCGCGACCGCCGCGGCGTAGCCGGCGTCGATCTCGAGCCGCTCGACCCGCCAGCGCTGCGGCGCCTGCGGATCGTCCACGCACCAGAGCAGGGCCGCCTCGGCCCGGCGCGCGCAGCCGGTGACGCGGAAGCTGGCGGGAACCTTGCTCAGGCCCGTGCCCAGCGCCTTGAGGTAGGCCTCCTTCAGGGTCCAGAGGCGGAAGAAGGCCCCGATCCGGTCCGCTTCGGCCTGCCGCTCCCACTCCGCCACCTCGTCGGGATGGAAGAATTCCCGGGCGATGCGCGCCTCGTCGACCGCGCGCTCCCTTTCCAGGTCGACCCCCACCCGCCCGCCGCGGGCGAACCCGAGCAGCACCCAGGCGCCGGAGTGCGAGAGGTTGAATTCCACCCCTCCGGGCCCGGAGGCGGCCAGCACCGGCTTGCCGTGCGGGCCCGAGCCCAGGGCCACCTCGGCGGGCGGCAGGTTGAGGTAGGCGCCGAGGAGGAAGCGCAGCACCCCGCGGCCGGTGGCCTCCCGCGCCGCGTCCTCGGGCTGGCGGAAGCGCGGCAGCCGCCGGCGCTCCTCGGGGAGCAGGTGCAGCTCCCAGCGGGCCCAGTCCACCCGCGTCCGCCAGACGTGAAGCTCCGCCTCCGCCAGGGGGGGCGGCGCCGCGCGCGGCTCCCAAAGCGAGGGCGAATCGACGGGCATGGCCGGAGCGTGCCAAATCCCGGGCCCGCCCGCAGCAACAATTCGGACTGTACCCGCCGGTCCTAGGTTGCGGGCGCGGGAATTCGCGCCTTCCTTTGCCGGCGCAACCCATCCCCTCATGGAATTTCGACGACTCGGACATTCGGGGCTGAAGGTGCCGGTGCTCAGCCTGGGCACGGCGACCTTCGGCGGCACCGGCACCTTCGGCTCGCCCAAGGCCTTCGAGGCCTGGGGCAACAGCGGCGTGAAGGAGGCCAGCCGGATGGTGGACATCTGCCTGGAGGCAGGCCTGAACATGTTCGACTCCGCGGACATCTATTCCAACGGGCTGGCCGAGGAAATCCTGGGCCAGGCGGTCAAGGGCCGCCGGGACAAGGTGCTGATCTCGACCAAGGGCACCTTCCGGATGGGCCCCGGCGACAACGACGTCGGCTCCTCCCGCTCCCACCTCACCTCGGCGGTGGAAAACAGCCTGCGGCGCCTCCAGACCGACTACATCGACCTCTACCAGCTCCACGGCTTCGACGCGCTCACGCCCGTCGAGGAGGTGCTGCAGACCCTCGACGGCTTCGTGCGCGCCGGGAAGATCCGCTACCTCGGCGTCTCGAACTTTTCCGGCTGGCACCTGATGAAGTCCCTCGCCGCCTCCGAGCGCCACGGGCTCGCCCGCTACGTGGCGCACCAGGCCTACTATTCCCTGGTCGGACGGGAGTACGAATGGGAGCTGATGCCCCTCGGCCTGGACCAGGGAATCGGCGCGGTGGTCTGGAGCCCCCTCGGCTGGGGGCGCCTCACCGGCAAGATCCGCCGCAACGCGCCCAAGCCCGCGGTCAGCCGCCTGCCCGAGACCGCGCACTACGGCCCTCCGGTGGAGGACGAGCTGCTCTACCGGGTGGTGGACGCCCTCGACGGCGTGGCCGCCGAGACCGGCAAGACCATCCCGCAGGTCGCGCTCAACTGGCTGCTGCAGCGCCCCACCGTCTCCAACCTCATCGTCGGCGCGAGGGACGAGCGCCAGCTGCGCGAGAACCTCGGCGCGGTCGGCTGGAACCTCACCGCGGAGCAGGTCGCCAAGCTGGACGCGGCCAGCGCGACGACGAAGAAGTACCCCTATTGGCACCAAGACCAGTTCGCCGAGCGCAACCCGCCGCCGGTCTAGGCCCGGCGCGGGCGGCCCCCGGGCCGCCCGATCACCGTCTCCCCCGGGCCTCCCGGACGGCCCTCTCCAGCTCCTCGAGCGTCCTGGCGTCGAGTTTCCGGCTCCGCAGGAAATGCGAGAGCATCGGCGGAAGGGCGCCGTCGAAGACCCGCTGCAGAAAGGCGTCCGATTCCGCCCGGCGGAGGTCCTGCTCCGCCGCGGCCGCCGAGTAACGGTAGGCCCTGCCCTCCTTTTCGAAGCCGAGCGCCCCCTTGCGCACCATCCGGTTCAACAGCGTCTTGACCGTGCCCTCGCTCCAGGCGGTCCGCCGCGCCAGGGCCGCGACGACCTCCTGGGCGCCGCACCCCGGCCGCCGCCAGACCACCTTCATCACTTCCCATTCCGCTTCGGACAGGCGGGGCGCCGCTTTCATCCCCAGATGTGGACGCAATTTCGCCCCCGCTGGCGAATCCTAAAGCGCCGCCCCCGCTCCGGCGGCCCAGGTCAGACCGTCTCCTGGTAGAGACGCTCGTAGGCGGCCGAGGCCGCCTGCCAGCTGAAGTCCCGCGCCATCCCCCGCTTCTGCACGGCGGCCAGCCGCGCGGGATCCTGGAAGAGCTTGAGCGCGCGGGCCAGCGCGCCGCGCAGGCCCGCCGCGGTCGGCGGCGCCATCAGGCCCGTCCCGGCGGCCGGCTGATCGTCGGCGTCGACCACCGTGTCCATCAGCCCGCCCACCCGGCTGACGATCGGGATCGTGCCGTACGCCTGGGAGTACATCTGGTTCAGCCCGCAGGGCTCGAAGAGCGAGGGCATGACGAAAAAGTCGCTGCCGGCCTCGATCAGGTGGCTCATGGACTCGTCGAGGCGCGCGCTGAGGTAGACCTTCTTCGGCGCCTTCGCCGCCAGGTCCCGCAGGGCGTCCTCGAAGCGCTTGTCGCCCGCGCCCAGGACGATCAGGCGGCAGTCCTGCTTGGTGAAGAAGTCCTTGTTGGCCAGCAGCAGGTCGAGGCCCTTCTGCTCCACCAGCCGGCAGACCATCCCGAACACCGGAGCCGGGGATTTCGGGTCGAAGCCGCAGCGCTCCAGCAGCTGCGCCCGGCAGGCGGCCTTGCCCGCGAGGTTCGCCGCCGAGTAGCGCGCCGGAATCAGCGGGTCGACCGCCGGGTTCCACACCGCCGGGTCGATCCCGTTGAGCAGCCCGGCCAGGTCGGCGGCCCGGGCCTGGATCACGCCCTCGAGGCCGCAGCCGAATTCCGCGGTCTGGATCTCGAGCGCATAGCGCGGACTGACGGTGGTGACGCGGTCGGCGAAGAGCAGCCCGCCCTTGAGGAAGTTGACCTGGCCGTAGTACTCCAGGCCGTCGATGGCGAAGAACTCCTCCGGCAGGTTGGTGCGGGCGAAGGACCCGGCGGGAAAGACGCCCTGGTAGGCGATGTTGTGGACGGTGAAGACGGTCTTGTCCGCCAGGCTGCGCCCGTGGCGGCGCTCCGCCTCCCGCAGCAGCAGCGGCAGCAGCGCCGCCTGCCAGTCGTGCCCGTGGGCGATGTCATACGTCGCCTCGCCCTGGCGCAGCGTCTCCACCACCCCCTTGCAGAAGAAGAGAAAGCGGTCGGCGTTGTCCTCGTAGTCCCGCTCGCCGTTGCCGTAGGGCCGGCTGCGGTCGAAGAACTCGTCCCGGCAGACGAGGTGCACGGTCAAGTTCGGCCGGGGCGAGAAGACCCGGACCTCGCCCGCCATGGTCTGGTCCCCCATCTCGATCCGCAGCTGCAGGCGGCGCTCCGCCTTGGCCGCGTCGGGGTGCTCGCGCACGCTGCGGTAGCCGGGAACGAAGACGGCCACCTCGTGGCCCCGGTCCGCCAGCGCGCCGGTCAGCGCCCCGGCCGCGTCGGCCAGTCCCCCCGTCTTGATATAGGGGAACAATTCACTGGCCGCATGAATGATTTTCATCAGCGTCGAACAGGCTTTTAGTAAGGCCCGGCTCCAGCAACCCGCAACCCCCAAAGCCATGCAATCTTTACTCCGGCGCGCGCCGGGAATCTTTTTCTTGACCGCCGCCGTCCTCGCCCCGCGGGCCCAGGGGTACATCGACCGCGCCGCCTGGGTCGGCCGCCACGCCATCCACCTCGACCGCCTCGATCCCGAGAATCCGCTCACGGTCGGCAACGGCGACTTCGCCTTCACCGTCGACGTGACCGGGCTGCAGTCCTTCGGCTCGCTCTACCACGACCGGGGCGTTCCGCTTGAGACCCGCGCCACCTGGGCCTGGCATGAGTTTCCCAACCCCTCCGGCCTCCGGCTGCAGGACGCGATGAAGCCCTACCCCTTCCATGGCCGCACCGTCGAGTACGCGGCGCTGCAGGACAGCCCCGCCGGCGAGTACTTCCGCGAGAATCCGCATCCCATCCCGCTGGGCGAGATCAGCCTGCTCTACCGGGGCCGGCCGCTCGCGCCGGCGGACGTTTCCGCGGTCGACCAGACGCTCGACCTCTGGACGGGGGTGGTCACCAGCCGCTACCTGCTCGGCGGCGAGCCGGTCGCGGTCGAAACCGCCGCGGATCCCGCGCGCAGCCTGCTGTCGGTCCGGCTGCGCTCCCCCCTGGTCGCCCGCGGCGACCTGCAGGTGCGCTTCCATTTCCCCTATTCGTACCAGATGGCGGTGAAGAACAAGCCGCCCTTCGACTGGAGCCGGCCCGACCGCCACCGCACCGAGCTGGTCCGCCTGGGCCCCGAGTCGGTCCAGCTGCGCCGAACCCTGGACGAGAGCGCCCACTACGCCGCGGACATCGCCTGGCATGGCGTGGGCGAAATGGCCGAGGCCGGGCCCCACGATTTCCGGCTCGCGGCGGCCGAGGGGGACACCCTCGCCCTGACCTGCGAGTTCACGCCGACCGACGCCCTGCCCGCCGCCTCCTCCCCCGCGTCGGTCGAGGCCGCCAGCGCGCGGGGCTGGAAGGACTACTGGACGCGGGGCGGCGCGGTCGACCTTTCCGCCAGCGCCGACCCGCGCGCCGCCGAGCTCGAGCGCCGGATCGTCCTCTCGCTCTACCTGATGCGGGTGAACTACGGCGGCCATTTTCCGCCGGCCGAGAGCGGGCTGGTGCACATCAGCTGGTACGGAAAGCACAATTCGGAGGTGTATTTCTGGCACGCGGCCCAGTTCTACGAGTGGGGCCACGTCGAGCTGCTGGAGCGCGGCCTCGACTGGTACCGGAAGATCCTGCCCTCGGCCGAGGCCGAGGCCAGATCCCAGGGCTTCGCCGGGGCGCGGTGGCCGAAGATGAGCGGCCCCGACGGCCGCACCGGCCCGGGCACGATCAACCCCTTCATCATCTGGAACGAGCCGAACCCGATCTACCTCTCGGAGCTGGTCTACCGCGCGCGGCCGGAACGGGCCACCCTCGAGCGCTACCGCGGCGTGGTCTTCGGCTCCGCCGACTTCCTCGCCTCCTTCGCCTTCCTCGACCCCGCCTCGGGCCGCTACGTCCTCGGTCCGCCGATCAAGGCCTCGAGCGAAGGGACGGAGGAAAACCAGACCCGCGATCCCGCCTTCGAGCTGGCCTTCTGGCACTACGGGCTGCAGGTGGCCCAGGCCTGGCGGCAGCGCCTCGGCCTGCCGCCCGATCCGAGGTGGGCCGACGTCCTCGCCCGGCTCATGCCGCTGCCGCAGGCCCAGGGGCGCTACCTGGAGATCGAGACCTCGCCCCATATCTACGACCGCCCCGGGGGCCGCCTGCCCACCTCCGAGCTGATGGCCCTGGGCTACCTTCCCCAAACCGACGCGGTCGACCCCGCCGTCATGCGGCGGACCTTTGACGCGATCAACCATCCGGGCCCGAGCGGCCCGCGGCACTGGGGCAGCTGGTCGCTGGGCGAGGGGGCGCTGACGGCGGCGCGCCTGGGCGAACCGGCGGCGGCGGCCGCGATCGTGAGCGATAGCGCGACGCGCTTCCGCCTCAATGGCCTGGTCCCCCGGCCGGCCGAGCCCCTCGACTGCCCGGCGTACCTGCCGGTCAACGCGGCGCTGCTCGACGCCGTCGGGCTGATGGCGGGCGGCTGGGACGGCGCGCCGACGGGCGTCGCGCCGGGCTTCCCCCGGGACGGCCGTTGGAGCGTGCGCGCCGAGGGCCTCTATCCCATGCCTTGAGGCCGGCCGCCGCCGGGGCGGGAAATCCGGCCGGCCGGCCTAAAGTTTCGAGTTTCAACGATTTTTATCGCCTGCGCGCCGAAACTGGGTAGGTTGGGCTCATCCAGTGGGGATGCGCCCCTTCAATCGCAGCGCGGAATACCTTTCGCTGCAGGGAAGTCCTGAGACTCCAGCGCCCCCCGGGATGTTATGAAGTTACGTGAACGCCTGCTCGCGCACCTGCGCGGGCCCGCCTACGCCCCGGCCGACGAGTCCGAACTCGCCCGCCGGCTAGGCCTGAACAAGAAACAACAGAGCGCCCTCTCCCACGAGGTGCGCCTTCTCCTTTCCCAGGGCGCGGCCGTCCGCGCCGCGGGCGGCCGCCTCGCGCTGGCCGGGTCCCGCCCGGCCGCGCCCAGCGACCGCTCCGAGGTCGCCGGCCGGATCCAGTTCCGCGCCGGCGGCTCGGCCTTCGTCATTCCCGACCCGACGGGCCGGCCCGCGCTGCTGCCGGCCCTGCAGATCTCCCCGGAGGACACCGGCCTGGCCCTCCCCGGCGACCGCGTCGCGGTCCGAGTGCTCGAAGGCGTGCGAACCCGCCGCCCCGGCGAGACCGCCGCGACGGTGCTGCGCGTGCTCGAGCGCGGCCGCGAGACCGTGGTCGGCAACCTCACCCGCAACGGGCGGACGTTCACCGTGGCCGCGGACGATCCGCGCTTCATCCACCCGGTGGCGGTGCCGGATCCGGCCAAGGCGGGCCTGCCCGTCGCGCCCCAGCTGGGCGACAAGGTGGTGGTGCGGCTGAACGAGTGGAAGCAGCGCCACCTCCCCATCACCGGCCAGATCATCGAGCGGCTGGGCCGCACCCACGAGCCCCGCGCCGAGCTGCTCGGCATCTTCGAGAAGTACAGCCTGGACGCGGAGTTCCCCCCCGCGGTCGAGCGGGAGGCCGCCGCCTTCCCCTCCCAGGTCCCGGCCAAGGACGCGGCCCACCGGCTGGACTACCGCGACTCCGCGGTGCTGACCATCGACCCCGACGACGCCAAGGACTTCGACGACGCCCTCTCCTACGAGGTCCTGGGCGGCGGCGACATCCGGATCGGCATCCACATCGCCGACGTCTCGAGCTATGTCCGCCCCGGCACCGCCCTCGACCGCGAGGCGCAGCGCCGCGGCAATTCCACCTACCTGGTCGGGACCGTGATCCCGATGCTGCCCGAGAAGCTCTCCAACGGGCTCTGCTCGCTGGTCGAGGGCGAGGATCGCCTCTGCAAGGCGGTGCTCCTGACCTTCGCCAAGAACGGCCGGATCAAGGACACCGCCTTCGCCAACACCGTCATCCGCAGCCGCAAGCGCCTGACCTATCGGCAGGCCTACGCGCTGCTGTTCGAGAACGACCTGGCGCGCATCCGCGCCCTGCCGCTGCCGCCCAAGCACCAGACCGGCTCGACCGGCCGCGCCCTGCGCGAGCTTTCCGACACCGAGCTGGTGGACCTCCAGTCCTGGGTCCGGGCCCTCTGGCGCATCGCCTCGCGGCTGCGCCGCGAGCGTCTGGCCCACGGCAGCCTCGACCTGAACATGCCCGAGACGAAGATCTTCGTCGACGAGCAGGGCTATGCCGACCGGCTGGAGCGGATCGAGCAGGACGAGAGCCACCAGCTGATCGAGGAGTTCATGCTGGCGGCGAACGAGGCGGTCGCTCGGGTCACCCGCACCCATCACCTCCCCTCGCTCTACCGGGTGCATGACGAGCCGGACGAGGAGCGCCTGGAGGAATACCGCCAGTTCGTCGGCACCTTCGGCCTCAAGGCCGGGGACCTCACCCGGCGCGAGGAGGTGGGGAAGCTCCTCGCCGCCCTGCGCGACCACCCCCAGGGCTACACCCTCCGCTCCCAGTTCCTGCGCAGCCTGAAGAAAGCGTGCTACCGCGCGGCGGCCGACGGCCACTATGGCCTGGCCAAGGACGACTACACGCACTTCACCTCCCCGATCCGGCGCTACTCGGACCTGGTGGTCCACCGGGTCCTGGCGGCCTACCTGACCAAGGTCGGCCGGGGCCTCCCCGGCGACCGGCCGGGCTACGACATCCGCGGGGTCGAGCACCTGGCCGAGCACCTCAGCCTCACCGAGCAGAACTCGATGGAGGCGGAGCGCGAGAGCGTGAAGATCAAGCTGCTGGAGTTCTTCGAGCGCGAGCTCGACCGGGACAAGCGCACGGTCTTCGCCGCCGTCATCACCGACGTCCGCCGCAACGGCCTCTTCATCGAGCTGGTCGAGTCGATGACCTTCGGCTTCGTCTCCTCGGATCATCTCCCCTCCGACCATTACCTGCTGAACCAGGCGGGCACGTCCCTGGTGGGCCGCAAGCACCGCCAGCACTTCGACCTGGGCGGCAAGCTCAACGTCGTGGTGGACCAGGTGGACCGCTTCAAGCGCCTGATCGACTTCCGTCTCGCCCCGCGAAAATGAGCGCGCGGGCTGGCGCTTTGGGCGGGTTCGGCTACCCTGCCCCGCGATGAAAAACTACGATTTCACCCAGAAGTTCCACGCCCTCTACGACAAGGCCGCCGGCCTCTACGCCCGGGGGCAGCGGGGCGCGGAGACCTATTTCACCGCCGACGAGAAGGCCTGGCTCGCGGCGAACGGCATCACCCCGCAGCACCTCTACGACTACGCCGAGGACCAGAACAACGGCGGCGAGCCGGGCTACGACCAGGCGCTGGGCATCGAGCTGGTGCGCCGCGATTATTTCCTGAACGCCCAGAAGGGCGCCGCCTCGAAAACGGTGCTGGATGAAGCCGGGCTGCCGGCCAAGACCGAGGCGGTCCGCGGGATCGAGTGGCTGCCCCGGCTGATCCCCAAGGCCAAGGCGAAGCTTCGCGGCGAGCTGCCCGCCAGCCTCATGTACTGCTGCGGCGGCGACCGAAAGTTCTTCAAGGGCAACGACATCCTTCCCGCCGAATTCCTCGCGGTCGTCGCGCGCAACGAGAACAACGACGAGGCCATCGTGGATTGGGTGGAGCGGCGCCGGAGCGCGGCCTGAACGGGCCGCCGGAGGGATTTGACGCCGCGGCCTTTTTGGGCCCTTGTGGGCAACGTTCTGCGGGCGCCCGCGTCAGGCGTCCGAACCCTTATCCGATGAGCCAGTTCACCCTTCACGTCAACGGGCAGCCTCGGACGGTCGACGTCGCTCCCGACACTCCCCTGCTCTGGGTCCTCCGCGACCACCTCGACCTGGTCGGCGTCAAGTTCGGCTGCGGCGTCGGCCAGTGCGGCGCCTGCACCGTCCACCTCGACGGCAACCCCGGCCGCTCCTGCCAGACCCCGGTCTCGGCCGCCGCCGGGATGAAGATCACCACCATCGAGGGCCTTTCGGCCGACGGCTCGCATCCCCTGCAGCGCGCCTGGTGCGAGCTGGACGTGGCCCAGTGCGGCTACTGCCAGGCCGGCCAAATCATGAGCGCGGCCGCGCTCCTCGCCGGCAATCCCCACCCCACCGACCAGGACATCGACGACGCCATGGCCGGCAACCTCTGCCGGTGCGCGACCTACACCCGCATCCGCGCCGGGATTCACAAGGCCGCCGAACTGGCGGCGAGCGGAAAGGTGGCGGTCCGATGAGCGCGCTCGACGCCCCCCTCGACCGGCGGTCCTTCCTCCGCCTCTCCGCCCTGGCCGGCGGCGGCCTGGTCCTCGGATTCTACCTCAAATCAGCGCCCCGGGCCGGGGCCCAGGACGTGGTCAAGGCGCAGAACCTGGTCGATGGCGCCTTCTCCCCCAACGCCTTCGTCCGCATCGCCCCCGACGGCACCGTGACGATCTTCTCCTCCCGGCCGGAGATCGGCCAGGGCATCCGCACCTCGCTACCGATGATCGTGGCCGAGGAGCTCGACGTGGATTGGAAGTCGGTGCAGGTGGTCACCGCCCCGGTCGATCCCGCCTACGGCAACCAGTCCGCCGGCGGCAGCACCTCGACCCCGCAGTCCTACACCTCCCTGCGCAAGGCCGGCGCCGCCGCGCGGATGATGATGATCGAGGCCGCCGCCCAGACCTGGGGCGTCCCCGCCAGCGAGTGCTACGCCGAGGACGGCGTGGTCCACCACCGCGACTCCGGGCGGACCCTCCCTTACGGCCAGCTGGTGGCCCGCGCGGCCACGCTGCCGGTTCCCGAGCACATCCAGCTCAAGGATCCGAACGAATTCAAGCTGCTCGGCTCCCGCGTCGGCGGCGTCGACAACCCCAAGGTGGTCACCGGCGCGCCCCTCTTCGGCATCGACCAGAAGCTGCCGGGGATGCTCTACGCGGTCTACACCCGGTGTCCCGTCTTCGGGGGCAAGGTGATCAGCGCCAACCTGGACGCGGTCAAGGCGCTGCCGGGGGTGAAGGACGCCTTCCTCCAGGAGAAGACCGCCGGGGGGGTGACCGGGCTGGTGCCGGGGGTCGCGATCCTCGCCGATTCCACCTGGGCGGCGATCAGCGCCCGGACGAAGCTGGAGGTGAAGTGGGGCGAGGGCGCCCACGCCAACGACAGCTGGGCGGATTGGACCGCGCAGGCGCAGAAGCTCTCGAAGGGCGGCCCGAAGTTCGAGGTGCTGCACCACGAAGGCGATCCCTCCCGCGCGCTGGCCGGGGCCAGGGCCAGGGTCGGGGCCGCCTACAGCTATCCCTTCATCTCGCACCTCAACCTCGAGCCCCAGAACACGACGGTCAGCCTTGAGAACGGCGGCGCCCGGGTCTTCGTCCCCACCCAGAATCCGGGGGCGGTGCAGGGCTCCGTCGCGGAGTTCCTGGGGGTGCCCAAGAGCAAGGTCGAGGTCATCGTGACCCGCTCGGGCGGCGGCTTCGGCCGCCGGCTCCAGCCCGATCCGTCCCTCGAGGCCGTCGCCATCGCCCAGAAGGCGGGCGCGCCGGTCAAGCTGCTCTGGACCCGCGAGGACGACCTCCAGCACGACCACTACCGGCCGGCCGGCTTCCACTTCCTGGAAGGCGGCGTCGACGGGGAGGGAAAACTCACCGCCTGGGTCCACCGGCAGGTCGGGTTCGACCCGCACTACATGTCCGGCGGCGAGGACTATCCGGCCAACTTCATCCCCCACTTCCACCTCGAGACCGCCGCCCTCTCGAACAACATGCCGATGGGGCCGTGGCGCGCGCCGCGCAGCAACGTCCACGCCTTCGTCATCTGCAGCTTCCTCGACGAGCTGGCCCACGCCGCCGGCAAGGATCCGGTCGAATTCAACCTGGCGCTGCTGGGGGACAAGGACATGGTCCGCCCCTCCACCGGCCGGGGCCCGGGCTACAACGCCGCGCGCATGCGCGGCGTCGTCAAGCTCGTCGCCGAGAAGTCGGGCTGGGGCCGGAAGCTCGAGAAGGGCCGCGGGCTGGGCCTGGGCTACTACTTCAGCCACCAGGGCTACATCGCCGAGGTGGCCGAGGTCACCGTCTCGAAGGACGGCGAGCTCAAGGTCGACCGGGTGACCGCCGCGGTGGACGTCGGCTCGCAGATCGTGAACCTGAGCGGCGCCGAGAACCAGATCCAGGGCTCGATCATCGACGGGCTGGGCACGGCGATGTTCCAAAGCCTCGACGTCGCGAAGGGCCGGATCGTGCAGAGCAACCTGCCCGAGTATCCGATGATCCGGATGCCCGATGCCCCGAGGCAGATCGACATCCATTTCCTCAAGACGGACTACCCGCCGACGGGCCTGGGCGAGCCCGCCCTGCCCCCGCTGGCGCCCGCCGTGGCCAACGCGGTCTTCGCCGCCACCGGCAAGCGCATCCGCGAGCTGCCCTTCTCCAAGACCGACCTGAGCTGGGCCTGAGCCCCGGCCCCTAGAGCAGCTCCCCCTGGACCCCCCCCGCGGGCTTGACCCCGAGGAAGGGCCCGTAGCGCTCCAGCCAGTCGTCGAGCTTGTCCGCGTAGTAGGTCGGATCGTAGGGCAGCGCCGCCGGGTCGTGCCGGGAGACCGGGCGCGCCCGCTGCCAGTCGGAAGTCATGCCCTTCTGGCGCAGGGTCACGAAATAGCTCACCCGGTCGCCCATCCGGGGGCGGGGGTCCATCTGCAGCGCCGCCTCCGCCGCGGCGCGGCGGGGCTTGCCGCCCTCGGCGACGAAGCGCTCGTAGGATTCGGGGTTCTGGCCGAGCGTCTCGCTCTTCGCCAGCTCCGCCACCGGCAGGGTGCGCTTGAGGATCTGCTCGCGGTAGCGCTCCAGGAGCGGCAGGGGCGATTCCGGCTCGGCCCCGAGCAGGAAATGGATCATCTGGTCGGTCAGGCGCTGAAGGTAGGGCTCGATGCCCCGGGAGCGGAAGGCGCTGCCCCGGAGGATGATCTTCTCGCCGTCGTAGAGCGCGTAGTTCTTGGCCTTGTAGCAGAACATGCCCGGGTAGCGCCCGTCGAACTCCAGCTCGATGCCCTCGGGCAGGACGGGGCGCACCCGCTCGAGCAGCGCCTCGGGCCGCTCGAAGTATTCGGCCGAGGACAGGTAGATGCCGTCGGTGTCCGCCTCGAGGATCTCGCAGCCCTGCCGGGCGAAGGCGTCGATCAGGGCCTGGAGCAGCTCCCGGCCCCGGCGCGTCACCTCCGCCGCCAGTTCGCCGTCGCCGAAGCGGGCGCCAGAGAAGCCGAGGTAGCCGTAAAACGAGTTGATCAGGATCTTGTAGGCGGACTGCCGCGCCTGGGCCTCCGCCCGCTCGTCGGGATCGGCCGAGCTGCGGGCCAGCTGCTTGTAGGTCAGCCGGTAGTCCCGGAGCTGGCGCAGCAGGGGGATGAAGACCCCCAGGGCGTCCGTCCTGGGGTTGCGGCCGATCTGGAGCAGGAGGCTCGGGTAGAGCGAGGCCACGTCGAAATGCAGCACGTGGCGGAAGACCCCCTCGCGGAAGCTCTTGGTGAAGCCGCCCTCGAAGGGCTGGACCTCGGGCGGCGCCGGGCAGGCGTGGCGCCGGTGGTAGTACTCCTCGAGGAAGAGGAGGTCGATCTTCGCGGTCGTGCCGCGGAGGGTCGCGTCCTGGAGCAGGATGGGGAAGGCCCGCGCCTGCTCGAAATAGGTCGGCAAAAGGAGGTCGCCCAGCCCCGCGGTCTCCCGCAGGTCGTGCTCCAGGTAGCTGACGAAGCGGGGTCGGTCCTCGCGGAAGGCGGCCGCGATCTTGTTCCCGTCCAGGTAGGTGCGATCCTCCGCCGCCTCCGGGGTGATGCCCAGGGCCACCGCCACGTCCTTGAGCCCGTACGAGGTCAGCTCGCGGGCAGAAATGTCGTAGAGCAGCACCAGCAGGTAGGTGTCCACCACCGCCCGGCCCGGGAGGTCGCAGCGCGGAAAGTCGATCATCCGCTCCGCCACCTTCAGCCGGCTGTTGCGGAACGAAGCAGGCTGGCCGTACCGCCCCCAGAGGCAGGGAACCTTGTGCAGCCGGCAGCGCTGCCGCAGATAGTCGAGGTCGAACTTGAAGAGGTTGTGCCCCTCGATCACGTCCGGATCGAGCTCGGCCAGGGCGGCGTTGAGTCCCTCGAGCAGCCGCCTTTCCCCCGCCGGGCTCTCCTCCTCGAGCAGCAGCAGCCGGTTGCGCCCCTGGCAGCGCAGGCCGACCGCCAGCACCCGGTCGCCGGCCCGCCGCGGGTCGCTGAAGCGGCCGTCCGCCGAGTCGGTCTCGATGTCGAGCTGGCAGCGCCGCAGCTGCGGGAAGCCCAGCTCGCGGTAGAGCCGAGCGCGCCGCTCGATCAGAAACTGGGTCTCCCAGGGACGCACCAGGTCGACCGGCTCGCTCTGCTTGACCAGCTGGGCGAAGCCCTCGCAGGCCGCGACGGAGGCCGCCCGCGCCAGCCAGCGGAAGGGCCCGTCGCCCTGAAGCGGCTCGACGGCCACCCCGGCCACCGGCTCCTCCACCGGCACGTCTCCCAGCCAGGCGAAGGGGCGGAAATTCTCGATCCGCTCCACCCGGCCGCCATCCGCGGTCGCCACCGTCAGGTGGACGCGGTCGGCCTCCTCCACCCAAAGACCGCAGATTGAGCCGCCGGGATGCTCCACAATAAGACTAAGTTTCTCCTTCCCTCCGCAAAGCGCCAATGAGAAATCATCCCTATGCGACCCCACTACCCCGCCGTCCTGCTCGCCTGCAGCGCCCTCGCGGGCGCTCTCCGTGCCGAGACCCCGCTCTACCGCGACCCGAGCCAGCCGATCGAGGCCCGGGTGAAGGACCTGGTCTCCCGGCTGACGCTGGACGAGAAGGCCGGCCTGATGAAGAACGGCGCGATGGGGGTCCCGCGCCTGGGCATCCCGCAGTACGACTGGTGGAACGAGGCACTCCACGGCGTGGCGCGGGCCGGCGTCGCCACGGTCTACCCCCAGGCCATCGGCCTGTCCGCGACCTGGGACGACAGCTTCGTCCGCGCCGTGGCGGACAACATCGGCACCGAGGCGCGGGCCAAGTACAACGACGCGGTGGCCCACGGCAACCGCGACCGCTTCTTCGGCCTGACGTTCTGGACCCCTAACATCAATATCTTCCGCGACCCGCGCTGGGGCCGGGGGCAGGAGACCTACGGCGAGGATCCCTTCCTCACCTCCCGCATGGGCGTCGCCTTCGTCCGGGGACTGCAGGGGACCGATCCGCGCTACCTCAAGGCCGCCGCCTGCGCCAAGCACTTCGTGGTGCACAGCGGGCCCGAGCCCCTGCGGCACGACTTCGACGCCGAGCCCGACCCCGTCGACTTCCACGAGACCTACCTGCCCGCCTTCGAGGCCCTGGTGCGCGAGGCGCACGTCGAGGCGGTGATGACGGCCTACAATTCGCTCTACGGGCGGCCCTGCGCCATCAACAGCACGCTTTACGACCTGCTCTACCACCAGTGGGGCTTCAACGGGCACGTCGTCTCGGACTGCGGCGCCATCCGCGATCTCTACACCTCCTACAAGGTGGCCCCCGACGCCGCCGGCGCCGAGGCGCTGGCGGTCCGCGCGGGGCTCTGCCTGCGCTGCGGCGAGGAGAAGTCGGCCATCGCCGACGCCGTCCGCCGCGGCCTGCTGCAGGAGTCCGAGGTCGACCTGCGGCTGGGGCAGCTGATGCGAACCATGTTCCGCCTCGGCTTCTTCGATCCCCCGGCGATGGTGCCCTACTCCAGGATTCCGCTCTCGGAGAACCATTCCCCCGCCCATGCCGCCCAGGCGCTCGACGCCGCCGAAAAATCGATCGTCCTGCTGAAGAACGACGGCACCCTGCCGCTGCAGGCCGGCTCCCTCCGCCGCGTCGCCGTGATCGGCCCGAACGCCGCGTCGCTGCCGGCGCTGCTGGGGAACTACAACGGCACCCCGGCGGCGCCCGTCACCATCCTCGACGGCCTGAAGGCGGCCCTGGGAACCGGCGTCGCGGTGGACTATGTCCGCGGGTGCGACTGGACCGCGGCGCGCCCCGGCTCGGTCATCATCCCCACCACCCAGCTGCTGACCGGCAACGACCTCTCCGGCCTGATCGGCCAGTACTTCGCCGGCCCCGACCTGGCCGGCGCCCCGCTCGCGCAGCGCCGCGACCGCCCCGTCGGCTTCGACGACGGCCGCGCCAGCTTCCCCCCGGAGGGCGTGCCCGCCGATTTCTCCTGCCGCTGGTCGGGCTGGCTGCTCAACGGCGTCGCCGGCGAGTACGATCTCACGGTGTCGGGCAAGGGCGGGTTCCGGCTCTTCCTCGACGGCAAGCCGGTGATCGACGCCTGGTCCGGCGGGGCGGCCAGCCGATCGGCGAGCGTCCGCCTGCCGGAGAACGCCCGGACTCCGCTCCGGCTGGAGTACCGCAACCGCGGCGAGGCCCCCGCGATCGCCCTGCGCTGGTCGACTCCGCCCGCCGACGCCGGCTACGCCGCGGCGCTCGCCGCCGCCCGCCAGGCCGACGCGGTGGTCTTCGTCGGCGGGCTCACCGCCCAGCTCGAGGGCGAGGAGATGCTGGTCGACAGCGACGGCTTCCACGGCGGCGACCGCACCAAGATCGAGCTGCCCGAGGTGCAGGAGCGCCTGCTGCAGGAGCTGAAGGCCACCGGCAAGCCGATGGTCTTCGTCCTGATGTCCGGCAGCGCCGTCGCCATCCCGTGGGAGAATGAGCATCTCAACGCGATCCTCGAAGCCTGGTACCCCGGCGAATCCGGGGGCACCGCCGTGGCCGACGTGCTGCTGGGCAAGGTCAACCCGGCCGGGCGGCTCCCGATCACCTTCTACCGCTCCACCTCCGACCTGCCGGCCTTCACCGACTATGACATGAAGGGCCGCACCTACCGGTATTTCCGGGGCAAGCCGCTCTACCCCTTCGGCTACGGCCTGAGCTATTCGCAGTTCGCCTACGACCACCTCAAGGTCGCGGCGCTGCCCGGCGGCGGCGCCACCGCGACGGTCGACGTCACCAACCGCGGGCGACGGGTGGGCGACGAGGTCGTCGAATTCTACGCGCGGGAGCCGGCGAACGGCGGCATGCCGCCGATCCACGACCCCAAGCTCACGGTTTCGGCTGGCGCCGCGGTGGACCAGCCCGGGCACGAGGCGGAGAACGAGTCGCTTTGCGGCTTCCGGCGCATCCACCTCGCCCCCGGCGAGACCCAGGTCGTGACGCTGCCGATCGCCGAGGCGCGCTTCCGCCGCTGGGATCCGCGCCGCGGGGACTGGTACGTCCCGGCGGGCGCCTGGACGGTGGCCGCCGGGGCCTCCTCCGCCGACCTGCGCCAGAGCGCCGAGGTCGCCTTCCCCTGATCCCGGCGATCGTCGGCTCTTAACACGCGTCGGTTCCCGCGTCCCATTTGTGGGATTGCGACGTTCCGACAATGGAAGGCTGCGGACGAAGAATTTTTTGTATCGAATCCGTTTTGTCTATCGTCCAACGGGTTATGATTTTAAGCCGTATCCTGGCATGGGCGCTGCAAGAAAGGCCGGGAGGGGCGTCCCAGCTTCGCAGGAACGAACCCCGAATCCCCTTAACCGCTTACCCCAAGAACATGACTCGATTTCTGCGGTTGCTGATAGCTGCGGCGACTGATTTGCGCTTCTCCGCGCGCGCCCTCTGGCGAGCTCCGGCGTTCAGCCTGACCGCTGCCGCCACCTTCGCACTCTGCATCGGCCCGAATGTGGCGATTTTCTCGGTCATCTATGGGTTGATTCTCAACCCGCTCCCGGTGGCGGACGCGAGTCGACTCGTAGAAATAAAGTCCGTGGTCCGGGATGGATCCTCCTGGGGCTCGAGCTTGGTGCAGTATTTGGATTTTAAGGCGCATGCAGATCTGCTCTCCGGCGTTGCCCTCCAGGAGATAGAAAACTCCACCCTTGGCGATGTGTCACCGGATCGGATCTACGGCAAGGGCGTGACCGCGGATTTCTTTAGCCTCCTGGGAGTCGAGCCCTATCTCGGCCGCTTCCCGACTTTCGATGAAGGCGAGCCCGGGCGCGATCATGTCCTGGTCCTCAACTATAAGTTTTGGAAGGCGCATTTTCACGCCGATCCCGGGATTGTCGGCGAGACCCTCCGCCTCGGAGGCGAGCCCTATGTCGTTATTGGTGTAGCGCCGAAGATTCTCAATGTGGTAGGTTTCGACTACTGGAAGCCGTTTCCGCGTACGGTCCAGAATCTGGACCCCCGGCGCCGAAATACCGGCGCCGTGCTCTGGGCCCGGCTCAAGCCTGGAGTTCCCGCCAGCGCCGCAGAAGCTCAGCTTGAAACGATCGAAAGCCGGTCTCTCGCCGACCAAGCCACACCTACTGCGCGCGCTTTCAAGCGGAGCCTGGGCTACCACATTGAGCTTCGGTCGCCACTCGAGCAATTGCCGGATGTCCGCCGCTCCCTCCTGCTGCTCCAGCTGGGAGCCGTCTGCGTCCTGCTCGTGGGTTGCGTGAATGTCGCCAATTTGTTGCTCGCCCGGGCCAATGCCAAGCGGGCCGAGTTCGCCATCCGATTCTGGCTCGGAGCCGGCTGGAGCGCCATCCTGCGCCAGTTGATTGTCGAAGCCCTGCTCCTCACTATAGCCGGCACCGCTCTCGGCACAGCTCTGGCGGCAGGTTCGGCGCAGTTTATCGCGCGCTATCTCACCGTCGGCATCGCGCTGGCCCCTTCCGTCGCGCTGAGTCCGGGAAAACTGGGGCTGATCATGCTTCTGGCGGTGGCCGCCGGCAGCGCCATTGGCTTGGTCCCCTTTGCTATGCTGCGGCGCAATGGATTGAGATTAGATAGAACCCGGTCAGCCACCTCGAGCCGCGACCGCCGACTCGCCAGCGGGCTACTGGTGATCATTCAAGTCGCCGCTGCCGTTGTGCTTTCCACCGCGGCGGGCCTGTTGATTGAGAGTCTGGACCGAGTTCTCGCGGTCCACTCCGGTTTCGATGCCGCCCACACCGTCCAGGGCCGAATCGCGATTCCCACCTCTTACAGCCCGCAGAACAACATGTTGATCCAGCAGCGCATCGCGGAGGCGATGCGGGGAATCCCCGGAGTCACCGCGGCCAGCCTAGTGAAAACCTGGCCGGTCACGAATAGCGTCAATGCGACTTCGTTCCTCATCCAAGGCAGCGAGCGCGATGGCTCGGCCCTGCCCCGGGCGAATTTTTTGGTCGTCGGTACAGACTTTTTCCACGCTATCGGCATTCCGTTTGTTAGCGGACGGGACTTTCTGCCGCGCGACTTCGGCAGCTCCACGCCGTGCGTGATCGTGGATGAGACCTTTGCGCGCCGCTATTTCCCCAATGGCGACGCCGTCGGACACTTTGTGTCTATCGGAGACTCCCTCTCCGGAGGCGGTCTATCATGGAGGCGCATCGCCGGCGTGACCGCCCGAGCTAATCTCGCCGGGCTCGATGACCGAGACGGCCCGCCTTTTATCTATCTGCCCATGGAGCAAAAACCAAACGATGGATTAAACGTGGTGGTCCGCAGCAACCGGTCCGTGCCCGACATCCTTGCAGCCATGAAGGCGGCTCTGATCAAGGTCGATCCCGCCCTCCCGCTCTATTCGACCGGCTCGCTCCAAGGAGCGATCGACGATATGTTGGTGCGGCGCCGGGAAGTAGTCGTTCTAGTCGGACTTTTTGCGAATCTGGCCCTGATTCTGGCTGGGGTCGGCCTCTATGGAGTCTTAGCCTACGATGTTTCCCAGCGCACCCGGGAAATCGGCATCCGCACGGCCTTGGGTGCAAGCCGAGGTCAGCTTCTCCGCCTAGTGGTTGGCCAGGCCCTCGTGCGGACCATCGCCGGTCTCACCGCCGGAATCGTGGCCGCCCTCTATTTCGAACACTACCTGCACAACGTGCTGTTCGACGTCCAGCCAGCAGACCTCTCGGTCTATGCCGGAATCTCGATGCTCATGCTCGGCGTGGCCGCCGCGGCCAGCTACCTACCCGCCCGTCATGCGACAAGGATCGATCCGATCGTCGCCCTCCGCGGCGATTAGCGGCGCACAGATTTCCGCTCAGAACGGCTTCAGGTAGACCATCGCCACCGCGATCACCGCCAGCGCGACGATGATCGCGAGCAGCGCCCCCGCCTGCGCGCGGCGCTTGTAGCCCATTCCGCCCAGGGCGGCGAGGCCCAGCCAGCAGCCGAGCTTGACGAAGATCCAGCCGAGGGCGGCGAAGTCGTACAGACCCTGCCACATCCGGATGCCGGTGAGCAGCACCAGGACCGCGGCGATGCCGGAGACGCTCAGGACCGCCTTCTTCGACTCCGGCGCCGCCGCGAAGCCGTAGAAGGCGTAGCCGATCATGACCAGGACGGACGCGACATGCACGATGTGCAGCGCGGCGAGTTCGGGGGGACTCATGGGAAGGAAAGCCGGAGGAAAGAAAAATGACACCCCGCCTGTGCCGTGCGCCCAAAGGCTCGAAACCTTTTTGTGTTAAGGTGGGCGCCTCGGCCGCGGCTTTTGCTGTCCGATTTACGGCCTAGCAGCCACCGCGACGTTCGGCTCCCGTGATTTTCTTAAGGCAAAGAGCTGTTATTGAAAGCACCTCGAACACTGCAGGGTGTCGAGCGGGAGGATACGCACCCCCCCTCCGCCGTCAAATGCCAATCACGAGCCGATGATGCTCTCGTCCAGGTGCTGGATGATCAGCTCCTGGATCGTGGCCAGGAAGAGGTAGCACATGAAGGCCTTGCGGATCGGCTCGCTGAGCTTGGCCAGCTCGACCTCGCCGATTTCCAGGGCCTCGTCGCCCAGCGGCAGCAGATAGAGCTCGCGCAGCCGCAGCCGCACCGCCGAGCAGGCCCGCGCGATCGATTCCGCGTTGGTCTGATCGAAGGCGACCATGCCCTCGGTGAAGAACTCCTCGTTGAAGAGCGAAAGCAGGGCGCTGACGTCCTCGTTCTGGTTGCTGAGGAGCTCGCCCGTCCAGACCTCGTGGAAGATGGCGTCGGCGTCGGGTAGGGCCGGCTTGGCCGCAAGGGTCTGCTTCAGGCCGTCGGCCAGCTCCTTGACCACGTCGAGGAGCGGCGCCACCACCGGCAGGCTCAATTTGACCTCAACGCGCCGCGGCTTCATCGGATTCGAGCACCGCGGTCAGGTGCCACTGCTGGAGGGTGAAAACATACGCCTCGGCCTTTTCCCGCAGCCCGCTCCAGACCACGGAGCGGCCCTGCTCGTGGACCTCGAGCATGTGGCGCCGGGCGGTCGGCTCGTCGAAGCCGAAGACCTTCTTGAAGACGAGCACGACGTAGGACATCAGGTTGACCGGGTCGTTGAGGACGACCACGCGCCACATGCCCTCGAGCTGCAGCTGCCCGGCGGGGCGGGCGCTCGGCAGGATGTTGGTCTTCGTTTCGGCCACAATTGCGGTTGGGGCATCATTACGAGGAAAGCCCGGAAATTCAAGCCTGGGCGGCCCGGGCGATCTCCTGCGCGAGGCGGGCCTCCGCCTCGGCCAGGGGGACCTTGGCCGCTTCCTTGGACGAGCGGGCCTTGAGCTCGACCACCCCCTCCTTCAGGCCCCTGCCGCCGATCGTCAGGCGCAGCGGGATGCCGATCAGGTCGGCGTCCTTGAACTTCACCCCCGGGCGCTCGGCCCGGTCGTCCACCAGCACCTCGGCGCCGGCCGCCTCGGCCGCCGCCGCCAGCCGGCGCGCGAGTTCCGCCGCCTCGGGCACCTCCGGATCGAGCAGGCAGACCAGCACCTGGAAGGGGGCGATCGGCCAGGGCCAGATGATGCCGTCCGCGTCGTGACTCTGCTCGACGCAGGCCTGGAGCGTCCGGCTGATCCCGATGCCGTAGCAGCCCATCACCATCAGGTGGGACGCCTTCTGGGCGTCGGTATAGGCCGCCCCGAACTTCTCGGAGTACTTGGTGCCGAGCTTGAAGATGTGGCCGACCTCGATGCCGCGCCGCACCTGGAGCGGCCGCTTGCCCTTGGGATCGGGCTCGCCCGCCCTGACCCGCCGGAAGTCCCCGAAACGCGTGATGGCCAGGTCCCGCTTCACGTTCACGTTCCGGAGATGGAAGCCGTCCTTGTTCGCCCCGGTCACCCCGTTGCCGATGAGCCGGATGGCTTCGTCCGCGAAAACCCCCGCCAGCTCGCCGGGGTTGGCGATCGTGCCCCGGACCGCGCCGAGGCTGCCGGGTTTCGCGCCCATCACCGGCGCGATCTCCTCGGGGGTGGCGGGCCGCCACAGGGCGAAGCCGAGGGACCCGAGCTTGGCCTCCTCCAGCTCGTCGCCGCCGCGCAGGACGACGAGGAAAGGCCTGCCGTCGCCCATATAAACCAGCGTCTTGAACTGCTCGTCCGCCGCGACGTGGTAGGGGGCCGCGGCCAGCGCCGCGATCGTCCCGACCCCGGGGGTCGCGAATTCCTCGGCCGCGCCGGCCGGGGCCGCGTCGGCCAGGTCGGCCGGCACCAGGGCGCTGGTGGCTTTCTCGCGGTTTGCCGCGTATCCGCTCTCCTCGTTGAAGTAGACGTCGTCGTCGCCCACCTCGGCCGGGATCATGAACTCGTGGGAGAAGTCGCCGCCCATCACGCCGGTGTCGGCCTCGACCGAGATGGCGCGCGCGCCGATCCTCCGGAAGAAGCTCTCGTAGGCGCCCTTCATCGCGAGGTAGCTCTTCACCGCGCCGGCGTCGTCCGGGTCGAAGGAATAGCCGTCCATCATCACGAACTCGCGGGCCCGCATCAGCCCGAAGCGCGGCCGGATCTCGTTGCGGAACTTGGTGCCGATCTGAAAGAAGGTCTTGGGCAGGTCGCGGTAGCTCGAGATCTCGTTCTTCACCAGCGGCGTCACCACCTCCTCGTGGGTGGGGCCCAGGACGAATTCCGGCTCCTTCGCCGGCCGCTTGCCGGCCCCGGCCGAATCCGAGCGGTACATGATCTCGCGCGCGGTGGCCCAGCGCGGGCCCTGCTCCCAGAATTCCGCCGGATGCAGGTGCGGCATCTGCAGCTCGATCGCCCCCGCCCGCTCCATCTCCTCGGCGCAGATCCGGGTGATCTTCTGCATCACCCTCCAGCCCAGCGGCAGGTAGGTGTAGAGCCCGCCGCCGAGGCGGCGGACCAGCCCGGCGCGGATCAGCAGCCGGTGCGAGGCGATCTCGGCGTCGGCCGGGCTCTCCTTGAGCGTGGGGATGAAATACTGCGACCAGAACTTCATGGACGTAAGGGGCAGGCTACCGGGCGGCAGGCGCCACTTGCAACCTTCGAACTTCCCGGCTGGACTCGGCGGCTTCCCATGCCGCCGCCCGCCCGCAAGCCCTGGCCGATGAAGTGGATCGTCCTGGTCATCGTCCTGTTCATCGCCGGCTACACCTACCTCACGCTTCACTTCCGCAAGCCGGGCCCCTCCTACGAGCCATACCAGGACTACCGGGTGAAGGCGCGGCTGGAGCAGGCCGGCTACAAGCGGGTCTCGCTCCATCCGCGCTGGCCCTCCGACCCCAAGCCGCTGCGGCCCAACATCGCCATCGCGCCCGCCCCGGGCGGACTGCCCGGGGACCTGCGGGCGACCTTCGCCCCGCCGCCGCTGCTGCCGGCCGAGATCGGCGCGGTCGAGGCCGGGCCCGTCGCCAGCGACACCGAGCCCTACGAGATCCGGTTTCTGGCGACCCTGGCCGACAGCCATCAGGTGATGGCCGACGCCAAGATCTACTTCCGGGCGGACCAGCTCTTCATCGTCCCGATCTGCGAGCCGCTGTCCGGCAGCCTGACCGCGCGCAGCCGCGCCGTGCTGACCGAACTCAGCGTGGCCCCGGGTTCGCTGCCCGCCGGCACCTACCGCGCCACGCTGGTCGGCGAGCGCTCGGGGCGGACCTGGACCGTGCAAGTGCATTGACGAGAGCGGGCGGTTGCCCCTTGGTTAGCGCCGGCTCTCCATGACCAACAGCAGCAATTCGTCGGCCTCCGCGCCGGCGCAGGCCACCACGATCAAGCCCACGGACCTCCGCGGAATCCTGAAGTACGTGCCGCGCTTCCAGGGCCAGATCTTCGTCATCGCGATCGACGGCTCGATCGTCGCCGATGAGAACTTCGGGAACCTGCTGGTCGACACCGCGGTGCTGCGCAGCCTGGGGATCAAGATCGTCCTCGTCCACGGGATCGGCCACCAGCTGCAGGAGCTTTCCGACCTGCGGAAGATCCCGATCTCCAACGCCGACGGCACCGGGGTGACCGACGCCGCCACCCTCGACCTCGCCATCCGCGCGTCCTCGCGGGTTTCACACCTCGTGCTGGAGGGCCTGACGCAGAACTCCCTCAAGGCGGTCATCACGAATGCCATCCGCGCCCTGCCGACCGGCATCATCCGGGGCGTCGACCAGCAGTTCACCGGCAAGGTGGAGCGGATCGACCGCGACTTCATCGAGGAGCTGATCGAGAAGCAGGTGGTGCCGATCGTGGCCCCCCTCGCCTTCGGGCCGGACGGCCGCTCGCTGCGGGTCAATTCCGACCTCCTCGCGGCCGAGCTGGCCGAGGCGCTCCACGCCACCAAGATCATCTACCTCACCCCGCAGCCCGGCCTCGAGATCGACGGCGAGGTCCGGCAGGACATCTCCGTCGAGGGCCTGCGCACCATCCTCAAGGACCACCCGGAGCAGATCGCCGAATGGGGCCGGAGCAAGGCCGCCCACGCCATCAAGGCGATCGAGACCGGCGTCCCGCGCGTCCACATCCTCGACGGGCGGGTGTTCGACAGCCTGCTCAACGAGATCTTCTCCAACGAGGGGGTCGGTTCGCTGGTCTACGGCAACGATTATCAGCAGATCCGCCGCGCCACCAAGATCGACGCCCGGCTCATCCACCACCTCACCCGCAACGCCGTCCGGCGGGAGGAGCTGCGGCACCGCACCCTCCAGGCGATCGAGAAGAACATCGACGAATTCTTCGTCTACGAGGTGGACGAGAACATCGTCGCCGTCGTCACCCTCGACTTCTACCCGGTGAAGCCGCCGGTCGCGGAGCTGGGGTCGCTTTACGTCATGCCCTTCTACCATCACCGGGGCATCGGGCAGAAGATGGTCGAGTTCGCCTGCCTCCAGGCCAAGGAGCGCGGCGCCACCCAGGTCATCGCCCTCTCCACCCAGAACTTCGGGTTCTTCACCGACGTCTGCGGGTTCCAGGAGGCCGACAAGGAGATCCTGCCCGAGGCGCGCCTGAAGCTCTACGAGGGCAGCGGCCGGAACCCCAAGGTTCTGGTGAAGCAGCTCGCCTGAAATTGATGCGCGCGCGATGCCCCGGCGAGCGCGCCCGGGCCCCCGACGAGGGGATATCCCCCTAGCCTGGCGCCGGGGCGGAGCCTTCGCCCGCTGGATCGCGCCGGGGATCCCGCGCATTCCGGCCGTGATTGCGGCGGCCGCGGCGAACTTTTTCCGCTCCGGCCAAATCCAAGGGGGTACCATGAAAGCGTCACGTTCCAGGAGCGTGCTGCGTTTCGCGCCCCTCCTCGCCTTGGCGATGGCCCAGTCCCTTCACCCCGCCGAGCCGCCCGCGCCCGGCGGGGTGGAGAAAGAAGCGCTTCGCGCCGGCGTCTACCGGACGCCGGCGAATCCGCCGGCCGCGCCGTCCCCCCAGCTTGGGATGCCCCTCACGCTGCTCCCCGCCTACCGGGTGGTCGAGCCGTCCCACCTGATGTCGGACCGGCAATACTACCGGCTGCAGGCCGAGCTGGCCTGGAACGCCGGAGAGCCGCGCTCGCTGCTCTTCGAGCAGTTCGCCCACGGCCCGCAGCTCCGCGCCTTCGAGGCGCCCCGGCTGGGCCAGGTCGAGATCCCGTGGTCCCCGGTCGTGACCGAGGAACCGGTGCTTTCGGCCGACTACCCCAACTACGTCAGCGACAGGTTGCAAGTGAGGTTCCCGCTGGTAAACGTACTGTGGTGAAGCTCCGCTCCGCCGCCCTTTCCGACACCGGCAAACTGCGGGGCGAGAACCAGGACCGGTGCATTCGGGACGAGGCCCTGGGCCTTTTCGGGGTCGCCGACGGGGTGAGCGGCCTGCCGGCGGGGGCGGAGGCCGCGCAGGCGGCGGCCGACGCGCTGGTGAGGGCCTTCCGGCGGCTCCCGCCCGGGGCGGAGCCCGACCTGGTCGAGGTGGTGAAGCAGGTCAGCCGGGCGGTGACCGAGCGCGGCCTCGACGTCAGCCCCCTGATGGGGATCGCCACCACGCTGGTGTTCGGGCGGATGCTGCCCGGCCGCCTGCGGATCGCCCACGTCGGCGATTCGCGCTGCTACGCGCTGCAGGAAGGGCGGTTCGGCTGCCTGACCGAGGACCACTCGGTGGAGAACGAGGCCCGCCGCCAGCGCCAGCCCCTGCCCTACGCGGGCGTCAACCGCGGCGCGCTGGTGCGCTGCGTGGGGCAGCTGCCCCTGCCTATCGCCGATGTGATCGAGCGCCCGGTCCGGGCCGGCGACCGCTTCCTCTTCTGCACCGACGGCGTGACCCGCGTCGTGGCCGAGCCCGAGCTCCGCGCCCTGGTCGCCGGCGCCGCCGAGCCCGCCCCGGCCCTGCAGCAGCTCATCGCGCTCGTGCTCGCGCGCGGCGCCCCGGACAACGCCAGCGCCGTCCTCGTCCTGGTCGATGAAGCCTGAGGCCGCGTCGCCCACCCCCCTCACGGTCGACGGCAGCGAGCACTACCTGGCCCTGACGCTGCCCTCCCGCGAGCATCCGGCCTATGCGGCCGCCCTCGAGCTGGTGCGGCGCCCGGGCTTCATCCTCGAGCCCTCCAACCGCAAATGGTGGCTGCGCGACCGGCACAAGACCCTGAACCTGCTGGCGGAATTCGGGGCGCGCTTCCGCGACGAGTTCCACGCGGTCTTCACCCCGAACTTCCTCAAGCACACCGCGCACCTGCTGCCGGTCGAGGCGACCTGCGCGGCCGCGGAGCGCGGCGACGGCTTCGAGGTCACCGTCGGCCTCAAGGCCGGCGGGGCCGACGAGGGGCAGATCCGCTCCGCCCTCGCCGCCGGGCGCGACTACCTCGAGGCCGGCGGCAAGATCTACCTGCTCGACCCCGCCCGCCTGAAGCGGGTGACGGAGGCCCAGCGCGCGCTGGCCGGGGATCCGCGCGCCGCCCTGTCGGCGCGGCGCACCCAGCGGGTCTCCGCCGCGCGGGCGGCGGAACTCGACGAGCTGCTGGGCGAGGTCGCTCCCGGCTTCCGGCCGCCCGCGGCCTGGGCCGCCCGGAGCGCGGCCCTGCGCAGCCTCTTCACGCTGACCCCCGCGCCGGTGCCGCCGGACCTCGACGAGCGGCTGCGCACCTACCAGCGGATCGGCGCGGCCTGGCTCTGGTACCTCCGCCAGCAGAAGCTGGGGGGCATCCTGGCCGACGAGATGGGGCTGGGCAAGACGGTCCAGGCCCTGGCCCTCCTGGCAGCGGGGCGCGCCGGCGGATCGGCCGGCGGCTGTTTGGTGGTCTGCCCCGCCTCCCTGCTCGAGAACTGGCGCCGCGAGGCCCGGCAGTTCGCGCCGCAGCTGCGGGCGTTCGTCCACCATGGCGAGCGGCGGCTGGAGGGGCCGGCGGAGCTCCTGGCGCACGACCTCGTCATCACCTCGTATGGGACCCTCACCCGCGACCAGGAGCTGTTCGCCGGGTTCGAGTTCGCCTGCGTGATCGCCGACGAGGCGCAGCACATCAAGAACCGCCGCTCCCAGAACGCGCGGACCCTCCGCTCGCTGCGCGCGGCCTCCCGCTTCCTGCTCACCGGCACCCCGCTGGAGAACTCCCTCGACGATCTCCGCTCCCTCTTCGAGTTCCTCCTCCCGGGCTTCATCGAGGCCGTCCCGGCCGGAGCCCGCCGCGAGGACCGCGGCTGGTACGACGAGCGGCTGCGCGCCCAGGCCGCCCCCTTCATCCTGCGGCGGACCAAGCGGGCCGTGGCGGCCGAGCTGCCCGCCAAGCTCGAGCAGGTGCTCTGGTGCGAGCTCGGGCCCGGGCAGGCGGCCCGCTACCGCCAGCTCCAGGAAAGCGGGGAGCGCGAGCTCTTCGACCTCGAGGCCGGCGGCGCGCCCGAGGGCAAGCTGCGCTTCGCGGCGATGACCCAGCTGCTGCGCCTGCGCCAGATCTGCTGCGATCCGCGCCTGGTGCCGGCGCCGGCCGGGGAGCCGGCCGCGGGGGATTCGGCCAAGCTGGACGCCTTCCTCGAGCTGCTGGACGAGGCGGTGGACGACGGCCACCGGGTCCTGGTCTTCTCCCAGTTCACCTCGCTCCTCGCCCTCCTCCGCCCCGAACTGGAAACCCAGGGGCTGGCGCACTGCTACCTGGACGGCTCGATGTCCGTCTCGGCCCGCCAGGCGGAGGTGGACCGCTTCCAGCGCTCGGCCGACGTTCCGGTCTTCCTGCTCTCGCTCAAGGCCGGGGGCACCGGCCTCAACCTCACCGGCGCGGACACGGTCGTGCACTACGATCCCTGGTGGAACCCGGCCGCCGAAGCCCAGGCCACCGACCGCGCGCACCGCATCGGCCAGACCAGGACCGTCACCAGCTACAAGCTGATCGCCGCCGGCACCGTCGAGGAGAAGGTCCTCGGCCTGCAGGAGGAGAAGCGGCGGCTCCTGGCCGGCGTCTTCGAGGCCAGCGACGCGGTCGCGGCCAAGCTGTCCCTTTCCGACCTGAAGGGCCTCCTCAAGGCGTAGGCGGCGCCGCACCCGGGGGGCAGAAAACGCCTTGGCCGCAACATCTGGCCAAAGTATTCGTCTAGCGCCCCGCTACCCTTATGAAATCCCCCGCCCCCCTCGCCCGGCTGGGCCGCCGCCTGGCCCTCGCCGCCTCCCTCCTCCTGCCCGCCGCCGCCTGGGCGCAGGCCTCCGCCGCCCCGGCCGGCGGCCCCGACCCCAAGGAGATCCCCCTTCCGCCGATCCAGACCGATCTGCCCGCGCTGCCGGGCGTCGACGCGCTCAAGCCCAATCCCGGCCTCCCCGACATCATGACGATGGACGACGGGACCAAGGTGACGACGCCGGAGCAGTGGCAGAAGCGCCGCGAGGAGATGCGCGCGATCCTCGCCTACTATGCCGTGGGGCGCATGCCGCCCGCGCCGGGCAACGTCAAGGGCGAGGAGATGAAGAGCGAGGTGGTCGCGAACGGTGCGGTGAAGTACCGCCTGGTGCATCTGACCTTCGGGCCGGAGGAGAAGCTGAGCCTCAACATCGGCGTCTTCACCCCGTCGCAGGGCGGGCCCTTCCCGGCCATCATCCTCCAGAGCTTCGGCGTGCCGGGAGCCCCGGTCCTGCCCCGCCTTCCCCAGGGTCCGAACCAGGGCCGCGGCCAGGACGTGCTGCTGATGGTGGGAAGGCCGCCTGCCGCGGCGGCCAGCGCCGGCGGGACCGCCCGCGCCGCCCGGCGCGGCGGAGCCGGCGGGGCCGTTCCGGGCTTCGGCGGGCCGGCGAGCGCCGAGAGCATGGCCGGGCGCTATGCGGAAGTGTTCAAGCGCGGCTACGCGCTCGTGGTCTACAATCCCAACGACTGCGCCGAGGACACGACCCTGCGCGAGCAGGATGGGAGCTGGTCGTTCCGCCACACCCGCTTCTTCCCCGCCTATCCGGGCTACGACTGGGGCGTCCTCGCCGCCTGGGCCTGGGGCGCCTCGCGGGTGGCCGACTTCCTCCAGACCGACCCGGCCATCGACTCCAAGATCATGATCATCACCGGGGCCTCCCGCGACGGGAAGTCCTCGATGATCGCGGCGGCGTTCGACGACCGGCTGCTGGGGGCTCCGGTCGTGACCGGCGGCGGCGGCATCGGCGCCTACCGCGTGGCCGGGCCGCGCAACAGCGAGACGCTGGACATCATGCAGAAGAAGTATCCGAACTGGTTCTCGCCGCACCTGCACCAGTTCTGGGGGCAGCGCGAAAAGCTGCCCTTCGACGAGCATTGGTTCCTGGCTTTGTGCGCGCCGCGGCCGTTCGTGGCCCTGGAGGGCAACCGCGACACCATCTCCTATCCCTTCGCGGTGAAGGCCTCGATCGAGGCCGCCCGCGCGGCCTATGCGCTGCTCGGACACCCCGACAATCTCGGAATCCACTATTCCCAGCACGCGCACGCCTTCACCCCGGAGGACTGGACCGCGATGATGGACTTCTTCGACCAGCACGCTCGCGGGATGCCCGCCAGGCAGCGGTTCGATCATTTCCTGACCGATCAGGAGATCGACGCGGCGGCCGCGGCCGCCCGCGCGCCCTGAGGTCCCTCAATCCGATGAAACCGTTTACCCGCCGCCGTCTGCTTCAGGGCGCCGGCCTAACCCTCCTGGGCGCATCCCTGCCGCCGCTGGGCCGCGCCCAGCCCGGGGCGGCTGGCGCCGAGGGGGAGGACGGCGCCGTGCCCTCCCGCGACGCCGCGTCGCCGCCGGATGCGTCGCCGCTGAACCGCTATCCCCGTGCAGTGCAGGAATACTACATCCGCCGCGTCCGGGAAGTGGAACAGGCGCGAAACGCCCGCCGCGCCGCCTTGCGCACCAAGGCGGACGCCGAGCGCTATGTTGCCGAGGTACGCGAGCGGTTCCAAGGGGTATTCGGGCCATTTCCGGCCCGCACGCCGCTCAACCCCCGCATCACCGCCGTGCACGAGCGGGATAGTTATAGGATCGAAAACGTCATTTTCGAGAGCCGCCCGGGATTTCTCGTCACCGCCAATCTCTACGTGCCGAGAAATCAAAATCGTCCTCTCCCGGGCGTCCTCGGCTGCTGCGGCCACGCCAACAGCGGCAAGGCGCTGACCGCGTATCAGCTCTTCGCCCAGGGTCTCGCGCGTCAGGGTTACGTCACATTGATCTTCGATCCAATCGGCGAAGGCGAGAGGCTGCAGTACACCAACCAGCGGCTAGGCCCGAAGTACGGATTTGGCACCGCCGAGCACACCTATGCCGGAGTGCGGCTGACGCTGGCTGGGGAGCATCTCGGAACCTGGTTCGCCTGGGATGGCATCCGGGCTATCGACTATTTGATTTCCCGGCCGGAGGTGGACCCCCGCCATCTCGGCGTCACCGGCAACTCCGGAGGCGGAGGCCAGACTACCTGGTTGTGCGCGCTGGACCGGCGAATCACCATGGCCGCGCCGAGTTGCTTCGTCACGACCATGCGGCGCAACATCGAAAACGAAAACTCGCAGGATCCAGAGCAGTTTCCTCCGCATTTGCTCGCCCTCGGACTCGACCATTCCGACGCCATTGCCGCCATGGCGCCGAATCCGGTCAAGATACTAGGTCAGGAAAAGGACTTCTTCGACGCGCGGGGTTTCGAGGAGGCAGCGGCGCGGTTGCGCCATCTTTATCAGTTGCTGGGCGCGGAGCAGAACTTCGACTCGTTTCTCGGCGACGGCTATCACGGCTTCTCGAAGTCGAATCGCGAGGCGATGTATGGCTGGTTCAACAGCCAGACGGGCAAAAGTCATGGCTCGTCCGAACCCACGCTGCGTCCCGAAAAAGCCGACGTGCTCCGCTGTACTCCGCATGGCCAGGTGGCGGAACTCGGATCGACGAGCCTTTTCTCCTTGGGCGGGATGCAGTCGAAGCGCTGGCGCGAGGGTCGCAATCCCCTTAGGGGTGCGGAGCTAAAGCGGGCCATTGCGGCCACGCTGATGCTGCCTAGCCGCGCCGGCGCGCCCGATTACAAAATCCTGAGAGAGGCACCTTCCCGGGGATACGTGACTCCGGCCTTCGCCAACTACATTGTCGAAAGCGAACCCGGCATCCCGGTCGTTACGATCCGGTTGAGCCAGATGCCCCTACCATCCCGGATCCCGCGCGGCTTTAAGCGCGCGCTACTCTATGTCTCCCATCGCGGCGCGGACGCCGAAATGCGCACCGATCCATGGGTGCGCCGACTGTGCGCCGCCGGCAGCGACACCGCGGTGTTTGCGTGCGACCTACGCGGGGTCGGGGATTCTCAGCCACGGCTGTCGACCCCAGCAAATCCTACCAAAGGCGGTGCGGATTATTTTCATGCGGGCTGCGGATTGCTCTTCGATTGTCCGACCGCCGGCCAGCGCACGCACGATCTGCTGAGGCTGCTCGACCTGCTATCCGCGACGGGGCATGGGGAAATCCACCTGGCTGCACGCGGCTGGGGTGCAATCCCGGCAACATTCGCCGCGGTACTGCACGAGAGCGTGAAACAGGTAACGCTTAAGCATGCATTGACGAGCTATGCGGCCATCATGGAATCCGAGGATTACCATTGGCCCCTTTCCTCTCTCGTTCCCGACGTGCTTAAGACATTTGACCTCCCGGATTGCTACGAACAGCTCATGAAGAAGCGGCTTGAACTAATTGAGCCGGTGTCCGCGGAAGGCGTGCCGGACTAGCGCAGCTCCACCGCGGCAAACCGCTCGCATCTGGGCAGGATCATCACGTGTAAGAATGGTGCCAG